>DATJGE010000084.1:0-48567 GCA_035495295.1 Nitrospira sp. | reverse complement strand
GCGGGCAACTTTACGGCTGACACACGCGTGAGCACCTTTCAGTTCACGTACGGGACGACATTTACGAATACCCCGGAACCAACATCACTTCTTCTCTTGGGTGCCGGTTTGACGGGCTTGGGCATCTGGAGAATGAAAAAGGGCCGGGCGTAAACCGACTCCATCGTAGGAGAACAACGGGCCGGGCGATCACTCGATCGCCCGGCCTTTTTATTGCTGCCCCTCAGTTGTCGCTCGCAATCTTCCTGTCACACGAGTTCTTCAGAGGCCGCACGATAGCGGCCAAGGCCAATCGCATAGTATTGACTCGATTAAAGCGCTTACAGCGGCGATGACGAGGCAAGGTTTAGAAGGGTGCTGGCTCTCGATGTCCCAAAGCGGTCTTTCACATGTATGCGACGCTTATACTAGCCTTGATGCTCAGAGAGCCTGGAGCGCCTTTCTCGCGTCATCCGCTCCAGGGAAAGATGGATTCAGCTTTAAGGCGGTCTGAAGCGCCTTCTTTGCTCCTGGCTTATCACCATTCTTCTGCAGCGCCATCCCGTAGTGATACTGCACAACCGGTTCGGCAGTAAGTTTCTCGGCCGCCTCCTTGAGGAGATTCGTGGCCAAAAGATATGCATTCTTTTTGTAATAGATCCATCCGAGAGTGTCAGCGATGTTGGGATTATCAGGCTGCTGCTCTCGTGCTGTCTGTGCATACGAGAGAGCGACGTCGAGGTTGCCGCCCTGTTCGGCCATAATCCATGCCAGGTTATTGCCGGCGGGTGCAAACTTCGGGTTCAGTTTTAGAATGGTCTCATAGCGGTTCTGAGCCTTGTCGTATTCTCTTCGCCCCTCGTGGATCAGTCCAAGCAACATGTTCGCCCTAACCTCATTAGGATCCTTGGCGAGCACAGCTTCGTATTCTTTTATGGCTTGATCAGTTTTGCCGGCCTGCTGATAAATCTGGCCCAGGCCCATATAGGCAGATAATGATGCATGATCTAGTTCGATCGCCTTTTTGAACGCGGTCTCCGCCTCTGCAGGGTCCTTCGCCTCAAACCAGAGTTGGCCCAAGAGGATGTAGAGCTGGGGGTTATTCGGAGAAGCCTCAAGCTGCTTGGTCACACGCTCCCGAGCTTCTTTCGGCTTGCCTTGGGCGACCTTGACCATGGCTATTTGCATGATCGGTTCAATAGCTGCCGGCTTTCGAACGAGTGCTTCCTCGAAGTAAGCCAACGCCTTGGCGTCATTTTTCTCGGCACGAGCGATCAGACCTAGCCTGTAGGGACCGATCGGATCGTTGGGCAGAGCCTGTGACACAATCTCGAAAAGTTGCCGGCTCTTGGCGAAGTCTCGCTTGACCAAATACGCATCGCCGGAAGCAATCGCGGCTTGCACATTCCGGGGATTGATCTGGATGGCTGCTTGGGCCTGCTCGATGGCAAGGTCCGCCGAACCTTCCGCCAAATACAGTCGAGCCAGGGCCGTGCGGGAGTTACCGTCGTTTGGATTCAACTTGACCGCTTCCACTAAGGCTGCGCGAGCCTGACCGATTTGGCGCTTTTGCAAGAACGCAATGCCGAGGAAATGATGCGCTAAGGAAGATTTCGGCTCATCCTTTATTACCCCCTGGAAGAGGGAAATGGCGTCGTCCGCATTTCCTTTGGCGAGGCGGATCCTTCCTTCGAAGAAACGCCCGCT
This sequence comes from Nitrospira sp., assembly GCA_035495295.1. Lineage (GTDB taxonomy): Bacteria > Nitrospirota > Nitrospiria > Nitrospirales > Nitrospiraceae > Nitrospira_C. The sequence continues at coordinate 46,881 of DATJGE010000084.1, read as the reverse complement.
CAGATCCCGGTTATTCTTCTCTAGAATTGCTTTAACCTTTGTCTCCGCCTCGCTCGTGTTTCCCATGTCGAGATATTGCGAGATCAGCATGTCGCGAGCTGCGATTGAACTCGGATTGACTTGCGTCGCTCGTCGATAACTCGCAAGGGCCTTGTCAGGTTCACCAACCCATCTGAAGAAATCTCCAAGATAAATGTGCGGCTTCTCGTCCTGAGGCTTGAGCGCGGCTAGCTTCTGTAGCGAAGCTTCCGCCTCGGCCGGCTTGTTGTACCGTTGGTATAAAGCGGCGAGTCGAAGATAGGTATCTTCGTTTTCCGGTGCGATCTCAAGTACTTGCTTGTAAATGGTCTCTGCTTGATCGGGTTTGCCAGTGGAGACATAAAAATCGCCCAATGCAGGCAAGATTTCCTTGGAGTTAGGCTCGATTTTCAACGCTTCTTTGAGCGTAGCCTCAGCCGAGCTCGGGTCGTTTGCGGCGAAATAGGCGCGGGCCAACTCGACATATACGTGTATATTTTTGGGATTAAGTTCGATGGCTTTCTTCAGTTCCGCGATGGCTTCTTGATGGCGCTTTTCATTGACGAGACTGCGTCCTTTAAGAACCAATCCTTCCTGACTCTGAGGGGCGGACACTAAGACAATGTCCGCCTGTTCACGAGCCCTCGCTGGCTCGTTGCCGAGTAAGTACAGTTCTCCTAATTTGAGCTGAGCGTCTTGGTTATGTTTGTCAAGCTGTACCGAACGCGTCAGTTCGGCGAAGGCCGCCTGGAGATGAGAGGCTTGGCCCAGCTTCAAATGGAGTAGCGCCATTTGATAGTACAAATTGGCATCCTTGGGGTCAGCTTGCGCGGCATTCTGATACTCGATTAGCGCTTCTTGATATTGACCTTTTTCCACATATGCCTTGGCGCGTTCTTGATGTTTGGCCTTCTTCGCCTCGGGCGACGACGAATCACATCCAATGCCCGGCAAGAGAACAAGGCACAAGATGAAAGCAATCAATGCATGAGCGAACATGATCAGGTCCTTTTCAGAGGTGGATCAGCGGAAAGACTGAGGTGTTCTGGCGGGGATTATCCGACGGGGGTCGCCGTTAGTCAACGGCATTCGACTTACATGAATTCTCTGTCAGTACACGCAAAAGCGAAGGACGCCGATGCTCAAGGAATCAAGGCCGGGCGTCGATTCTGATATCGGTCGAGCGCCAGTCTCTATAAGGTGCATCCTCAACCGGCTGACGCTCAGAAAATGCTCTTACTGACCTCATTAGAGTGCACGCTTTCGTTGTTCGATGTGTCGACCGCCGTGACTGTGAAGAAGTATGTGTTCCCGGTGCTCAATCCAGTCACGGTGTAAGTGACGGTCCCGGCCGGGATTGTAGCAATCGGTGCCCCATAGACGCCCGACGTCGTGGACACATAGATTTTATAAGAGGCAAGGTCGGCTTCCGTATTGGGCGTCCATGTCAGCGTGGCGGACGACGTCGACGGCGCGTTCAGAGTCAGCGTGACGCCGACCGTCTTTGTGATCCCGCCACCTGTCAATGTAATGGTAGCGCTGTTCGTACCTACCGACGCAGTTGACGTATTCACGCTGACTGTAATGCTGCCGTTGTTCGAAGACGACGTCGGACTCACCGTCATCCAACTGGCATTATCACTGACGCTCCAACTCGTGTTCGAGGTGACCGCGAGCGTTTGATTCGCCGGATTCGCGGCGCCCTGAGTTGCAGTGAAAGTCATGCTGCTGGGACTTACGTTCAACGTGATCGGCGCCGCCGCCAATGTGAGCGTGACGTTGATTGTGCGGGTCAGCCCCCCGCCGGTGACGGTGATCATGCCCGTATTGGTGCCGACCGTCGCGGTGGTCGTATCGACGCTCACGGTGACGCTTCCGTTATTGGAGCCGCTGGCGGGACTAACGGTCAGCCAGCTCGTGGAGTCGGACACGCTCCAGGCGACGTTCGAGGTGATCGACAGCGATTGAGCCGCGGGATTCCCGGCGCCTTGCGTCGCCGTAAAGGTCAGGCTTGAAGCCCCAAGCGTCAACGTCGCTGCCGGGGCAGCCACGGTGAACGAGACGGGGATCGTCTGCGGCGAATTTGTCGCCCCCGTTCCCGTAACGGTAATCGCCGTCGTGTAGGTTCCCGCTGAAAGCCCGTTCACATTAGCCGATGCATTGAGCGAACCGGTGCCCGTTCCCGTGGCGGGAGAAACCGAGAGCCATGAGGCCGCGCTCGAGGCATTCCAGGTAAGCGTTCCTGTGCCCGAATTGCTGATGTTGACCGTTTGCGCCGAGGGGTTGTTTCCGCCCTGACTGGCAGAAAACGTGAGGCTCGTGGGTGCCAACGCAATGGTCGGAATCAACGGGGCGCTCACCGTAAGGGTCACCGTCACGGTTTGCGGCGCGTTGGTCGCACCCGTCGCCGCAACTGTGACAGGCGTCGTATACGTCCCCGCCGACATTCCAGTGATATTGATCGAAAATGTCACTGAGCCCGCACCGGTCCCGCTCAGGACGCTGGGCGTCAACCAAGGCGCGTTTTCGGAGATCGACCAGTTCAGCGTCCCGGCGCCCGTATTGGTGATCGTCAGTGTTTGAGCGCTTGGATTGCTGCCGCCTTGTACTCCGCCGAATGACAGGTTCGTCGCGCTCAGACCGATCGTTGGAGTAGGCGCCGCAGTGACCGACAGCGTGACGGCGATGGACTGAGGCGTGTTTGTGGCTCCGGCGGCTGCGATCGTGACGTTGCCAGTATAGGTGCCGATCGAAAGGCCGCCGATATTCGCGCCAATGGAAAGCGATCCCGCGTCCGTTCCTGAGGCAGCGGCGGCTCCATTAATCGTCAACCAGGCGGCTGAAGACGTCGCCGTCCAGCTCAGCGTTCCTGTACCGCTGTTGCTGACGGTGACAATCTGGCTGGACGGATTCGCGCCGCCTTGCACGGCCGAGAATGACATCGAGACCGGATTCCGGGCGATCATCGGCGTTGTCGGAGTGGAAGTTGTCACCGCGGACGTCGTCGGCGTCAGCAACTGGGTCAAGCCTGGCATGGCCGTGGACAGCTTTTTCATCCCGCGTCCACTGTCGGTAGTACTTCCCTGGGTGGATGATCCAGGCGCCGCCACGGCAGAGACTGGTGACGAACTAGACGATGGTGAGGACGACGTTGCGCCGGCAAATGACAGGGATGTCGACGGTGACGTCGTGGCGATCGACGTTGTTGTTGCCGGAGCTGGAGCCGGCGCGGTCGTTGAAGTCAGCGGTGCTGAATCTTTGCTCTGACTCTGAGTCGTGGTCCCTTGCACGGGCGTCGCAGCCGTGCTGAGAGTGGTGGAGAGGGTACCAGACGTCGTGTCAGGTTGAACTGAAACGAGCGGCGCCGACTTTCTGATCAGCTTGTGCGGCTTCCGTATCTGGACCTGGTCCTTCGAGGTTGTGGAACTTTTCGTCGTCGTGTTATTCGAAAGCTGGGCCTTTTCCTGCCCTAACGCCACCAACGGTTCCGCCAACGCGGAGATAGAAGGGGCTCCGAACACAAGCAGCATCACCCCCGCGAACGCGGCAAACGGCTGAAGACGTTCCGTCAAGCATCTTGGCGATAGCATCTGCTGCATGGCTCCTCCATACGATGACACACGCTTCTGGTGAGCCTGCGGTGCAAATGAGCAAGTCCAGTGCCCTTAGGCGGCATTGATGGGAAATGGATGGAAGCCAACGTTTCTCAAGGCGGAATTCGAATGCTGCGGCGTTAAGTGACAAAAAATGCAGCGTCCCCAACTCGACTCCACCGAGAGACAGAGGGTGGAATTCCTGAACAGATAAACATTTACTTTAGTATTTGGCCGCTAATGACAAGTGGTTGCTGGTTCTTGCAACCTAGTCGCGGTTGTCCAGCATAAAGTGTGACTTTATTGACGTCAGCCGCACCTTCTGCCATTCTGTCAAAAATTCCACAAGGATTGTGAGAGCAATCTGCGCGAGGAAACATGAAAGAACGGATGGTCGCAGTGGTAGGACTCGGTTATGTTGGTCTTCCTATCGCCGTTTCCTTCGGCAAGCACAATCGAACCATCGGCTTTGACATCAACAAGGCAAAAATCGAGGAATTGCAGGGAGGATTCGATCGCACCGGCGAAGTTTCGGCGGCGGAGTTGAAGTCTTCGCAGGTGCACTACACTGCGGACCCTGCCGCGCTCAAGAATGCCGATTTCATCATCGTCGCAGTTCCCACACCGATCAACGAAGCGTTGCAGCCGGACCTGAAAGCGCTTCGTGTCTCATCCGAGCTCATTGGAAAACATCTGGCGCCCGGTACGATCGTGGTGTATGAGTCCACCGTTTATCCCGGAGTCACCGAAGAAGTCTGTCTTCCGATTCTCGAGAAAAGCTCAGGACTCAAAGCGGGGACGGATTTTAAGGTCGGATACTCACCTGAGCGCATCAATCCAGGCGACAAAGAGCACACGCTCGAAAAGATCGTCAAGGTTGTCTCGGCGCAAGACGCGGAATCTCTCGAGATTGTCGCGGCGACATACGGGAAGGTCGTCAAGGCCGGCGTGCATCGGGCGTCGAGCATCAAAGTGGCCGAAGCGGCGAAGGTGATCGAGAACACCCAACGCGACCTGAACATCGCGCTGATGAATGAACTCGCGCTCATCTTCCACCGCCTCGGCATCGACACCAAAGGGGTCCTGGAGGCGGCGGGCACGAAATGGAACTTCCTGAGGTTTTCGCCTGGATTGGTAGGAGGCCACTGTATCGGCGTCGATCCCTATTATTTGACGCACAAGGCGGAATCGGTTGGCTATCATCCGCAAGTGATTCTGGCCGGACGCCGCATCAATAACGGTATGGGCAAATTTGTGGCAGAGCAGACGATGAAACGGCTGGGCCAGCTTGGCCGTCCGGTCAATCAGTTGAAGGTCGTCGTGCTCGGCTTGACGTTTAAAGAGAACGTGCCTGATCTACGCAACAGCAGGGTTCCGGACATCATCAAGGAATTGCAGGAATACGGCGTCCAAGTGCTGGTGCATGATCCGCTCGCCGAATCCGACGAAGCCCTCGCGGAATACGGCCTCGAACTCACCAAGTGGTCCGATCTCAAAGACATGGACGGCATCGTGTTGGCCGTCGCGCATCGGGCCTATGTCGAGATGGGCCAGCAGAAAATCATCACTCTGCTGCGCAGCGGCCAACGAGGGGTGATGATCGACGTCAAGAGTATTTTGGACGGCAGCGCTCTCCCTCCAGATATTGCCTATTGGCGTCTCTAGGTCCTCGGTCCTCGATTGCCTTCGACCGTCTGCATCTTCATTAAGATCCCGCTTTTCTGTCACTGGCTCTGCTCCCCATTGTCTGCCCTGCAGGTTTTCGCTTTTCTTTATTGAATGGCGCGTGCCTGATGTAGACTCGCGTTCGGGAACCTGTTTTTGCGCCATCGTTCCGGCAGTTCACATTGAAAACGGGATGAGGATGCAGTTGATCCGAGTGGGCACTCTCTTCTGTCAGGCGGCTTCCGTGTTCGTGTTCGCCAGTGTCACGCTGCTCGCAGGCTGCGCGTATTTCGAGTCCAACGATGTGAAGCGGGGAGACCAGCACTTGGCCGCAGGCAAATGGGAAGAGGCCACGATGGCCTATCGCCAGGCGTTGAAGGAGGCGCCGTTTGACACGGCGTTGCAGGAGAAATTCAATCTCGCCCGTGAGCGCGCCGCGGCTCAGTACCATGAACGGGGTCGAAACGCCCTGAAGGAGCACCATCTCGACCTTGCGGTCGAACATTTTAAGCGGGCGCTGTCGATTGAGCCGTCCAATCCAGAGCATCAGGCCGGACTCGCCGAAGCCTTGCGTCTGAAGGAAGCGAGAGAGCATTTCCGCGAAGCCGACCGTCTGGCTCAGATGGGCCGTGTCGATGAGGCCATGGAGGGCTACGCAAGATCGGCCGAGCTTGACCCGACGTTCGCAGAGCCACTCGAGGGAATTTCCAAGCTGACGGAGGATCAGCAGGCCAAGGACCGCGACGATCAGCGCAAGCAGCCCATCACGCTGCGTTTTCGGAACGCGGGACTCAAAGAAGTGCTCGAGGGCCTCGGAAAGGCTGGAGGTGTGAACCTAATCTTCGACCGGGACGTCCGCAACGACCCCGTCACGATTGCCATCGAGGACACGCCCTTCGACGACGCGCTCAATCTGATCCTCAACAGCAACAATTTATTTTCGCGCGTGGTTTCGCCTGGCGTCATGATCGTCAGTCCCAACACGCGTCAGAAGCAGGAGCAATATCAAGATCTCATGATCCGAACCTTTTATCTCTCTAATGCCAAGGCGAAGGATATGCTGGCCCTGCTCAAGGGAATGTTGGATTCCAAGCGGATGCATGCCAACGAGCAGCTCAACACGATTGTAATCCGCGATCAGCCGGAAAAGCTCGACATGGCCGAGAAAATCATCCTGGCCAACGATCGCCTGGATTCTGAAGTGCTCTTCGATGTCGAAGTGTTGGAGGTCGATCGGACGGTCGATCAGACTTACGGGCTGACATATCCGAAGCAGGTCGCTGCGGCGTTGGTGCCGCCTGGTTTTGCGGGCACGATCGCGGGCGATATCGCCCAGCAGTTCTCGATGCAGCAATTGGCGGGCCTCGATCAGGCCAATTATCTGTTCAAGTTGCCGACGAACGTGCAGCTCGATTTCTTCAAGCAGATCACCGATGCCAAGACACTGGCCGCGCCGAAGGTACGCGTGGTCAACAACAAAAAGGCGGAGATCAACATCGGCGACAAGCAGCCCATCCTGTTATCGACGACAAACGTTCTTCCCGGCCAAGCCGCTACCGGCGCCGTGCCGACTACTTCTACGGTGACCTCCATCGAATTTCGCGACACCGGCGTCAAATTGACCGTAGAGCCGGCGATTCATCTCGGAAATGAGCTTTCTCTGAAGATGAAAATCGAAGTCATCCGCCTTGGCGAACCCGTCGTCTTACAAGCGAATCCGCCGATTACCCAGTTTAAATTCGGCAACCGCACAGCCGAAACGATGCTGAACGTCAGGGACGGCGAGACGATCGTGTTGGGCGGACTGCTCCAAGAAGAGGATCGCAGGACGCGCGTCACGATTCCCTGGGTCGGCGATCTTCCGTTCATCGGCAATCTGATCAGCTCGTTCAAAACGCAGCGGGTCACGACCGAAGTGATCCTGACGCTCACGCCGCACATCGTCCAGGCCATGACGCCGCCCAGCTTGAGCCGGCAGGCGTTCTGGTCCGGAACGGACTCCACGTATTCGAATACGAAGATGTTCACGGCTCAGCCGAAGACGGCGTCGAGCAAGGTCAAGACTGCCACCTTCTCGTCGACGCAACCCGCGGCGGGCCTTTCGGCGCCTGCTGCAGCAAAGGCGCCGTCCGCTTCGCTGGCCCGGATGCTCACCGTCGGTCCGGTCGCCTCGGTGTTGCCGAACGACTCAGTCGTCGAAGTGGGGAAGGAAGTGAAGATCGCCATTCACGACGAACGGTTACGGCCTGACAAAGAAGGCATATTCCAGCTGCAGTACGACTCGAGCGTATTGGATTTTAGGGCCTTGACGGATGCCGATGTCATTCATATGGATCCCGGAGACTCCGCGGCATCGGCTGTGGCCGAGGCCTTCGTCGCCTTCCGTGTAAAGGCCTCTGCCCCGCACGGGTCAACAGGAGCGAGAAAGGTGACCGCGAGATTCCTGGCGAAGGCGCCGGGAGTGTCTCCGATCCGTGTTGCGCTCGCCAATTCAGACGGAGAAGTCGCGGCCGGCGGGCCGCCTGACGGGAAAGGGATTGTGAGGGTGCGGTGAGAGAAGGAGGAGTCACGCTTCTCGAGCTGCTCGTCACGATGACCATCGTGATGGTGCTGGCTTCGGTTGCATTTCCGTTGACCCGGGTCTCTGCGAAGAGATCGCATGAAATTGAGTTGCGCCAGCATTTAAGAATCATGCGAGCGGCGATCGATACCTTCAAATTGGAATGGAATCGAGACGGCGACGCCCTCATCGGTCCGTTGTGCGTCAAAAACAAGCTGTCGTGCAAGGACGTCACAAGTGTTTACGGATATCCCAGATCGCTGCAGATGCTGTTGGGAATCAAAATGACCAGTGAAGAAGCGACGGTTCGCGGAACGCCGATGAGGCGATACCTTCGAAGCCTGCCGCTTGATCCGATGACCGGCAAGGCGGATTGGCAATTCCGCTGCTATAAGGATGCGCCCAATACGTCCAGTTGGTGTGGGGACGACGTCTACGATGTCATGACGGCGAGTGAGGAAACGGCGTTAGATGGAACCAAGTACCGCGATTGGTAAGTTCCGTCTTGCAGGCGCAGACGGATTCACCTTGATCGAGCTTATGATCGTCGTCTCGATCGTCGGCATTCTGGCCACCCTGGCTGCGCCGAGCTATCAGGCCTCCGTGCTCAAAGCCAGGGAAGCGGCATTGCGGCAGGACTTGTTTACGCTTCGTGATGTGCTGGACCAGCACCGGGCCGACCAGGGGAAGTATCCGTCCTCACTGCAGGCGCTGGTTGGCGCCGGCTATCTTCGCGCGATTCCGAAGGATCCGTTCACGAATTCGGCGACGAGTTGGCAGGAAATCACCGATGCCGTGGAAGGCGGCATCTTTGACGTATTTTCGGGTTCGGAATTCGTCGGCACGAATGGGACCCCGTACAATCGTTGGTAAGCATGCAGATACTCGTCTCTGATCGTCACTCGAAATCGCGCGGATGTCAGAGCGCCATCCGAGCGATGATGCTTTGTGCGCTCGGCATCGTGGCGTTCACCGGCGGTGGTTGCGGCGAGTTGGAGCCAATCGTCGAGCCGGAAATCGTCGATCTCCAACTCACGCTCGATACGCTTAGAACTCAGGTGCGGGATGCTCAACGCAGCCTCGCCGAAGTGCGCGCCGAACTCGAGTCCCGGCGTCAGGAATTGGCTGATGCCCAGGTCGCACGCGCCCAGTTGGAGGGGCGCGCCCGGGAGGCCGAACGCCGGGTGACTGAAGCGCGCCACGTGATCGAAGTGCAGCGCGAAGAGTTGTTGGCGGCGCGGGCCGAGCGCGAGCGCGTGTTCCGTAGCAGCACCCAACTGCACAGTCAGATGCGCCAACTACAAAGAAAAGCCGCCAAGCCGGGAACGCCGCCAATGATCGACCCACCGGGTACGCCGGTGCCGACAGGGGCCGCCTTTTCATGGTCGTTCGGCACGCCTGGAGCCGCTGCGACGCCGGCGGTGAACCCCCTGCCGGGCAGACGGGCCGCCGCTGCCGCATCGATGAGCCGGCAGTTGCCGGTGCGAGAAATTATTGTGCAGCCCGGCGACACGCTGTGGAGCCTGGCGCGCACATATCGGATCGGCCTTAATCGGCTGCGTTCGCTCAACCATGTGACCGATAACCAGATTGAAGTAGGCCAAGTCTTGTTGCTCTCGGAGAATCGCGCGCTGACCGATTCATCGACGGACACCAATCAATAAGTCGACTGCGGTTCATTCCCGATCCATTGTAGGCCATTCATGGCGGTCTTCGCGTACAGAGTCGCGCGTCCTGACGGGTCAACGCTCGAAGGCCAAATCGAAGGCGACGAGGAGCCGGTCGTTCGGGCCAAACTGGAGAGCCAGGGATTTCTGATTTTCCAGTTGAAACGACGAGGTCTGGCGCCTGCCCGGCCGGTGTTGGACCTCGCCGCCTTTCGCGGGCTTCCACTCGGAGAATTTTTGATCTTCAACCAGGAATTGCTGGCGTTGGTGAAAGCCGGTCTTCCGGTCCTCCGTGTATGGGATCTGCTGATTGAGCGCGCTCGGCATGAGGGATTTCAGCAGGCGCTGCGTATGGTCCGCCAAGACATTCGCGGCGGTGCCTCGGCATCGGAAGCGCTGAGCCGGCATTCGGGATATTTCTCGGATCTCTATGTTGCCACGGTCCGGGCGGGAGAGCAGTCGGGAAATTTGGCGGAGGTGCTCAAGCGGTTCATCGCCTATCTGAAGTTGATGATCGGAGTGCGGCACAAGATTGCCAAGGCGCTCGCATATCCGGCATTTCTCGTCCTGACAGGCGTCGCGGTCATCGGTTTCCTGCTGACCTATGTCATGCCGACGTTCATCTCCGTCTATGCCGAGAGCGCCAAGTCGCTGCCCGTCGTCACCCAGTTGCTGATCGACGCCGCTACCACCGCCAACATGTACGTGGTGCCGGCCCTGGCCTTGTTGATCACTCTCTTGCTCAGCGCACGCGCCTACTACGCCACCCCTCACGGCCGTCTCGCCGTCGACCGGCTGCTGTTGCGAATTCCCGTGTTCGGATCCCTGCTCATCAAGCATCACACGATTCAGTTGGCCCGGACGCTTGGGACGATTTTGGCCGGCGGCACTCCGCTTGTCGAGGCACTGCATATTACGAAGAGCGCGGTGTCGAATCGATACATTGCGGGAGGATTGACCGATGCGGTCGACGAAATCCGCGAAGGGACGACGCTTGCAGCGGCGCTTGATCGTCCGAAAGTGTTTCCAAAGCTTGCCATTGAGATGTTGTCGGTCGGGGAGGAGACCGGATCTTTAGAGGTGATGATGCACGACGTAGCGGAATTTTACGAGGCCGACCTCGATCTTCGGCTGACTCAATTGACCACTTGGATTGAGCCCATGCTTCTATTAATCATGGGAATTCTGGTCGGAAGCATCGTGGTCATCATGTATCTGCCCGTCTTCCAAATGGCGGGTAACGTGTGATCCGAATCGGACAGTGATAAGGCTGGACAAGGAACCTACGACGTGGCTGCTCGAAGCATGACAAGACCGACATTGGCCGATGTGCTCGTGGGCCAGGGGATGGTCGCCAAATCGACGGTGGACCAAACCCTGAGCCGATTGGGAGGCGTCACGGCCAATCTCGGCGCGACCTTGCTGGGCGAGGGGGCGTTGTCCGAAGAGCAGTTGGCCCGGGCGCTCGCCCTACAATTCGGTTTGCCCTTTGATCCGCTTGTGGATTTTCGCGTCGAGCCGTCCTTTTACGAACGGATGTCAGTCAAGCTGATGCAGCGCCATCCCTTCGTTCCGATCGCGGAAGTGCAAGGCCGTCTGAGAGTCGCCGTTCCCAATCCCCAAGACCTGCTCGGCCTTGATGAGCTGGAATTGCTCCTCGGCCGGGAGCTGGAGTTGGTGGTGAGCCCAAAGTCGGCGATTCTGACCGCCCTGGAACGCAGCGAAGGTTCGAGCCAGGCCCTGCGCGAGCTCGAAGCCGAATACCGATCGGTCCTGGTCAAAGAGGACGAACGCGGCGAGGAAATCCTCACGCTCGATCATGCCGCTGAAGATCAGAGCCCTGCCGTCAAGCTCTTGGATTCGATCCTGTTGAGCGCCATGCAGCGCCGCGCCAGCGACATCCACATCGAAGCGGCCGATCGCTCGACGCGCGTCAAATTCCGCGTCGACGGCATTCTCGTGCCGGCCATGGAGCCGCTGGATATCCGGCTCCATGCCCCGCTCGTCTCGCGCCTGAAAGTCATGTCGGACCTCGATATAGCCGAACGGCGTGTTCCGCAGGACGGAAGCTTTCGGATGCGTCTCGAGCGCAAAACGGTGGACTTCCGTGTGTCGATCCTCCCGAGCGTGTTCGGCGAATCGGTCGTGATCCGTATTTTGGACCGCGAAGCGATTACGACGGGCGTTTCGACATTGCGCCTCGATCGCCTGGGCTTCAATGAGGAGGATCTCAAGCGCTTTCGGCGCGCCATCACGAGACCTTACGGGATGGTGCTCGTTACCGGCCCGACGGGAAGCGGCAAGACGACAACCCTCTATGCGGCGATCACCGAAATGAACATCAAAGAAGACAAGCTCATCACGATCGAGGATCCCGTCGAATATCAATTGTCGGGCGTCGTCCAAATTCCGGTGAACGAGAAGAAGGGGCTGACCTTCGCACGCGGACTGCGCTCGATTCTGCGTCATGACCCGGACAAGATCATGGTCGGCGAAATCCGCGACTCCGAAACGGCGCAGATCGCGATTCAGTCGGCATTGACCGGGCATCTCGTGCTGACGACCGTCCATGCGAACAACGTGTTCGACGTGATCGGCCGCTTTGCCTCCATGGGTATCGACTCCTACAACTTTTTAGCCGCGCTCAATTGTGTGCTGGCACAGCGGTTGATCCGGATGCTGTGCCAGTCCTGTCGCACGCCGATCGAGCTCGACAAGGCGCTGGCCGAAGAATCGGGGCTCGACTATGAGGAATATAAAGACGTGGCGCTGTATCAAGGCAAGGGCTGCCATGACTGTCACGGCACGGGCTACCGCGGCCGCAAGTGTATTACCGAATTCCTCGATCTCACCGATGAAATCAAGGAAATGATTCTGTCCGAGCGGCCGTTGTCCGAAATCCGGTATCGCGCCGTCACCGGCGGCATGATTACGCTGAGACAGTCGGCGCTGCGGAAAGTGCTCGACGGCGGCACGACGCTTCGTGAAATCAACCGTGTCACGTTTAGCGAGGAAGCGTAGATGTGGATCGTGAACGCGGGTCGTCCGAGCCATTGTGTGAAAATCGGCGCCGGCGCATTGGCTTGGGCGGAGAGCTCGACGACCTGGCGGGGCCGGCATCGCTACCGATGTGTGCTGTCGCCGATCCCGCAAGGCATGGTGAAGGTTTCGCCGATTGACGGCAACCTGGCCGATCCCGCGGCATTGGAAGAATGCTTGCGGTCGGTCGCTGGACCGCCCAGACGACTCCGATTGTTGGGGCGTACATGGCTCACGGGCTTGCCTCGACGAGTGACGCTCGTGTTGCCTGACCTCGCCGTTCGCTGGACCGTGCTTCAGCTTGAACAAGTCCCTGTCCGGCGGGCCGAACAAGAGGCCCTCATACGGTGGCGACTCGGGCAAGAGCAGCGGCTGCCGTTGGCGGGAGCCAAGCTCCATTGGCAAATGTTCCCTCCACGGCATTCCAAGCAAGGCCTTCATACGGTGCTGATCGTCACCGTTCAGGAGTCGATTCTTGCCGAATACGAGGCCGCATGCGAAGCGGCAGGACTGCTTCCCGAAGAAGTCACCGTCGGCAGTTTTCGCCTCTTCGATCTTTGGCTCAAGGCCGCAGGCGGCGCACGATGCCTCAACCGCGATCTGGCCTGGGTGTCGATAGCGGACGGGGGCCTCACATGCCTGATCATTCACGAGACCCGTCCAGTCTTCGTTCGCACGAAGCTGCTCGCCGGTGACCCGCCTTCTGGTGATGAACCAGCCAGTCAGGAAAGCCTCGCAAGAATCGTCCGTGAGACGGAACTCTCCATCCTTGCCTGCCGGGAGCACGTTCCCGGCCTGCGCCTGTCTCAGCTGGTGCTCATGACGGAGAGCGACCTGCCGGGGTTGGAAGATCAATTGGGTCAGGAACTTGGCGTCGCGACGGATCAATTGCAATGGGAGCATGTCGAAACCGTGGGCTGGGCTCACGACGGCGGCAGTACGTCACTGGCCGCGCTCCCGGTTGTCGCCGGACTGATGTAACCGATGCGAATGCGGCAATCCTTCATCACGCGTGTCGCCGACAGGATCGGCAGCTTGAGGTGGCAGACCGGCGGTGCCAGGTATTTCCACATTGAGCTCGGACACCGCTCTCGCGCGTATCTGGCTCCGACCCGCTTCGTGCTGCGGAGCGCCGTCATCCTCCTCGGCGTTCTGCTGTCGTGGAACATGGCCCAGACATGGATTGCGCTTGAAGGACTGTGGGAAACCCAGGCGCGGCTGGATCAGACTCGTCAGGATGATCAACGGCTGCTCAAGGACGCGCAAGCCGAAGGGTTGGATTTGTCGGAGGCCGCCTTGCGGCGGTTGCCGGAAGAGGTGGCGCTTGCCAATCAATTGCTGGCAAAGCGGAACTTTTCCTGGACGCACTTTCTGTCAGGCCTTGAAGAGGCGATTCCCCCGCGTGTCTCTATCAAAGGCGTACGGTTGGATCCGGCCAGTGCGGTCATTCACATGACGGGCGCTGCCGCCACTGTCGAAGACGTCACGGCCCTCACGCTCAAGCTCCAGTCCCATCCGATCTTTCACGATCCGGTGCTGGGTCAGCATCATCTGGGGAACGACGGCCTTGTCGAATTCGACCTGAAGCTGAAGTATCGACCTCAGGAGCACGAGCGAACATGACGAATCTGCTCTTGCAAGAGCTGCGAAAGCCATACGGTAGGCTCATTCCTCCGGCAGCGGTAGTCTGCTTCTTGCTGATCGCTTTGTGGGCGGTCGGCTCGTTAGGACTGGACTCGGCAGAGCAACGACGCGCTCAACTGTCCGCACAATGGGCGCAGGCCCGCAAAGAGCATCAGCAACATCAGGCCGCGAGGCGCGCGAAACAGGATCTGGCCCAAGTGTGGGCCGCGTTGCCGGAAGAGCGCGACTTTGCGCCTCTTGCGCTGGGCATCACGGAGGAGGCGAAACGCAACCAGGTCACGCTCCCGGCGCTCTCCTATAAGACAGAGTCCACGCCGGTGACCAACACAAGTAAGGGCGTACTGCAGGGCACGATGAGCGGCCGTTACGAGGATCTTCGGCGGTTCATCTACGACATCGAAACGGCCGATGAGCTGGTGTACATCGAGGATGTCGATCTCGTGCCGGCTGCGACGCAGCAAGATCACCTGACTTTTAACATTAAGATCGTGACCTATTTGCGGGGAGAGGCGGGCAAGCCGGTCGCTCAATAACGGTCGTCAACCGATGGAGACCCGACGGAAAAAACTCATTGCGTTGGCCGCGCTTGGCAGCGTGTGGGGAAGCCTATTGCTGTGGCAATGGGGAAGCTGGGAAGAGCCGGTGCGTGTCCCCTTGGCCAATGTCTCGGGCGCTGCGGCGCCGGCCAAGCGGGCAGGTACGGACAATCTCCACGTACAGCTCGATCTGCTGGCGGCCGCTCGGACTCAGCGCCAGATGACGTTCGCCACGCCCAGGAACATCTTTGCCATGCCCTCGGTCGGGCCGATCAATGCCTCGGCGCCATCGGAGGTGCCGGATACCGCGCTGCAACAACAGGTCATCGCCACCGAATTGGCGCAGTTCCACTATCTCGGCTTCGTCCGGACGGGTGAAGAGTGGCAAAAGAAGCAAGAGATGGCGGTGTTAACGAAGAATGACGACTTACACGTTGTGAAAGCAGGGGAGACCATAGACCAGCATGTCGTCGTCAAGACGATCACCCAGGATAGCGTCACCTTGCTCGATCGCGATTCCCGGGTCGAGTACACCGTGCTCTTGTCCGAGGAGCCGCAGGCGCCGGCTCCGTAACGGTTGCCGCAAACTATGGCGGGTCCCGTGCACAACGAACGAGGTGTGACCTATCTGTTTCTGATGTTCACGATCGTGGTCATCGGGCTGTCGACGACGGTTGCAGCAAAGCAGTGGAAGGCGATGGTTCAACGGGAACTCGAAGCTGATCTATTGTACAAAGGCATCGAGATTCAAAATGCGTTGGCACTCTATTCGGCCACGATGAAAGCGGGCCGTGTCACAACGGTCGAAGTGTATCCTCAATCGCTGGCAGAATTGACACGGTTGCCGAAGCCGTTCTTGCGGAAGACCTACATGGATCCGATGTCCCACGGCGACTGGGAGTATCTGCGCAGTCCCACGGGTGGCATCATGGGCGTTCGAAGCAAGAGCCGCGGGACGCCGTTCAAGAAGCACGACTTCCCGCAAGTCGTCCGACATTTTGAGGGGCGCCCTTCCTATCATGAATGGATTTTTCAACACCCGAATCCGTCGAGCGCAATGTCGTCGCCTCTGGTGCCGGCTCCTGGTACGAACCCGACGCCGGTACCAGGTACGAACCCTGCCGCGGGAATAAGTCCCTCGCTGCCGGCTTCCAGTCCGCCCGCCCAAGGGGGTGCTCCAATGCCACCACCGCCGGCGATCCCGTCCTCCTGAGGGCAATGGGCATCGGCCCGAGCGCGTATGCTTTGAAAAGAATGGCGTGGGATTCGTGAGTCAGACCTGATAGAGTCGGGCAACATCATGGCCAAACGTAAAGGTATGACATGCGCGTTGTGATCACAGGCGGGGCGGGATTTTTGGGCAGCCATATTTGTGACGCGCTCGTCCAGGCGGGGCATACCGTCATCTGCATGGATAATCTCTTGACCGGGCGGATGGACAATATTTCGCATCTGCTCGGCAACGAGCGGTTTACTTTTCTCAAATACAACGTCTGTGATTATCTTCATGTGGACGGTCCTCTGGATGCCCTTATGCATTTTGCCTCTCCCGCCAGTCCCCAGGACTATCTGGAATTTCCCATCGCCACGCTGAAGGTGGGCGCACTCGGCACGCATAAGGCGCTTGGACTGGCACGCGCGAAGGGCGCGCGGTTTTTACTGGCAAGCACCTCCGAAGTCTATGGCGATCCGCTGGTCAATCCACAGCCGGAAACCTATTGGGGCAACGTGAATCCGATCAGTCCCCGCGGCGTCTACGACGAAGCGAAACGATTCGCCGAGGCCATCACCATGGCCTACCATCGGTACCACGGGCTGGATACGAGGATCGTGCGCATCTTCAATACGTTCGGGCCGCGAATGCGGGCGAATGACGGACGGGTCGTCTCCAACTTTATCGTGCAGGCGTTGCAAGGGAAATCGCTGAGCGTGTTCGGCGAAGGGCAGCAGACTCGAAGTTTTTGCTACGTGGATGATCTGGTCCGCGGCATTGTCAGCCTGTTGCTGGTCGATTCCGAGAAGACGGTCGAAGAACGGAGGGACAAGAAATACATCTTCATACGACCGGATGACGGCGAGGTGAGCGTGCATGAGCCCGTGAATCTCGGCAACCCGCGAGAGCTGACTGTGATTGAGATCGCGCGGTTGGTCCAGAAGCTGACCGGCTCTTCCAGCGAGATCACCTTTCATCCGCTTCCTCTAGACGACCCCAAAGTCCGCCGGCCGGATATCGGCCGCGCCAAGGCGCTGCTGAAATGGGAGCCTCAGGTGCCTCTCGAAGATGCGCTGGTCCGGACGATCGCCTACTTTAAGAGCGAACTGAGCAAGCAGCCCGTTCTTTGAACGGTCCTTCACGCCTTGACCCCCTGGAAATCACCGCTGTATCCTGTAACACTTCGCCACTGATGGAGGATTGTCGCGCCATGTCAGAGGAGAGCAGCCGGGCCGCACTTTCATCGGAAGAAGCTTCCACCGAGACGCCGGGTGAAGCGCCCGTACCATCAATTCTCGAATATGTCGAAACACTGGTCACGCGCGCCCGCCAGGCGGCCAACCGCTTGGCCAGCCTGCCGACCGCGATAAAAAACCAAGCCCTTCTCGCCATGGCCGACGCCTTGGAAGCTCAGACTGAGGCGCTGCTCGCCGCGAACACGGAAGACGTCGAAGCGTTCGGCCCGACTCCGGAAAAAAAGGCGATGGCCGACCGGCTGAAGCTGACGGACCTCCGTATCGCCGAGATGGCCGACGGCATTCGAGAGGTGGCGAAGTTGGCGGATCCCATCGGCGAAATGCCGAAGATGTGGACACGTCCGAACGGCATGCAGGTTGGTCGTGTCCGGGTTCCCATCGGCGTCATCGGCATCATTTATGAGTCACGGCCCAACGTGACGGCAGACTCCGCCGCCCTCTGCCTCAAGTCCGGCAATGCGTGCGTATTGAGAGGCGGCAGCGAAGCTCTCCGCTCCAACCAAGCTATCGCTCAAGCGCTCGCCGACGCGGCGGAAAAATGCGGGATCCCGCCCGGTGCGATCACATTCATTGCGAGGCCGGAGCGGGAGCTCGTGCCTGTGCTCCTCAAACAGGATCGTTCGATCGATCTGATCATTCCACGGGGCGGTGACTCCCTCATGAGGCTTGTCGCGGAACATTCCACGATTCCGGTGGTCAAGCATGATGCCGGCGTTTGCCACGTCTACGTCGACGAGGATGCGGATCCCGTCATGGCTGAGCACATCTGCCTGAATGCAAAGGTCCAACGGCCTTCCACCTGTAATGCGATGGAAACGCTGCTCGTGCATCAAAGTATCGCCAGGACATGGCTCGCCGGGGTCATCGATAAACTGGTCGCGTCGAAAGTTGAGGTGCGCGGATGCCAGAGGACCTGCGCGTTATCGCCTGCCGCGAAACCTGCCGGCGACAGCGACTACGGCAAAGAGTTCCTCGATTTGGTCCTCGCGGTGAAGGTCGTCAAGCACATCGACGAAGCAATGGAACACATCGGCCGCCACGGCTCCCGTCATACGGAAGCCATCGTCACCGGCGACTACAAGAAAGCCATGCGTTTTCTCCGCGAAGTGGATGCCGGCGCCGTCCTTGTCAACGCGTCGACGAGACTCAACGACGGCTATCAGTTCGGGCTGGGCGCCGAAATCGGCATCAGTACGTCCCGCATCCATGCCCGTGGACCGATGGGACTCGAAGAGCTGACCTGCTCGAAGTTCATCGTGCTGGGCAGCGGCCAACTCCGCGAGTAGCAATGGCACGCGTGACGGCCTGTGCAGGTATTCTGCCGTCCCGCCGCATGTTCGCTCATCTTCGATTGCATCCATGATGTCGGCCGACCCTGTTGTCACGGCCCTGTCCACCCCCGGGCACCTGTCCTTTCGGGACAATCTGAGTTTCAAAACACGGCTCGATGCCGGCGATGGACGAATGGTCCGGCAATCGACCGGCCATCTCATTTTTTACCGCTCCGACGGTCGACGGATTCTGGCCACTGATCCGGCCGGCAATCCCTTACATGAATGCGAGTGGGGCGTCGACCAGTGCGGAGCGCCGGCTCTCCTCCGCGCACGCATTAGGCTGGATTGGGGTGCCTGGGTCGGACTGAAGCCGTCCGGCTTGATCAATGAAACGATCTTGAATCTTGCCACGAAGCCGGGGTGGCAACGACTGACCGCGGATGACCTTCGTGCAATGGCGGCCCAAGCGCTTCATGTGCCGCTCGACGCAGTGAGGTGGTTTTATCGGGATGAGGATCTCCTGATTGCATCGACCGGCACGGCGACGATTCGCCATCGCAAAGATGCGTGGTATGTGCTCGGAAACGGAGATGTTCAGGGCGGCTGCTTCATGTCCTGCATGGGGGCGATGCACTGGGCTTCCATTGATTTTCTACCGGTGGTCGAACTGTTCAAATCACTGTTGCCGGGCACCGGATCCGCCGCCTTTGAATTGATCCGGGGCCTCTACGACGATCAGAACGAAGGCCGGCCCAGTCCTAGCGCCTTGCGCTATAGAGGCATTCCCCCGTATCCCTCGGAAGCCGCCTTTCGCCTGTTCAAGAGCTTTTTTGTTCCTCATGCTCCGCCGGGCCAGGACGCGTTGACGTTGTTCATGGATCCCGCCAAGGCCCATCTCGTCGAATGGCTGCCGTCGCCGACTCCGCCGCTGCGCTATTTCGATCGTCCACGCGGCGTTGCTCTCACGGTTCAGGGCGCTGAATTGCAAAAGCTGACGCTTGCGCAAGATCCCGCCGGGTTGCCGTACGTGAATCCAAAAGGCCGCGCCCTGGTACCCTTCGACCGGGCCGTGCAGGTCGCGAACAAGCGGATCGTCCTCAAGGACCGCAATGTCGAAACGGTGCTCGAGACGGCGCTGCCGTCTACTGTCTGCAATGGTACCGCCGCGATTGATGTGCCGCCGATAAGCCCTGTGGACTGGCGATCGGTGTTTGTCGGCGGCATGCCGCCGATCAGCGCGGATGCGGCCAATCGAGCCGTCCTGCTCTATCCGGAGGATGAGACTCCCATCACCGATTTGGCCGCACAGCCGTTTGTCGCCGATTACCTCGAGGACTTGGCCGAGCAGGATCGCGAAATCGGCCGTCTGATTACGCAAGGCAACCGCGTGTTGATCCACAATGGCGACGCCGTCATTACCACCTGCATTGGCTTTGACCGGCCTCGGGATTACATCGTTGCGTTTCGAGAACCGGCGTTTGCGCAAAAGCAGGCGCAGCAGCTCTGGACGACCTCTGCGCAATTAGGGCGATGGGAGTGGCTGACGCGGGTCAAATTCATTTCAGCGGACTGCGTACCCGCCGCCGTGCCGGTCCAGAGTATCGATGTGGCCTATGCGTGGATGCCGGCCGGCGGCCAGGATTTTCATGCGGCCGGCCTCCCGACGTTGCGGCGCACGCTGCGAGTCGGCGGGTGCGCGTTTATCACAGGACCGGGCAATCTCGACGACCGGTTGAAAGCCTCGGGCTTTGGATTGCTGTGGCAGGAGCAGGTCGAGCAACTCCCGACATTTCGCATGCACCGCGCGATCTTGCCGAAGGCCCGCCTCATGGCCCGTCTCACCTTGTATTTCGTTCGAGTCTCCTAGCAGAGGGGTGCGAA
The DNA here is from genome assembly GCA_035495295.1 of Nitrospira sp. GTDB lineage: Bacteria > Nitrospirota > Nitrospiria > Nitrospirales > Nitrospiraceae > Nitrospira_C. The sequence goes on along the minus strand of DATJGE010000084.1, from coordinate 26,535 downwards.
ACGGGCATTGCTTGACAGCTTTGCGCCGACGTCAGTAAGATACCGCAACCTTTAACGCTCATCCTGAGAGGTGAGCAAGGAGCGCAACATTGGCTCGTCGTCCGGCGACAATCCACGACCTTCTCATCAAGCACGGTGAGGAGGTTTTTTTATGCCCAAATTGCCCATGACCCCGCCCACTCAACAAGGACGACAGCAGGAGCGCCTCGTCATGGAGGCCGGCGACATTGCTCGGGCTGTCACCAGAATCGCGCATGAAATTCTCGAGCGGAACAAGGGTGTCAAGGATCTCGGGCTGGTCGGCATTCGGACGGGCGGCGTGCATTTGGCGCACCGGCTCGCGCGGCGTCTCCAGGATATCGAAGGAGTCGCGGTTCCTATTGGCGAGTTGGACATTACTCTCTATCGCGACGATCTTGCTCTCCGGAAGGAACAGCCCGTGCTGCGTCGGACCTCCGTCCCGTTCGACATTTCCGGAAAAATCATCGTCCTCGTCGACGACGTCCTGTTCACGGGGCGCACGATCCGCGCCGCCATGGACGGCCTCATCGACCTCGGACGTCCGGCAGAGATCCAACTGGCGGTCTTGGTCGATCGGGGGCACCGCCAGCTGCCGATCAAAGCCACGTACATCGGAAAAAACATTCCGACCTCGCGGGAAGAAAACATTCAGGTCCTGCTCGAAGAGGCGGGCGAGGAAGACCGGGTCGTCATTCTCAAGGCGTGAAGGAGATGGCGCAATGAGTCTCAAGCGAAAAGATCTTCTGAGTTTGGCCCCACTGTCGGCGGAAGAGATCACGCTGATACTTCAAACCGCTGATTCCTTCAAGGAAGTCACGGGCCGAGAGATCAAGAAGGTGCCCGCCCTGCGCGGCCGCACGGTCGTCAATTTATTCTTCGAACCCAGCACGAGAACGCGGACGTCGTTCGAGTTGGCGGCGAAGCGGTTGAGCGCCGACGTCATCAATTTCTCGCCTTCCTCGAGCAGCGTCGTCAAAGGAGAGACACTTCTCGATACGGCGCGCAACATCGAGGCGATGCAGGCGGACATCATCGTGCTCCGGCATTCCTCCGCCGGCGCGGCCGAGACCCTCGCGCGCGGCGTAAAAAGCTCGGTCATCAACGCCGGCGACGGATGGCATGAGCATCCGACCCAGGCCCTCCTGGATCTGTACACGATCCGCGAACGAGGATTGTCTTTTGGGGGTCTTCGCGTGGCGATCGTCGGTGACGTCGCACACAGCCGCGTCGCCCGTTCCAACATTCATGCGCTGACCAAACTCGGCGCTGAAGTCCGTCTGGTCGGGCCGCCCACGATGATTCCGAAGGGCATCGAGAAGTTGGGGGGCAAGGTCTTCTATAACCTCGACGACGCGTTGAGCGGGGTCCAAGTGATCATGATGCTGCGGCTGCAGTTGGAGCGGCAGGGCCGCGCGCTGTTTCCGACGATCCGCGAGTATGCGCGCTTGTACGGCCTGACGGCAGAGCGGGTGAAATTGGCGGAGGCCGGCGCAATCGTGATGCATCCCGGCCCGATCAACCGCGGAGTCGAAATCGCGCCGGAGGTGGCGGACAGCCTGTCATCGGTGATCCTCGACCAGGTGGCGAACGGCGTCGCCGTGCGGATGGGGATTCTCTATCTCATGTCGGGCGCCAATTAGGCCAAGAATCGAGGCGGGAGGACGATCAACGCATGGCCATCGTGATTCAAGGCGGGCATATTCTTGACCCCGGCCGGTTCAACGGCGTCGGCGATCTGTTGATCCAGAACGGCAAAATCGCCGCCATCGGCCGTGAGCTGAACGTCCCGGCGGGTGCCAGGACATATGCCGCCAATGGCCGCCTCGTCGCTCCCGGGTTCGTCGATCTGCATGTGCACTTCCGAGAGCCGGGATTCGAGTACAAAGAAACCATTCAAAGCGGCGCCGCTTCGGCGGTGGCCGGCGGATTTACGACGGTCTGCTGCATGCCCAATACGAATCCGGTGAACGACAATCAGGCGATTACCGAGTTTATGCTTGAGCGGGCACGTGCGGCTGCGCTCGCCAACGTACTGCCGATCGGCGCGATCACGAAAGGGAGCGAAGGCAAGGAGCTCGCCGAGATCGGCGATCTGCGACGGGCGGGCTGCGTGGCGATTTCCGACGACGGCAGGCCGGTGATGAACAGCCTCGTCATGCGCAGGGCCATGGAGTACGCGCTGGCGTTCGACATTCCAGTCGTCGATCACTGTGAAGACCTGCATCTGGCCGAAGGCGGATGTATGAACGAAGGGATCATCTCGACAGAACTGGGCCTGCCCGGCATTCCGGCCGCCGCCGAAGACGTCATGGTCGCGCGCAACGTCTCGCTCGCCGAGCTGACGGGGGCTAAGCTGCATCTGGCTCATATCAGTACGGCCGGATCCGTGCGCATGGTCCGAGAAGCCAAATCCCGCGGCATCAACGTCACGGCGGAAGCCTGTCCGCACCATTTCACGTTGACCGAGGAGGTGGTCCGCGGCTTCAACACGTTGGCCAAGATGAATCCGCCTCTTCGCACCTGGCAAGACTTGCAAGCGATCAAGGAAGGTCTGCGCGACGGCACGATTGATGTGATCGCGACCGATCATGCCCCCCACGCGGCGCAGGAGAAGCAGCAGGGCTTTACCGAAGCGCCCTTTGGAATCGTCGGCTTGGAGACGGCGCTGCCGCTGACGCTCGCGCTGGTCGAGGAAGGCATCCTCTCGCTGGAGTCGGCGATCGATAAATTGACTCGGGCGCCTGCCAGGGCGTTCGGTCTGGCCAAGGGCACGCTTACGGTCGGAGCTGATGCGGATGTGGTGATCATCGATCCGCAGGCGCAATGGGAAGTGGATCCGACCAAGTTCCGCTCGAAAAGCCGCAATACCCCGTTCGGCGGCTGGAAGGTGAAGGGCCTTGTGCTGACGACGTTCGTCGGCGGCCGGCCGGTCTTCGAATCTCCGGTACCGGCGTGAACCGCGTCGGATGGCGGACGGTCTGCTGCCTGAGTGTGGAGTTCCTCGCGCTGGGTGTATGGGTCGGAGGGTTGATCGTCCTGGTTGGAGCCGTCATTCCGGCCGTGTTCAATACGTTCGGAGGTCAGGACTTGGGCGGCTTCTTTTTGACCAGGGCGTTCGAAGGCTACAACCGGCTGGTCGTGGCTGCGCTGGTTTTACTCTTGTCGGCAATGGGCTACCGGCAATGGCGCGGCGAATGCTCCGTCGGAGTGAGTCGCGGTGAATGGATCTTGTTGAGTGCGATGGGAGGCATTGCGGGGCTGATCATTCTCGTGCTGCACCCACAGGCTGCCGCTCTGCAGGCTGAAGCGTTCGGGCTCAAGGACGAGCAGGCTAAAAAGGCTGCGTTCGAAGCCTTTTTCCGACTGCATAAGCCTATCCGATCCTTCTATGTGGTGAATGTCTTGTTGGGTATCTGGTTATTGGCGATCAAAACAAAGCGGTCGCTGCAGCACGAAGGGAGTCCGGCGTGAGCAAGGCGGTGCTGGCATTAGCGGACGGGACGGTGTTCGAAGGTCGCGCCCTGGGCTTCCAAGGACAGGCGGTCGGTGAAGTCGTTTTCAACACCGCCATGACGGGGTATCAGGAAGTGCTCTCGGATCCTTCCTATAAAGGACAGATCATTACCATGACCTGCCCGCATATCGGCAATTACGGCGTCACCCCGGAGGATCTGGAATCGACGAGAATTTGGGCGGAAGGGTTCGTGGTCAAGGAGGCGAGTCGCAAGGACAGCAATTGGCGGAGCCAGCAGCGACTGCATGAATATCTACAGGCGGCGAGGATCGTCGGCATCGAAGGCCTGGATACGCGGGCGCTGACCCGGCATCTGCGTGAACACGGGTCGCAGCAGGGCGTGATCACGCACGGAACAGGTGATCCTGACGGGTTGGTGGACATCGCCCGCCGGGCGCCCGGCATGATTGGACGAGATCTCGCCTCCGAGGTGAGCTGCCGGGCGAGCTACGATTGGACGGATGGATCGGGTGAATGGATGCCGATTTCTGACACCGCCGTGCTTCGGAGCGGACGTCGCTGGAAGGTCGTCGCCTATGATTTCGGCGTGAAGCACAATATTCTCCGACGCCTTATCGACGTCGGCTGCGACGTGCGCGTCGTGCCGGCCGCCACCACGGCCGCGCAGGTGGAAGCGCTGAAACCGGACGGGATCTTTCTTTCAAACGGTCCTGGCGATCCTGAGGCGGTGTCGTATGCGGTCGAGGCGATGCGCCAGTTGATCGGCCGCCGCCCGATCTTCGGTATCTGCTTAGGGCATCAAATTCTCGGTCTGGCGCTCGGCCTCAAGACGTATAAGTTGAAGTTCGGCCACCACGGCGCCAATCATCCGGTGATGAACCTCCGGACGAGAAAGGTTGAAATTACCTCCCAGAACCATAATTTCGCCGTCCAAATTCCGGGGCTAGCCGACGCGATACCCGAGCGACCGCCCGTCGTCGACACGGCCTTCGGCAAAGCGGTCGTCACGCACATGAGTTTGAACGATCAGTCGATCGAAGGGTTGGCCTGTTTGGATCACGCGGTATTTTCGGTACAATATCACCCGGAAGCGTCCCCGGGACCGCACGATTCAGCCTATCTGTTTACCGAATTCGTCCAACTGATGGAGAAATCGAATGGCTAAGATGCAGCGCATCCTTGTGGTTGGCGTCCTGATGTCGACAATCCTCGTCCACTCTGGATGCATCACTGTCAACCTACTTGAGCCGGCGGGGCCGGTGCAGGAAGTCCAGTTGGCCGGTTCCGGCGACGGCAAAATCCTGTTGATGGATCTCTCGGGTGTGATCAGCTCGTCGGAAAAAGAGGGACTGCTGCCGCAGCCGAATCTCCTGGCCTCCTTTAAAGAGGAATTGACCAAAGCGGCCAAAGACGACAAGGTGAAGGCCCTGGTGCTCCGGATCAACAGTCCGGGCGGCACCGTGAACGCGTCGGATATTCTCTATCACGAGCTCAAGACCTTTAAGGCGAATAAGAAAATCCCGGTCATTGCGTCGATGATGGATGTCGCGGCATCCGGCGGCTATTACATGGCGATGGCCACGGACGCGATCTTCGTTCATCCCTCGACGGTGACCGGCAGCATCGGCGTCATCATGCTGACGGTGAACGCGAAGGGACTCCTGGAAAAGGTCGGCGTGGAGGCCAATGCCATTACCTCCGGTCCTCGCAAGGACATGGGCTCGCCATTCCGTACCATGACGCCGGAGGAAAAGGCGATTTTCCAGGGCGTGATTGATTCTTTCTATCAGCGGTTCTTAATGGTCGTTCAGGACGGACGGCCGCAGCTGTCCGCCGACCAAATCAAAAAGCTGGCCGACGGGCGCATCTATTCCGGAGAACAGGCGAAGGAGGCGGGTCTTGTCGACGAGATCGGCTATCTCGACGAGGCGATCGAGCGGGCGAAAAAGAATGCCGGACTTAAGGAAGCCCGTGTCGTGACGTACAGGAGGAGCGGCGAATATCAGAACAATATTTATTCGCGGGTCTTGGGTGGCGGATCAGGATTGAGCAGTTTGGCGCATATGGATTTGCTGTCGATCGTCCGCGGCGGAAGCCCGCAGTTTATGTATCTCTGGATGCCGTAGCATCGCCAATGGGATGTTCGCAGGACAAGGCGATTTTGGATCCCGCAGCCCTCTCGCAGCTTCTCGACAGCGAGGTGGGGCGGCGGGCGCTCCTGGCGTTCGGACTTCGCGGGGCGCTCGGGCTTTGGGCGGTGCTGGGCACTGGTGCAGTCGCCGGTCTGCTCGGAACGCTCTCGGGGTGCTACAGAGCGCCGGGAACGGCGCGCGATCAGCTGATCTTTTTCTCGGAAGAAAAGGAACTGCAATTCGGGCTCAGCGCCTATCGTGAAGTGCTGCGGGAGGCACGTCTGAGCGATAACCCCGATATCAATGAGCAGATTCAGCGGGTGGGACGAAAAATTGCCGCTGTCGCCAACAAGCCGGAATACCAATGGGAGTTCGCGGTCATCGAAGACGACAGGATGGTCAACGCCTTTTGTCTGCCGGGGGGCAAAGTCGCCGTGTTTACGGGCATCCTGAAGCATACGAAGACCGATGCCGGCCTGGCCACCGTGATGGGCCACGAAATTGCGCATGCATTGCAGCGTCATGGGGTGGAGCGTATGAGCCGGAGCATCATCGACCAGATCGCCCAGCTCGGCGCCATCGGCGCCGCCGCGTCAGGAAATTCCGGCGCAGGGGCGATCGCGGGAATGTTGGGCGCCTACGGCGTGAACGTCACGCTGCCGTTCAACCGCAAGCAAGAGTCCGAAGCCGATTACATCGGGCTGCGGTTGATGTCCCAAGCCGGATACGATCCGCGAGAGGCCGTGCCGTTCTGGGAGCGCATGAGCGGGTGTCCCCGGCAGATGATTGATAAACTGTGCTTCAGGTCGCAGCACTCGATCCCTGAGTTTCTGTCGACGCATCCCTCCGATGTGACCCGCATCAATCAGTTGGAGGCCTGGATGCCTGAGGCGCTGCGTTATTACCAGGCGGCAGGCGGCGCACCCCCGCCGGCTCCTGCGCCATACAAGCCGGCCATCGGGCCGATGCCTCGGGCGAGTTAGGACTTCATGCCCAAACGCACCGATATCCAGAATATCTTATTGATCGGGTCCGGGCCGATCGTGATCGGACAGGCGTGCGAATTCGATTACTCCGGCACGCAGGCCTGCAAAGCGCTCAAAGAAGAGGGCTACCGGGTTGTGCTGATCAACAGCAATCCGGCCACGATCATGACGGACCCCGAACTCGCGGACCGGACATATGTGGAGCCTATCACGTTGGATGTGGTGGAGAAGGTCATCGAACGTGAACGGCCCGATGCTCTGCTCCCGACCATGGGAGGGCAAACGGCGCTCAATGCAACCATGGGACTCGTGAAACGGGGCACGTTGGAGAAATACGGCGTCACCTTGATCGGCGCGTCCGCGGATGCCATCCACAAGGCGGAAGATCGCGATGCGTTCAAGCAGGCGATGCAGCGCATCGGGCTGCGCGTCCCCGAGAGCGGCACTGCGCGCAGCCGGGAAGACGCCATCCGCGTGCTGGACCGCGTCGGTTTTCCGGCCATCATCAGGCCGTCGTTTACCATGGGTGGAACCGGCGGCAATATCGCGTATAACCGGGAAGAGTTCGAAAGGTTGATTGAATGGGCGTTGGCGATGAGCCCCGTCGGCCAGGTCCTGATTGAACAGTCGCTGATCGGATGGAAGGAATACGAGCTCGAGGTGATGCGGGATCTGATGGACAACGTCGTCATCATCTGTCCCATTGAGAACTTCGATCCGATGGGAGTGCACACGGGCGACAGCATCACCGTCGCACCGGCCATGACGCTGACGGACAAGGAATACCAGCGAATGCGCGACGCCGCGCTGCGCATTATCCGCGAAATTGGAGTCGATACCGGAGGATCGAACATTCAGTTCGGCATCAATCCCGACAACGGCGAAATGGTCGTCATCGAAATGAATCCGCGCGTCTCGCGCAGTTCGGCCCTGGCCTCGAAAGCGACCGGGTTTCCCATCGCCAAAATCGCGGCTAAGCTCGCGGTGGGCTATACGTTGGATGAGATCACCAACGACATCACCGGCGTGACGAAAGCTTCGTTCGAGCCGACAATCGACTATGTGGTTGTGAAAATTCCCCGCTTTGCGTTTCAAAAGTTCAAAGGCGCCGATCCGACGCTGACGACGCAAATGAAATCCGTCGGCGAAGTGATGGCGATTGGGCGGACGTTCAAGGAATCTCTGCAAAAGGCGATCCGTTCCCTCGAGCTGGATTTGAACGGACTCGTCTCGCGGCTGGGCATCGACCGTGGGGTCCCCGAGGCGTTCGACCGGGAATCAGCGTTGGAAAGGATTCGCCAGCATTTGCGCAGTCCGATCGCCGAACGCATGTGGCATTTGGCCGACGGCATGCGGCTGGAGATGTCGAACGAGGAACTGTTCGGTCTGACGAAGATTGACGAGTGGTTCTTGGAACAGTTGCGGGATCTCGTGACGTTCGAGCGGCGGCTGGTCGAGCAGGCGGGGAAGGGCCCGTCGATCGACGAAGGTCTGCTCTGGGAAGCCAAAGAGATGGGCTTCTCGGATGAGCGCATCGCCTACCTGACGGGACGGCCGGCTGCGGCCGTTCGCGCCCAGCGAACCGCCTCCCAGGCACGGTCGGTCACCTACAACCGGGTGGATACCTGTGCCGCGGAGTTCGAAGCGCACACGCCCTATTTGTATTCCACGTATGGAAGCGACTGCGAGGCGCGTCCGACCGACCGTAAGAAGGTGATCATTCTCGGCGGAGGGCCCAATCGAATCGGACAGGGCATCGAATTCGATTATTGCTGCGTGCATGCGGCCATGGCGCTGCGCGACGAAGGCATCGAGACCATCATGGTCAACTGCAATCCCGAAACCGTGAGCACAGATTACGATATCTCCGATCGTCTGTACTTCGAACCGTTGACGGAAGAAGACGTGCTGAACATCATTGCGCGAGAGCAGCCGATGGGCGTCGTGCTTCAATTCGGCGGTCAGACGCCGCTGAAGCTGGCCATCCCGCTGTCGAAAGCCGGCGTTCCGATTTTAGGCACGAGTCCGGATGCCATCGACCGAGCGGAAGATCGGGAGCGTTTTCGCGACCTGCTCAATGCATTGGGATTGACACAGGCGGAGAGCGGCATTGCCCGCTCGGTCCACGAAGCAGTGAAGATCGCCTCCACGATTAGCTATCCCGTGATGGTGCGCCCGTCCTATGTGCTGGGCGGCCGCGCGATGCAGATCGTGTACGATGAAGCCGGCTTGCTGGGCTACATGGGCTCAGCCGTCCAGGCCTCCGACAAGCATCCGGTGTTGATCGACAAATATCTCTCCGACGCGATCGAAGTGGACGCCGACGCCATCTGCGACGGACGCCGTGTCGTCGTTGCGGGCATCATGGAGCACATCGAAGAGGCAGGCGTGCATTCCGGCGATTCGGCCTGTTCACTGCCGCCCTATTCGCTCGATGATGGAGTCGTGGAAGACATCCGCCGTCAGATGACGGCGTTGGCCTTGGAGTTGGGCGTCGTCGGCCTGATGAATGCGCAGTTTGCAGTGAAGGACCGTACCGTCTATGTGCTGGAAGTGAACCCGCGGGGATCGCGGACCGTGCCGTTTGTCAGCAAGGCCATCGGGGTCCCGCTGGCGAAGCTGGCCATGAAAACGATGCTTGGACGGACCTTAAAGGAACTGGGATTTACGTCTGCTCTGCAGCCGAGCCATCTGTCCGTCAAGGAAGCCGTCTTCCCCTTCAACAAATTTCCAGGCGTTGACGTGCTGCTGGGCCCCGAAATGAAGTCGACGGGCGAAGTGATGGGCATCGATGCGGATTTCGGGTGGGCCTTCGCGAAATCCCAGGCCGGCGCGGGGGCAATGCTGCCGAGGACCGGCACCGCATTCATCAGTGTCAAAGAGAGCGATAGACTGGCAGCTCTTGACGTCGCGAGACATCTATGCCGGCTCGGGTTCAGCATACAAGCGACTGATGGCACTGCCCGGTATCTACGCGAGCATGGAGTGGACGCGAAAACGGTGCTGAAGGTGACGCAAGGGAGGCCTCACATCGTGGACCACATCAAGAACGGCGAGGTGGCATTGGTCGTCAATACCGTGGGGACGGCGGCCTCCCATGCCGATTCGCTCTCCATCCGCCGGGAAGCCCTGAACAGGGGATTGGCCTACTACACGACCATGCGCGGCGCACGCGCCGCCGTCATGGGCATCGAAGCGATCCTCAAAAGTGAATTGACCATCCGCTCGTTGCAAGAGTATCACGGCGGGCTTTAGCCGCGGGCCAGCGCCGCCGGTTCAACGTTCAGTAAAAGGAACATGCCCCATGCCGACTCCAATTACGAAGAAAGGATACGATGCATTGAAGGCTGAGCTTGATCGCCTCCGGAAAGTGGAGCGCCCGCAAGTGATCGAAGCCATTGCCGAGGCGCGGGCCCACGGGGACCTGAGCGAAAATGCGGAGTACGACGCCGCCAAGGAGCGTCAAGGCTTCATCGAGGCGCGTATCTCGGAAATCGAATCGAAATTGGCCGATGCCCGCGTGGTGGAAATTGCGGGACGCAGCTCGGAGACCGTCGTATTCGGGGCGACGGTGTCTGTGATCGAGCAGGAGTCCCAAGCCAAGCGCCAGTACACGCTGGTCGGTCAGGACGAGGCCGATATGAAGTTCAACCGGATCTCGATTCAATCGCCGGTGGGCCGCGCGCTGATCGGAAAACGCGTGGGCGACTTCATTGAGGTGACGACACCGGTCAAGACGGTCGAATACGAAGTCGTCGACATTAAATTCGAGGAATTCTAGTCGCCGCAACCGTCGAAGGCGGTCCTCATGCCGCATCCCGCCTCCATCATCACGCTCGTCACCGATTTCGGCCATAGAGACTGGTTTGTGGCAAGCATGAAAGGAGTGATCCTCTCGATCAATCCCCAGGCGATGATCGTCGATCTCACCCATCAGATCGCTTCTCATGACCTGCAGGACGGCGCCTATATCTTGAACAGCTGTTACAAGTACTTCCCCGACGGCACCGTTCATGTGGCGGTCGTCGATCCCGGCGTCGGCAGCGAGCGTCGTCCACTGATCGCGAAAAGCCCGCGGTACTTTTTTTGCGCCCCGGACAATGGATTGCTCACTCACGTCTTCGAGGAAGAAGGCGACGTCGAGGTCCGCGAAATCGAGAACAAACAGTACCGGCTCGACGCCGACGGCCATACGTTCGACGGCCGCGACGTGTTTGCGCCGGCTGCGGCCTGGTTGACGAAACAGCAGCCCTTCGCCTCCTACGGACGGATCGTCGCAGACCCTCACCGATTCCCCGTCAGCCAGCCGCAGTGGGAGCAAGCGGCCCTGGTCGGTGAGGTGATCTACGTCGACGTGTTTGGAAACCTCATCACCAACGTCTCGCTCCGGCACGTCAAAGAAGTTCGAGAACTCACCAAGCGGCCGAATCCGCTCATCCGGATTGCCGGGCAGTCAATCGACGGCCTCGTGCGATCCTATGCCGAGGGAGATCATGGTGCGCCGCGGGCGCTGATCAACAGCGACGGCCACGTGGAAATTTTCTGCAAAGAAGCCAGCGCGACCGCTTTCCTCAAGGTCGGTCGTGGAGAGCCTGTCAAGTTGTCGTAGGGAAGAGCGAACAGCGCTCCGCGCCGGACGACGCGGCTGTGCATCAGCTATACATGTCGAGTGGCGGCGGCGATCGAACGTGAAAGGATACGGACCATGCGACCCAGCGTGTCCCGGCTGACGGAGAGCGGCGGCATGAGGACGATGATGTGGCCAAGCGGACGGATCAGGAGACCTCGCTTCCTCGCCTCCTGCGCCACTCGAAGACCGATTCGCGCTTCGAGCGGATAGGCTTCTCGCGCGGTTCGGTCGCGCACAAGCTCGATACCCACCATGAAGCCTTGCTGCCTGACGTCGCCGACGTGCGGGAATTGCAGCAGCGGTTTCAGCAGGCGTGACAGCAGGCCGATTTTCGGCTGCAACTTCGCAAGCGTGCGCTCGTTGCGGAAGATTTCGAGATTGGCCAGTGCGACGGCGCACCCGAGCGGATTGCCCGTGTAGCTATGTCCGTGAAAAAACGTTTTGAACTCTTCGTACTTCCCTAAAAACGCGCGATAGATTTCCTCCGTCGCCAATGTGGCGGCCAAGGGCAAATAACCGGCCGTCAATCCCTTGCTGATCGCCATCAAATCCGGCGTCACGCCTTCACGATCGCAGGCGAACAGGGTTCCCGTTCGGCCGAATCCGGTGGCCACCTCGTCGGCGATCATCAGGACGTCATATTGGGTGCACAGCTCTCTCACGCGCTTGAGGTATCCCGGCGGCTGGGTAATCATGCCTGCGGCTGCCTGGATCAGCGGCTCGATGATAAAGCCGGCAAGCTCACGATGGTGCTCTTGCAGCAGCCGCTCGACCGGATCAAGGCAGGCCAGCCGGCAATCTGGATAGCGCAAGGCGAGCGGACATCGGTAGCAGTAGGGCGGCTCGGCCGTCCGTGTCGGAAACAGCAAGGGCTGGAACCGCGCATGAAACAGCTCAATGTTGCCGACGCTGACGGCTCCGATCGTGTCTCCATGATAGGCGAGCTTCAAACGAAGAAAACGGTTTTTCGGTCCCGCCTCCGGCCGCCGCTGCTGCCAGTACTGGACGGCCATCTTGAGCGCGACTTCGACGGCCGTCGACCCATTGTCGGAATAGAAGACACGGGCGAGACCTGTGGGAGCGACGGCGATGAGTTCACGAGCCAAACGGATTGCCGGCGGATTCGACAGACCGAGCAGCGTCGAGTGCGCTATCCGCTTTCGCTGGCTCTCGAGTGCCCGGTCGAGCGCGGGGTGTCGGTGTCCGTGGAGATTGACCCAGATCGATGACGTGCCGTCGAGGTACGTTCGTCCTTCGGTATCGACAAGGCAGGCGCCTTTGCCCCGCTCGATGATGACGGGCTCTTCCTGTTCCCATTCCTGCATCTGGGTGAAGGGATGCCACAGGTATTGCCGGTCCCAGTCGGCCAAGGAGGGCGCCTTTTTTCTCTTCGCCATTCGAGTCGCGATGTCGTGATGCCGTGGTTGGGCGGACAGTGGAAACTCAAGCGTGGAGCGGTCACGGCGCGGATTATACGAGGGGCTGTTTGCTTTGACAACCCCGGGGGCAGTCACTATAATGAACCGATTTTGTTCATGAAATGAGCTAGGATTTGCAAAGCCTCATACGCAATTTCTCAATTATCGCCCATATCGATCACGGCAAATCAACCCTCGCTGACCGGTTCCTCGAAGCTACAGGCGCTGTGACGGCCCGAGAGGCCAAGGACCAGATCCTCGATGCCATGGATCTCGAGCGCGAACGGGGGATTACGATCAAGGCCCATGCGGTGGCGATCCGCTACAAGGCCAAAGACGGGAACAGCTATGCCCTCCACTTGATCGATACACCCGGGCACGTCGACTTCACCTATGAGGTCTCCCGGAGTCTGGCAGCCTGTGAGGGATCCTTATTGCTCGTCGATGCCACGCAAGGCGTTCAAGCCCAGACGATCGCCAACGTGAATCTTGCAATGGCCAACAAGCACGTGATCATTCCGGTCATCAACAAGATCGACCTGGCCAGCGCGGACGTGGAGAACACGAAACATTCCATCTCGGAAGTCCTGATGCTCGACGCCAGCGACGCCATGCCAATCAGCGCCAAGGAAGGGCGCGGCGTTCCGGAGGTCCTCGAGGCCATCATCGAGCGCATTCCGCCGCCCTCCGGCGATCCAGAAGCCGCCCTCAAAGCCTTGATTTTCGATTCCTGGTTTGACAACTACCAGGGCGTGATCGTCTTGACCCGCATCGTCGACGGAGCCGTTCGTCCAGGCATGAAGATCAAGGTGATGTCGAACGGCCGGACGTTCGAAGTGATGGAGGTCGGGCAGTTCACACCCAAGCGCGCGAAGAAATCGGAGCTTTTGACGGGTGAAGTCGGGTATCTCTGCGCCAACATGAAGGAAGTCGCCGACGTCAAGATCGGAGACACGATTACCGATGCCGTCCAGCCGACCGCCGACCCGTTCCCGGGCTACAAGGAGGTGAAGCCGCTAGTCTTCTGCGGCCTGTACTCGACCGACACGTCGAAATATGAAGACTTGCGCGATGCGCTCATCAAGCTGCGGCTCAACGATTCGTCGTTTGTCTACGAACCGGAAACCTCGCTCGCGCTTGGCTTCGGTTTCCGCTGCGGGTTCCTAGGATTGTTGCACATGGAAATCATCCAGGAGCGGCTCGAGCGGGAATATGGGTTGACGCTCATCACGACGGCTCCGACCGTCGTGTATCGGGTGACCACCACCAAGGGCGAGGTGCTGGAAATCGACAACCCGGCCGAGTTGCCGCCTCCCAGCAGCATCGAGCGATTCGAAGAGCCGTTCATTCTTGCCACCGTGATCACGCCAGAGCGCTACATGGGGGCGATATTACAGCTGTGCCAGGAGCGCCGGGGGACGCAGCGCAGCATTCATTTTCTCGACCCGACGCGCGTGATGATCAGTTATGAGATGCCGCTGAATGAGGTCATTCTGGATTTCTACGACAAATTGAAGTCGAGGACCCAGGGATATGCCTCGTTGGATTACGAAGTGCTCGGCTATCGGGAGTCGGATTTGGTCAAACTCGACATTCTGCTCAATGGGGAGGCGGTGGACGCGTTGTCCTTTATTACCCACAGAGAACGCTCATACCCGCGCGGACGCCAGTTGGCCGAGAAGATGAAGGAGCTGATCCCCCGGCAGATGTTCGAGATCGCGATTCAGGCCGCAATCGGCAACAAGGTGATCGCGCGCGAGACCATCGGAGCGATGAAGAAAAACGTCACGGCGAAATGCTACGGCGGCGACATCACGCGCAAGCGCAAGCTTTTGGAAAAGCAAAAAGAAGGCAAGAAACGGATGAAAGCCGTCGGCAGCGTCGAAGTGCCGCAGGAAGCGTTTCTCGCGATCCTGAAAGTCGGTGAAGAATGAGCCTCGATCCCAACCTCCAGAGTTCCGACGAGATCGCGCAGCGGGCGCCCGAATCGACCACAGGAGACGCGGTGACCAGCCTGCAGCCGGCCAGGAAGTCGGTGTTCCGTGAATATGCGGAAGCCATCATCGTGGCCATGCTCCTGGCCTTCGCCATCCGCGTCTTCGTCGTCCAGGCCTTCAAGATCCCTTCCGGTTCAATGATTCCCACCCTGTTGATTGGCGACCACATCCTGGTCAGCAAGCTCGCGTACGGCATTCAGTGGCCGAGCGACTGCAAATTCCAGGTGGCCTTCCCGCCGGTCAACTGCTATGCCTCACATGCGCTGATTGAGTTCGGAAAACCGCAGCGCGGCGATATCATTGTGTTCCGTTTCCCAGAGGACGAGGAAAAGGATTTCATCAAGCGGATCGTCGGCATTCCCGGCGACACGGTGCAGATCAAGAACAAGGCGGTCCTGGTCAATGGGACGCCGCTGGATGACAAGGCGTATACCCAGCGGATCGATTCGGGAATCATTGACGGGACCATCAATCCACGCGATAACTTCGGCCCGGTCACGGTGCCGTCGGAATCCTATTTCGTCATGGGAGACAACCGGGATCAGAGCCTCGACAGCCGGTTCTGGGGATTCGTGCGGGAAGAGAAGATCCGGGGCAAAGCCTTCCGCATCTATTGGTCATGGAGCGGCCAAGGGCAATGGAAGGAGTGGGTCCGATGGGGGCGGTTCGGGAAGGCGATTCAGTGAGCAGACCGGGGCGGGACGCGACGACAGCAGCGGGCTCATCCAGCCGCCACGAAAAGCCGTCAGCCAGCAGCCTCAGACGCCATATTCAACGATTTCCTCAGGCGTCGGTCCTCGTCATCGGGGATTTGATCCTTGACCATTATATTTGGGGGCGCGTCAGCCGGATCTCTCCGGAAGCCCCGGTTCCCGTCGTGCACGTCGAGTCCGAGTCCATGCGCCTCGGCGGCGCCGCCAATGTCTTCAATAACGTGCTCGCCCTCGGTGGAAAGGCCGATCTCTGCGGCGTGATCGGTTCCGACGAGGCCGGTCGCCAGCTGCTCAAGGAACTCGGGACAAAGCGGGCGGGCCGCGGCGGCATCGTGACGGACGCCGATCGGCCGACGATCAAAAAGTCGAGGGTCGTCGCGCATAGTCAGCAGGTCGTGCGCTATGACGTCGAACGGAAAGGCGAACTCAAGCCGCAGTTACAAAAAAAAATTCTGCGGTATGTCGAATCGCGCCTGCGGGAACTGACCTGCGTCGTCGTGTCGGATTATGCCAAAGGCGTTGTCACGGCGGGACTCATGGCGGATCTCGTCCGCCTTGCCGCGTTGCGCAAACTGCCCATCATCGTCGATCCGAAGGTGGAGCATTTCGGCTTGTATAAGGGTGTGACCGTGATCACGCCCAATCATTTGGAAGCGACCCAGGCGGCAGGACTCCACGGGGACGGTGATCAGACGATTCAGGAGGCCGGTGAAACGATCCGCCAGCGACTCGGCTGTCAGTCGGTGTTGGTCACCCGAGGGGAAAAGGGCATGAGTCTCTTTGAAGGGACCAACGACGCTTGGCATATCCCGACCCAGGCACGGCAAGTCTACGATGTCACCGGAGCCGGTGATACGGTGGTCGGCACCCTCGCTCTGGCGCTGTCGACCGGCGCTTCGATGCGGGAAGCCGCGACCCTCGCCAATTATGCGGCCGGCATCGTCGTCGGCATGGTCGGGACGGCCACGGTGTCGACCAAGCAGCTCTCGGACGCCCTCGGCGGAGACTAGCAAGATGGTGAAAAAGACCCTTTTTTACCCGCCCAGCCCCGGCGCACACTTTTCACCCGCCCACCCACCGATTGCTTTGGCAATCGTTTGCCCGCGCGCGCCTTGCCCGGAGCTTCGTTCTCGCATCGTTAACAGAGGCAGTGATGGCGTTTGAGCAATCGACTTCGAAGCCGAAACCGGATGTGACGGTGGTGATTCCCGCCCGCTACGGCTCTTCCCGGTTTCCAGGCAAACCGATCGCCATCCTCGGTTCAAAACCCATCATTCAGCACGTGTATGAGAAGGCGGCGACCTGCCGGCTGGTGTCCGACGTCGTGGTCGCCACCGACGATTTGCGCATACAGCAGAAAGTGCAGGAGTTTGGGGGCCAGGCGGTACTGACGACGGGCGACTTCCGCAGCGGCACCGACCGGGTTGCCAGCGTCGCCCGGTCGCGCCCCGGGCGATTTTTCCTGAACCTTCAGGCGGATGAAATCCCCGCGGACGCTGAATTGTTGGCGGATTTGATTGAACCCTTTCTTGCCTCGGGCGCCGAGATGGGGACGTTGAAGCGCGCGCTCGGAACGGCTGAGGAACTGCGGAACAGCGCCGTCGTCAAGGTCGTCGCCGACCGGCAGGGCAGGGCCTTGTATTTCTCACGTGCACCGATCCCGCTCGTCCGTGACGATCCGGACCGGCGCCCGGCGAAGGGCTTGCACTACATCCACTTGGGCGTCTACATCTATACGCGTGAGACGTTGCTGCGGCTGGCATCGTTGCCGACCGGCGGGCTTGAAGAAGCGGAGAAACTCGAACAATTACGGGCACTGGACCATGGAATCACCATTCAGGTCTGGGAAACCCGGCATACGTCCTTGCGGATAGACACGCCGGCCGACGCGTCGTCAGCCGCCGAGAGTTTGCGGCGCCTGACATTGAGCCCGCTTGAAACGTCGACCCCATGATGACTGAATGCGGATTGTTTTTACTCGACCGCGAGCGAGGGAGATCATGATGGGCAAATACATCTTTGTCACAGGCGGCGTCGTCTCTTCCTTGGGGAAGGGACTCGCGTCCGCTTCTATCGGCAATCTGCTCGAAAGCCGCGGCCTCAGAATCACCTTTCTCAAGCTCGATCCCTACATCAACGTCGATCCGGGGACGATGAATCCCTACCAGCACGGAGAAGTCTACGTCACCGACGACGGCGCCGAGACCGACCTGGATCTCGGTCATTACGAGCGGTATACCTCGCTGACGCTGACCAAGGAAAACAATTACACGACCGGGCGTATCTACAATTCGGTGATCACCAAGGAGCGCCGCGGCGACTATCTGGGCGGCACCGTCCAGGTCGTTCCGCATATTACCGACGAGATCAAGCAATGCATCATGCGGGTCTCGCAGGGCATGGACGTGACGATCGTCGAAATCGGCGGGACGGTGGGAGACATCGAGAGCCTTCCGTTTTTGGAGGCGATCAGGCAGATGCCCTACGACGTGGGGCGCGAGAACGTCCTGTACGTCCATCTGACCCTCGTGCCGTACATCAGCGCGGCGGGGGAGCTGAAAACCAAGCCGACGCAGCATTCCGTGAACAAACTGCGTGAGATCGGTATCCAGCCGAACATCCT
Source organism: Nitrospira sp. (assembly GCA_035495295.1). Taxonomy (GTDB): domain Bacteria; phylum Nitrospirota; class Nitrospiria; order Nitrospirales; family Nitrospiraceae; genus Nitrospira_C. Next base: position 8,540 of record DATJGE010000084.1, on the reverse strand, counting down.
CTTGTGCCGGACGGACCGGTATATCCCGCCGGAGATGAAGGCCAAAATCGCCATGTTCTGCAACGTCGAAAAAGACGCGGTCATCACCGCCAAAGACGTGGATACGATCTATGAAGTGCCGATCGTCTTTCGCAAGGAAGGCCTGGATGAATTGATCGTCCGGCAGTTGAAGCTGCAGACGGGCCCGCCGAACCTCCGCGAATGGGACGCGATGGTGCAGAAGATCAAGCATCCGAAACACGAAATCGCCGTCGCGCTCGTGGGCAAATACGCGGGATTGAAAGAATGTTACAAGAGCTTGGCGGAAGCGCTCGTGCACGGGGGCATCGACCATGAAACACGCGTCAACATCACGTGGATTGAATCCGAAGACATTGAGCGGCTCGGCACGGAACGCATCCTACGCGAGGCGGACGGAATTCTGATTCCCGGCGGCTTCGGCGCGCGCGGCATCGAGGGAAAAATTACGACGATTCGCTATGCTCGTGAGCGCCAGGTGCCGTTCCTCGGCCTCTGTCTCGGCATGCAATGCGCGACGATCGAATTTGCGCGCCACGTCGCCGGCTTGGCGGGTGCTAACAGCGCTGAGTTCGACGAGAGATCGCCCCATCCGGTCATTCACTTGATGCAGGATCAACAGACCGTCAGCGACAAAGGCGGGACGATGCGGCTCGGCAGTTACCCATGCCGGTTGGGAGAAGGCACGCTTGCCCACAAGATGTACGGAGTGAACGAAGTCCACGAACGGCACCGTCACCGGTTCGAATTCAACAACGCCTACCGGGACCAGTTGACTGCAAAAGGATTGGTGTTGAGCGGGCTGTCGCCCGACGGACGGCTGGTTGAAATCGTGGAACTCAAGGAGCATCCCTGGTTCCTCGCCACACAGTTCCATCCCGAATATTGTTCGCGTCCGCACCGGCCCCATCCCTTGTTTAGCGGATTTGTCGGTGCGGCTCTGCGGAAGAAACTTGGCCATTAGGGCCGGCGGGTAAAATTTCACTGGCACTTTTGTCCCTTCTTCCGTACCCTGGTCCTGGGTGGCTTGATGGCACATGTCGTCGACATCGGTACCTTCACGGTCGGCCAGGGACAGCGGCCGTTCCTGATTGCCGGGCCCTGCGTGATTGAAAGCGAGCGGCTGGCCCTCGAGACGGCGGCACGCATTGCGGAAATCACGCGGGCATTGGGCATGCCGTATATCTTCAAGTCGTCGTTCGACAAAGCCAACCGGACCTCTATCACGTCGTTTCGCGGCCCGGGGCTGGCACCCGGTTTGGAGGTCCTCGACAAAGTGAAGCGGGAAATCGGTGTTCCGGTACTCACCGACGTCCACACCGAGGAGCAGGCGATGGAAGCCGGCCGGGTCGTCGATGTGCTGCAGATTCCCGCCTTCCTATGCCGGCAGACGGATTTGTTGATCGCCGCTGCCAAGACCGGCAAGGTCGTCAACGTCAAGAAGGGGCAGTTCCTGTCGCCGCATGAGATGTCCAACGTGGTCAAGAAGCTGGAGGAAGCCGGCAACACTCGAATCGTGCTGACAGAGCGCGGATCCTCATTCGGGTACAATAATCTCGTCGTTGATATGCGGTCATTTCCGATTTTGCGGAGCTTCGGCTACCCCGTCGTGTTCGATGCGACGCATAGCGTGCAGCTCCCGGGCGGAGGCGGCACCAAATCCGCCGGCCAACGCGAGTTCGTCGAGCCGCTGGCGTCGGCCGCGGCCGGCGCAGGAGTCGACGGGTTCTTTATGGAAGTCCATCCCAACCCCGACGAGGCATTGTCCGACGGCCCCAACATGGTCCCCCTCCATCAACTGAAATCGCTGCTTGAACGGATTCTGCGCATATGCGACGCCGCACATCCCAGAAACTAAGCCAAAAACCGCCGTCAAAGGGATCCGAGCGCGGCAACGGCGGCAGCCTGGCGGAGGGGCGGCGCGTCTTGAAAATCGAAGCGCGCGCAGTTCAGGCCCTGATCGATCGGCTGGATGCGCAGTTCGATCAGGCCGTCGATCTGCTCCTTCGTTGTAAAGGCAAAGTCGTGGTGTCGGGAATGGGAAAGTCCGGCCTCGTGGGTCAAAAGATCGCGGCGACCATGGCGAGCACCGGCACGCCCGCCTTTTTTCTCCATCCGGCCGAAGGCATTCACGGGGATCTCGGCATGCTGGGCCGTGCGGATGTGCTGATCGCCATTTCCAACAGCGGGGAGACGCAAGAGATTTTGCAGCTGCTGCCCTACGTCGAACGCATGGGCATTCCGGTGGTCTCGATGACGGGGCGCATGACGTCGACCTTGGCCAAAAACAGCGATGTGGCGCTCGATGTCTCGGTCTCGGAGGAAGCGTGTCCGATGGGCCTCGCGCCGACCGCCAGCACGACGGCGGCGTTGGCGATGGGAGACGCATTGGCGGTGGCCCTGCTGCAGAAGCGTGGGTTCAAGCAGGACGACTTTGCGCAATTCCATCCGGGCGGCACGCTCGGCAGGCGTCTACTCGTTCGCGTCAAAGATTTGATGCATGGCGGAGCCGACATGCCGATGGTTTCAGAGGTCGTGCCGGCCACGGCCGCAATTTTGGAGATTACGGCCAAAAAGCTGGGCATGACGACCGTGACGGACCGCGGCGGCAAACTCGTCGGTATCATCACCGACGGCGATTTACGGCGGTTTGTGCAGCAGGGAGGCGATTTCGCAAGAGTCACCGCCGGCGAATTGGCATCGCGCCAACCGAAAACCATCGGGCCGGACGATCTCGCCGCGAAAGCCGTCGAACGGATGGAACGGTTTTCGATCACGACCCTGGTCGTCACCGAAGGCGAGCGAAGGGTGCTCGGTGTGATTCACCTGCATGATCTCTTGAAGCACGGCATCGTGTGAGCAGAAGAATGAAACAGGCGTCCTGGGTCGCGGGTGAGAAAAACACCAGTTTGATTGTTCTGGTGTGATCAAGAGAGATAAAAGCGATGAATCGCGTACTGGAAGCCTGGAAAGCGGTCGGACAGGAATCGCTGAATGTGCCCAATGTCATCACGTTGGTGCGTATTCTGCTGATTCCCGTCTTTGTCATGCTGTTCTTTACACCGACTCCGGATCGATCCTTGAGCGCAGCCGTCGTGTTCGTGGTTGCCGCCATCACGGACCTCTTGGACGGCTATATCGCGCGACGGACAGGACAGATCACCAAGCTCGGCAAGCTGCTGGATCCGATCGCGGACAAACTATTGGTCCTCTCCGCCCTGATTCTGCTCGTCAACATCGATCGAGTCAGCGCATTGGTCGCGATTCTTGTCATCGCCAGGGAGGTCGCCGTCACGGGTATCCGTGCGATCGCCGCCGGCGAAGGCATGATCATCGTGGCCGAGACCACCGGCAAGTACAAGATGGCGCTGCAGGTGGTGGCGATCACAATGCTGATCCTCGAAGGCACGGCGCTTTCTGATCTGGGGAATCTGCATTTGGCAGGCAGTGTCACGCTGTATCTGTCGCTGGTCTTGGGCTACCTGTCTGGTGGCCTCTATGTGTGGAGCTTTTGGAAGCAAGTGGTCGCCAAAGGCTTGTGAGTGGAAGAAGAACTTTTCTTTGGACTGCTCCTCATGCTCGGCTATGCGCTGGGCGCCATTCCGTTCGGCATCGTGGTGTCAAAGGCCCTTCACCGGCCGGATCCTCGCACGGTGGGCAGCCGGAATGTTGGCTTCACGAATGTGCTGCGGGTGTCGGGGGCCAAGGCCGGCGTACTGACGCTGCTCGGCGATATGGGAAAGGGCTGGGTGATCGGCTGGGCGGCCATGCACTGGCTGCATACGGAATCGTTCATCATGATCGCGGCGCTGTCGCCGATCATCGGCCACATTTTTTCACCGTTTCTTGCGTTCAAAGGCGGCAAAGGGGTGGCGACGGCGTTGGGAGCCGTCATGGGATTGTCGCCCTCGATCGGGACGCTGCTGCTGTTGATCTGGCTCGGGGCGGTCGCCATTTGGCGGTATTCGTCGGGAGGCGCGCTCGCCGCCTTCGGTCTGTTTCCGGTCGTCGCCATCGTCAATGAGCAGCGTCAGGAGTTTCTCATCTTTGCCATCGTCGTGAGCACCTTGGTTTGGGTCAAGCACAAGGACAATATCGTAAGGTTGTGGAAAGGCACGGAAGGCAAAATCGGTCAAAAGACGTTGGCTGCATAACCGCCGGTCTGACGGACCCCTCTCGGTATTTCCGGTACCTGCACTCTTCAAACGCCATCACGTGTATCGTCGGTTCCCAGGTGCGAATGTTATGACTTCCCGGCTCATGCTCAAATGTCGGGCGTTTGCTTCGCTCGCGTTCTGGCTGCTGAGCGTCATGGCGGTGATCGGCGGAGCGGTCACTGCGTGCGACGGCGGCTCGGACGCGGGCACGGCGCCCGCTCTCGACACTTCGAGTGCGGGCGTGAAGGTGATGCCCTTGGGTGATTCGATTACCGAGTCGACGACGGGCCTCAGCAGCTATCGGTACTTTCTCTGGCATCTGATGATCAGCAATGGCTACCACGTCGATTTCGTCGGCTCGCAACACGGCGTGGGCAACGGCCCTCCGGCGAATTCCGATTTCGACATGGATCACGAAGGGCATAGCGGCTGGAGGGCGGATGAGATTCTGGCCCACATTCACGCATGGGCTGCCGCCGCTTCGCCGGATGTGGTCTTGCTCCATATCGGCACGAACGACCTCCGGCAGGGACAAAGCGTCGACAGCACGCTGACCGACATCGGAGGGATCGTCGATGCGCTGCGGACGGTTAATCCTCGGATCAGAATCCTGTTGGCGCAACTGATCCCCCGGACCGGCGATTCGCTGATTTCTTCGCTGAACGCCGCATTGCCGGCCTTGGCGGCCGGGAAAGATCGTCCGGAGTCGCCGATCGTGCTCGTGGATCAATACACGGGCTTTGATTTGTCCTCGATGACCTACGACGGGACGCATCCCAATGACATCGGCGACGCTCGCATGGCGGACCGATGGTTCGACAAGCTGACCCCTGCCCTCGATGCTCTTCTCACCGGAGCCGCGCCGGCAGCGGGTGAAGACCCGCCGCGAAATTGACTCCTTTGGGGCCCCTCCATATAATGCGTCAACCTCCGTTTCGCTCTCACATCAGCCTATGCGTTCCTTGCCGAAGGACCACCTCGCCAACCGTCTCCGCAAACTGCATCACGGAATTCGGCATGCCTTTTCCACTCAGCCGGTCGCAGCAGCAGTAAGCAGCGAGGACCTGGCACTCATGGAGCGCATGGCCGATGCGCTGGTCACGCGGGGCATGGGAACGCCGGCCATGATGTTTCTCGAATCGATGGGGCCCATGAATTTTCTCGGAAGTCAGGCGCTGCATTTCCTGACGCCCCTTCTCGAGTGCGCGTTCGAAGGGAAGGACTTTGAACGGGTGGCGTCCCTGCTCGAGCGGCGGGACAGCATCTCGCGGTTGGTCGCGCTGATCGAGCACAAAACGTCGGCGAAGAGGGCATCGGCCCGATGACCGCCGGACCCTCGGTGCCGCCCCCGGGCGACCATCCATTGAACGTGATCGTCGCGACCGATTGCGGCAGCACGACGACGAAGGCCATCTTGATCGAAAAGATCGGCGACGAATACCGCCAAACCTACCGGGGGGAAGCCCCGACGACGGTCGAAGCCCCGTTCGAGGATGTGACCCGTGGCGTATTGAACGCGATTGCGGAAATCGAAGAACTCTCGAATAGAAAAATCCTCGACGGAGAGCACATCCTCACGCCGCGACAGGACCCGCAGACGGGCGTCGACATCTACATCTCCACCAGCAGCGCCGGCGGCGGCCTTCAAATGATGGTGACCGGCGTGGTCCAGAACATGACGGGAGAGAGCGCGCAACGCGCGGCGCTCGGCGCCGGTGCGATTGTCATCGACGTGCTGGCGTCCAACGACGGACGGTTGCCTCACGAAAAAATCGAGCGCATCCGGTCGATGCGGCCCGACATGATCCTCATGTCGGGAGGAACGGACGGAGGCGCCGTCACACACGTGGTGGAAATGGCCGAATACATTGCCGCCGCCGAGCCCCGGCCGCGGTTCGGCGTCACCTATAAGCTGCCGCTGATCTATGCGGGCAACAAGGACGCCCGGCAGCAGGTAAGGAACATCCTGGGCGAGAAGACGGCCCTTGAAGTGACGGACAACATCCGGCCCGTGTTGGAAACGGAAGTGCTCGCCCCGGCCCGGAACAAAATCCATGACTTGTTTCTGGAGCATGTGATGCAGCAGGCGCCGGGCTACAAGAAGCTGATCGACATGGCGGGCGCTCCAATCATGCCGACGCCGGCCGCCGTCGGGTTGATCATGGAGACCATCGCCAAGCGCGAGCGCCTCAATTTGATCGGCGTGGACATCGGAGGCGCCACGACGGATGTGTTTTCCGTGTTCGATGGCGTCTTCAACCGGACCGTCAGCGCCAACCTGGGCATGTCCTACAGTATCTCGAATGTCCTGGCGGAGGCCGGCCTGGCCAACATCATGCGCTGGGTCCCCTTCACGATCGACGAACAGACGCTGCGCAACCGCATCAAGAACAAGATGATCCGGCCCACGACCATTCCGCAAACCCTCGACGAATTGCAGATCGAGCATGCGATTGCACGCGAGGCGCTTCGGCTGGCCCTGATTCATCACAAGTCGCTCGCCACCGGATTGAAAGGTGTTCAGCAGGAGCGCACGATTTCGGATGTCTTTGAACAGCAGACGTCGGGCCGCACGTTGGTCGACATGCGAAAGCTCGATCTGATCGTCGGCAGCGGCGGAATATTGTCCCACGCGCCTCGCCGGATTCAATCCATGCTGATGATGACCGACGCCTACGAGCCCTTGGGCTTTACCATGCTGTCGGTCGACAGCATCTTCATGATGCCGCATCTGGGAGTGCTGTCGACGATCAACGAAAAAGCCGCCACCGATGTCTTCGTGCGCGACTGCATGATCTATTTGGGCACCTGTGTGGCGCCGATCGGCGGGGGGAAGAACGGCGAGATCTGTGCCGATTATGAAATCGCCTTTCCTATGGGACGAACCGTCAAAGAGCGGCTCCTGTTCGGTGATGTACGATTGTATCCGCTTGAGGTCGGCGCAAAGGCCAGCATCACGATCCATCCTGCCAAATCGGTCGATATCGGCGCCGGGCCCGGCGCGTCGATGACCCGTGAAGTACAGGGAGGAGTGGTCGGTCTGCTCCTCGACGGCCGCGGACGTCCGCTGGAATTACCGACAGAGCCGTCCGCCAGGGTCGCAGGGCTGACCAAATGGTTCGATGCCGTCGATTTGTATCCAAAGACACGTTAGAAGTTGGGTTCCGAGTGTCGAGTTGCTCGGACGGATCATCGACGAAACGAGGACTTAAACTCAAAACGCGATACCGAAACTCGACGCTATTGTATGGCTCATAGTTACACCCCAGGACTTGCAGTCACCGATCGGACGGTCGTCAGACGCCGGCGGCTGTTGCCGCTTGCCGGAACGGTCCTGGTCAAGACAGGTGATCACGTTCGGTCGGATCAGCCGGTCGCCCGGGCTGAGCTGCCCGGGAAAGTATACCCCGTCAATCTCGCCAATCAGCTCAGCATCGCGCCGGACGAGATCAAGGACTATCTCGTCAAGAAGGAAGGCGACCGCGTTCAAAAAGAGGAAATCCTCGCTGAAAACAAGCCGCTGATCAAATGGTTCAAGACCGAGATCCGTTCGCCGGTCACCGGATCCGTCGAATCGGTATCTGCGGTCACAGGACAGGTGTTGCTGCGCGAACCCCCCCGCGTCTTGGATGTGTTGGCGTACATTGACGGGACGGTCGTGGAAACGATTCCACAGCAAGGCGTCCTCGTGGAAGCCAGCTGTAGTTTGGTCCAGGGCATTTTCGGCATCGGCGGAGAAGTCTGGGGCGAATTGCGTGTGGCGGTGGCTTCCCCGGATGAGCCGCTCGGAACCGCCCACCTCAAGCCGGATATGAAAGGCAAGATCGTGGTCGGCGGATCCTTTCTTTCGGCGGAAACGATGGCGAGGGCAAAGGAGCTTGGCATCGCCGGCTTGGTTGTCGGCGGCATTCATGATAAGGATCTTCGGGCGCTACTGGGCTATGACTTGGGTGTCGCCATCACCGGCACCGAACAGGTGGGATTCACATTGATTCTCACCGAGGGCTTCGGGACGATTCCCATGGCCTCGAAGACGTTCCGACTGCTGTCGGCCCACAGCGGGCGTAAGGCGTCGATCTCCGGCGCGACACAGATCAGAGCTGGCGTGATTCGTCCCGAAATCATCATTCCGCGCCAGGCGGGCTCGACTGATCAGCGGCCAGACGTCCAGCGAACGGGAATCCGGTTGGGCGACGCAGTTCGGATCATCAGAGATCCGCTCTTTGGACGGATTGGCGAGGTGTCCGCATTGCCGTCAGATTTGGCCAGAATTCCGACCGAGAGCGACGTCCGCGTCCTGGAAGTCAGATTCGCCGATGGAGCACGGGCCGTCATTCCCAGGACCAACATCGAGGTGATCGAAGG
>DATJGE010000083.1:0-100875 GCA_035495295.1 Nitrospira sp. | reverse complement strand
ATTGATAATCCGATGCTCCCTCGCAAGTAGCAAGAAACATAGGGGCAGTTAGGGCCACTGTCCGTGCATTGTCCGTATTAACATGAACATTGCTATTCGCCCGGACAAGGGGTATGAAGTGCCATTGGGGGCGGGAAGACGCCGAAGCATCACCAACCGCGCGAGAGGCAACTGAAAGGCGGTGCAATATGGTTCCTCCTGTCAGTAGAGACATCAACACATTTATCGCCGCGTGCGAGACTCTGCTCTCACCTGCCATCACATCAGTAGATCTTACGGAGCACGAAAGCCGTGCCATACAGTATTACTTGTCGGCTTTATCTGCAAAATTTCCCGCCGTATTGTACTGACGTTCAAATTTGATTCGGCCATTGGCACGGAGCAAGTGCCGCTGCCATGTTCAGGCAGGCCCGGGTGCCTCTGGAGCCTCGACGGCATAGCGAAACATCTACGGCGCACCGCTTGTACGGGAAACCACCCCGGCCTTTCGTTTTCGAGTTCCCTCAAAAAGACACAGCCGCCTTGGATGGGACCACCCTTCCTTCACGTGCAACCCGGACGCACGGTGGGTATTCTTGACAGTGTAAACGTTTTATTCGGTACTCTCCCTTATGGGTTACTGATGTATTTTCAGCCATAACTAATCGTTATCTTTATGATTATTGGCATCTCTGCATATGTATTAACCTGTAAATTTGTTTGACACATTTGAATAGGCAACATTTGTAAAAACATGGAATTACCATGACTTACAACGCTCGCATTGTATGTGCATCCTTCCATGGCCGTCATGGTCCAAGTTCCACAAACAAGGAGCCATCTGGCAGCCGAAGAGCATCACCGATACACATCGAGTCCCTCGCAGAGCGATCCTCCACGACGTCTTCCAGTCTATCCGCACAATAGCTAACTGAATCCGGACACGATCAGTACGACTCTTTTACTCAGCGAGAGCCGGTGCGGCTTTACAGTTCGTGGTCTAAGTGAAAGAAAGGGGCAAGAAGATGAAAGGCAAAATGGTTACATCACTCATGATTCTCGCGCTTGGGTTGGTCACTACACCGGCCTCCTGGGCGCTAACCTTTCAAGACGTAGAGTTTCTCTTGAGTGCAAGTGGGGGTACTCTCACGTTGGCTATCAATAATGTTACCAATGCAAGTGGCAACTGGACAGGCATCAACGACATTGACGCTTTGGAGTTCAAAGATATCGGAGTCACGACGCTCACTTCCAATAATGGCTTTAGCATTGTTCCCGGCGCAGAGATAAATGCGAGTGCATCTGGCTGTGACACAAAAGGCAATCCGCAGGGTGCTTTCTGCTTCAACACCGGAGGGGCTCTGTTGACCAACAATAACACCTTCACCTTCGGTTATACTGGGACCCTCACGAGCAGTCCGGATCTGAAGGTAGTGTTTTCGATTAATGGTACGCCGTGCGCGCCGGGGTGTGATCTTCTGTCGCAGGCTGTTTCGGTTGGCAGCCCCGTCACCACTCCCGAACCAGCCTCATTAATTCTGCTCGGAGCTGGTTTAATCGGGATTAGCATTTGGAGACGGCAGTCAGCGTAAAACGAAGTCTCGTCTGAAGTAATAAGAGTCGAAGGCGGAGGGCCAGTCCTCAAGAGAAGGGGGGTTGGCCCTTCGCTTTTAGAAATCGCTCAATAAAGGAAACCGCCGAAAGGACCCTCACCACTACCGCGATTGAAATCCCGTGTCGGTGTCCGTAAAGTGTCCGTGTACTGACGAGAACTGAGAGAGATTGAGAGAGCCGGTTGCCTTCCCCGAGTTACGAAATAAACGAATTAAACGAAATAAGGATCCACGAGGGCGATCGCATGAGATCCGCTTTAGTGGTCCATGCCCTTCGGGAGAGCAACCCGGCAAACCTGCGAGGTTTTGGTTATGAGGGCAACCTGCTACAAGACTCCTGTCGACTCCTTCCTATTCCATCAAGGTGTTAGCAGTAGTCATCCAACGGCATTTCGGTCTGACTTGGCTTGAACCGGTTTCAGTGTACGGACAGAACACGGGCATCTAGACAGCCCAAGCAAGAGAACTCCTACCGTTCGGTTTCGAAAACCTCTTCGCCCTTGGACTTCCCCGAGGCCGTTTTAGGGCAGAGGCAACGCTCGTGGATCCGGGAAGAGGCAGATGGTTGGTGGCTCGTCCTGCCACCAAGCCATTCTCGCTTGAAGGGAACCCCTGCTCGGCTGCCCCTGAATCCATCGGCACTTTGGGCGTTCCACGACCCCCTCCCTTCGATCGCTGACGGCCGGGTGTTCCGCCGCTGGGATGATGTCCGAGCCTTCAAGAAGTACTGGTCTCGTGTATGTGAGCTGGCAAAAATCCAGGACCTTCATTTCCATGATCTGAGGCACAGCTTTGCAACCCGGCTCCAAGGCCTCGGCGTCGACTACGAGGTGCGACAGGCGTTGCTCGGACATCGGATGCCAGGCATTACAGCCACGTACTCCCATGGGGGACCCGCCTGGGATCGGAAGCTCCGGGAAGCGGTGATGAAACTCGACTCGGCCTTCAAAATGGCCTATGGTTTGGCCTATGAGAAGAAGGCAGTGGCGGTGGGTACTCCGAACCTATTGAAAAATGGTGAGCCGCCTGGGACTCGAACCCAGGGCCCTCGCCTTAAAAGGGCGATGCTCTACCGTCTGAGCTAGCGGCTCACGAAATGAAGTGGGGAATTGTAGCACCGAAGATCCGCACGTGCCTAGAGAGACCGATTCAACCCTTGCGTGTTCTCGACCGAGTCTTCAGCGGATTTCTGAGTACGATCGTCGCATCCCGTTTGGATCCGGTCGAGATGATATCGATGGGACAGTCGGCTGACTCTTCGAGGTATTGCAGATACCGCTTTGCTTCCGAAGGGAGAGCGCGATAGCTGGTGGTCCCGGTCGTCGAGGAGGACCATCCTTTGAACCGCTTGTACACTGGCTCGCATTCGGTCAGCATTTGCAGATCCGCGGGCATGTCGCGATAGAGCTGGCCGTCGTGCCGGTATCCGGTGCACACCTTCAGTTCCTTACAGCCGTCAAGAACGTCCAGTTTCGTCATGGCCAATGAGGCAAAGCCGTTGACAATTGTGGCATACCGGACGACGACGACATCGAACCATCCGCAACGGCGGGGACGTCCGGTGGTTGCGCCGAATTCCTTGCCCCTCTCTTGTAGTCCGGACCCGACCTCGTCCGTCAATTCTGTCGGAAAAGGTCCGCTTCCAACTCTCGTGCTGTACACCTTCGCCACTCCAAGCACGGCGTCGATCTTCGTCGGACCCACGCCCGTGCCGGTCGACGCCCCGCCCGCGGTGGAACTAGATGAGGTGACATAGGGATAGGTGCCCATGTCGACGTCAAGATGCGTCCCCTGCGCGCCTTCGAACAGAATCGTTTTCTTGGCGTCCACCATACGGTTGACGAGCATCGTGGCATCGACGATGTGGCTTCGTAAGCGATCGGCATATCCCATATACTGCTGATAGACTTTTTCGACTTCAAACCGCTCCACTTTGTACAGCTGTTCCAAGAACCAGTTGATCTCAACGAGGTTCTCTTCCAGCTTTCTTCTAAAGGCGGTGGGATTCAGCAGGTCCCCCATTCGGATGCCGATGCGGGAGATTTTATCGGCGTAAGATGGTCCGATCCCGCGGCCGGTCGTGCCGATCCGCCGCGATCCCTTTGATTGCTCCGCGGCCTTGTCGATCGCCTTGTGATAAGGAAGAATGACGTGAGCCCGCTGGCTGATGACGAAGTTTTTTCCGAACTTCACGCCCTGACCCTGCAAGTGATCCATTTCTTCGATCAATGAGGCGGGATCGACCACCACCCCGTTGCCGATGACGCACAGCGTACCGCGGTAGAGAATGCCGGACGGAACAAGATGAAAAATGAACGTCCCACGGTCGTTGATGACCGTGTGACCGGCATTCGATCCGCCCTGGTAACGGACGACGGCATCCGCGTCCCGGGCGAGGATATCGACGATCTTGCCCTTTCCTTCATCGCCCCACTGGGCGCCTATGACGACGAGATTTCCCATTTGAGAGGCTTTCAAAAAAAGGGCCCTAGGCGGACAAATGGCCAGGGCCGGAGCGTCATGGTAGGGAGCCATCTGATGTTTGTCAAGAACCGCCTCCTTTCCTTGACTGGCCGCAGAGGGCAGTGTTAGCATGACCTCGTTTCCGAACTAATCGTCTCAGTTTTCTCCGGTTTTTCACCAGGTTCAGACCATCTGGCGTGGGGCTGTGGCGCAGCTGGGAGCGCGCGTGAATGGCATTCACGAGGTCGCGGGTTCAATCCCCGCCAGCTCCACCAAACCGCACTTCGTGTAAGCCGTCGGACGAAATCGAGCTTGCACGTTTCGTCGGACCACAAGGACGCAACGAGCCGTAGATGCACAGCCGACCGATAAGTTCACTTGCTCCGAGGGTCATGACATCGCAGGCGAAGAATCAAACTAACGTTCAAGCATGCCGTTGAACCCATCTCCCATCGCATCCATGCGCCTTCCGCCTCTGGGCTAACGCCCTAGCCGTCTGATCATCGTTCATCCTTTTACTGGTATTGGCTCATGCTGCAAATCGAGTCCGTTCATAAGCAGTTCTCCACGAAAGTCCTGTTCGACGGGGCCTCGGCTCACTTGCGGCCGCACAGCCGTGTCGGCCTGGTCGGGCCGAATGGAACCGGAAAGACCACGCTCTTCAAGATGATTTTGGGCGAGGAGTCGCCCGATAACGGCACGATTCGCAAACGGCCGCGCCTCAGCATCGGCTACCTGCCCCAGGAATTGGAAACTATCACCGGGAAAACGGCGCTCGATGCGGCACACCGCGACGAATACCCGGAGCACGAAGCAAAGCGCATCCTGTCGGGCCTCGGCTTCAGCGAGGCGGATTTCTCGCGCCCGGTCGAGAAGTTGTCGGGCGGCTACCGGATGCGGGTGGCGCTCGCCCACCTGCTCTTGTCGAATCCCGACGTGCTCATGCTGGACGAGCCGACCAACCATCTCGATAAACCGACGCAGCGCTGGTTCGAGGAATTCCTGCTCAACTCGAAATTGACCTTGCTCGTCATCAGTCACGACACCGCATTCCTTGACCGGATCGCCACCCATATTTGGGAGCTTCGCGATAAGACGATTCAGGAGTACCGCGGCAACTACACGAAGTTTCGCGAACTCCGTGCCGCTCGCGATGCCCAAACTCAGGCAGCGGCCACCCGGCAGGCAAAAGAAGTGGCCCGCGTTCAGCAGTTCGTGGACCGTTTCCGTTACCAAGCGAATAAAGCCCGCCAGGTCCAGTCGCGGATCAAGCAATTGGAGAAGGTCAAGCTCATCGAATTGCAGCGGGACGCCAAACGGGTCAAGTTCAAGTTTCCATTGCCGTCCACCAGCGGGCGTCATGTCTTGGATCTGAACAGCGTCAGCAAACGCTACGGCGAGAAGGTCGTCTATACCTCGCTGGATTTCACGGTGGAACGAGGCCAGCGGGTGGCGCTTGTTGGCGAAAACGGCGCCGGGAAAAGCACGCTGCTCAAGATGCTCGCTGGCGTCTTGCCGCCCGACAAAGGCACGAGGACGGTAGGGCACGGCGTCAGCCTTCATTACTTTGCCCAGCACCAGGCCGAAACCTTGAACCCCGAGCATACAATTCTGGAATCGCTCGGAGAGGTATCGACCACGGCTGAAACGAACTTTCTACGGGGACTCGCCGGCGCGTTTCTCTTTTCGGGCCAGGACCAAAAAAAACCCATCAAAGCGTTGAGCGGCGGAGAGCGGAACCGGGTGGCACTCGCCCGCATGTTGGTCGAACCCGCGAATACCCTGCTCCTTGATGAGCCGACGAATCACCTCGATCCGGCGTCGGTCGACGTGCTCACGGACGCCATGACCGAATTCCCCGGCACCATCGTCTTTATCTCGCACGATCCGACGTTCCTGACCAGGATCGCCACACGGGTGGTGGAGATCGAGGATGGGAACGCGCGGAACTTCTTCGGAGATTACGAATATTATTTGTGGAAGAAGGCGCAGGAATTCGAATCGATCAAGGAATCGAGCGAGGAATTGACGGCCAAGCCTCCCCAGGACAAGACCGCCGGTCCGACGAAGGCCATGGCTTCGCAATCAGCGCCAAAGTCCACGGCCGCAGATCGGCGTGATTTGAACAAGACGCAGACACGGCTCGAAAAGCAAGTGGCTCGGGCCGAAGCGGAGATCGCAGACCACGAGAGCAAGATCAAGGAACGGGATCAGTTGCTGGCCGACCCGGCGGTCTATCAGGAGTTCGCCAAATGGAACGACCTCCATCAGGAACAGGACCTCTGGAAGAAGGAACTCGAACGGCTTACCGCGCGGTGGGAATCGCTTTCATCTGAATTGGCGGACGTGAAGCAAAAACTGGCGGCGATCGGCTAGGAGGAGGATCAGGAACCCTTACGCCGAGGACTTGATCGTTTCTTCAAGATAGTAATACAGCCACTTGTTTTTCTCTTTCGTGACGAGTTCATCCCAGACCACGCCGATCAAAAAACCCTTTTCCCACGGCTTGACCCATGCGACCGTCCCGTCGAGTTTTTCCTGTTGTTCGACCTGGTCGGAGTCGAGGAATGCTAGCGAGACGGTGACTTTCTCGCCGTTCAGCAGTTTGTCCTTGGCATGCAAGCCGGCGCCGACTTTGTTGACGTTGTCGAGCACGGCGGTAATCGCCTTTGCGCCCGCCTTCGGCGACACCAGCGCAGATCCGACCAAAGTGGCCCTGACCAGCTTTCGGCGCTCGCTCGTAGCCGTTACGATGGGGTTCCGTTTCGGCTCTGAACGCTTCATGGCGCTAAGTATAACCGATTAGCCTGCTTTGTCCAACGACGCCACGTGCGACTATTTCTCCTTTGGCTTGTAGTACTTGCGACCTTTCAAGGCCTCCGGCAAATGCGATTGCTCCCTCGCCTGAGGGTCGTCGTGCACATATCGATACCCCTTGCCGTAGCCCAGGTCCCGCAGCAGCGACGTCACGGCGTTGCGTAGATGCAGGGGAACGCCCAGATTGCCGCCGGCCTTGGCGTCTTGGAGCGCCTCCAGCAGTCCGGTGTATGAGGCATTGTCTTTGGGTCTGGTCGCCAAAAACGTCGTGCCCTGCGCCAGGTTGATTTGCGCTTCCGGCAACCCGACAAACTGCACCGCCTGTGCGACGGCCGTCGCCACGACGAGGCCGAACGGGTCGGCGTTGCCAACGTCTTCCGACGCAAAAATCACGAGCCGCCTGGCAATGAACTTCGGATCCTCACCGGCTTCGAGCATTCTCGCCAGCCAATACAGGGCGCCGTCGGCATCGGAATCTCGGAGACTTTTGATGTAGGCCGAGATCAGGTTGTAGTGCTCTTCACCGGCCTTGTCATAGCGGAGCGTTTTCTTCAGCAGCGCCGCCTCTACGCTGGCATCGTCGAGCCGATTCGTGCCGTCCGGCTGCGGGACAGCCTCCTCGGCGACAAATTCCAACGCCATGAGCAGCGACCGGCCGTCGCCGTTGGCAAAGCCGATGAGGCGACGGCGCGCCTCCTCGGATAGCACGAGATGCTTCGTCGCCAGACCACGATCCGCATCTGCCAGGGCGCGATCGAGAATGCGTCTCAAGGCTTCGTCGTCCAACGGACGCAAGACGGCGACCAACGAACGCGAGAGTAGCGGCGCGATCACCTCGAATGACGGGTTTTCCGTCGTCGCCCCGATCAGAATGATCGATCCCTGCTCAACGTGGGGCAAAAATGCGTCCTGCTGCGCTTTGTTGAAGCGGTGGATTTCGTCGACGAAGACAATGGTCTTCTGACCTTGCGTCGCCAGGCGGTGCTGAGCCGCTCGAATGATCTCGCGCAATTCCGGCACGCCGCTGGTGACGGCGGAGAACGAGACGAAATGCGCTTTCGTTGTCCGGGAGATGAGATGGGCAAGCGTCGTTTTGCCGCATCCCGGAGGTCCCCAAAGTATCACGGAAGACAGCCGGTCGCCGTCGATCGCATTTCTGAGCGGGCGGCCTTTCCCGACGATCTCGTCCTGGCCCGTCAGGTCACCAAAGGATTGCGGACGCATCCGTTCAGCCAACGGTGCCTCGACGTGACGGCGCCCCCTCGGCGAGTCAAATAAGTCTGGAGCGAATTCGTTCGGTCGGCTCATCGTGGTGCCAGCGCCCAAATCTTATCCGCCCCATCCAATGCAGAGCAATCCGCTTCGAGACCGGCTCAGGCGGCTCTTGACCCCGGCCGCCGCCGATGTTACGAAACGGACGGCTAACCACCTTCCCCATGAAAACGCACGTCAACGGAGTGAACATCGCCTATGACGACCAAGGGCAAGGGCAAGGGATGGGTCCGCCGATCGTGTTTCTTCATGCGTTTCCGTTGAATCGCACCATGTGGGCTACGCAAGCGGCCGCGCTGAGCCGCCAGTTCAGAACCATTTCGATCGATTTGCGTGGATTGGGAGAATCCGACGCGCCGTACTGGCGCTACAGCATGGAGCACTACGTCCGCGATGTGAAGGACGTCTTGGCCTACCTGGGTGTTGAGAACGCACTGTTCGTCGGGCTTTCGCTGGGCGGCTACCTAGAGTTTGCGCTGTATCGAGCGCATCCCACGTTGATGCGCGGACTTGTCCTGGCGGATACGCGCGCCGAGGCCGACACACCTGCACAAATTCAGTGGCGGTTTAATCTTGCCCAGCGGACTGCGGCAGAGGGGCCGTCGGCGGTGATTGCGGAGATGCTGCCCAAGCTGCTCGCGCCGGCACGGTATGACCGCGATCCGGATCTAGTGGCGAAGGTGAGAGCCCTGCTACAGGCAGCGCCGGTCCCTGGAATCATCGGGGCGCTGATGGCCATCGCCGAACGGGCGGATTCGACCGACCTCTTGCCGGCCATCACGGTGCCCACGTTGGTGATCGTCGGAGCGGATGATGTCTTGACTACGAGAGCGGATGCCGAGCGGATGGCCAAGCGCATCCGGAGCGCTGAATTGGTCGTCATTCCGGACGCGGGTCACTTGAGCAACCTCGAGCAGCCGGATCAATTCACCGCAGCGGTCGAGCGCTTTGCCAAGAAAGTCTCGTTGCCAGCGCGCTAAGCTTCTCCGACGGCGTTTCGCCTGATCAGCTTCAAAAACTCATTGCGCGTTTGTTCTTGCGTCCGGAAGGCGCCCAGCATGGAGCTGGTGACAGCCAGCGTATTTTGCTTTTCCACCCCACGCATCATCATGCACAGATGGCGGGCCTCCATGACAACCGCCACACCGTGCGCGTCCAATTTCCGCTTGAGTGTTTCCGCGATCTGGGTCGTGAGCCGTTCCTGGACCTGCAACCGCCTGGCGAACGCATCCACCACCCGGGGGATTTTGCTAAGGCCGACGACTTTCTTGTTCGGCAGGTAGCCGACATGACACTTGCCGAAAAACGGCAGCATGTGATGCTCGCACATGCTGAAAAAATCGATATCCTTCACGATGACCATTTCGTCGTATTCAATCGGAAACAGCGCCCCGTTCAGCAGGCGCTCGATATCCTCGTGATAACCACGGGTCATGAACAGCAGCGCCTTCACCACCCGTTCGGGCGTCCTGAGCAATCCGTTCCGTCCCGGTGATTCCCCCAGCGCCTTCAAGAGCTGGCTCACCAGACTGGTCATCACGTTAATGTCCTGGGGACGGGAAACGGGAGGGAGATCTTCCATGCGACTGATCGGTGCTCGGCGCCGGCGTTGTGCCATAGCTGTCTTGCGCTCCAGTTAACGAACCGCGGCAGGCGCCGCATACTCGAAATAATTGTCTCTGGTCTCAATCACACCGACTTTGGCAAGCGAGCCGGCCGGAAGTTTGACCACGAGCAGATCCCAAATAAGTTTGACCAGGTTCTCCCCCGTCGTCGTCGTTCCGGCAAAGGCCGGGTCCTCATTGAGATCGTGATGATCGAAGCGGGATACGATCTCCTTGTCGACGATCTGGTCGAGATCCTCAGGCCGGTAGGCTCGGGGGCCAATCCCGCTGTTGACGGTCACGAGCACGACGTAATTGTGACCGTGGCCGTTTGGATTATTGCATTTTCCAAAGGCCGCCCAGTTTTGTTCAGGGGTCAAAAAGTCCGTGTGCAATCTATGTGCGGCGCAGAAGCGATAGCGCCTGGTCATCGTGAGCTGTGCCATGGTCGTCGTAAGTCCGGCTCCTTACATGGCGGTTCGTCGGTCGTTCCGCAAAGAAGCGAAACAGAGAAGCCAGGATCACCCCGTCGGGTAACCCTGGCTTCGAGTCGTCATTCGCTCGTGTCGGGCGCCTGTTCGGCAGGTGTTACGCGCTGAAGGAACTGCCGCAGCCGCACGTCGTCTTCGCCTGCGGGTTTTTGATCGAGAATCCGGAGCCCTGGACGCTGTCGACATAGTCGACTTCCGCCCCTTGGAGCAGCGGCGCGCTCTGAGAGTCCATAATCACCTTGACGTCACCCTTTTCGATGACAGTGTCATCTTCAGCCATTTTGGACTCGAACGCCATGCCGTATTGATAGCCATGACAGCCACCGCCACGGACGTAAATCCGCAATCCCACGACGTCCTTCTCTTCCTTCATCAATTCGTGAATCTTTTGCTCCGCAACGGGGGTAATCGTGACCATCGTGCTCCTCCTTATCAGCAGGCCGGCCTTCACAACCGCCTGGTTTGCTTAGTGTAACACCTCTTTAACGAATATCAACACCCTGGGCTTCCGACTGACTCGTCGTCGGCGCCGCCCACTTGCTTTCCGGCACCTTGACGACGACGTCCCCAAGCACCTTCGCCTGACATCCCAGCCGATGCCAGGGTTCACTCAGCGCTTCGCGATCCAGAAGGTCCTGCTCCTCGAAGTCGATCTCCGACAGATGCTCCGCGCCCTGCTGGACCTCCACACGACAGGTCGTGCAGGAGGCATTGCCTCCGCAGTCGTGGTTCAGCGGGAAGCCCAGTTCCTTGGCGGCATCAAGCAAGGTGGTGTTTCGTGGCACGGTTCCGCTTCTGCCTTTGGGATGAAGAAACGTCACCAACGGCATCCGGGCGCCTCCTTCAATGCGCGACTGCCTCCTGCGCAACCGGCGGGAACGGACAGCGCTGTAGCTTGATATGGTCTTCGAATTCATGGCGAAACAGCTTGAGGCTGCTCTGCACGAGCACTGCCGCACCCGTGACTAGCGTGCAATATCCCGTCCCTTTGACGAAGCCGCACAGCTGCAGCAGGCTGTCGAGGTCCTTTTGAGTGCCTTCGCCGGCCTCGATCTTGGTCATCAGCGTCGCGAGATTAATCGTGCCCATCCGGCAGGGCGGACACTGCCCGCAGCTCTCGCCTTTGAAAAAATTCGAAAATTTCAGCGTTTGCCGGACCATACAGGTGGCGTCGTCGACCACGATCACTCCAGCTGAGCCCAAACCGGTTCCCGCCTTCTTCAACGAATCAAAGTCCATTGGAAGATCGAGCTGGTCTGCGGTCACCATTGAAAACGCAGGTCCACCGGGGAACACGGCTTTGATCTTCCTTCCGCCGGGAACGCCTCCGCCGCACCGATCAACCAATTCCCGCATGCTCACACCCATCGGCATTTCATACACGCCGGGGCGGTTGACGGCACCGCTCAACGAAAACATCATTGTGCCGGGACATTTCTCTGTGCCGACCTGCGTAAACCAGGCCGCGCCCTTGTGCAGAATCCGTGGAATGTTGCACAAGGTCTCGACGTTGTTCACCAACGTCGGCTTCCCATACAACCCGTAATCCGTCGGATAAAATGGCGGTTTCTGACGCGGCATTGCCGGACGTCCCTGCATCGATTCCAACATCGCGGTTTCTTCACCCGCGACGTAGCTGCCGTGGCCTTCGAACACTTGTAGGTCGATGTCGATGCCGCTGCCGAGAATGTTCTTTCCGACGAACCCCCGTTCCTTCGCCTGTGCCAAGGCCTTTTTCAGGTTTTCGCGTTCCTCTTCATACTCGTGGTTCACGTAGATGAAGGAGGCCTTGGCCTGCGCCGTCCGTGAGGCGATCAGACATCCTTCGATCAGCTGGTGAGGAATGGTTTTGAGCAGATGTCGGTCTTTGAACGTTCCCGGCTCATGCTCGCCGGCGTTACAGACGAAGTATCGTTCCTTCACACGGTGATTCAGCACCTTGTCCCATTTCACACCGGTGGGGAAGCCGGCGCCGCCACGCCCGCGGAGCCCGGAGGACTTGAGTTCCTGGACGACTTGTTCAGGAGTCAATTCTTTGACGCATTTCTTCCAGGCCTCGTATCCGCCGACCTTGATGTACGCGTCGATGTCCCAAGGGGCGCCATCGATCTTTTCTACGAGGCGGGCGTCGGTCAACGTCATCATCAGTACGCTCCAAGGCGGCACAAAGGTGAGAGGGTACTATACGGGGCGCCTTCCTCATCCGTCAAGGCAAAGCGCCGAGAATAGGCCTGAATCTCAATGGGTTAGGACGACAGCCCTAGCCCATTGTGGGCATAATGGCCGTTCTAGTGGTTCGGGGACAGCACGAACCGGCTGACGGGGGTCGACCCCTGTCAGCCGGACGGCAGGTTATTTCAGATGACTCCCTGCCCCCATGAAGAACAACATGGGAATCGAGAGCATGAAATTGACGCGGGACGCCAACAAGGCGGTGCGACCCCATTGGGCCATTTCAGCCGGTGCCGGAGTGCCTTGGGCCGCGGCGGTGACGGCGGCAATGATCTTCTTCTGGTTAGGCCAAATGATGGCATGGACATTGGCCATCATGATGATGCCCAGAAGACCGCCGATCGCCAAGGCGTAGGCGCCGGTTCCCCCATTCATGTACAACTTGATGTAGAGCAAAATTCCGGCTAGCACGGTGATCGTGGCTCCGTGACGGAACCAGTTCAGTGCGGAGGGCATCAACTTCGGAATCACGATGTTTTTTGTCGGACCATCCAGACTCTTCATAAACGCTGCATTGATCAGATTGAAGAAGTACAGCAACCCGATCCAGGTAATACCGGCCAGGAAGTGAATCCACCGGATGATGATCCCGGTCCAATCGGCTTCACCGGCTCCCACGCCGGCAATGCCCAGGTATACGACAATGAGCACGAGTGCCAAGGCAAACCCGGCACCCATCGTTTGCATCGGATCTTCAAGAAATTTCATAGCGTCTCCTCGTTCGGTGCACTGCTAAACTGCCTTCTGTACTGTAGGCTCTCTGCGGTTGTCAAGCGAACAGAAGTCTGGAGAAGGCCCAGAGCGTCAGAGCGATGCCATTAATCGATCCACGGCCGCGCACAATTCGCGCACGGCATTCGCCGAGAGTTCGAGCGCCTTCTGTTCTTGCGCCGTCAACTCATACACCACAATCCGCTCCGCTCCGCCTTTGCCGAGCTGGACGGGCACGCCAACGACGACGTCGCGTAAGCCATATTCGCCTTCACAGAGGACGGCGCAGGGCATCACGCGTTTCGTATCCTTCAGAATCGCTTCGACCATGTCGACCGCCGACGCCGAAGGGGCGTAAAAGGCGCTGCCCGATTTGAGGAGCGTCACAATCTCAGCACCGCCGTCACGGGTGCGTTGGACGATTGCTTCGAGTTGCGCTTTCGACATCATCTCCGATACCAGCCGGCCCTTCACAGCTGTGTAGCGTGGTAGCGGGACCATGGTATCGCCGTGCCCCCCGAGGACCATGGCTTCAACGTCAGGGCCCGGTACGTTGAGCGCTTCTGCAATGAAGGTGCGCATCCGGGCGGAATCGAGAACGCCTGCCATGCCGATGATCCGCGCCTTGGGCAGCCCGCTGATCTTTCTCGCCACATGGACCATTGCGTCCAACGGATTGGTCACGAGAATGAGAATGATGTCGGGAGACCGTGACACCAGCTCACTGACAACGGACTTAACGATCTTGGCATTCGTGGCGAGCAACTCGTCCCGGCTCATCCCCGGCTTTCGTGGAATACCCGACGTGATGACCGCGATCGACGACCCCACGGTCTCGGCATACCCGTTCGTGCCGACGACCTTCGTGCTATAGCCGCAGACCGGCCCGGCTTGCGAAATATCGAGCGCCTTGCCCTGCGGCACGCCTTCGACGATGTCTACCAGGACGACATCGTACGCGTCGCGTTCGGCCAAGCGCTGCGCCGTCGTTCCGCCGACATTGCCGGCCCCCACCACGGTGATTTTCGGTCGCCCCATACAGCCTCCGGAAACGCTGAGTGCTCAGTCTTGCGTCTCACTGCTCTCAGTGCTCATGTTCCGTCCACCCAGCCACTTTAAAGTTGATCGTGCACACGAAATTGTCTCCATGATAGAAATTCACCTTAATTTTCTTTTTTCCGTATGTCTTTGCCAGAAACTCTTCTGGATTGTCTATGAGCTCTTGATAACCTCCCGGCGGATACTCGCCGAGGTCGTGAAAAACGACGATCATGCCGCTCTTGACCTCTTGAAGGATTTTAGCCGAACAATGCGGAAAAACCTCCCAAAATTTGGCCTCGATCATCTCCTTCGTCGGCTCCGGTCGGTCTTCACCGGGGTTGAGGGGTTGGGCGAACTTGGCCAAGCGGCGAACATAGGGATATTGATGCCCCGTAAAGAGCTTGTACAACCAGGGGGGGACAGTCCGCTTGATCGGGTGGTCGGTCATGCTTGGAAGGCGTTTCTTGTCACCGAGTGTCCACCCGTCATACGTCAGACCTGGCCGTCAGGTTGTCAGACGTTGATACAACCTGGGAAGATTCGAGGGAAGCGATTCAACTCGCTCGATGACGGCGTATCCAACATCACCGTACATGCGGCGCAGATAGCGGTCCGCTTCGCGGTCGATCGTGATGCAAAACGGATGAATGCCGTCCTTTTTGGCTTCCTGCAGCGCGGCTTTCGTGTCCTCGAGCGCATACTCGTCTTTGTAATCGCCGTCCAACGGCCGGCCGTCGGAAAGCAGTATGAGAAGCCGTGTTTTCGCGCTCCGCTCATTCAACTTGTGCACCGCATGGCGGATCGCCGCACCGTCGCGGTTCTGTTGTCCAGGCGCAAGTCCGCCCAGTCGTTGCGCGGTCGTCGCGCCCAACGGGTCGTCAAACTCCTTGATCACTTGAACCTCGACCGACCCTCGACCTTGCCCCGAATAGGCATAGAGTGCGTATTGATCCCCCACCGCATCCAGGGCTTCGCACAGCAACACCAGGCTTTCCTTTTCCACGTCGATCACTCGCCGGCCGCCGTCAAGCTGGCGCCCCGTCGACCCGCTGATGTCCACTAAAAAGACGACGGCGACGTCGCGCTCTTTTTTTTCATGTCTGACGTAGATCCGATCGCCGCCTTCGAACCCGGCCTTTTGGTCGGCCGCTCTGCGCACGACGGCATCGACATCCAGATCCTCTCCATCCGGCTGGCCGGCAACGCGGCGAAAAGCGGGCGGCTTCAATGACTCGAAGAATCGCCGCAGCGATCGGACGGTGCTCCGCTGAGCGCCCAAGGTGCTAGAGACACATTCATCCGAGCCACGGTCTGCCGCACGCTCGATGACGCGGCACCAATTGACACGGTGGTCTTGAAGCCGGTAGTCCCACTCGGGATAGCGGCGAATTCCTTCATCAACACCGCCCGGTGAGATGACCTGTTCGTCGACTTCGACGGCGAGCACCTCCTCGACCAACGAGGGTAACGAGCGGCTGCCCGTCACCGCTTCGCCGGCCTGCACAGGCGCTCGATCCCTCTGGTCCCGTAGCCCGCAGGCTCTTCCTTCCGTTGCGCTGCCGCTCTCAGCTCTCTCGCCCTGCCGCTGCTCCCCTGGTTGCCCCACGAGATCCGGGTTCATCTCTCCACGGTAGAATAAGTGCTCGACAGGACGATAGACATCCCTACTTTCATCCAGCGCCCTTTGAGCCACGTCAACGGATGACGGTGTTGACGGCTCTTCCGGCGTCGCCGGTGCTGCCGCAACAAGTGCGTCCAAACGCCTGTAAACCTCGTCGGCCGTGGTGACGGCATCTTCCGCCGTCGCGGCGTCGTTCAACACCGGTTGACACATCGTCCAGAGAATCGAGACTTCATCCGTGAGCGCATGAGGCACCGCTGAGGCAAAAGATGCGCCGGCCATAAGCCGCAACAGACAATCCACGACCAACTCTCGTACCGTGAGGCCATGAGCGGGATCGCGAGCAATGATGACGTCGGCAGCGAACTGGGCCAAATCGCCCCGAAGCCCGGGGTACCGGCTTTGAAGCAGGTACTCGACGCGTGCATCCTCGAGGAGCGCCCAAAGATCCTGCATTAAACGCGGCTGCGGATACAGACGAAACAGATCGCCAAGCGTTTGCGGCGCCGCCAACATGAGACGACCGTAGCGACGGCTGGCGGCCGAGGCCAAATCGGCCAACGTTTTCATTGCAAGCCGATACGTTCCGAATTCGAGATGTCCAGCCTCATGCGCGGCGATGATGAGATAGAGCCGCTCGTTTTGTTTCGAATCGGCATAGCGCCGCAACAGCGCCGGCAGGGCGATGGTTTTTCCGTCGGCACTGACCGTGGCTCGCGCCGGCACCCCGGCCTCGTCCGCCTTGGCTGTAATTGAGACCTCGACTCCGCACAACGCCTCCACGAATAACTTGAGACGGCGGGCGATGTGCCGAAGGGGCACGCCGCTTAACGCCTCTTCGACAGAGCGCAGCGCCTTCTGCGATTCGGCGGCAAAGTACGCCCGCCCTCCTTCGGTACTGTAGGACAGCACTTCTATGCCTGCCGAAAACCATTGGTCGAATCGGCTGAAGGCCGTTGACTGATCTCCCAGCAGACCGATGAGTTCGGGAGTCTTTCTAAGGTAAGACAGCGCCGCCTCTGCGTCGCGCTCGGCAAGGAGGACGCCGTATTGCAGGACCTTGAGCCGCCACGAGACAGAAGGCAGCGGACGCAGCAGCGCTGGGCATTCCGCGAGCCACGCGATCCCCACAGCGGGCTGCTGCGCCGCAAGCAGTGTGCCTGCCGAAATCACCTGTGCGCGAAGCGGCGCCTCGATAGCGGCAAGGATCGACGGGCTCGTCCTGAGGAATTCTACGGCGCCGAGATAGTCCGGCTTACCAAACGCGTTGGGCGTGATGAGTTTGGTCGCGAACGTCAACCAATCCCGCACGTCTTGCCACGGCAGAACCGGCGCCAATGCCGGAATCTGCCTGATGTACTCAAGCCCGACGACCGGATCCGATTGCGAAAATTCGATTCCGATGTCCAGCCAGCGCGGTAGCTGGTCGGCCTGGACGGCGGTCGCAACAGCGGGGGACGCTTTGAGATATTCCCAGGCGACGTTGGCATCGTCCTCGGCAAGCTCAAGGGCGACGGCAAGGACGGCACGCCGCTGATCGTTGTCTTCGATCACTCCCAGAACGAGCGGGCTGTCCTTGAAATATTTCAACGCCGTCGCACCCGATGATTCAGCAAGCGCCACACCGAGATCCAGCCATGGAATTAGCAACGCGCAGCCCGCCCGCCGGTCCAGGTCGGGAAAAGCATTGATCGCCGCGCGCACAGTCTTGTGAGAGATGCGTTCGAGCTCATGCAGCAGCGCCAATACCTCCGCCGATTGGCTGGCAGATTGCTCCACCCGCCCGATCAACGCCGCAGCGATGGATAGACCGAGCTCATCGGCCAGGCGGTTCGTCAATTGTTCGCGAACATCCGAAGACGGCATAGTTTCAGCATTCGTGATTTCACTGCCCGAACGCGCCCGGACGCGTTCTTTACCCAAGCGAGAAAGTGTTGGATTGTAAAGAACGGCCTAGGCCTTGTAAACTGCGCCTGCGCCGTCAATGGCTTTTGAAAGGACATCCCATGGCCGAACCGAAGCAAGCGAGCCTCGACAAAATGTGGAAATATGTCCGGGGCTTCGCCGAGAAGAGCGGGACCACGATGCATCCCAATCGCGCCGTCACGGAATCCGTCGTGAAGGGGCTTGCCATGCACGTCGACGAACTGGGGAAACCGCTATGCCCGTGCAATTTTTATAAGGATAAAGTCGCGGAGGCCAAACTGCGTCGATGGATCTGTGCCTGCGATGAAATGCAGATCTACAAGTATTGCCATTGTCTGTTGTTCGTCCGTGAAGATGGGATGCCTATCACTGAGTACCTTCCGGAAGGCCACGAAGGACGGGAGATTTATGGTGTTGTCACCGATCCGACGCCAGACAAGGGCCGGGCGTGTAGGCACAAGGCCAGTTCAAAAGGCTCTTTCGCCGAGTAAAGAGCATTGGCCTATTCCCAACCTGAAACCTCGTATCCCTTTTCGAAGAGGCATCCCAGTACAACATTGGCATATCGTTCGTCTGGCTCGAGCGGTTTGTACGCTCCTCCAACGACGCCGATCAGAAGACCGAGGCCGGCGCCCGCTGCGGCCCCAATAGTCACTCCAGTCACACCACCAATCAATCCACTCGACGCGCCCACGGCCGCCCCCGCGACTAGTCCCAGCCCGGCTCCAGCCGCCATATTTCCGGTACGGCTGCCGGTCCCCGGCTTCAACCCGGCGGCTTCCGCCTTTTGTTGACAGATCGCGACATCCAACTTCGATACTTCACGTCCCTGAAGCTGCACTTTTGCGTTCGACCGTAAGATCGGCTCCGGCACCCCCGCACAAGAGAAGAAGCTGAACAAAGCTACCGCCGTGATACTGTTCCAAACGAAGGGCCGAGTCGTTTTCCACGATCGCCTTACTGCCATCCCGTAACCTCATACCCTTTGTCTTGGAGGCACCGATTCACATAATTGGTATAGGCCTGGTTCGGTTGCGAGGAGCGGGTGTTGAATAGTCCCATGAGCAACCCCCACACGGCTCCGCTCGCGGCGCCGATGGCTGAACCGAGACCTGGCGACCCTGAGATAGCTCCTCCTACCGCTCCGCTCGCCGCACCAACGCCTGCGCCGACGGCGGTATTCTTTGCCACACCTCCGGCCTTACCGCTGCCTTGTTCGGCGCCGGCCGCTTCGGCCGCCTCCTTGCAGGCTTGGATATCCTGGTCGGCGACTTCTTTGCCGACGGTTTTCAATTGCGCGTTTTCGTAGAGGATGGGACGAGCTTCTGAACAGGCACCGAGGGCGACAGCCATGCACAAGGCCAAGGCCATGGCCTTTCTCACGCTTTCGTCGCTCCTTTGCGCAGCAGACACGTCATGACATGGACCGCCGTCATTCCCTTCAACCGCACGCGTTTTAGCCGGCTGCTCTCGCCAGACTCGATGTGCACAGCTGCCATCGGCAGCGAGAATTCATCGGCGAGAAACCGGATCAGTTCCCGGTTTGCAGCCCCATCGACAGGAGCCGCCGCGATTCGAATCTTGAGCGCCTCGCCGTGGGTGCCGACACACGCGGTCTTCGCAGCCTTGGGTTGGACATGAACGGTGAGGATGGCTCCGTCCTTAATATCACGAACAATGCAAGAAGGCATGGGTTGCGTCGCACTCGTTTTCCTGATGGTCTGGACGGTCGTGGAGGACGAAAGACGACGGTTGGCGGAATTTTTGAGCATCCCGTGCTGCTAGAAGATCGCCTTTACCAGTTCCATGATGCTGCGCTGCATGTCGGGATCGTCGGTAATCGGGCGGGCAATCGCGACATCGCAGGCGCGGTCGGTCGGGACGCCTTCTCGCATCAATATGCCGGCGTAGATGAGCAGCCTCGTGCTCACTCCCTCCTCAAGTCCATGGTTCTTGAGGTTGCGGACTTTGCCGGCCAGCTTAACGAGACGGAGCGCGAGGTCGTCCGCGACGCTGGCCTCGCGCCGCACGATCGCCGTTTCAATCTCGGGGATGGGATAGTCGAATTCGATCGCCATGAAGCGCTGTTTGGTGCTCGGCTTCAGTTCTTTCAGCACGCTTTGGTAGCCAGGGTTGTACGAAATCACCAACAGAAAGTCGTCGGCGGCTTCGAGGACTTGTCCCTTCTTTTCGATCGGCAGCAACCGGCGGTCGTCGCTGAGGGGATGGATGATGACAGTCGTATCTTTCCGCGCTTCGACCACTTCGTCCAGGTAGACGATGGCCCCGTGCTTGACGCCCAATGTGAGTGGACCGTCCATCCAGACCGTGTCTTGCCCTTTAAGAAGGTATCGCCCCACGAGATCGGCAGCCGTGAGATCCTCATGACAGGCCACGGTAATCAACGGGCGGCCCAGCCGAAATGCCATGTGCTGGATGAAGCGCGTTTTCCCGCAACCGGTCGGTCCCTTGAGCATGACCGGCATGCGGTTCTTGGCAGCGGTGGTGAACAGCGCGATTTCTCCCCTCACCTCCGCGTAATACGGCTCCTGTCGGATGCGGTACTGCCCGATGTCGAGTTCACGGCCGGTTTGAGTCATATCGGTGGCTTTCGCTGAGCCGAAAGATGTACGGCACGATAAACGGAACCGCGGCCAAGATCAAGGAGGAAGCCGCTATCTTACCTTCTCACCGTCCAACACGTCCCGCACTTTTTTGGCGAGGACATTCGGCGTGAAGG
The DNA here is from genome assembly GCA_035495295.1 of Nitrospira sp. Taxonomy (GTDB): domain Bacteria; phylum Nitrospirota; class Nitrospiria; order Nitrospirales; family Nitrospiraceae; genus Nitrospira_C. The sequence goes on along the minus strand of DATJGE010000083.1, from coordinate 80,365 downwards.
GCTTGGCGAGAAACGAGGCATCGCGGGAAATGCCGCCCTGCTCGAACACCGGGTGATCCGGATAGCCGGACATGTAGAGCACCTTGATGCCGGGCCGGACGATCTGGATTTTTTCCGCGACTTCCGGACCGCTCATTTGCGGCATGACGACATCCGTCAAAAGCAGATGAATCGGTCCCTGGTGCTTGGCGCCTGTCATCAGCGCTTCAATGCCGTGGCGGGCCTCGAGCACCGTATATCCGTGTAGGCGCAGCGTTTCATGGACGAGGCCGCGGACCGCCGGCTCATCCTCCACCAGGAGAATCGTCTCGCGCCCATGCATCGGCTCGGCGTCGGGTGTCCCAACCGCCCCGGGCGCGCCCTGATCGATCAACGGAAAATAAATTTTAAACGTCGCACCCTGGTCCTTCTGGCTTTCCACAACGATGCTGCCGCCGGTCTGCTTGACGATGCCGTAGACCGTAGACAACCCCAATCCCGTCCCTTTGCCTTTCTCCTTCGTCGTAAAGAACGGCTCGAAGAGATGCGATTGCGTTTCTTCGTCCATCCCATGTCCGGTATCCCGCACGGCCAGCAGCACGTAGGCGCCGGGCTTGACGCCGGCGGGCGTTTGGCGCGTCGGTTTGCCGATCGTTACATTGCGAGTTTCGATCGTCAGCCGTCCGCCCTTCGGCATCGCATCCCGTGCGTTGACGGCAAGGTTCATGATGACTTGTTCAATCTGGCCCGCATCCGCCCTGATCGATCCGGTATGAGGGTTGAGCTCGGTGCACAGCTCCACGATGTCTTCTCCCAGCAGCCTCCGCAGCATGCCGTCCATGTTTGCAATGAGCGCGTTGAGGTCGATGACTTTGGGCGCGATGAACTGCCTGCGGCTGAAGGCCAGAAGCTGACGGGTCAATCCCGACGCCCGGTCCGCGGCTTTCTTGACCTCGACCATGTCCTTTCTGATCGGATCGTCCGGAGCTAGCCGCGCCAAGAGCAGCTCGCTGTAGCCTCGAATGACGGTCAGCAGATTGTTGAAATCGTGCGCGACGCCGCCCGCCAGGCGTCCCACCGCTTCCATTTTTTGCGATTGGCGCAGCTGCGCTTCCGTCTGCTGCAACGCTTCCTGCGCCCGGGTCCGGTCGCCGAACTGTTCCAGCTTCAATCCGACGTCGTCGATCATTTTGAGGAGTTCTTCGTCAGGAACGCGGACCTGCCGGCTGTACAGTTCAATGACCCCCTCGACATCGCCGCCCACTCGGACCGGAAATCCGAACGCCCCATGGAATCCCACCGCCTGGGCGAGGCCCTGACGCGGAAAGTTCGCATCATGCGCGACATCCGTAATCCAGGCCGTCTTTCCGCTCGACCAAATCCGGCCAGGCAATCCCTCATCAGGCGCGAACGTCCGCTCCCAGGTTTGTTCGAGAAATGGTTCGGCCTCAACGCCGGGCGCGCGCCATTGCTCAAGGCAGCGAAGTCGCCAGGCGGCTCGATCCACGCGCCAGAAGATCCCGCATTCCCATTCCAGATTTTGACCCACGGCCTGCATGATTTTCGATACGGCGTCTTCAAGGCTGCGGGATTCGGCCAGCACGCGCGTCACCGCATATTGCGCCGTGAGACGCTCTTCGGCACGCTTGCGCTCGGTGATGTCTGAAAACGAGACGACGACCGCCGACGGGCGGGCTCCTCCTTCGGCAGGCAACGGTCGTGAGTTGATGTCGATCCAGCGCAACCTGCCATCCGGTCGGTAAATACCCATCACGACGCTCGCGCAGGGCTCGCCCGTTCGCAACGTCACAGCGGCGGGATACTCGTCGACCGGAAAGACCGAACCGTCCTCATGAATCGTCTTCCATCGCTCATCGTGCAGCGACCGTCCGGTCAATTGCTCCGACGGCAACCCCAAGATACGCTCCGCGCTGGCGTTGCCCGTGCGCACCACGCCTTCCGCATCGATGACGACCACTCCTTCGTCCAGGGCATTGACCACAGATCGGTACCGGACCTCGCTCTCTTTGAGCCTTGTCTCCGATTCCCGCCGTTCCGTGATGTCCCGGATGAAGGCGCTGAAGAAGATCGTGCCCCCGACTCGCACCGGAGAAATGGCCAGTTCCACGGGAAACTCCTCCCCCGATCGACGCAGCGCATGCACCTCCACGCGGCGATTCAGAATCTGCCAGTCTCCGCTGGCGAGGTATTGCCGAAGGCCCTGCTCATAGGCATTCCGATCGCGAGCAGGAATGATCAATTCCGACAAGCGTTGCCCCAACGCCTCTTCTCGGGACCATCCGAACACGGCCGCTGCCTGGCCGTTCCAGTCGGTCACGACGCCTCCCGCGTCGATGGTGACCAGCGCATCGAGCGCGGTTTCGACGATCGCGCGGTTGCGCTCCTGGCTCTGGAGCAGTGCCGCTTCCGCCGCGCGCGCCCATGAGCTTTCCTGCTGTGCCTGTTGATATTCCGTGCGCAAGTGGGAGGTCGACCAAAACAGCAGGAAGACCATTGGTATCCAGACGACGCCGCCGGTCACTCCGACCTTCCAAAGGATCGATGTAATGGGCTCGAGAATGCGATCGCGATCCATGCGGACGAGCACATGCCACCCCAGCCCGGGATAGTCTCCGAAGCCTTTCGTCTGGGCGTAACCCGTAACGACCGGCCGGCCGCGATATTCTTCCTCAACAAATCCGGCATCGCCGAACTGAGATTCATTGGACGAGAGCAATTCGGACTGATGAACGTTCCCCCCTTTGTGCATCACATCCGAATCCACGAAGATCGTGCCCATCGCCGTCACCATTTGGAAGGTGATGGCCCCGGCAAACTCCTGGCGGGCCTCGAGCGAACGGACGGTTCTCCTCGTGACGTCCTCGAGCACCGACATCGACACGCGGCTGGTCACGACGCCCAGAAACCTGTCGGACGTGTCGAGAATCGGCGCCGTGAAGGCGATGGTCTCAGTGCCGGCTTCCGGATCGTGGACCGCGACATCGTCGATCCGAAAGACCTTTGTCCGCCGGACCTCCTGAAACCACTCCGCATGGCCATACTCGCGGCCGCGCAGGGAAGGATCCGTGGCGGCGACCATGGTGCCTTGGGCATTCGTCACCCCGAGCCACAAATAGACGGGCTTGTAGATGCTTCGCATCCAGCCCAAGTAGCCGGAGAGATAGGGAGCGTCGGCTGATCGGAGGGCAAAGGCATGCGCCATCATTTGCGCGTCGCCGTATCGCTCGAACAGCAGTGTGTCGAGCTTGTCGGACACTTCCGCCGCGGCAATCCTCAACTCTTCTCCGGCAGAATACACGAGCCGGTGCTCCACGCTGCGCATAAGAAATACCGCAGCTGCCACGGCCACGATGTTCATGAGGATGATCAAGTGCGGCAGCCATCGGTAACGCGTCGAGTCGAGCGGCCGCTGAAAATCCTGCTTGCTCATTGTGGGCACGCCTCGGAGCAGATGAAACTCTCATTGCGCGCCGTTGGGTGATAGGCTTCTTTTGATTGACGCAAGCCCTCGAGTCCTGAATCATCCAGCGTGTTGATGTATTCTGCGCCCTGCGACAGCGCTTTGCGGCAGGTCTCGCGGAAGAGGTATTGAGCCAGTCCGGGCATCGTCCGGTCGGCGACTTCCAACAGCACGCACCAGGTTTTCTTATCCAACCAGTAGCCGAACGTATACCCGCAGAGCCGCCCGGCTCGCCGGACCACCCAACCGGCGAGATCGAGTTCGGCCGCATGCGACCATGCCACCTCATGCGCTGACGCCGAGTCCTCGATCAGGAGCTGAATATAAGGATCATAGTGCCCGACGCGCTTCTGCGCCTTCCATTGGGTAAATAAGAGGCGGCAGGCGAGCCGGTCGCTTGCATGGTACGGCTCGACGACAATTCCGCCTTCCCGCTCCACTCGATTGCAGAGCGCGCGCTGGGACTTGTAACGGTCACCGGCAAGCCGCGCAAGCGCGGAGGCACTATAGAGATAGTCGTGCTCTTTTGAAGCAAGGCGATACCCCATCTGCGCCAGCGTCGCCGCCAAGGCCGCCGGGACATTCTCGACGCGGCTGACCGGACTGTGCCCGTTCCAGCGGCGCATCAGCGCGAAGGCTTCGGCCAACGGCCGCTCGAGTGAGCCGTGGCCGAGCGGCGGCAATGGCATGAACCATCCGCTCGCCGATTGGATGAAAAGACAGAAGGCGCCGTGAAGCTCCATCCACCAGTAGGGAAGCAGGGCATTCCACAGATAATGATAGGCGGCCGAGTAGGCGGCAATGCTCCCGCGGAAGCCGGATTGCTCGACCGCACCAGACAACTGCGGGAAATCCTCCCATACCAGCCGTCTCATCGGTCGTCCCCACCGGGCAAACATCCGTTCGGTCAGCGTGGGAAGCGGAGCCAGAACAACGACGTCTTCCTGGAAGCGCCCAATCAAGCGAGGATGCCGCGCAATCTGCTCCAACGTACCATCGTCACCCAATATTCCCATCACGCGGCCCGCGTGACGGCGAATGGGCTCAGGCGGTTCCGCTTCGAGGAACGGACATTTCGTATCCCAGCCCAGCATGACCTCCGTCTGAGCGGCATTCCACATGAGCGCCAAGGGATAGAGCTGACAATCAAGCGGACGCCGTTCGTAGACACGGCAGATCCCACTGTCCCGTTCAAACGCAGGGCAATGGAACCCTTCGCCATCGGCATCGGGGACGAGCGTCACTTGGCAGCCCTGGACATCGGAAAAGGCGGCGGTCGTGAGCCCATGTGCGATGGCTTGAGCGATTTCTTCCGCCGTGAAGTACGGCCGCAGCACGCTGTCGGGGTCAGGAAACCGGCAGCAAACTTCACAGGTGCAACAGACGCTGCTTGGGACGAACTGCGGAAGGATTTGGGGGACAGTGGTCACGGGCGAGGCCTTTCTTCCCAATCAGCGCTGTCATGGGGAATTCGCAGGGATGGCACATTCTACCCCCGCTTCCCCAAAACACTCAAATTCTTGACCCGAATTTGCGTCACTGGAATACTAGCTCCAGGATTGGCCCACATACGGATACGGCAGAAACCGATGGCGTTCCCTCCAAAAGAACCACAATACGACCCGCAAGTATTGCTCAATTCGCAGCCGGTGATCATCACCATCATCGACCCGTCGACCCACAAGGTCGTGTTTCAAAATCAGACGTCACAAAACAAATTCGGCGACATCTCGAACCTTACCTGCCACGAAAAAATCGCCGGGTGCGCGACGCCCTGCGCGTTCTGCAAGATGCCGGAAGCCGTCGAAACCGCGAAACCGACGGCGAGTGAGGTGCCTCTGCCGAACGACGAGTACCTCCTGGTCCAGTGGGCACAAGTTCTAACTTCGAGCGGGCATACACACATTGTCGAAACGATCACGGACATTACTGCCATCAAGCGTCAACAAGCTGAAGCCGAAGGCCTGGTCAAGAAACTATCCAATACCAACCGGGATCTCATGCAGGCCAATCAGCTGCTTCGCGACCAGTCCATCCGCGACAGCCTAACCGGTCTTTTCAATCACTCGCACTTTCAGGAGACGCTCGTGCAGCTCTGCGCGCTGGCGCTGCGTACGATGCGTCCGCTGTCGCTCCTGTTCATCGATCTGGACAATTTCAAGCAGATCAACGACGTCTACGGCCATACGATGGGCGACCAGGTGCTCCGCGAATTAGGCTGGCTGCTCGACAGCCAGCAAGCGCCCGGTCGCGGCATGGCACGCGCAAGCGATTTTTCAGCTCGGTACGGCGGAGAGGAATTTGCGTTGATCCTTCCCGATACATCGATGGACGGCGCACTCAGCGCCGCCGAACGGCTTCGCCACCGTGTCACAACGTTGACGATGCTTCCCGAATTAACAGCGCTGAATACGCGCCCGTTGGCGCTGACGTGCAGCATCGGTGTGGCGACATTTCCGCTCCATGCGTCTATTCCGTCCGACCTCATCGTGGCCGCAGACGCGGCGCTTTATACGGCAAAAACCGCCGGCAAGAATTGTGTACGCATGGCCTCGCCTGCCAACCCATCGTCGCCGCTGCTCGCGCCCCTTGTAGGTTCTTAGGGCGCGTGTTACGATCCGTGGACCGACGCTTCTGATATGAATCCATCCCCCTGTCTGATTTGACTACCTCCGACCTCGTCCACCGCGGTTCAAGCCTGCGTGATGGCCTGATCCAGGCCGGTCTGTTTTCACCCTCTGCCGGAATGTCCGCGGCGGACATGTCACGGCAGGAGTCCGGGCAAACCTCCTGGCGAATCGGCCTCAGCCCGCTGCCTCTTTCCAAGGACCAGCTCGCGTTTTTCAACGCACTGGGAAATCAGCTGCTGCGCTTTTACCGCGCCCTGAATCATCTGTACACCGAAAGCGTTCGCGGAACGCAGCCCGCCTGGGTGGTTGCCTGGCTCGATCAGGGAAAACCAGAACACCTGCTGACCTTCAGCCGGATGAAGCGATTTCGTGACGACGTGCCCGGCGTCATTCGGCCCGACATCATTCCCACTCAGGACGGCATGGTCATCACTGAGTTGGACTCGGTCCCCGGGGGTATCGGATTGACCGCCTGCATGTCGCAGCTCTATGCCCAGGCTGCCGCTCTCAGTTCGCCACACGGCTGCCTTGAAGTCGTGGGGGGTCCGGACGGCATGATCGACGGTTTTGCGAAAATGCTGCGCCGTCATCTCGTCCACCCCGGCGTGGTCGCGATCGTCGTCTCAGAAGAGGCGAAAGACTACCGTCCAGAAATGACATGGCTGGCCAGGCAGTTGACCGCCCGAGGACTTGAAACTTATTGCATTGAGCCAAGGCAGATCCGGTTTACCGAGGAAGGCCTTCGGCTGATCGAGGCGGGGGATCGTCCAATTGCACTCATCTACCGATTTTACGAACTGTTCGACTTGCCCAACATCCCCAAAGCGGAGCTCATTCAATATGCGGTCAAAAAGAACTGGGTCCCGGTCACTCCGCCCTATAAACCGGCCTTGGAAGAAAAGTCCGCATTCGCCCTGCTCCATCATCCAGTCCTGGCTCCCTTTTGGCGGGCTCAACTGGGCGAGGAACTCTTTGTGCATTTAACGACCATCATGCCCAGGACCTGGGTCATGGACCCAGCGCCGGTGCCTCCTTCAGCGGTGATTCCCGGCCTCTCGGTGGCGGGCCGGGCGGTGACGTCTTGGGGTGATCTCGGGGGAGCCACGCAAAAGCAGAGGCATTTTGTCCTCAAACCGTCCGGCTTTTCGGAATTGGCCTGGGGCAGCCGCGGGGTGTCGGTGGGCCACGATCTCGCCCAGCATGAATGGGCTGCCGCCATCGAGACGGCGCTCCAAGCATTTCCACGGACACCCTACGTTCTGCAGGAATATCATAAGGGCCGGCAATTTCACGTCGAATACTTCGATCCGCACACCGGCGACATCCAGACAATGCCCGGCCGAGCGCGACTTTCTCCTTATTATTTCGTCACTGGCGAAACCGCCGAACTGGCTGGTATTCTGGCGACCGTCTGCCCGGCCGACAAAAAAGTCATCCATGGCATGAAAGATGCGGTGATGGTGCCCTGTGCGGTGGCGCAAGAGGGAACAACTCAATGACCCTGTACCACGTCCATTGGTGCCCTGAATGTAAGATTGTCCGGCAAAAACTGGTCGAGCTGCAGCTGGCCTATGACGAAGTCATCGTTCCAGACTTTCGGCCCCAGCGGAAAGAAGTGTTTGCCGTTTCGGGACAGTATTATGTTCCCGTCCTTCAAGACGGCGACGTCGTGCTGAGTGAGACGCACGCCATTCTCGCCCATTTGGAAAGCAAGGCAGAGTCACGTCGTCTGGCGAACGGTTGACGGGTCGATTATCGACGCGCCGGCCGTGTGCGTGGTGATTGTCACCACCCCCGCCGTCAAGGAGCATTCTATGGAGGAGTGGAGACGCATTCTCGCCGAAAGCATCGTCAAGGCCAAGGACTTGGCTGACCGCTTTGGATTGGACGAAGAAGAGATCGAAGCGATCGTGGGTTCTTACCCGATGCGCATCACGCCCACCGTGCTCGGCACGATCAAGGAGAAGGGCGACGCGATTTGGAAACAGGTGATCCCAGATTCCGCCGAACTGGCGGACATCCACGCCGAGGACGACCCGCTCGAGGAAGACCTGATGAGCCCGGTCCCGCATCTCGTGCACCGGTACCCCGACAGAGTCCTTCTCATGGTCACCAATCAATGTCCCATCTATTGCCGTTTCTGTACGCGCAAGCGATTGGTTGGCAAACCCGGCTTTCTGAAGAAGGGAGAACTCGATCGAGCCATCGCCTACCTGCGCGAGCATGTGGAGGTGCGTGATGTCATTCTTTCGGGCGGAGATCCTTTGCTCCTTCCCGACCATCTTCTCGAACGGATCTTAAAGGCCCTACGAACGATTCCGCATTTGGAATTGATCCGGCTAGGCTCCAGGGTGCCGGGGACACTTCCGGAACGGATCACCCCCAAATTATGCGCGATCGTGAAGAGATACCACCCCATCTACATGAACCTCCACTTCAACCACCCGGACGAATTAACCCCCGCAGTGAAAGCCGCCTGCGGAATGCTTGCCGATGCCGGTGTGCCGTTGGGCGCGCAGACGGTGCTCCTGAAGGGAGTCAACGACGATCCGGACGTCATGAAGCGCCTCGTACATCAATTGCTGCTGGCCCGTGTCAAGCCGTATTATCTGTACCAGGCCGATCTGACGAAAGGCACGAATCACTTTCGCACGAGCATCGAATCGGGGCTCAATATCATCAAGGCGCTGCAGGGACACACCAGCGGGATGGCCGTACCGCATTTCGTCATCGACGCGCCCGGAGGCGGCGGCAAAATTCCCCTCCTTCCGGACGACTACGTCGTGCATATGGATGAAGAGGGAGCCGTGCTGCGCAACTACGAGGACAAGACCTTCCATTATCCGCAGCCGAAGCAGACGTCCAACGACGCGGGAGGAAACCGGCGGGAATTGCCGATGGTCGGGGCCCGCACGTATGCGGACGACGGTTTGTCGGACAGTTATCCGGACCGCGACGGCTACGCCTCCTGGGGCAACAGCTGCGGCGGAGATGCGGACGACCTGTGACCCTCACAGCCGCTCAAGGCATTCTCCCCTATCAGCAGATCACCCGGCTGATCACCACAGGCACAATTGCGGCGCCCGTCCCGATTGAAGACCGTCAAATCCAACCGGCGAGCCTCGACCTGCGGCTCGGCAAGAAAGCCTATCGATTGATCAGCAGCTTTTTGCCGGAGCTTTCGGCGATTTCGAGCCGGCTGGACGTGTTGGACTTTTACCAGTCCGACTTGGTCATGTACGAGATGGATTTGACCGGAGGCGCGATTCTCGAGAAAGGTCACGTGTATCTGGTTCCCCTGCTCGAATCGTTGCGGCTGCCAAGCACGATTCGCGCAAGAGCCAACCCGAAAAGCACAACGGGCCGGCTGGACGTCTTCACGCGCATCGTGACCGACTTGAACGCCGGATTCGACGAGATCCGTGGCGGCTACAAAGGACCGCTGTTTCTCGAAGTCGTGCCGCGCTCGTTTGCCATCAAGGTGAAAACCGGCCAGTCGCTCAATCAAATCAGGTTCGTACGCGGCGAAGCCGAAGCCTCGGACGCCACGTTGCAACGCCTGCACCGCCAGGAACCGCTGCTGTACCACAATCTGTCGGACAGGAAGCCGCTGCGTCCGAAGGAATTTCGCACCGACCGCGGACTCTTCTTGCGCATCGACCTGAAAGGCGAGGACCGCGCCGGCACGACGGTCATCGGATACCGCGCCAAGAAAAACAGTCACGTCATTGATTTATCCAAGGTCGGCTATTACGCCGCCGCGGATTTTTGGGAACCGCTCTATCGGCACCGCCAGGGCAGCCTCCTGTTGGAACCGGAAGAATTCTACATCCTCGCGTCCAAAGAACGGATCAGCGTGCCGCCGGATTACGCCGCAGAGATGGTGGCCTACGAGGCCGCCTGTGGTGAACTCCGGACCCACTACGCCGGGTTTTTCGATCCGGGGTTCGGATATGGCGCGGATGGCGAACTCAAAGGCACCCAGGTCGTCCTCGAGGTGCGCCCGCACGACGTCCCGTTTCTCATCCACGACGGCCAGACCTTTTTCAAGGTCGTGTATGATAGGATGCTCGACGTCCCCGACCGACTGTACGGCGTCGGTCTCGGCTCTTCCTATCAGCAGCAAGCCCTGACCCTGAGCAAGCATTTCAAGATCTGACGGGTTCACATTCGATTGCCGGGAACACCGATGGCGCCGACCGATCTTCCTCCCCCTCAGAATCCTTTACAGCGCTCGACTGCGAAATCCTCGCCGCCGGAAAGCCCGGACGGCGGCAGCGATCATCACATGCACGTTATTGGCATCATGGTCGGCACGGCGCTGATGTTCATCGGCTTCCTCAACGTATTCCTCTCAATCAGCGGCGGCTTCGAAATCAACGTCGTCCCCTTTTTGATCTACTTCGGCGGCCTTGCCGTGTGGGCAAATGCCGCCATCGAAATGCCGGCCATCCGGTACGGCGTCATGGCGGCCGCCATCGGTCTGGCCTTGGGATTTTTTCATTACGGCGAGGTCTTGTTTTGGCATAAGCAAGTGGTGTTTTGGGCCACCGTCCTCATCGTGATGTATTTCATGTTCAACGAACCGAAAAAGCCCGCGTAAGTGATGAGCATCATCCGCGCATCGACGCCGTGTCCCACGTCGTTCCCCTGCAGGTGATCTTTACCGTCATCATTCCGACCCTCAATGAAGCCGGCGTCATCACAACGACGCTCGAACGAACGGTCAGCCTGGGGTTTGATGACATCATCGTCGTCGACGGTGGCAGCACCGATGGAACGACGGTGCGCGTGGAGGCGGCCCGCATAGGCATGCCTCGCGATGCCGCCGTCTCCCTTCGGTTGATTTCAGCCTCGGCCGGTCGGGGGAGACAGTTGAACGCCGGCGCAGCCGCAGCTATGGGCGAGGTCCTGGTCTTTCTGCATGCGGACAGCCATCTGCCTCCGCACGCCAGAGCGTCAATCGAACAGGCGCTCTCTGATCCAGAGGTCGTCGGGGGCCGTTTCGACGTCCGCTTCGATCGGCCGTCGCTCTGCGGGAGCGTGATCAGCGCCTTGATGAATCTGCGGTCGCGGCTCACCCGCATCTCGACCGGCGACCAAGCGATCTTCGTCCGCCGTCGAATCTTCGAGGCGCTCGGCGGATTTTCCGACGTGCCCATCATGGAAGACATCGACTTGAGTGTCAGACTGAAGCGGAGGGGCCGCACCGCCGCACTTTCGGATTGCGTTACGACATCGTTTCGCCGCTGGGAGCGCCAGGGGCCGATGCGGACGATCGTCTTGATGTGGTCCTTGCGCTTCTTGTATTGGATCGGCGTGAGCCCACATCGGCTCGCGCGGTTTTATGCGAGCGTACGCTAGTCGCAGCTCCACCACGAGGTCAGGGCGAATACGCATGGGTTCCACATCACGCCAATATGAGGATTCCGCCTCCGCGCGTGCCTCCGCCCCGCAGCGCGGGGAAGCCGCGCTCGTCGTGTTCGCCAAGGCGCCCATTCCCGGCCTGGTCAAGACACGGCTGTGCCCGCCGCTGACGCCCGACGAAGCGGCGACAGTGCACGGAAGCTTCGTCATCGATACGCTTGAACGCACAAGGACCGCCGTCTCGAAATTCCGGCTCTCGGCCGATCGCTATTTGGCCTGTGCCCCGTCATCGACATTGACCTTTTTTAAAATCATGGAAGAACGCCAGGCCGTAAGGTTGCTCGAGCAGGAGGGTGAAGATTTGGGCGCCCGCATGCATGGGGTGTTCGAAAGGCTGTTCGCGGACGGCTATGGCAAGGTCATCATCGTCGGCACTGATGTGCCCTCATTGCCGCTCACAACCTACCAGCAGGCGATCGAGCTCTTGGGTCGGCACGATCTCGTGCTCGGGCCCGCTTTGGATGGCGGGTACTATCTCATCGGGCTCAAGAAACCTGCTGCCGCCCTCTTTCGCGACATCCCGTGGTCCACCGACCGTGTGTTGGCCCTGACAAAGGAGAACGGCGGAGCACTCGGCCTCACCATCGGTCAGCTGCCGGAATGGCGGGACGTGGATACGATAGAAGATCTCAAGACGCTCATCGAGGCGAGCCGGCTTGACGCCAGGAAACCAAAACAGGAACAATCGTTCTCCACAAGAACCGCGGGAGCTTTACAGCTTCTTGCCAAGCGACTTGCTTCCCGGACATAAAGGACACATGAATCACAACGTCGCATTGATCACCGGAGGGGCGAAAGGCATCGGGCGCGGTATCGCACTCGATCTTGCCACGAAACAGTGGAACATCGCGCTGTGCTACCGCAGCAGCGACGCGGCCGCCAAGGACACGGCGCAAGCCATCGTAGAACGAGGCGGCCGGGCGTTGTCCATCCGCTGCGACGTGTCGGATCCATCGGCCGCCAAAGAGCTGGTCGCGCGTGTGGAGCAGGAATGGGGGCATATTGACGCCTTGATCAATGGCGCCGGCCCATACCACCGCGTGAACTTGTTCGAGGAATCCGTGGAAGGATGGAAAGAGATGTTCGATGCAAATCTGCATCCTATTTTTTATCTGGCGCAGGCAGCGGCGCCTAGGATGAAGGCACGGCGTATGGGACGAATCATTAATTTCAGCATGGCGAATGCGGATCAGATGATTGCCCAGCCTGAGGTGACCGCCCATTACATCGCCAAAACGGGTGTCTTGATCTTGACCCGCACGTTGGCCAAGCTGCTCGCCCCGCACGGCATCACGGTCAACGCCGTCTCCCCCGGGTTCATTGATTCGGGCAGCGCGCCGGCGGGTGAGCTTGCCGGCATGGCCAAGCGTATTCCCGCCGGCTATATCGGAACGATCGAAGATACCGTCGCGGCCGTGCAGTTTCTCTTGAGTCCGGAGGCGCGCTACGTGAACGGCGCGAACATCCAGATCAGCGGCGCCTGGGGAATATAGGGGTATGGGCTGGATGATCTGCTTTGCTCGCCGAACGCGCACAGCAGAATGGGACGGACCAGCCTGATCAGTCGTTCAGACGAGAGATGAACACGAGTACAAAAGGAGCCACTACCTATGAAATCGGAGGAGGAACGTGAAGCGCATCGCCGGTTTGTGCAGGCGCTCCAACACGAGCATCTTGCCTGCGCCAAGAATGGATGCGGGGGACCGATGGACGTCAGGGATTTGACGCCGCATCATGCGCGTGTGAAGACGTATGAGGCCGTATGCGAGCGCTGCCACGAGAAGGAACACATCACCGGCCGGGAACAGACGTCACCCGCCTGGGATGTGGCGTCGATCACGATGATGGCGGAAGTGCACCTGCTTCATGATCAGCCCACGTGCCCATTCGACGATACACCCATTACGTTCATTTCCATGCCGAATCCCCGCCGGAAGGCGCGTTATCGATTGCTGTGCTACTACTGTGGACGCCACACTGAAATGAACTGGCCGCCGCCGGAAGCCAAACGCTGAGCATTCGCTCAATAGCCTGGCAGCCCGACTCGCCATCGCCGGAGAATGCGGATGCGGACACAACTCGCCAGCGCCGCCTGCACCGTCGCTCAACGTGAGCGCCTGTTGTTTGAGTCGCCTCGGACGAGTGTTCGGCTGGAGCGGAAACTGGCGCAGCCGGCAGGACCCAAGGATGAAGCGATCAACCGCCTGGATGGCTACTTTCCGAACGCTTTTTTCAGCAACGGCTCGATCTCTCCCTTGGCCGCCATGGGATCGAGAATATCGGTATCGCCGTAGAACGTGCCGTCGATGAATACCTTTGGCAGCGTGGGCCAGTTGGTCATCTTCGTGAGCGCTTCCCGCTTGGCCGGCTGGGACAACACGTCGATTACCTCATAGGGGTAGCCGTAGCGATCAAAGAACTGCATCGTCTCCCGGGTAAATCCGCACATCGGCATCTGCCTGGTACCTTTGCCATATACCAGTATCTTATGGTTTTTCACTTCCTTCTGGATTTCTTCTTCGATCGGATCTGCCATGGTCGGTCTCCTTTCACCTTCCGCCGGCCCCTAATGTTCCGCTGTCGTCTTCGCCGTCAGCTCTAAAGCGTGAATGCGCCCATCCTTCATCGGTGCGTCGAGCGCTTGATAAATCAGGCGGTGGCGGTCAAGCAGATTTTTGCCTTCGAACGCGTTGGAGACAATCGTGACCTTCAAATGGTCCATTGTACCCGTCTTGTCGATCATGGTGACGACGGCATCCGGGAAGGCCCGCCGAATATACTCAGTCAACGTTTCCTGAGTGATCAATCGAATTCCTCACTGCCTCGCTCGACCCTTTGACAGCCTCAGAACCGCCTTTCGAGCAGGATACCGTAGGCGCTTTCGGAAAGGCAATTCAACACGTCGTCGCTCTAAGACGGCATCGGTCCCAATTGGATTCAGCCGTTGAATCGATTGTGATTCGTCTCAGCAGTTGCCCTGACCGCGGCCTCGACGTCTGGCCGGCGTATCGAAACATCGGGAAAAAAACGGCTATCTGCAGTTTTTGCCTTCGCACGGTGGCTGGTATGAAAATTGTTGCATAGCTTCCGCAGGGAACAAAACGAAGGAGGTCGACATGGCAACGATGATGGCACTGACCGCGACCACCGTGCTACTGAGTTCGCTGTGTTTCATGCGTCGGATCTGGTGAGCCCTGCGATGCGAAAGGCACGTTGCAGAGTGGTGGTGCATTTGAGCCTGGTTGGTGGATCCCAACCGTTCACACGACAACGACCGGCACACCGACCACAGCTAAGCGCAGGTAAGTTTAGAACATTCGGCCGGCCGCACGAATGGCACATCGCTTGCTCCTGTTCCTGAGAAACACGGCGACACCGAACATTCACGGTTCATTAATTCCACAAGGAGGATATCATGGGAGAATTCACCTCGGGATTTTTCATGGGTAACTCGGCCACCAATGGGCGCGTGCTCGTCGTCGACGACGAAGCGGATGTCCGCAAGGTCGTCCGTATGACGCTGCAAAAGGCCGGGTATGACGTCCTGGAAGCGGAGAACGGCGAAAAAGCCATTGAGACCATCAACGCCGGAGAGAACCGGCTGCTTCTCGACGTACTGATTTGCGATATTCGCATGCCGAAGATCAACGGCGTGGAAGCCATCGCGTACTTTCGCGCCAACTATCCCCGGGTACCGGTCATCGTGTTGACGGGATTCCCCGACGCGGACATGGCGACCTCGATGCTCCGCCAAGGCGTCGTGGACTATCTCGTGAAGCCGGTGGAAGGCGAAAAACTGAGAGAGTCCGTCGCGAGGGCCATGGAACAGCGGGAACTGGCGCACCTCTAAGACCCCGCTGGTATGATGTGAGGGAGGGCGGCCGGCCCTCCCTCCAGCCAACCAGCCAGGAGTCATGCCGTGTACCAGGTGACGGACGGAACGGTGGCGCCGAAGCTTGCGCCGACCAAAGTGGCGATCCTTGGGGCTGGACGAGGCGGAACCGCGCTGCTCGACCTCCTCCATCTGATTCCTTCGATCGAAATCGTTGGCATTTCAGACCGCGACCCAGGCGCACCTGGGCTGGCTCGGGCAAAAAACCTCCGCATTCCGGTCATCGGCCGGATCGAAGACCTCGTGTACAACGATGGCATCCACTTGATCATGGACGTCACCGGGGATCCCGAAGTCGAACGCTTCATCCAGCTGCGCAAACGCCCCGAGACCGAAATGCTAAGCGGGTCCGCGGCGCGGGTGTTGTGGGAGCTGGTCCGTCATGAAGCCAACCTCCAGGCCGAACTCTTCCACGCGGAAAAATTGGCCGGCATCGGCTCCTTTGCCGCCGGAATCGCGCACGACATCAACAATCCGCTGCAGCTCATCATGGGATTGGCGGAAAATCTGGCCGAGGAGAAGGACTTGGACGCCGTGCATGAGCAGGCACGCGAGATCGTCGAGGCCGTGCGCCGCACGAGCGCCATCTCCCGCGATTTGACGCAATACGCGAGAAAGACCTCGGCTCGCGACGAGACGATCGTGCCATTGAACAACCGCTTTGATGAGGCCCTCAAAATCGCCAGATATGCAGTCAGTTTCCACGACATCAGCGTGCGCAAGCAATATGACGACGGCGCCGTCGCCAGGGGCAATCCCGACGAGGTCCTCCATATGCTCGTCAACATGATCACCAACGCCGTCCAGGCAATGAAACAGGACGGAGGGATCCTCACGCTGACCACCGAGCATTGCTCCGACGGCGCCATGCTACGGATTTGCGACACAGGATGCGGCATGCCTGCCGCGGTGCTCGACAAGATTTTCGACCCGTTCTTTACCACCAAAGAGACCGGCAAGGGCACCGGGCTGGGCCTGTACAATGTCAAGACCATCGTGGCCAAGATGCGCGGAAACATCCGGGTCGAGAGCCATGTCGATCGTGGCACGACGTTTACCATTGCCTTTCCCCCTGCGACCGAGGATCAGCCGTGACGCCATCAACCCGTCAGCCGACCCCCGCTACGCGCGGATGGAGACTCCGGACGAAGCTCATTGTTTCCATGCTGCTCGTCGGCATCGTTCCTCTCCTCGTCGGCCTTGGCATGGCCTTCTGGCAAGGATCGAAAGAGATCCACGAAGTCAGCGGCGAGAGCTTCAAAGCGCTCGCGACGGAAGCCGCCAGGAAACTCGACATCCTCATCGGCGAGGAAATTGCGAGAACCTCCCGAATCGCCACAGACCCGGTCATTGTGCGTGAGCTCGAACGGCGCCGCGACGCCGCGCTTGCTTCAGCGCGAACACCCTCGCCGGACGTCAGCGATTTCCAGAAGAAATGGGAAGACGGCGACCCCGTGACCGTGAAAGCCATCACCGACAATCAACTGGCCGGCATACTGCACGAATACTATACCGGAGCACGAAGCGAACCGGATGCACTGATCCCACAGGTAGTTCGCGGCGCCACCAGAATGCTCTTTGTGACAGACCTGCAGGGACATTTGGTGGCCGCCTTAACGGACAAGCCGCGCTTTGCCAATGGTAACTCTGTTTGGTGGAAAGGCACGTACAACAAAGGCATCGGTCAACTCTATATTGAAGACGTCTATTTTGACGACCTGGCAGGCACCTATGCCTTCTCGATCAGTCTGCCGATCATGGACAGCCTCCGGTATGAAGCCGTGGGCGTGATCCATCGCGTGATCGACGCGAAAGAATTCTTTTCGCCGTCGACCCAGCCGATCCGTTTTGGGAAAACCGGTCATGTGATGCTGATCGATCACCGAGGGATCGTGGTCAGTTGTCCGATCCTTCCCACGGGCGTGAGACTGTCTGACGCCTCCCTCATCCCGCTGGTCACGGAGCGCCAGCCGGGCTGGACCAACGCGCCAAGCGATGGACACGGCGGAGAGTCGTCGTCAATCATCGGATTTTCCCCGCTGCCGGAAACCAGTCGGGCAACCAATGGTGCATTCGACGTCGGGTCATGGCATACGTTCGTCTGGCAATCGTCGGACGAGCTGTTCAGCCCGATTAAGCATCTGTTCACCTGGATGACGGTCTTCGGCTGCATCGCCATGGTCTTGCTCGCCACTCTTGGTTATCTCGCGGCCACGCGGATCGTCACCCCCGTCAGACAGCTGCAACAGGCCGCGCAGTCGATAGGACGCGGCGAGTTGCGGCAGTCCATCGAGATCAAGACAGGGGATGAATTGGAAACACTGGCCGAAGAGTTCAACCGCATGAACCGGCAGCTCGAAGCGGCCTTTGCGGGCTTGAATGACCAAGTGACATTGAAAACGCAGGAAGTGCAATATTTACAGCGGTCGACGGATCAAATTCTCGACGCCGTACCAACGCCTATTTTGATCGTAGACGATCACGAACGGCTGCTATACGTCAATCGCACCGCCCGCGACGCGTTCGGTCTGACCGATCCCGACAGGACACTCTTCGACGCCCTGCCTGTCGACGCGTTGCAACAACAGCAACTGCGCCAGGAACTCTGGAGTCACCAGCGGCCGGAGGCGTTCTCGGAAGATCGCGCCGACTCCGGCCGCGAGGCAGAAGACGTCCGAGATCCGCTCGCGCCACGGAGCGCCCCGCACCTGCGACAGGCGGAACTGCAGTTGGGCGCGCATCTTTATCGCTACGAATGGTTCCGGATGACAGGCCGGCCGGGCGAGTCTGACCGCGTCGGGCTGGTGCTGCGTGACACAACGGATGAAAGCCGCATGCAGGAGAAATTGGTCGAGGCGGAAAAGTCGGGCAGCCTTGGGATTTTGACAGCCGGCATCGGGCACGAATTGAACAATCCCTTGTTCGGCATCCTAGGCCTGGGCGAAGCGCTTCAAGATAACTGTGATCCGGCACGCGTGAAATCCTATGCACAGGATATCGTTCAGCACGGCAAGCGGATGGCCGCAATCATCAGAGATTTCACGGGCATCGCGGCTCGTGAGGTCTCCGATCAGCGGCAAATGGTCCATCTCGAGCACGAAATCGACCATGCGCTTGCGGCGGTCACCGCCGGCACGGACACGTCCGCACTGACCATCGAGCGGCAGTATGCGGGCGATACGGTGGTCTCCGCCCTGCCCGATCAACTGCGGCAAGCGCTGATGAATCTGCTACTCAACGCCGTCCAGGCCATGAAGGGCAAGGGCACGCTGCACCTGAGCACGGCCGTTGCCGGCACCACCGTCACGGCTACGATCGCCGATTCGGGGCAAGGCATTCCGAAACATTACCTGTCGAGGATCTTCGACCCGTTCTTCACGACTAAAAATCAGGGCGAAGGCTCCGGCCTCGGATTAACGGTCGCCCGCCGCATCATTAGAAAGTTCGGCGGCGACATTCGATTGGAGAGCGCGGAAGGAGCCGGCACATCCTGCATCATCACGCTGCCGCTCGTCGCCTCCAGTTCGTCGTCAAAGGAGGCACCATGGACCGCTTCCGAGTCTCGCATACTTCCGCAAGCCTCGCGTTCCTGATGCTCGTTCTGTGGTGGGCCGCAGCCGCCTATCCGGCCAAAGACGAGTCCAAGACGGCCGGCATCGCACCCGAGAGGGTCGCCGGCTTCGTGCATGCCGTCCTGCAAGCGCACCGGACAATCTACACGACCCATATCGTCGACCGTCTTCAGGAGAAGGGTGTCGTGAGGGCGGTCGAACATTGGGAGCAGGAAAACGCCCTGCCGCTTCCAGCGCAATTTCTCCAACATTCCGGCCGACTCGTCGCTGAGAGTGGACAAGGGATCCGCTACCGTTTGATCGGACTCTCGCCCATTTATCAACGGAACGCGCCGGCGACGGATTTCGAACGCAAGGCGCTGGAATCCCTGAACCGCTCGCCTCAAGCCCCCATCACGGGAATCGTGTCAAGCGGACGCAAACAATACTTTCAGGCCGTCTACCCGGACCGGGCAGTCTCCTCCGCCTGCATCACCTGTCACAACAACCATCCCCTGAGTCCAAAACGGGATTTCAAGCTGAATGACGTGATGGGTGGAATTGCAATCACGATTCCCATGGAATAGTCGCCGCGACCGTCAGACCGCAGAGGGCGGCGCGGGAGGCGCTGCCGACGTCACCTCGGCGGCATGATACTCTTCACGGTAAATCTGAAGAGCGGTCAGAAAGAGACTGACCAGCACCGGACCGACAAACAGGCCGATCGGTCCGTAAAGCACCAGCCCGCCGAGCACGCTGAAGACTAAAAATAGCACGGGAATCGGCACCTCTCTGCCGATGAGCCAGGGCCGAAGCACTTGATCCACCGTCGACACGACGCCTATCCCCCATGCGAGCATGATCAACGCCTTGACCGAGAGTCCGTTCCAAAATAAATAGACCGACACCGGTCCCCAAACAAGGGCGGTTCCTCCGAATGGAATCGGCGCAAGAATGATGGTGAGCGCCGTCAGTACGATCGGAAAGGGCACGCCTAATACCGCATAGGCGGCCCCAGCCAAAAGACCTTGGACCAGGGCCGTCACGAGCATGCCTTTGACCACGGCCCGCACGGTCTGATCCAAGCGCTCAGCGATCCTTTGTTTGTGCGATTCGTCGAGCGGCACGAGTTCGTAGAGCGTGCCGATCCAATCCCTTCCTTCCTTGTAGAGGAAAAACAAGACGAGCAGCATGATGAAAAAATCCGTCACGAGGAGCAACGTATTTTTGAGCAGCCCGCCCATCTGATCGACGAAGAATTGGCTGAGAAAGGTGGCCCCGGCCATCAGCGTTTGTTCCATCGAGAGTTCGCGGAGGCCGTCGATGGACAGGAGCATACGCAGCCAAGCACCGATCACAGGAATCGTCGCCAATTGATGGGGGAGGCGGTCCAACCCGCCGGACACGATCCATGCCCGAATTTCTTGTTCAGCCACCCGGGTTTCACGGACGAGCAGTACGCCGGTCACGACGAGCGGCGCCACGACGATCGTCAACGTCCCGATGGTCAGGACGCCAGCCGACAGCGTATCCCGCCCTCCAAGGAACCGGGTCAGTCGACCGTGCAACGGATACGTGGCATGGACGAGCAGTGCCGCCCATAACATCGGAAAGAGAAACGGCTGAAAGACGAGGGCGAGTTGATAGAGAAGAAACAGAAGGAGGGCGAAGAAGACGGCCGTAAAGACTTGCGGTCGGGTCATGGGAGCGAGCAGAAGCCCATCTGTCGGCCGACGTCTCAGAGCCGCCTGGCCTTTACGATTCAGGCCTGTCTATCGGCCGAAAAGGGGGCGCACACCGCTAGGCGGTTGAGTCCTTTTCCACCACGACGACATGCTTCCCACGATGGGGAACCAATTCACGTACGGTGCCGGCAAGCTTCGGCAGTTCATCAGGCCAGGCGGTCACTCCCATGTCGGTCGTGCCCTGCAGTTTCGCGCCTTCTTCCATCATGAGTACCGGCGTATGCACTTCGCCGATAAGCACGGCGGTTTTGAGGAGGTGCACGCGCTCGACCGCCGTGACGGTTGCCTTGATCCGGCCGCTGCTCACGACCGTGCCGCCCATGACAATGCCCTGGACCAATCCATCCTCGCCGACGATCACCTGCCCCTTGGTGTGAATTTCGCCTTCGAGCCGGCCATCGATGCGGACGGTCCCTTCCACGCGAATTTCACCCTTGAGATGCACGCCCTTCGCCAAGAGCGTGATGTTATCGTCTCCGCCGAATCCGTTTTTCTTCATGCAGAGCCTCCTACTAGATCGCGCCAGCTTACACCATTTCGGCCTGAACCACGTAGGAAATTATTGAAATGGATCAGGAAAGTCCGAAGGTGTGCCGTAGCCGTTCCCAGAGACCACCGCCGTGCACCTCGCAATAGACCGTCGGCTCGGTACCCTCGATGAAGACTTCCTCGAATTGCTCGGGACATTGAGACGTGGCGAGCTGGCCGGTTTTCGGATCGATCCTGCGCGCCACGACGCCCGCCGGGGCTGAAAACTCCCGGGCTTGCTCGGGCAGGATGCGCTTCGCGATCTCCATCCATATCGGCAGCGCCGCTTGGGAGCCCGTCAACCGAATGGCTCGCTCATCGTCGAAACCCACCCAGACGCCGATAACAACGTCCGAGGTGTAGCCGACGAACCAGGCGTCGCGGTAGCCGTCGGTCGTGCCGGTTTTGCCTGCGATCGCGCCCGTGAGACCCAAGACCTTAGCTTTCACGGCAGTCCCGCGCCGCACGACGCCTTCAAGGAGGGAAGTGACCAAATAGGCCGCTTGGGGGGACACGGCCTGCCGCCGATCCGGCGCCGCAGTCCAGACCGTCATGCCGTCTCGATCGGACGCGGCACGGAGACTCGTCGGGCGAACCCAGACTCCGCCGTTGGCCATTGTGCCGTAAGCAGTCGCCATGTCGAGCAGGGAGACGGCAGGGCTGCCCAGGGCAACCGACAAATCGTTGGTCAGCGCCGAGGTCACGCCGAGCTGCCGGATGACGTCGAGAATCGGCTGCGTGCCCACCGCCTGCGCCACGCGGACCGCCGGCACGTTGAGCGATTGTTCCAATGCACTGCGCAAGGTCACGTTTCCCCGAAACTGTTTATCGTAGTTTTGAGGCGCCCATGTTCCGACTTCCGATTCAAAGGTGACCGGTTCGTCGGCCAGCAAGGTAGCGGGAGTCAACGGCGGCTGTATACCCGTTCGACTGCCCTCGAACGCGGCCAGATACACAAACGGCTTGAACAGCGAGCCTGCCTGGCGGTGGGCCTGTACGGCGCGGTTGAACTGGCTGACGCGGTAATCCCGTCCTCCCACAAGGGCCATGATCGCTCCCGTCGAGGGATCCAACACTACGACGGCTCCCTGAAGCGGCTGCTCGGATCCCTTCAACGCCGGATAGGCGCGCTCGAGTCTCGCCAATCCGTTTTCCAAGCCTTCGGCTGCCGCTTGCTGCACCAGCGAATCGAGCGTGCTGTCAATGCGCAATCCCTCGGGCAAGGGCGTGCCAACGACGTCTTCGATCTGCCGCAGCACGGTATCGACGAAATACGGCGCCTCGGCCAGGACGTCGTCCGGCGGTGCAACACGGACCGGTTCGTTCACGGCCGTCCTCCATTCCTCTTCGGTAATCCTCCCCTGCTCCCGCAGCAGACGAAGCACGACGTCGCGGCGTTGCTGGGCCAACTCGCGGTGTTTGGTCGGTGCAAAGGTGTTCGGGCCCTTGATGAGCCCAGCAATCATGGCGATCTCGCCGGTGGTCAGCTCGTCCAAGGTCTTGCCGAAATATCGATGGGCCGCTTCTCCCACCCCATAAATCGACACGAACCCTGCCTGGCCAAGATAAATTTCATTGAGATAACTTTCCAAAATCTCCCGCTTTTTGTATTTCGACTCGAGCACGATCGCGGCAAGCGCCTCCTTGATCTTGCGCACAAACGTCCGCTGCGGGGAGTAAAATAAATTCTTGGCCAGCTGCTGCGTAATCGTGCTGCCGCCCTGGACGACGCCGCCTTTTGTCAAATTTCTCCAGACCGCCCGACCGATGGCGACCGGGTCGATGCCCGCGTGCGAATAGAACCGCCGGTCCTCAACGGCGAGAATCGTGTCGGTCAACCTCGCCGGTGTTTGTGCCAGCGGGATCCATTCGCGTACCTGCCGAGAACCGCCGCGTAGGCCGCTGATCAGTTCCGGCTCGAGAAAAACGGGGAAAATCGGCGTGCGATCCGGCTGGGACAGCACTTCCGTGACCTGCCCCTCCTCCAGCTCAAGTGTGACGAGACTCGACTTCACGAAGGCTTCAGGTTGCGCGCGAAGAAAAATCGTGAGGGCCTGCGGTGTGACCTGATACTCGCCGGGCGCCGTGACGAGGTCGTTGGCCGCCCGATAGCCCAATCGCTGCAACCGTTCCGGCAGTCGGGCCGTTTTGAGAGAAAGACCGCTCCGCAATTGAAACGGCGCCGTATACAGCCGCAACGGCGGATGATCTTCGCTTCGCGGTAGCTCCAAAAACGTCGCGAGATAGGCGCCGTAGGCGAGAAGCCCGGTCATGAGCAACAAGAAGCTGACGGCGAGAAGCCAAACGGAGCGGAGCACCCACGGAGAACGGAGAACGCGATGAACCGGCATTGTGTCGAGCATAACGCGAAGCGGGCGAGAAAGCGACGAGCTACAACTGCGGCACGGGACGACGCGCCGAGACGAGGGACCCCGCCGCCATGCCGAGCGTTGCGACCATGAGACCGGTCACCTGCGGCGGGACGACCGCAGGCTCGCTGCCGAAGACTTCCGCGGCGAGCCACGCGGTGAGCCCGCCAATGATCGACCAGAGTGCACCCTGGGTCGTCGCCTGTTTCCAAAAGAGCCCGGCGAAGAGCGGGACAAACGCCGCCACCAGCGTCACTTTGTAGGTACTCACGACTAGTTTATAAATGCTGGCGTCCGAGTTCAGCGCAATCATCAAGACGACCGCGGCAAAAACAACGAGCACCAGGCGCATGGTTTTCAAGAGTCCTTTGTCGTCCATGTGCGGCATCGCGCCCCGAATGACGTTTTCGCTCAAGATGACCGACGGGGCAAGGAGAGTGGCGCTGGAGCAACTCATGACCGCCGAGAGCACCGCACCGAAAAACATCACCTGGGCGAAGAGCGGCGTATGTTCGACGATCAACGTCGGCAGCACAAGTTGCGCATCCCGCTCGAGCAGCGAACCGAATTTCACCGGATCGATCAACAGGGCCGAGTACGCGATGAACATCGGCACGAAACAGAATACGAAATACAGCGCCGCGCCCATGAGCGAACCTCGGACGGCCGTCCGCTCATCCTTCGCGCTTGTGATGCGTTGAAACACGTCTTGCTGAGGGATCGAGCCGAGCATCATCGTCATGCCGGCGCCGACGAACGGGATCCAGGCTTCCCAGGAGGGCGCAGGAAAGAACTCCAGCCTACCGGCGTCTCTGGCATGGCTGATGACCGCGGCGACCCCGCCGGTCGCGTCACTCAGCACGCCGGCGATGTACAGCAGCCCGCCGACGATCACCGAGAGCTGCACGAAGTCGAGAATGGCGACCGAAAACATCCCTCCAAACGTCGTGTACGTGAGCACGATCACGGCGCCGATGACCATCCCGAGCGATTGGGTCACGGCGCCTTCCGTGACGACGTTTAAGACCAGCCCAAGCACTTTGAACTGTGCTGCGACCCAGCCCAGATACGACGCGACGATGCAGAGGGTGCACAGGACTTCGACACGGCGATCGTAGCGAAGGCGGTAGTAGTCGCCGACCGTATAGAGATTGAGGCGATAGAACCGCGGCGCGAAAAACAGCCCGGCCAGCACGAGGCACAGGCTCGAACCAAACGGATCCGCGACGACGCCGCGCAGCCCTTCTTTGGCAAACGTCGCCGAAATGCCCATGACCGCTTCCGCGCCGAACCAGGTGGCAAACACCGTGGCCATGACGATGGGAACCGGCAGACTGCGCCCGGCGACGGCGAAGTCTTTCACATTGTGCACGCGCGTCGCCGCAAGGAGACCGACGGTGACGGAAAGCAGCAGATAGACGATGACGAAGCTCAGGACCATTCAGGGGTCGAAGGTGGACGGGACTGGGAGCGCAGTGTACCGTTGGACGGTGAAACGCGCAACCGGCGAATAATTCGCTTGAGCCAGCCAGCGGCAATGCCGTACTGTACCAAACGGGACGACATCACCCTTCGGAATCTCCCTTCAAGAAAGGATATCTGCATGCGCTTATTCACGACGGTGTTCATCATACTGCTGGCTGTCGGTTCCGCGGCAGCCGTCCGTGCGGCGGACCCTGCCAGCGAGGATCAGAAAACGATGTACGCCCTCGGCTTGATCATCAGCCAATCGCTCGCCCCCTTTGCGCTCACGGAATCGGAACTCGAGTTCGTGAGAGCTGGTATGACCGACGGTGTCCTCAAGAAGACGCCGAAGGTCGACCTTCCCACCTACGGGCCCAAGGTCAATCAGGTTCAGCAAACACGTGCCGCTGTTCAGTCAGAGGCCGAAAAGAAAGCAGGGGCGGCCTATGTCGAAAAGGCCGCCAAAGAGGCGGGTGCGAAGAAAACGGAATCGGGCGCCGTCGTAACCACGATCAAGGAGGGGAAGGGTGAGCAGCCGAAGGCCGCCGACACCGTCAAGGTGCATTACCACGGCACATTGATTGACGGCACGGTGTTTGACAGCTCGGTGAAACGCGGCGAACCGGCGACGTTTCCGCTCAATCAAGTCATCAAATGCTGGACGGAAGGCCTGCAGCTCATGAAGGTCGGGGGCAAGAGCAAACTCGTCTGCCCTTCGGCCATCGCCTACGGCGACCGTGGCTCACCACCGACGATTAAGCCGGGGGCGACGCTGGTCTTTGAAGTCGAACTGCTCGAGATCGTAAAGAAATAGCTCGTGCTGCATTGGGCCGGCGCCGCTACTGGGGTCGGCCCTTGCGATTCCTCCATTCACGTCCTGCCGACAGCAGCACAACCGTCATGCATACGAGGGCGCCGGAGAAGGCCGCAATCATGTCGTTCTGAGCGTCCCATTGGTCGCCTTGCGTCCCCAGGTAGGCGGCGCCAAGTTCGGGATTGACGATCTGAGCGACGACCGCCTCCACGATCTCGAACAATCCACTTTGCGCAAGCATCCCGCTCACCGGCAGATAGTAGGACCACCAGCCCTTCACATCTGCGAGCCGAACCAAAAGCTCACGCAGCGGAAAGGCGAGCAACAGTCCGTAGCCGAAATGCACGAGGCGGTCAAACGGATTACGCGAGAGCCCGAAAGCCTCTTGCAGCCAGAAGCCGAACGGCACTTCCGCATACGTGTAATGCGCGCCGATCGCATGAAGGCTCAAGAAAGCGGTGAAGAGCACATAGGACGCCGCGGAGAATTGAAACCGGCGGTACGTCGCCAGCAGGGCGGCGACAGCGGAAAGCGCGAGAAGATTTTCAAGAAGCCAATCCTGTCGATCGTTCGGGGCAATCGCGAGGATGGTCCATAGCAGACCGTACCCCATCAGCAGCCCGACGAGCAGCGTGCGTTTGTTCACGCCTGTTCCCGATTGCAGCTCAGTGCGAACGATCGGCGACCGAGGGTGAGATCCTAAGGCGCTGTCTGCGGTACCAGAGGAGTACCGCCATGGACAGCAGGGCGCCGTACATGGCCGCAGCCATGTCTTTCTGCGCGTCCCACACGTCTCCTTGAGACCCTAAGTACGTGATGCCCAGCTCCGGGTGCACGACGCGGGCCACCCATGACTCGACGATTTCCCAGAGCCCGCTGAGGCCGAGAACCGTCATGACGGGAAGATAGTAGAGCAGCCAGCCGCGAAGCGACACTGTCAGTCGGAACAATTCTTCAATCGGATAGGTGAGCAGGAATCCAAAGCAGAAATGGACGATGCGATCGTACTGGTTACGCCCGAGCGGCACGGCCTGCTCGAGCCACGCTCCCGCAGGCACCTCGGCGTAGGTGTATCGCACGCCGATCATATGCAGACTGAGGAACAAGGTGATCAGGATATAGGAGGCCGGCGACAAAGGCAGGAAGCGATGAGTCCCGATGAGGACGACAACCAGGAGGCCGGGCAGGATGCTTGAGAGCAGCCAAAACTGACGGTCCGCCGGCGCATAGGCCACCCAGAGCGACAAAAGGCCGTACCAAACCACGAGCCCAGTGAGAAGTCGCTTATTGCCTGTGACCACGTTCCCTCGATTGAAGATCCACTCGGGAAGCCGCCAAACCGCTGCGATCAATGTACCGTCTGAATCTGCGGTATGCAACCGGTCCGAAAAGATCTCAAGTATCATCTCTCACATCTCAAATCAGGCAAACGCCGAGAGCGCTGCGCCTTGTTTTTTAGGCTCTGAACTGTGAGGTATGGGGATGTATTACAGGTGATGGGTGAGCGCGTAGCGGATCAAGGCAGAGGTCGTCTTTAACTGGAGCTTCGACAGCAGCCGCATGCGATAGGTGCTGACCGTTTTCACGCTCAGATCGAGCGCCGTGGCGATCTCCGTCACTGACTTCCCTGCCCCGATCATCGACAAGACTTGCAATTCTCGGTCGGAGAGAAGGGTATGAAGCGGCTTTCCGGCCGCATGCAGCGGCATCGCCTCCAGCCGCTCGGCCAGCGTTGCCGTCACATATTGACGCCCTGCCATGACGGTTTTGATCGCGGTCGCCAATTCCTGGGGCGCCGTGTCTTTGGTGACATAGGCGGAGGCGCCACTTTTCAGTGCTCGCACGGCATACTGTTCCTCAGGATGGAAACTCAGCACCACCACCGGCAACGCCGTCTGAAGGGATTTCAATTTCTTCAGAATGTCCAGGCCGTTGGTATCGGGAAGATTGATATCCAGGATGACGAGGTCCCAGGAGGCCTCCTGGACTTTGGCGAGCGCTTCCTGGCCGGTCCCGACTTCCGTGACTTCCAGCTGCTCGAACGCGTCCGCGAGCATTTGCTTGAGTCCTACCCGGACGATCGCATGGTCATCGACCAGGAGAATTCTCAACTTTGAGCCTTGACGACTGGGAAAGTCCACAGGGGATTGGGAGGGATGCGCAGGTTGATTCGACAGCATCGTGCGTACAGGATCAGCCGCGATCGATGAGCGTTTCGGCGACACTGTAGCGAAATTGAACGCGAAATGAAACACCTGAATTTCCGCGTAGGATTCCTCCTACAAAGTTTTGACGAAACCCGCAGCTTCCTTCTACCGCGGTTCCTTCCCAACAGAGACGTCGTCGTGCTTCATCGGAAGGGACAACGTGACCTCGGTGCCATTTTTGGGAGCGCTCATGATGTTGACGCCGCCGCCGACCATTTGAACCCGCTCGTGGAGCCCTCGGAGTCCCAACGACCGCCCTTCCTTCCACTGGTCCGGGCGCAGCCCGCGGCCGTCGTCCCAAACGGTCAGCACCAATTGGCCGTTATGCATCGTGAGTCGCATTCCCGCTTTCGACGCCTGCGCATGGCGCATGACGTTCGTCAGCAATTCCTGCGCTCCCCGAAAGACCGTCGTGGCGAGCGCCACATCCACGGGAAGGTCTCGAATGGAGGGCTCGATCGTCAGATCGCAGGGCAAGCCAGTACGTTCATGAAACGACGTCGCAAGCCACTCCAAGGCGGCAACCAGCCCCAAATCGTCGAGCACGCCGGGGCGCAACGCGGCCGCTGTGGCACGCACGGACTGAATCAAGCCGTCAATCGCTTGCGACATTCCCATCGCCTTCGACTTGATTTCGGCGGCGGCCCCTCCCTTGGCCGGCCGGGACAGCTCCTTGGTCAACCAGGCCACGTCGAATTTGAGGCCGGTCAACGCCTGGCCGAATTCGTCATGAAGCTCTCTCGCCAACCGCTTCCGTTCGACTTCCTCAGCTTCGGTCAATCGCCGGGTCAGATCCCTCAAATGCTCATAGGCCTCTTTCAACGCCTGCTCCGCCTGCTTGCGTTCGCTGATATCGCGTAAAAATGCGCTGAAGACCTTTCGTCCTTCGATCGTCAAGGCCGTGACCGATAACTCGATGGGGAACTCGCGTCCGTCCTTGTGCAGCGCCGAAAGTTCCACCCGCCGATTCAGGATCGGACCATGGCCGGTCGACAAGTACCGTTGGAGACCCGCGCAGTGCGCTTCTCGGTAGCGGTGAGGCAGCAGGGTATCGCTCAAGAGTCGGCCGTTGATCTCCCCTTCCTCGTAGCCGAACATGGCCATCGCTTGGGAGTTCCACCCGGTGATCATGCCTCGTTCATCCATTGTCACCACCGCGTCCAAGGCCGACTCGACGATCGCGCGGGTCCGCATTTCGCTGGCCTGTAGGGCGGCGACCGCCTGTTTACGCGCAATGGATGCCGCCAGGCCGTTGCATACCGATTCGATGGTTTGCCGCATCGGCTCGGAAATCATCTGGCGGCTGAACAGTCCTAGGACCCCGAACACCTGGCTTTCCACCATCAACGCGAATCCCGCGAACGCTTGCAGACCGTGCTCGCGCATCCACTCCTTGTTCGGCAATCGATCGTCGTTGACCACATCGTTAGTGAACAGCGCGCCATGTCCTTGCGCAATCCGGCCGATCTTGAGGGCGCCGAGCGGCACACGGCGGTATTCCCCGTTCAAATTGGTGGACAGTCCGGAGCTGGCATGCAGATGCAGGCACCTCGTGCGGTCGCGACAAGAGGACGCCTTGTGACAGTCGGCGCACAGATCTCCGGTCTCAAGCAGCCAGACGCGGGTGAACGCCATTCCGAGATGCTCGACGGCCGCGTCCGTGCAGCGCTGAAGGAGACTGTCGAGCGGCTCCTCGTCGTTTAAGAGCAGACTGACTTCGGCGGCAAACGCCGCGCATTTCGCCCGTTCCTCGAGAGCCCGTTCCGCGACTTTTCGCGAGGTGATATCGCGTGTGATCGCTTCCACGCCGACCACCTCGCCTTCCACAAAGCGGAGGCGCACATGCTGGCCGAGCCACACTTCCTCACCACGCTTCGTCATGGCCGGGAATTCATAATAGGTGCTGGGAGTCCGGGCCGTCAGCTGCCCCCGGTAGAACCGTTGTGCCTCGGCCCGAACATCGTCGCGGATCAAGTCGAGGTAGTGCTTGTTCAGCAGCTCCCGTTCCTCATAGCCCATCAGCTCGCAGGCGGCGGCGTTGACGAAGGTAAAGCGACCATCCACCCCCGCCGTGTAGATGACGTCGGTTGCTTGGGACACGAGCGAACTATACCGGACTTCACTCTCCCGAAGAGCCTCCTCCGTCCTCTTCCTGGCGGTAATATCGATTTCAATGCCGGCCATCCGCACGGGCGCGTTTTTCTGGTTCCGCTCGATCACCCGGCCGCGGCTCAAAATCCACGTCCACTCATTCGCCTTCGTCCGGACCCGCATCTCCGCTTCGAACTCGGGAGTCTGTCCATCGAGACAAGCGTGCAGATTTGACTCCACCACCGAGCGGTCCTCCGGATGAATGCCGTCCATTGAAGATGAGATATGAGGCGCCAGTTCCAGGGCCACGAAGCCTCTCAATTCGGCCCAGCGCTCGTTGAAGGTGAACGCTCCGGTTTCGATTTGCCAATCCCAGGAGGCCAACCCCGCTCCATGGAACGCCATTTCCAAGCGCTCTTGACTCGCTTGGAGTGCAGCGGTCCTCTCCTCGACTCGCCGCTCGAGTTCATGGTGAACCCGCTGAAGCGCCTCTTCGGCCCGCTTGCGGTCGGTAATGTCGTCGGCGACACCGACGATGCGGGACACTGCTCCGGTCCCGTCGTGCACCGGAAAGGCGCGGTCGCGAATCCAGCGAATCGAGCCGTCCGGCCTGAGAATGCGATACTCCTCATCGTAGGTGCCGGCCGTCTGTTTCCTGAGCGCCGCCTGCAGGACGGGGTCTCGGTCCTCCGGATGGATGGCTTCAAGCCACGAGCGCGGTGAACGGTACAGGCTTTCGCACGAGCGGCCCCAGATCGATTCATAGCCTGGACTCACGTACAGCACTTCGTTCTTGAGCGTATCGGTGATCCAGAACACTTCTTCAATGCATTCAGTGACCTGTCGAAATTGTTCTTCACTTTCCCGCAAGGCCGTCTCTATGTTCTTTCGTTCGGTAATGTCGACGGCCACGCCTCCAAGCAGGTGGAGATGACCTTCTTCGTCCACGATCGGAAATTTACTCACCAGGCTCTCGTGCAGGCCGTCTACGTAAGGAGCCGTTTCGACCGCGGTTATCGCCTTATTCATTGCGATTACCTGCGCATCGTTGGCCTCAAATTGAACCGCCGTGGCCGCCGGCAGCACTTCGCGATCCGTCTTATGCCGCCATTGATCGAGCCGCACACCGAACGCTCTCGTAAAGGCCTCATTGAGATAGAGGTACCGGCCCTGAGCGTCCTTGATCCATGCCAGCGCCGGCAGGTTCGTCATGAACGCGGAAAACAGCCGGTCGCTTTGTCGGCGTGCCTGGTCCGCCTGGTTCACCGAATGGGCAGTCCACCACAGCGTCCCCGCCAGGGTCACCATCGCGAGAGTGGAAAAGATCGCGACGCCCAGCGGGGCACCATAGTAGCCTTCGCGCTCGCCGTACAACCGGATCCACCCGATGACGGGAAGAATAACGACCACCGCCGGCAGCAGCCGCCTCAGCATATAGCCGCCGGGCTGCTCGCTGGTCAGGATCGCGACAAGGCCGCGGGTATTGAGACTAAGGGCACCCGCGCTTGCCAGCAGCAGGGTCAGGGCGGTATGAAGCGCCATCGGCGTATATTGGCCGATGCCATACAGGAATTCTTCCTCGTACAGGTAGCCCAAAAACGCGATGAAGGCCAGCAGCAGGGAACAAAGGGCGCCGCCGTCCGCCAGTGCCGGATGACGAGACGGGATTCCGATGTTGAAAAGAATGGAGACTCCGAGAAGCAGCAGGCATGCGGCGGTGTTCAGGCCCATGCGGCCGGGAACCCAGGGCCCCACGATCTCAATCGGCCCCGCAAACAGCCATTGATCGAGGCCCGGATTCACTCCAAATACATATTCGAGAAGCGTGATGAAGCCGACGCTCGCCGTCATGACGGCACAGCCGCCCGCGGTGAGGCGCGAGATTCCTTTCTCAGGTCGAATGGCTGCAGTCAGGAGAGCGATTCCTGCGAAGATTAAGGCCACCGCCGCATTCGGCATCATCGGGATGAAGCCGGAGCTGAGGCTCTTGAGGGTGATAGTGTCGGATGCCCATCCGATCAGCACCAACGCGCCCACTTGGAGTGAGAGGAAGCCGGCCAGCGAAGCAAGGGGGTGGACGAAACAGGAACGAAGTGCCTTCACGGGAACACCTCACCCCGTAAAATTGAAGGCGTCGGGGATTCGGAGGGACCGTCAGTCGATGATTTCGACCTTTTTTCCAGCTGATTTGGCTCGCTTCAAGCAGTCGCCGTCCGTGACGGCACAGCGGAAGGTATCAAGCTCTGCTTCATCTACAAGCTCGACCTTCTTGCCTTGCGCCTTCGCCTGCTTCAGGCAACCGGCATCCGTTGCCACGCATTTCACGGAATCCGAAGGCGGAGTCGGCGTATTCACGATTGACACCGCTTTGCCGTCTTCTTTGGCGCGCTTCAGGCATTCCTGATCCGTGGCGACGCATTGAACGGCTTGCTCGGTTTTATTCATGCCCTTGTCGATGGTTTCATCGATGCGCTGATTGAATCGATCACGGGCTTTTTGTTCGGTACTTTTTTTGGCCTTGTCAAACATGCCCTCGAAAATCCCTTGTGCCTGCACGGTCGTGCCCGTCAGCAAAAGCAATACCGCCAAGCATCCGCCGACAATGTTCATGGACATGATCCGCCTCCTCCAAACGTGGTTCGGATGCGACGTGGGGGTGAACAATAACACAGCTGCATCGGCGAGAGAAAGACAGCATGACGAATGTACGTACACGGCTGTCGTCCCCAGGCCTACAGCAAGATCAGGCTCGTATTGTCATTTCTCCTCGTTTCCTAGCAGGATAGAGGCACTCACTGCGAGTCACATGCATTGTCGATTTGAAGGTGTCCAGACGACGATTTGTAGCCACGGCAATCTCTTCACCACTGGAGGAACGACATATGAAGTACCTATGTTTGGTGTACCTCGAAGAGAGAGTCCTCCATGGGATGGCAAAAGCCGAGCGACAATCGCTCTCCGATGAATCCATGGCCTTTTGTGATGACCTGCAGAAAAAGGGCCAGCTGATTGCCGCATCCCCGCTCCATCCGATCGACACGGCGACCACTGTCAGGGTCCGCAACGGAAAGACGTCGACGACAGACGGACCATTCGCTGAAACGAAAGAACAGCTGGGCGGGTTTCTCGCCATTGACGTCAGAGACTTGAACGACGCGATTCGCATCGCTGCCCATTTCCCCGCCGCCCGCTTCGGAAGCATCGAGGTGCGTCCGATGAAGGAACTGGGCTGCGCCGAATGAGGCCATGGGTGAAGGGCGCGTCCCGGCGCGCCGAGGTGGGCGGGTGAAACTGGGCAAGCGCACGTCTAGGCGTGCGCAGGGTTGGGCGGGTGAAATGAAGAACGCCTGTTTCGACAGGCGGTGGCTGGGCGGGTGAGACCGGGGAAACGCCTGTTTCGACAGGCGGTGGGTGGCCGGTGGAATGGGCAAACCGCGCGTCTGGGGAAAACGATTGCGACGCAATCGGTCGGTTAGGTCGGGTGACAAATGATCGCCCTGGGGGGGTGAAATGATAGCACGTGCTCGGTTGGCAGGTGATGGACGGACTGACGATCATATAAAGTTGGGAATGGGCAATGGGAATCCACCGATGAAGATCACCGGCGAGCAGGCTCGGGCACAAGTCGACGACGCGTATCGAAGAGAGTCGCGGCGGGTGCTGGCCACGTTGATTCGGCTGCTGCGGGATTTTGACCTTGCCGAGGAGGCCTTGCACGAGGCCTTCGCTGCCGCCTTGCAGCAGTGGCCCGAGGACGGCGTGCCTGACAACCCTCGCGCCTGGCTTGTGTCGGCGGGGCGGTTCAAGGCCATCGATGCGATGCGGCGGCGCGCCCGTTACGATGCAACACTCGCCGAGTACGCTAAGGGAGTGGATACCGTCGCTGCGGAAGATCCGATCGAACTGGAGCGACACGGCATCGACGACGACCGGTTGCGGCTCATCTTCACCTGTTGTCACCCGGCGCTTTCGGCCGACGCCCAGATTCCTATGACGCTGCGCGAAGTCTGCGGCCTGACGACAGAGGAAATCGCCAGCGCGTTTTTGACCAAGCCCGCGACGATCGCCCAACGGATCGTCCGCGCCAAGTCGAAGATCCGTGACGCGGGAATTCCCTACGAAGTGCCGATGCCCTCTGAACTGCCCGCTCGGCTGGATGCCGTGCTGCGGGTGATCTATCTGGTCTTCAACGAAGGATACTCGGCGTCGTCCGGCGAATCGCTGACGAGAGCCGACCTCTCGGCCGAAGCGCTTCGCCTCGGGCGCCTGCTGCTCGACCTGCAGCCTGAGCCCGAGACAACCGGACTGTTAGCGCTCATGCTGTTGCAGGAATCGCGGCGGGCCGCGCGCACCTCTTCCGAAGGAGACATCGTTCTGTTGGAAGATCAAGACCGCTCAACCTGGCATCGCGGCCACATCGCGGAGGGGATTGAACTTGTCGAACGGGCGCTGTCCTCGGATCGCATCGGACCGTACACAATCCAGGCGGCGATCGCTGCCGTGCATGCGCAGGCACCGAAGGCGGCAGCGACAGATTGGGCACAGATTGTCGCACTCTATGATCTGCTGCTGCGTGTGGATCAGTCACCGATTGTGGAATTGAACCGCGCCGTCGCCGTCGCCATGCGCGACGGCCCCGTTGCCGGGGTTGAACTGATTGAGGCGATTTTGAAGCGCGGGGACCTGACGGAGTACCATCTGGCCCACTCCGCTCGGGCAGAACTCTGCCGGCGATTGGGTCGGATCGCGGACGCTCGACAATCATACGAACAAGCCCTCCGGCTCGCCCGGCAGGAGCCTGAACGACGGTTTTTGGAGCGCCGGCTTAACGCGCTTCGTGCTTGACCACCGGCGGCTGCATGGGGCGAGGGGCAGTGTGACATGAGACGGATGCCGAGATATCAGCATGTTACGTCTTTGGGCAAAGAGTTGTCGATTTCACGCGCCGGGCACGACTATGTTATGTCCATACATCTACCTCTCGGCAGCACAATTGGAGCAGCCCGATGAAGTATATACTGCTCGTCTATCATCATGAGAAAGACTTCGCCGCGCTCGGCGAAGAGACCCACACGGCGATGCTCGAAGAATCCATCCGTCTGGCCCACCAGATTACGTCGGGCGGTCAATACCTTGCGGCACCGCTTGAAGCGACTTCTGCGGCCACATGCATCCGCGTACGTGACCACAGAACGGTCGTGACGGACGGCCCTTACGCAGAAACGCATGAACAACTCGCCGGATACTTTCTCATCGACGCAACAAACCTTGATGAGGCGATCCGGACTGCGGCCAAGGTTCCCGGCGCCACGATCGGCACGATCGAGATTCGTCCGATCCGAGACGTGCCGGGGCTCCCTGCGGCCTCTTAACGAACGACCATCCATCGACTACAGGATGTTCAAAAAGGTTTCTAGGAGCTTTTGAGCGACGCGAGAACGCAGCTGGTAGCCTTTTCCCACATCCGATGACACACGCGAGGGAGCGCAGATGCCGAAAATCAGCCCTTGTCTCTGGTTCAATGACAACGCCGAAGAGGCCGTAGGGTTCTATCTCTCGATTTTCACGAACTCACGAATACGAGCGATCGTTCGGTACGGTGAGGCGGCTGCGAATGCGTCCGGACGGCCGAAAGGGTCTGTGATGACCGTTAGCTTTGACATCGACGGTCAGGAATTCGTGGCGCTCAACGGCGGTCCGATATTTGTTTTCAACGAGGCGGTGTCATTTCAAGTCCATTGTCGGACGCAGGAAGAAGTGGACCATTATTGGAATGCGCTCTCCGAAGGAGGCGATGAACAGGCGCAACAATGCGGCTGGCTGAAAGATCGTTACGGCGTGTCCTGGCAGATCGTGCCGACCGCGCTGGTCGAAATGCTCAAGACGGATGATGCGGGTAAAGCCAATCGCGTCATGGACGCACTGCTGCACATGAAGAAACTGGATATCGGAGCGTTAGAGAAGGCCTATGCCATGTGATGACGCCAAGCAGTCGGAATCATAACGGAGACATCATAAGGCGCTGGGGGAACAGACACGAGAAAGGAGACGGCCATGCAGCTACACCCCTATTTATTCTTCGAGGGCCGCTGTGAAGAAGCGGCTCAGTTTTACGAGAGGGCGGTCGGCGCGAGAATCGGCAGGCTCCTCCGCTTCACAGATAGCCCAGATCCGAGCCTCTGCGGCACCGCGGAATCCAATAAGGTCATGCACATGACCTTGCAAATCGGCGATCAGACCATTATGGCGTCGGATGGGCAATGCCAGGGCTCCCAGAACTATCAAGGCTTCGCCCTGTCACTCACGGTGAAAGACGAAGCGGAGGCCGAGCGGCGATTCCACGCCTTGGCCGAGGGCGGTCACGTGACCCAGCCGTTGATGAAAACATTCTTTTCGCCGCGATTCGGCATGGTGACCGACCGTTTTGGGGTGTCATGGATGATCCATGCGACGCCCTGATCCTCACTGTTTGGTGATGCGCATTGACGTGTGACAACCCGATAACCGGCTGCTGACAACGATCATGCAGCTCTTACAAGGAGGCTACAATGCGGTTCCTCATCGGTACACTGACCTGTCTCTGCATGATGTTCTCAGTATCCGCTGCCCCGGCCAAGGAGAAAAAACATGACAAACACATGGACCAGCAGGCCATGATGGAACTCTGGAAGCAACTGGCCACACCCGGTGAACCGCATAAGCTCTTCGCGTCGCTCGCGGGCAGCTGGACCACGACCACCAAGGAATGGATGGAGCCGGGGAAACCGCCGATGGAATCCAGTGGCACTGCCGAGATGAAGATGCTCCTGGACGGGCGCTTCCTCTACCAGGAATACAACGGCCAGATGATGGGCCAACCCTTCTCAGGCATCGGCATCGACGCGTACGACAACATGGCCAAGAAATATGTGACGGCCTGGATGGATTCGATGGGGACCGGCATTTTTATGATGGAAGGCACCGCCAGCCCGGACGGAAAGACCATTACGCTGAAGGGTTCTCATCCGGAGCCAGACGGGGGAAAGATGACCCATCGTGCGGTCTGGAAGCTCGTCGATAACGACCGGCAGACCTTCGACATGTACGGGGCGCACAAGGGTGGCAAAGAGACGAAGATGTTGGAAATCGTCTATACGAGAAAACCGTAGGCGGACGGTGGCGCATCGGCATCGGCCGGCGAGCATTGACGGTCGCTCGCTAACATGCTTGACTACGCCCTAACGAAGGCACACGGAGGAGCCGATGAAACGGACGATCATCGTATTGATGGCCATGCTGTTGGTCTCGGGCGGCGGGTGTAGTTACCTGTTCTATCCGCGTGCGGATGATTACGCGGTGCAGGCCAAAGGAGCCACGGCCGTGGACACCATGATCAATCTGACGACGATGATGGAAGCGTCCGCCTCCAAAGCGAAGGGCGGGAAAGGCAACGATGCCGCATTCGACGATTACCACAATCAGTTGCATGCCCTCCTCAACACCTCCTCGGATGTCACGAAGGAGCAGCAGAAGACCCCCGCCTACGACTTGGCCGTGACCCATCAGAAAGAATTGATCGCGATCTTCAAACGCCTCTGGAAATTCAAAGATGAGCAGCCGCAGCGCGATCAGCACTTGGAGCTCTCGAGTGTGGAATTGAAAGAACTGCGCGAGACGCTGCAGACCCTCAAGTAACCGGCGGCGGCATCGGACGAGGACGACTATGGCGTTCAACTTTGGGCACCTTGAACTCATCACCCAAGACCTCGACAACGCGAAGGACTTCTATCAGAAGCTCTTCGGCTGGAAAGTGCGCGACCTGCCGGATATGCCCTATTCGCTCTTTAACGAGCACTCGTCTCCGACGGGGGGCATGATGAAGAGCCCGCAGGCCGGATCGGAATCGTTTTGGATTCCCTACATCGTGACGGATGACATCACGGCCGTCACGGAAAAAGCCCGCAGTCTTGGGGCGACGATTCATCGCGAGGTGATGGTCGCGGGACAATACGGCTGGCTCAGCGTCATCAATGATCCGACGGGCGCCACCTTCGGGTTGTGGCAACCGAAGATGGAGAGGAAGCCACCGAAAAAGAAGCCTCCGGCCAAGCGCACCAAACGCAGGACCAAACGCAGACGGCGCTAATCGAACACACCGACGACGATTTCAGGAGGAAGCGACCATGGCTCGCACGGCAACGACAACCCGCACACCAGCTTCGACGGATGGAGCGGTGACGCTTCTGATCGGGACGCGAAAGGGCGCATTCACACTGCGCAGCGACGCCTCGCGACGGACATGGAAACTATCTGCGCCGATGTTTCTCGGCCATATTGTCCATCACATGGTCCTGGACCCTCGGGATCGACGGACGATGCTGATGGCCCTCAGTACGGGCCATCTTGGCCCCACCATCTACCGCTCGACGGACGCCGGGAGGACATGGAAAGAGTGTTCGGCGCCTCCGGCGTTCCGGAAGGTCGCCGAAGGGCAACCAGGCCGCTCGGTAAACCATGTGTTCTGGCTGACGCCATGCCATGCCAACGAACCCGACGCCTGGTACGCCGGCACCTCGCCGCAGGGTCTCTTCAGATCCGACAACGGCGGCGTGACCTGGGACGCCTTCTCGTATATCAACGAAGATCCGCAGTACCTGGAATGGATGGGCACCGTGCAGGACGGCACGCCGGACGGCCCGAAGCTGCATTCGATCATCGTCGATCCCCGCAATCCCCAGCATCTCTATTTTGCGATGTCCGGGGGCGGCGTTCACGAAACGATTGACGGCGGGAAAACCTTTATGCCTCTGATCAAGGGGCTCGAGACCGTTGAAGGATTCGATGCCGCCACCGTGACGTATCACGACCCCCATTGTGTGCGCTTATGCCCCAGTAATCCGGACCGCCTGTATCAGCAGAACCATTGCGGCATCTATCGTCTCGATCGTCCTTCGGACCAATGGGTACGCATTGGGAGGAATATGCCAAAGGCCATCGGGGACATTGGTTTTCCGATGGTCGTCCATCCCCGAAATGCGGATATAGCGTGGGTCTTCCCGATGGACGGCTCGACGGTGTGGCCGCGCGTCAGTCTCGGCGGAAAGCCCGCCGCCTATGTCACGCGTAATGCCGGCAAGACGTGGTCGCGCCTCGACAAAGGATTTCCGCGAACCGACGCCTGGTGGACGGTCAAGCGTCAGGCCATGAGCCGCGACGGCCATGACCCGATCGGCCTGTACGTCGGGACGACGAGCGGAGAAGTGTGGGCCAGCAAGAGCGAAGGGCAAAACTGGGTCTGCATCGCCCGTCATCTTCCAGAAATTTACTCCATTGAAGCCGCCGTCTTCGCACGATGAACGTCCACATTCCGAGCGCGCTGCGGTCATACACGAATCAGCAGAGCGATGTATCCGTCGACGGCTCGACGCTCGGCGACGTGCTCGCTTCGTTAGATGCGCGGTACCCGGGATTGATGTTTCGCATTGTGACGGAACAGGACAGGATCCGACCGCATATCAGAATCTTTGTCAACGACGAGCAGGCGTGGGAACTCTTGGCTCCCCTCAATCCACACGACCGTATTTATATTGTCTGCGCCCTCAGCGGGGGATGACGAACGTCCACGCCTCATGACGTCGCAACGCGCACATCAAATCATCGAGGGGCAACGCCAGGATTGGAACCGCGTCGCCGGCGCGTGGGAAAAATGGGACCGCCTTTTCGAGGAGCAGATCGGATATCTCAATCATCGATTGGTCGGCGACGCACGCATCCGGTCCGGCTATGCGGTGCTTGATCTTGGTTCTGGCACGGGATATCCGGCGCTGCTCGCCGCCCAGGCAGTCGGGTCGTCGGGTTCAGTGATCGGCATCGACCTCGCCGCGGACATGCTGGCGGCGGCCGAGCGAAAGGCGCGGCGGCTGGGCCTCACAAATATCGCCTTCAAAGTCGGCGATGCTTCCATGCTGCCGTTCGACGCCGCTGCTTTCGACGCGGTCATCAGCCGCTTTTGCCTCATGTTCCTACCTGATGTCCCCACAGCGGTCGCGGAAATCGCCCGAGTCTTGAAGCCGGGGCGATGGTTCGCCGCAGCGGTCTGGTCTTCGGCCGAGCGAAATCCCGCGATCGGACTCTCCATTGCGGCCCTCAAGCAAGTGATTGATGTGCCCAGACCCGACCCCTCCGCGCCAGGCATCTTTCGCCTTGCCAACGCCGGGGAACTCGCCGGCATGATGGAGGAGGCCGGATTGGAGAACGTCTCAGACCACGAATTTCTCGCCGAACGGACATACGAATCGGTTG
Source organism: Nitrospira sp. (assembly GCA_035495295.1). Lineage (GTDB taxonomy): Bacteria > Nitrospirota > Nitrospiria > Nitrospirales > Nitrospiraceae > Nitrospira_C. The sequence continues at coordinate 39,906 of DATJGE010000083.1, read as the reverse complement.
AGCAGTACTACACCAGCCTCACGGAGATTGCCGCACCAATCCAAAATCTCATGGCTCCGCTCTTAGACGGCCAGAGGCAAGAGGTGAAGCGGCTGATCTTGGAGAGCGCCTCACGCTATCGTCGTGCAAACTGGATCAGCTTTCCCATTGCGGTTCGAGTTGTCGTCGGACGCAAGCCGGGCTAGTCGGCGCTCATCGCTCTCGACAGGCTCTAACGCGGCCACATGCCGTCGATTGCCCGGACGCGTTGAGTCAAAATTCAGTTCATCCTCGCGCCGCCCGCGCTCGGCGACTATAATGAACATGCGTTTGAGCAAACAGGTCACGGGGACTATGCCAATCCTTCTGATCGTGATCACAATCGTCAGTCTATTCCACCTGCCCGGAGCTTTCGGCGCGATGGCGGCGGACACGGACCCGGCGAGTCTATGGCACCTCGCACCGCCGACCCTGGACCAAAGTCCCGCCCAGCGGAAGCCCTGGGTACTGCGCGAGCGGGACATTGCGGTCGACGAGGAGATGCTTCGGATCCTCAAAGACGCGACGGCGCGGCCGCACCCCCGTGTCAGTGTCGAATTCTTTGATGGTACCGCCCATGAGTTGGACATCACTTCGACCGTCTCGCGTTTTAATGACACGGCGGTGATTCGCGGCTCCTTTAAAGCTCCCTCCCATGGCGATTTCACGCTGGTCGCCAGCGGTCATCTGCTGGTCGGTAGTCTCCGGCTGGGGGAGCGCCTGTACAAGACCGAGCACGCCGGCAATGGTCGGATCAAGCTGCTCGAGGTCGATCCCCGAAAGATGCCGCCCGAGTAAGCAACCTCCGGGACGTCTGCCCACAGGTGAGGTCACTCGGGTCCCGCAGGGGTTGAAGCCTGCGACGGTTGTGGGACAATGATCCATGGGCGGAGAGCTGTGGACCATCGGCCATTCAACCAAATCCATTGACGACTTCTTGGTGCTGCTCGAGTCGCATGGCATCACATGTCTTGTGGACGTGCGCACCGTCCCCCGTTCCCGTCACAACCCTCAATTTGACATCCGCGCGCTGGAAAAACGCCTCAAAAGAGCCCGGCTCATCTATGCCCATCGGCCGGAGCTCGGCGGCCTGCGCAAACCCAGAAAGGATTCCATCAATGGCGGCTGGGAGAACTCCAGCTTTCGCGGGTACGCAGACTACATGCAGACCGAACAATTTTCGGACGCCCTGGAGGCGCTGATCAAGGAAGCCGGACAAGCACGAACGGCGATTATGTGTGCCGAGGCCGTGCCTTGGCGCTGCCATCGGTCCTTGATTGCCGATGCGCTGGTAAGCCGCGGATGGACCGTCCGGCACATCATGAGCAAGTCGAAAGCCAACATCCATCGATTGACGCCATTTGCCGCCGTCGAGGAAAACCGCCTTACCTACCCGCCTCTCCGCTCTCCCAAGCCACGCCGGGTGTGACGGATGCGATATCTTCTGCTCGCGGATGCGGTCATGCTCGTCCATGTCCTCTTTGTCCTGTTCGTCATATTCGGGTCGTTGCTCGTACTCCGGCGGCCGTGGATCGTATGGCTTCATGCACCGGCCTTGGCGTGGGGTGCCATCGTCGAGATCGGAGGAATGGTGTGCCCGCTCACACCGCTGGAAAGCCGCCTTCGGGTGTTGGGCGGCGAATCCGGCTATGCGCAGGATTTCCTCTCTCATTGGCTGCTGACCCTTCTGTATCCCGCCTTCGTCAGTCGCGGAGTCCAAATCACAATGGGCGCCTTGCTGATTCTCCTGAACCTCGCCCTCTATTCCTGGGTATGGACACGTCGGCGAGCTGACTTCATCTAGCTGGCGCGGCCGTTCACCTGCCATGGTTGACGGCGTCAGGACTCTCGCAGAGGCGCGAGAGGTGCGCGCAATCCGGGATTGAAGCCATGGGTTCGGACACCCATCTGGGCGGGGGACGTAGAAATTTGGCCAAAGAGCTTATAAGGTGTGGGGATGATTATCGCTCATTCGCTGGACGCAGCGAGCTCGGCAGTTGGAGGCAGAAAGGTGGCGTCGCCGAAGCCATGCCGTTGACACTGCTTTCCCGCAAAAACCCTCTCGCCGCAAGCAGCGAACAACTGCGCCTCCTTGAACGGACCGCGCCTTCGTTTGCCGCATCGATGGCGGAAGCTCAACTCTATCCGCTGCGGCCTACGGACATCACGGTCTTTCAAATCAATGTGGGAAAGCTCTGCAATCAGACGTGCCGGCATTGCCATGTCGATGCAGGGCCGGATCGAACCGAGCGGATGTCGCGCGAGACGGCGGAACTTTGTATCCGCGCCCTCGCGCAAACCGCTATCCCGACCGTCGACATCACGGGCGGGGCGCCGGAGCTCAATCCGAATTTTCGCTGGCTCGTCGAAGCGGCGCGAGGCCTCAACCGCCACGTCATGGATCGCTGCAATCTCTCGGTCCTCCTGCTGCCGTCACAGTCCGATCTCGCCGAATTTTTGGCCGAACATCGCGTCGAAATCGTCGCATCGCTGCCCTATTACAAAGGGGCACAAACGGACGCACAGCGCGGCGAGGGTGTGTTCGGGAAATCGATCGAAGGACTGAGGCGATTGAATCAACTCGGGTACGCCAAGCCTGACACGGGCTTGATCCTCAATCTCGTCCACAATCCGGTCGGCGCATATTTGCCGCCGAAGCAGGAGGCGATTGAAGCGCAGTTTCGCAAAGAGTTGAGCACCAAACACGGCATCGAGTTCAACCGGCTGTACACCATCACCAACATGCCGATTAGCCGGTTTCTCGAATTTCTCGTCGAGAGCGGCAACTATGAAGCCTACATGCACCGGCTGACTCAGGCGTTCAATCCAGCGGCGGCCGCCGGAGTGATGTGCCGCTACACGCTGTCGGTCGGATGGGACGGGACAATCTACGACTGCGACTTCAATCAAATGCTCGATCTACCCGTCGGCGGCGACGTCCCCCGCCACATCCGCGAGTTCAACGTGACCGCACTTGAACGGCGGTCCATCGTCATCGGCAATCATTGCTACGGCTGCACCGCCGGCTCCGGCTCCTCGTGCGGCGGCGCAGTCACCACGTAACCGAACAAGGCAGCGTGTCGGCGTGTTGCGAAGGTCCGGTCACTCTGCTATGGTGACGCCCGTTCGCAGGCACTAAACTTTTCCTCTGTCGCCGCATGGTGTGGGATCCCAAAGACCCATGGAGCAAAAAACGCGACCCGCTTGACGACATGCTCAAGCAGGCGCAGCAATTCGGAAATTTCTTCCCCGCCGGTGGCTTCAGAAACATCCTCCTCGCCGGTCTCCTGATCTTCCTCGTCTGGCAAAGCGCGTTCATCATCGGACCAGACGAAGAAGGCGTCGTCAAGCGCTTCGGCATTCCGGTGCGGACGGTGGGTCCCGGCCCCCACGTGAAGATCCCGCTCGTCGAGTCGGTGCTCCAGCCGAAAGTGGCCAAGCTCCATCGCGTCGAAATCGGATTCCGCACCGATCGACAGAGCCGGCAGCAGATGATTCCGCAAGAAGCCCTAATGCTGACCGGCGATATGAACATTCTCGCGATCGAATTCATCGTGCAGTACAAGATCAAAGAGGCGTCCGAGTTCCTCTTCAACGTCGCGGAGATTCACGACACGATTGGGAAGGCCGCGGAAGCCTCGATGCGGGAAGTCATCGGCAAAAGTAAAATCGACGAAGCGCTGACCACCGGCAAGGCGCAGATCCAGCAGGACACTCAAGATCTGCTGCAAAAGATTCTCGACCAATATCAGGCGGGGGTGCAGATTGCGGCCGTGCAGTTGCAAGACGTCGATCCTCCCGAAGCGGTGGCGGCCGCCTTCAAGGACGTGACGAATGCGAAGGAAGACCGCGAGAAGTTGATCAACCAGTCGATCGGCTATCGGAATGACATTCTCCCGAAAGCCAAGGGCGAAGCCGCCCAGATGGTCAACCAGGCGAAGGGCTATGCACAGGCGCGACTGAACCGCGCGCAAGGCGAAGCCAACCGCTTTTTGGCGACGCTGAAGGAATACAATCAAGCCCGCGACACGATCAGCAAACGCATTTACCTCGAAACCATGGAAGAGATCTTGCCGAAGATGGACAAGATCATCATCGACGGAAAGGCCGGCGAACGCTTGCTCCCCTATTTGCCGCTTGATCGGATGACCAAGAAACCGCCCGTGTCCGCGGAGGGACGCGAGCGATGAGCAGACAGGGCCTGATCGTCGGCGTTATCGTCGTCCTCTTTTCGCTCTTCGTGCTCGGTGCCTCGCCGTTGTTCGTGGTGGATGTCACCCAGACAGCCATTGTCGTCCAGTTGGGGAAGCCCGTCCGCACCGTGATGGAACCCGGCCTCTACGTCAAGGTGCCGTTCGTGCAGGACGTCACCTACTTCGACAAGCGCCTCCTCGACTATGACTCCGACGCGCAGGACGTCATCACGCAGGATAAGAAAACGTTGCTCCTCGATAACTTTGCCAAGTGGCGCATCGTCGATCCGTTGAAGGTCTATCAAAACTTTCAAAGCCAGCGCGGAGCGCTCCAACGGCTGCACGACATCATCTATTCGGAACTGCGCGTGGAATTGGGCCGTCATGACTTGGCGGAAATCGTCTCGACGGCGAGGGCAGAATTGATGACCGTCGTCATGCACCGGGCCAACGACAAAGCTTCGGCCTACGGAATCACGATACTGGACGTACGCATCAAAAGAGCCGATCTGCCCCAGGAGAACGAAAAGACGGTCTTTCAGCGCATGCAAGCCGAACGGGAGCAGCAGGCCAAGCAATACCGCGCCGAGGGCGCCGAAGAGGCGCAAAAGATCCGATCCGATGCCGAAAAGGACCGCGAGATCATTCTGGCGCAAGCCTACAAGGAAGCGGAGGAACTGCGCGGGGGCGGCGACGCGAAAGCGTTTCACATCTATGCCGACGCGTACCGGCAGGATCCCAAGTTTTTCGATTTTACCCGCTCGATGGAAGCCTATAAGAAATCGTTCGACGACAAATCCACCGTCGTGATGAGCCCGGATTCGGAATTTTTTCGCTACCTCAAGCAGCGCTGAGCACTACGACAATCCGACCGTCCTTCCGGTGTCGGGATCCAGACCAATCCTTTCTCCGGCGGGCTTCTTCGGCAACCCCGGCATCAATTGAATGCCCGAGCACAGGGCGGTCAGAAATCCGGCGCCCGCAAGGAGGCGCACCTCTTTGATCGGCACCGTGAATCCGGTGGGACGGCCCTTCAGCGCCGGGTCGTGCGACAAGGACAGCGGCGTTTTGGCCATGCAGATCGGCAACGCGTCGTACTTCAACTGCTGCACCAGCTCGATGTCTCGCTCGGCTTGCGGCTCGAAAGACACGCCAGAGGCGCCGTACATGTTCATCGCGATCGCTTCGATCTTCTTCTTCGTCGGCCAGTTAAGTTCATAGAGATGTCGGAATGAGGACGGCATACGTGCCGTGCGTATCACCGCTCGTGCGAGTTCTTCAGACCCTTGTCCTCCGTCGACGTAATGCGTCGACACGGCCGCTTCCGCAGCCCCCACGTTGCTGGCCTGCCGACGAAGCCATTCCAGCTCCGAAGGTGGATCATCTTTGAAGGCATTGATCGCGACGACCACCGGAATCCCATGAGACTTCACGTTTGCAATGTGCTGCTCCAAGTTCGGAAACCCGCGGACCAGCGCCTCCTGATTGGGGCCGGACAAACCTATGGGAACCGGTACACCGGCCTTCACCACGCCGCCGCCCCCGTGCAGCTTGAGCGCCCGCAACGTCGCGACGACAACGGCCGCGGCCGGCGCCAGTCCCGACACTCGACATTTGATATTGAAGAATTTTTCAGCGCCCAAATCGCTTCCGAATCCCGCCTCGGTTACCACATAATCGGCGCACCGTATCGCGATCGCATCGGAGACAATCGAACAGTTTCCGTGAGCGATATTGCCGAACGGGCCCGTATGGACCAAGGCCGGGGTTCCTTCGAGCGTCTGAAGGAGATTAGGGAGCAAGGCGTCCTTGAGCAACACCGCCATCGAGCCGGCGCACGACAGGGCTTCGGCGGTCACCGCTGTTCCCTCGCCCGTCAAGCCAACGACGATGTCTCCAAGGCGGCGCCGGAGGTCCGCCGGATCTTTGGCCAATGCCAGGATGGCCATGACTTCCGAGGCTTCCGTGATGACAAACTGCGCTGGCCGATGGCCGGTGTCTTCGCTGAGAGAGATTCGCCGAAGTGCCCGGTCGCTGATTCCCAATGCGCGGGGCCACGACAGTCGCGCCGGATCGATGCGGAGCGCATTCCCATGGAACACATGATTATCGATGAAGGCCGAGAGCAAATTATGGCTCGCAGCAACCGCATGCGCATCCCCTGTCAAATGCAGATTGATGTCCTCCATCGGCATGACCTGGGCGCGCCCTCCTCCCGTCCCGCCGCCTTTGATGCCGAAGACCGGTCCAAGCGAAGGCTGGCGCAGCGTCACGACAGCGCGTTGGCCCACTCGGCAAAGTCCCATCGCCAGTCCTATCGAGGTCGTCGTTTTCCCTTCGCCCAGCGGCGTAGGATTGACGGCAGTGACGAGAATGTATCGGCCACGCGGTTTCTCCGTCAGACGGTCGAGCGACGACAGACTGATTTTTGCTTTATCTCTTCCATAGAGATGAAGCTCGCCGGGAGACAATCCAAGTCGTTTGGCGACCTCCTGGATGGGAAGGGGCTGATAGGCGCTCGCAACGTCGAGGTCGCTCATGGATGCAAAGGCAAACAGCGCTCTCTCATGGCGGACTGAACAGCAGGATGAGCGGTTAAAAAAATACGCGCTATGTCGCAGGACATAGCGCGTGACCGAGGTCAGGGACAGACGGTCTCAGTCGAGAATGTACTTCGTGGGATCGAACGTCTGCCCGTTCACCTTCACCATGTAGTGAAGATGCGGTCCGGTGGCGAGTCCACTGCTGCCGACCAAGCCCACCACATCACCGCGCTTGACGCGCTGCCCTTCTTTCACTAGGGCCTTGGCGAGGTGACCGTAGAGCGTTTCGATACCATAACCGTGATCGAGTTTGACGACGTTGCCGAGCTTGGGATCATAACCGACGCTGGTCACACGACCTTGAGCGGGAGCTTGGACAGGTGCATTGGCCGCTGCGCCGATGTCGAGACCGTCGTGCCATGCTGGCTTCTCCGTAAACGGTGAAACCCGGGGTCCGAAGCCCGATGTGACCCACCCTTTCACCGGCCAAATAGAAGGAGTGGCCGCCCACCGGGAAGATTTCTGCTCGGCTGCCACAGAAAGCTCCTGCAGAGATTGCTCTTGGGCATCGGCTTCTTTGCCCAGCCACACAATGCCTTCCTTCACGGCAACCATCAAATCGTACTCACTGACTGCCTTAGATCTGGACGCTGCGAGGTCGGTCTCAGCCAAGATACCGCTAGGCTGCAGCTCAGGCTCGCCTGTCGTCGGCTTGTCCATCGAATGGATGGTGCTGCCTTCAGGAAGGGGAGTCTCTTCTCCGCCCCGCCCGTTATACTGATCGCCGCCCTTGGGCGTTTCAATGCCCAGCATGACCCGAAGCCTCTGGTTGACTTCCTTCATGCTGGTAAGGCGCTTCTTCAAGTCATCGACGGCCGTTGAAAAGGCGACGGTTTGCTGCCTGGCACTCAGCGCTTCAGCGCGGAAGGCCGAAAGCTCCCAGACCTCGCCCGTTCGGACCACGTAATGCGAGATGACGAGAAGATCGGCAACCAGAAGAATCGCACCTAGAATCAATATCTTACGAACAAACTTTCTGGGGAAGCTGAATCGAAGCGGCTTGGCAGTCGAACCACGGAAAATGACCACCGTATACGAATCGTTGGACTCTACGCCGTGTACTTGTCCCATATCCTTCACCCCTCCTGCTGCAAGGGTGCCTTCACATACCTAGGTTCGATTCCGAGTGTACCCATCTAGGCTGTGTTGGTCAACCCCTCATCTCGGTCATGAGTTGCGCTAGGAAATCAATCTATAGCGGTCTCATTCAGAACCCACGCAAGATATGGATCCAGTCCCTTCTGCACAGTCAAGGCAATGACTTCCGGTACTTCGTATGAGTGCATCGACCGAACCAACGCTTGGAGAGCGGTATATCGACGCCCGCTCGTCTTCATGATCAACAGCGCCTCCTGGCTCCTCTCTATCTTTCCTTTCCATCGGAAAATCGACGTCACGGATGGGATGACATTGCCGCAAGCTGCGAGTTTCCTGTCGACCGCCGCCTGCGCGATCTGCATGGCCTCCCTGCGACTCGACGTCGTGACCAATACCAGCAGTACTCCGCGGGAAGACCTTTTTAGCGTCCGCGACACCAGTTCCTCGTCAGCAAGTACTGTGCCCTACCTAGAGACATAAAGGATACACATAAAATAAAAACAACAACTTACGACTTATTTTTGCGCATGACGGCCATTGTTTCCTGTAGTGTTCCCCCGTAGGCCTGTTGGATAAAGAAGAATCAATGACAAAAATGAACAAATATTGTCCTCGGGGGAACTGCGTATACATACTCTCTCGGGTCGCCAATCAGCGATGGCATGTCACATGAGCCGGATTGACAGTGTTTTCGAGGCTCACTTATCATGGGTTATGAAGTCAGGTAGCAGGCCGACGTAGGAGGCAGACGATGGGTTATACGATCACGCCCACGGAACTCAAGAGCAAACTCGACAGGGGCGATCAACTGGTCCTTCTCGACGTGCGTGAACAATGGGAATACGACTTGGCCAAACTCAACGGGGCGACCCTGATCCCGCTTGCCACTCTCCCTCACTCGTTAGGAAAACTCAATCGCGATACAGAGATCATCGCGATCTGCCACCACGGCATGAGAAGCGCCGACGCCACCACCTTTCTACTCCAACAGGGGTTCCCGAATGTAAAGAACCTGGTGGGCGGCATTGACGCCTGGTCGGCACAAGTAGACCGTTCGGTGCCGAGGTACTAAGGGCAGAGCCGGCGAGTCGCCATTGTTCACTGCAGGCGGGCACGGAAGTATTCAACCGTCTTTTTCAATCCCTCGGTCAGATCGGCTTTCGGTTCCCATGAGACTTCGTGCCGGAGCTTGGTACTATCAATCACGCTCCTGGCCTGTTCTCCTTTTTTAGCAGGCCCGTGCATTTCCTTGCAGTTTGACCCGGTGTGCTGGACAAGAATTCTAAAGAGATCATTGATCGACGTCTCGACGCCGGTTCCAACGTTATACGTGCCCTGCGTCTCCTGTCCCATCATGGCCAAGTTCGCCTCGACGACGTCATCGACAAAGACAAAGTCCCTTGTCTGCCGCCCATTGCCGTAGATCACAGGCTGTTCGTTGTTCAGCATTTTCTGAATAAAAATCGCGACGACACCGGCTTCACCCTCGGGATCCTGGCGAGGTCCGTAGACGTTGGCGTAGCGAAGACTGACGGCCTGGAGACCGCTGACCCGTTGGAAGTAAGAGAGATACTGCTCTCCGCAGAGTTTGCTTAAGCCGTATGGAGACAACGGTTTCATGACATGAGTTTCGGGCGCCGGATAGATCTCCTGTTCTCCGTAAATCGCTCCACCGGAAGAGGAAAAGATCACTTTTCGGACGCCGTGCTTGACCGCTTGCTGTAGGACGTTCAAGGTGCCCAAAACGTTGACTTGGGCGTCAAACATCGGGTCTTCCACTGATTTCCGCACATCCATCTGGGCGGCCAGATGCATCACCACATTGGGACGTTCGTTGCGCAACACGCGCTCCAGACGCCAGCTTTGGATATCCATCTTGTAGAAGCGAGTGGCGCGATTAAGGTTCCTCCGTTTGCCGGTGGCCAGATTGTCGACCACGACGGTCTCATGTCCTTCCAACACCAATCGATCGACCAGATGCGAGCCAATGAATCCCGCCCCGCCCGTCACGAGAACTTTCATGCCTCCTCCACCATTAACCGCTCTTGAGGAACTAGTTACACCGTCATAGCTTGCCGAACCAAACTCACGAGAATCTCCCGGTTGCCCTTTCTTCCCTCGACGGGCGAATCCAGGACGCCGGCCTCTTGAAATCCGAGGCGGGCGGCCGCTGCAATGACCTTTTCGGCCGAGGTTCGGCGCTGAACCTCATCGCGCACGATACCTCCGGCGCCTACTTGCCCTTTCCCGACTTCGAATTGCGGCTTCACAAGAGCGACAATTTGTCCGCGGTCGCACAACAAAGACGCCACGGTTGGCAGTACAAGGGTGAGCGAGATAAAGGACACGTCAATGACCGCAAGGTCGATCGGCTCAGGAATGTGCGACCGGTCTATGTACCGGATATTCATCCGCTCAAGCAAGACGACCCGCGGATCATGACGGAGTTTCCAGTGGATGAGACCATATCCGACGTCCACCGCATACACCCGCTTCGTCCCCCGTTGGAGAAGACAATCAGTGAAACCGCCGGTCGAACAGCCTACGTCGACCGCTGTTACACCGCGCGGATCGATGGAAAAGGCATCAAGCGCCGCTGCGAGTTTTTCTCCGGCCCGACTGACAAAAGGAGCCGCCCGTTCGATGTTAATTTGGGCGCCACGGGCGACGAGCTTAGCAGGTTTGTCGACCATCGCTCCGTCGACCAGCACGCCGCCGGCGAGAATCGTCCGGACCGCCGCTTCGCGGCTGGCGGCCAGGCCTTGATCGACCATCAGACGGTCTAACCGCTCTTTACCAAGGGGCGATTTGGCAGGCATGACGTCGAGAATCGGAGAACCCGAAGGCTGGATGACCTGTGCAACATTCCGCAAGCAAATCAAGACGAGGGCTCGTCTGACGACTCATTCGCTTCCTCTTCCGGCGAAAACGCATGAAGCCGTTTCTTGCCGTTCCTGTCCTGGACCAGGACTTCGACCTTCCGCTCGGCATCTTCCAGGATTTTCAGGCAACTTTTGGACAGGCGAATGCCCTCTTCAAAGATTTTCAACGATTCCTCGAGAGGCAGGTCGCCTTTTTCCAATTCACCGACGATCGCTTCCAACCGTGCCATCGCCTGTTCGAATTTGACCCCACCCACGGCCGTTCCTGTCCTTTCTTAAAGGGTGACAGCCCATTATACCGGCCTTGCCGAGTGATTTACACCAAGGGATCGGGCAGGACGCGTTTGACCGTACAGTGGAGCTGGCCTTGCGATAATCGGGCGAGGATTTCGTCGTCGGTTTGGACTTCATCCGCTTTTTTTAAGATGACGCCATCACGGAGACGCGACAAGATGCTGTATCCACGTCCGAGAATCGCCAGCGGACTCAAATGCGTGAGCTGGGCCGCGATCGCCGAGATACGGCGTCTACGCCCGTCCGCCAAGACCATGACTTGACGCTCCAGGCGTTGCATCAAAAAGCTGATCATGGCGATGCTGCGTTTGACAACAAATACCGGATTCAGGCCGGCCAATTCCCGCTGACGGTGGCGGACTAGGTCGCGGCTCGCCGCAATCCGGTCGCTGGTCAGCGCCCGTAGGCGATCGACAGCCTCCTGTGTCCGTTGCCATTCCTGTCGGATGCGGAGACGCACTTGGGCCAGCCTCCCGATCTGGGATTCGAGCCGGCGCTGCTCAAACACACACTGCCTGCCCATGGTGTGAGTGGCCCGTATCGTCAAGACGCGCAACCGCTCGACCACTTCCGCGAGCACGGGGACCACGGTTTCCGCCGCAGCCGACGGTGTGGGCGCCCGGCGGTCGGCGGCAAAATCCGTCAGCGTGACGTCCGTTTCATGGCCGACCGCGGAGATGACTGGAATCCTAGAGCCCGCCACAGCGCGAACCACGACCTCCTCGTTGAAACTCCAAAGGTCTTCCATCGACCCTCCGCCTCGCCCCACGATCATGACGTCGACCAGATCCTCTTCGTTCAGCCAAGCCACGGCCTTCGCAATCTGCTGGGCGGCGCCTTCCCCTTGCACGGGGACCGGGACCACGATCACATGGAGTGTGGGCCACCGGCGGTGAAGTACGGACAGTATGTCTCGGATTGCGGCACCCGTTGACGACGTGACGATGCCAACCCTCTCGGGAAAGGGCGGCAGCGGCGATTTTTTTGCTTCATCGAATAAGCCTTCGGCGGACAAGCGCGCCTTGAGTTGCTCAAAAGCCAATTGCAATGCCCCCATCCCTTTGGGCTCAACGCTATCGAGGACGATCTGATATTCGCCTCGTGGCTCATATACCGTTACCCGGCCGCGCACAATGAGACACATGCCTTCTTGCACGGTGAACTTCAACCGCAGGGCAGTGGAGCGAAACAGCACAGCGCGAATCTGGCTAAATTCGTCTTTGAGCGTACAATAGATGTGGCCGGAGCCCGGCATGCGAAGGTTCGATACCTCCCCTTCAAGCCAGAGATCTGCAAACTGGGATTCAATCGAAGTGCGCAGAAGGCCGGTGAGTTGGGACACAGTCAGCACCGATCTGGCGTGCGGGAACAGGGTCTGTTGTTTGGTGGCGGACATCCGTTAGTCGAGAATGCGCACACGCTCGATCGACAGGGCCTTTCCAATCCGCGCGTCCAAGTCAACGAGGGCGGCGCAAAATACCGTGGGGCCGGAGGCGACTTCAAAGCGCCGCGGCATCCCCGTGAGAAACTTTTCGATCGCGAGTTCCTTCTTCACGCCGATGACGCCGTGCAGAGGACCGGTCATCCCGATATCAGTCAAATAGGCCGTGCCTCGCGGCAAAATCTGGTCGTCGGCGGTTTGCACGTGCGTGTGCGTGCCTAGGACTGCCGTAGCTTCGCCGTCGAGATAATGGCCCATAGCCATTTTTTCAGAGGTGGCCTCGGCATGCATGTCGACGAGCACCGAGGCCACGCGCTTTCTCAACCGGGCCAGCTCGCGTTTAGCAACCTGGAAGGGACAGTCCAGAGTCGGCATATAGGCGCGGCCCATTAACTGTAATACAGCGACCTCTTCGCCGCTTTTGGCCTGGACGATCACGCTCCCCTGGCCGGGCACACCGTCCGGATAATTCGCGGGCCTCAGCAAGCGGCGCTCGCGAGGGAAGTAATCCAAAATTTCCTTCTTATCCCATGCATGATTCCCGGTTGTGATCGCCGATAATCCCGCCGCAAACAGCTCTTCAGCCAGCTCCGGAGTGATTCCGAAGCCTCCGGCCGCATTCTCGCCGTTACCGATCACGACGTCGATGCGCCGTTGAGACACGAGGCGTGGGACAATCCGGGCAACGGCGCGCCGACCGGGCTCTCCCATGATGTCCCCAATGTACAACACCTTCATTTTGCATACTCGATGTAGCGGCTTTCCCGGATCACCGTCACCTTGATCTGACCGGGGTATGTCAATTCCTGTTCAATCTTCTTGGCCAGTTCTCTCGAGAGCTGGAATGATTCGCTGTCCGTCACGTCTTCCTGGCGGACGATCACGCGGATTTCCCTTCCGGCCTGAATCGCATAAGCCTTTTGAACGCCTTTTTGCGCGTGCGCGAGCGATTCCAATTTTTCCAGCCGTTTCACGTACGACTCGAGCGCTTCGCGCCTTGCGCCAGGACGGGCGGCCGACAACGCTTCCGCGGCGGCGACCAATACGGATTCGGGACAGATCGGCGGGACCTGCTCATGATGCGCGGCGATGGCGTTCACGATCTTTTCGCTCTCGCCGTACTTTTTCGCGATTTCCGCTCCCAGCATCGCATGGGGCCCTTCCTCTTCGTGGCTCACAGCTTTGCCGATGTCGTGCAGCAAGGCGCCGCGCCGGGCGAGCCGCACGTCCAATCCGAGCTCGGACGCCATGATGCCGCAAATATAGGACGCTTCCCGCGCATGGTAGAGGTTGTTCTGTCCGTAGCTGGTCCGGTATTTCAGCCGGCCCAAGACTTTGATCAACTCAGGATGGAAATCCGACAGGCCGAGCTCAAAGATAATTTTCTCCGCCTCTTCGTACATCAGCTTGTCGATATCCACCTTGACTTTTTCGACGATCTCCTCGATCCGCGTCGGATGGATGCGCCCGTCGTGCATCAAGCGCTCGAGCGACACTTTGGCAATTTCCCGCCGCAACGGGTCGAATCCGGAAATGATCACCGCCTCCGGAGTCTCATCGATAATCAGGTCGATGCCGGTCGCGGCTTCGATCGCGCGTATGTTGCGGCCCTCACGGCCGATAATGCGGCCCTTCATGGCATCGTTCGGAATGGGCACGACGGAGATGGTGGATTCCGACACATAGTCGCGAACCACCCGCTGGATTGATGTCGTAATGATTTCCCTGGCTTCCCGCTCGGCATTTTCCCGAGCCTCTTCCAGCGTTCGCTTGGCGATCCCTGCCGCATCGAGGCGGGCCTGGCTCTCCAATTCCTGAAGCAGCTGTTTCTTGGCTTCATCGGCCGTCATGCCGGCCACCCGTTCCAGCGCCTCGCGATGCTCGCGTTCCGCCTTGGCGCAGGTCGCCTCTTTGGCGATGAGCCGCTCCTCTTTTTTGATCAGCTCCTGTTCACGTTTTTGGCCTTCCGCATCCCGTCTATCCAAGGCGCCGATGCGCTTGTCGATGGCCTCTTCCCGCTGCACAAGGCGCTTTTCGGCGGTGGCGAGCTCCACCAGCTTCGCCTTTTGTTCCTTCTCCAGTTCCGCCTTGGACTGAAAGATGAGATCCTTTGCTTCGAGCTTCGCCTCTTTCACGATGTTCTCGGCTTCACGCTGGGCGTTCTGAATCGCCTGGCGAGACTGTTCCGCTTCTCGAGCCCGCTTCGCGTTCAGTGAAGAGCGGCGTAAGACTTCATAGACGCCGACGCCTAGCAACGCGCCCAGGATTCCGACGAAGATGTACAGGAGCATGGAGGTCGACATAAGACGGACCCTTTCACATTTGAGGCCACGCCACCGTACTTAATACGGTAGGACGTTGAGAGGTAGCGGAGCGGGAAGACGGCAGATGGGAGCGAGCGAAGAGACCGACCGACCGGAATCTAGGCCGAAGAACGACTTCGGAAGGATGAACGTGTTGTTGGAAGAGCGGAGCGCGCCTGCCTCCAGACCTGTCCTCCGACTGCGCCTCGAAGCGGACTGACTCGCACAAGACGCAATCCAAACGGTCCCAGCGGTTCTGACACCGATACGGCCGTCCGGGTGCCTGCACGGAACCCCTCTTCGGCGGCCACGACGTATTCGGTGATTCCTTCTAGGATGGCAGCGACGGTCGCAAGGAGTAATAGGACTGCTTGCGGCACATTCCACTCTTTCAACGGAACCAGCATCGACGAACCCACATCCATTCTTACAGCGACGTAAATCGTATCCCGGATTTGCTACCGGTTGGTGCTTGACCTCTTCTTGTCCCGATCAATGAACCTGCTTCCGCAAATACCACTACCGCAACACCACGATAGCAAAGGCTTCCCGGCCTTTGCAAGCGCATTCAGCGAAAGAGCGACGTGGGGACCTGCTCTTCGATCGATTCCATAAGCGACATCATCCGGCGCTCCACATCCGCCTCGCCCTGAGCTCGTTTTTTCTCCGCTTCGAAAAGCTGATGGGCGAGATTGAGCGCCGTCAAGACCGCGAGTCGGGAGGGGGTGGTGGTGTTCATTCCCTCGGCGACCTGCCGCATTTGACCGTCCACGAAGCCGGCCAGGCGACGGATATAGGCTTCATCCGCTTCCCCTCTAATCGTATAGCGTTGGCCGTAGATCTCGACTTCCGTCGTCTTAGTCAAAGGCCACCTCCTTGCGTTCTTCGAACCCCTCCAACACGTCGACATCGCTGAGAACCTTTTCGATGCGGGTTTTGATGTCTGTTCGTTCGCGGGCCCAGCGCCGGTTTGAATCGGCTTCATCGGCCAAGCGCTGGCGCGTCAACCGCAGATCGTCTTCAAGCCCCGCATTCCGCTTTTTCAACTCTTGGATGAGCTTCACAAGGTCCTTGATGCGCGTCTCCAGTGCATCCAATCGGTCCAATGCCATGTATGGTCTCCAGAATCCTCCACCATCTATTGTGGCGCACTATAGGAACTTACCCACAGCTTGTCAACGCTGTCAGGACAGCCCCCCGAGGCGCACATATTCACGGTATGCTCGCAAGACCCTCTTCACGTATTGCCGCGTCTCCTGATACGGAATCAACTCGACAAACTCGTCTTGACCCTGCCCGCGATACTGGGCGATCCAGTTGCCGACGGCCAGCGGCCCCGCATTGTACGAGGCGATCGTATACACGAGGTTGCCGGAAAACTGCTCCAGCAACTGCTCGACATATCGCACGCCGATGCGGATGTTGGTCTCTTGATCGAAGAGATCTTCACGACCCACGGTGGGAAGGCCCACGCGCTGGGCGACGGTGTTGGCGGTCGTCGGCATGACCTGCATCAGGCCAATGGCCCCCACGCGTGAGACGGCTTTCACATCATATTGGCTTTCTTCGCGGATAATGGCGGCGATTAGATACGGGTCAACGCCTTTGGCTCCCTGGAGCCTGATCGTCGGCAGCAGCCCGGTCGGATAGGCGGCGTTCCACAGGGACGGAGCGAACGTCCCTCCCGTTCGCTCCAATTGATCACGGAACCGTGCGCGCGCCAGCCGCAGCGCCTGATGATAGGCGCCGACCTCATTCAACATCGTCGACAATGACACCAGCGCATCCGGGTCCCGGCTGTATCGCTCTGTCAACCAGGCGACTTCATGGGCTGCATCAGCATTTAATCCGATCGTATGAAGCTCCACGGCCCGGCGGTATGCGCTCTGCTGGGCAATATCCGCCCGCGAGACGGTGGCGGCCACTCCATCTTTGCCCGGCTCGGCGGAGACCATACTTGACTCGAGCGGAGATTCCGGGCCGGGCAAATCCTTGATGCGCTCGCGGGCGAGCTGGCAGTAATAGCTAAAGCGATGCCGCTGACAAAGCTTCTTATAATAGTCCTGAGCTTCAGCCTGGTGCTGCTGATCACCAGCTCGAGCCATCCAGTAAAGCGCCTGAGGTTCGAATTCGCCGTCATGCTGTTCCACAAGCGCCCTTAAGCTTTCACCGGCCTCCCGATAGCGTGCTGTGCGATAATACGTCCATCCCACCCGCCATTGACCTTCCGCCCGCTGTGCCGCGGGCTCACCCTGCTTGGCCACCTGCTGGTATTTCGCGATGGCCTCGTCGTATTGTTTTTGGTCCTCGAGCCACATGCCGACGAACAGCGTGATCTGCCCCTTCTGTTCGGCAGACAAAGACGTTGAGGGCAGCGCTCGTGCGGCTTCCAACAGCTTGTCCCCCTGTCCCTGCCGTAAATACACGCGCGCCAGCCATACCGCCGCCTCATGCGATTCAGGCCCGCCCTCTTTGGCTAACGCGCCGAACGTTTCCCTCGCCTGATCGTATTGTTTAACACGGACTTGGGCGATGCCCAGCTTCAGCTTTGCCTCGGCCCGCCGCGAAGAGTTCGGATCGGCGGCGAGGAATTTTTTCAGTTCGTCAATGGCCTCAGCGTGATAGGCCTGACCCAAGAAGGCCTGCGCCCGGGTGAGCCGGTCGGAGGGCTGGACGGTCCATGTCTCTCCACCCAAATTCGACGACAACAACGTTTCAGCTTCCTTCGCCTCCGGCGCATAGGGAAACCGAACCCACAGCTGCTGAAGCAAGTCACGTCCCTCCACTAGGTTATTGTCACGGAGGCGGCAGGCACCTCGCCGAAGATAGGCCTGCGGAGCACTCGGGTCCTTGTCGTTCATCGCCAGGGCCTTCGTAAACCAGGCCATGGCCTCCTGACAGAGCGTCGCTTCATACCAGGCCTGGCCAGTTTTGTACGCCGCCTTGGCGAGGATATTCGAGTCGGGCACGGCCGTCGGAATACTTTCAAGCAGCACTGCGGCGTCTTTCGCCTCGCCGAGATTCAACTGTGCCTGCGCAATCCAAAGCCGGATGTAATCATCGAGCACGGGAAAATCGCGCTGCGCGGTTCGAAGAAAAGGGATCGCTGCGGCGGGGTTCCGATCGATCGAGAGCACGCCGGACAGCATTCCAGCCCGCTTACTCCACACGGTATCCGGATACCGATCCATTAAGCGTTGCAGGCCCTCGAACTTAATCGTCAACACCTGCTCTTTGGTCATGCCCTTTCCCAGACGTTCTTTCGGAAGCACGGCCGACTGAAAACAAGCCTCCGGCCGGTCACAGCTATCCGGTTCGTTTGAGAGGGCAGCAGGCCCGGTCAGGCCGCCGAGAAAAAGCACCAGACAACAGGCACACCACCGCATCACGATAGGCAGGACTCCAACCTCACAACCCTATCTGCGCTCTACCATATATAACAGTGTCGTCCCATCCTTGCCAGCAGAGGACGACGATGTGATAGGCTGCCTGGATGCAGCGCGCACACACGCCGGTATCGTCGTCGAAGGTCAACTTGCTCTCGCTTAGCGAGCCCGAGATGGCCGCGCTTGTCGCGTCGTTCGGCTGGCCAGGCTACCGGACAGGACAGATCTTTCGGTGGATCTATCAGCGGCGTGCGCGGACAATCGCCGAAATGACGGATCTGAGTCTGGGAGACCGCGAAGAGCTGAACGCCCGGGCCTGTATACGAAGGACGCGTGACGTCGTGGTCTTCCGCGCGGCAGA
The DNA here is from genome assembly GCA_035495295.1 of Nitrospira sp. Lineage (GTDB taxonomy): Bacteria > Nitrospirota > Nitrospiria > Nitrospirales > Nitrospiraceae > Nitrospira_C. The sequence continues at coordinate 21,327 of DATJGE010000083.1, read as the reverse complement.
CGACACCCGAAAACTGATCCTGAAGCTCGAGGACGGACTTGAGGTGGAAGCCGTCCTCATCCCTGACGAAGAGCGGCTCACGCTGTGCGTGTCCACACAGGTCGGCTGCACGCTGGACTGCGGCTTTTGTCTCACCGGCACCATGGGCCTGAAGCGGAATGTCAAGCCGCATGAGATCGTTGAGCAGGTGTTGAGCGCACAAGATCAACTCGACACCGGCGAACGCTTGTCGAACATGGTGTTCATGGGAATGGGCGAACCGCTCGCTAATCTCAATGCCCTCTCGGAGGCGATCGCGCGGCTCACGAACAAGCAGTGGGGACTGGGCTGGTCTCCCCGCCGCATCACCGTCTCAACGGCGGGCCTGGCCTCACGGCTGAAAGACATTGCGCCGCTGGGCGTGAACCTCGCCGTCTCGCTCAACGCCACAACCGAAGAGCAGCGCGCCCGCCTGATGCCGGCCGTCAACGGCATCGCCCCGCTCAGCACCTTGCTGCTCGCCTGCCGACGTTATCCCTTGGCGCCGCACCGGCGACTGACATTTGAATATGTCTTGCTTGCAGGCGTCAACGACCGGGAGACCGACGCCGTGCGCCTGGCTGAACTCATTCGCGGCATTCGGTGCAAGGTCAACCTGATTCCGTTCAATCCGTTTCCCGGCAGCGTATTTCGCAGACCGTCCGACGAAGATGTGGCCGCGTTTCAATCAATCCTGCGAAGCGCCGGCATCGACGTCTTCATTCGAAAAAGTCGCGGTCGCGATGTGTTGGGCGCCTGCGGACAGTTGGGGAATCTTCCGGATCGTGCGTTTCGAACCTTGACACAAATTGAATCACGTTGTTAGCATGCATCGGTCCGTTTCTCACCATCCATCATGACCAGTCTGCCCTTCCAACACAGCCGCCTCTGCTGGCTGGCAATCCTTATCGCGCTCTTCTGTTTCTCCGCTGACGCGGTGCTCGGTGCCGAACCTCATGAACACGTCCTCTCAAACGGCATGAAGGTGCTTTTGGTTGAGGTCCCAAAAGCGCCGGTCGCCACAGTGCAAGTGTGGTACAAAGTCGGCTCTCGCAACGAGGTGATGGGCCGCGCAGGGCTTTCGCACATGCTCGAGCACATGATGTTCAAGGGCACGGCCAAGTACCCGAAGGGCTCCTTTTCGCGACTCATTCGCAAAAACGGCGGCATGGACAATGCCTTTACGAGCCAGGATTTTACGGCGTATTTTGAAAATCTCGCCGCCGACCGTGTGCAGCTCGCCCTGGAAATGGAAGCGGATCGCATGCAAGGGCTTATGTTGGACCTGAATGAACTGAAGACCGAGCGCGAGGTCGTGAAGGAGGAACGCAGGCTGCGCACGGAGGACGATCCGCAAGGCGCGCTCGTTGAAGCCCTCTTCGCCCAGGCCTATCTCAGCCATCCCTATCATTGGCCAGTGATTGGGTGGTTCGGCGATCTGGATGCGATGACGCTCGACGATCTGCAGCGCCACTATGACACTTACTATTCGCCGAACAATGCGACCTTGGTGGTGGTCGGCGACATCAAGGCGGACCAATTGCTCCCCACGATCAAGCACCTGTTTGAGCCCATTCCCCGCGGACCGGAACCAAAGCCCGTGGCGACGATGGAGGCGGAGCAGAAGGGGGAGCGGCGCTTTCTGTTAAAGCGGGAAGCGCAGGTGCCGTTCGTGATGATGGGCTATCGCGTCCCCAATTATGTCAGCGAAGACTCGTATGCCTTGGACGTGCTCGAATCCATTCTCTCGCACGGGAAAAGTTCTCGGCTGTACCAAAGCCTCGTGTACGACCAAAAGCTCTCGCTGGCCGTCGGCGCGGAATACGGTCTCATGCAGACCGACCCTGGTCTGTTCTATTTTTACGCGCTCGTGAGCCCGGGCCAGAAAGTCGAGGTCGTCGAGGAAGCGCTTCAGAAAGAAATCAAACGGCTCCAGACGGAGCCGCCGACCGAACAGGAACTGCAACGCGCCAAGAACCAGGTGGAAGCCGCCAGAATTTTCGAGCAAGATTCAAATTTTCGGCATGCCATGCTGCTTGGTCAGGCGGAATCCGTCGGAGCAGGATGGCGGAAGGTCGATCAGTTCCTCGAGCGGATTCGCGCCGTGACGCCGAAGGACGTGCAGCGCGTTGCCGCCCAGTATTTGATCGAGGACGCACGCACAGTCGGGACGCTGATTCCGGTGACGGCGAAACCACCCGATTCACCGACCGCGGCCGTTCAGGGAAAACCATGATCATCGGCGCGATGATCACAATCAACCATTTCATACGACTGTCGCGCGCTGTGTGCGGCTCGGGCTTGCTCGCCTTGGTGATGGCTGTGGTCTTGACCTCTCCTGTGGACGCGGCCGACATCGTTCCGACGAAATTCGTCACGCCAAACGGCATGACCGTCCTCGTGCTCGAACAGCACTTTCTGCCGATTGTGGAGGTCCACGCGCTCATCAAGAGCGGCTCGGCGCAAGATCCGTCGGATAAGGCCGGTCTCGCCAATCTGGTCGCCAGCCTCCTGGATGAAGGAACCATGTCCCGCTCGTCAAAACAATTGGCGGAACAAATAGACTTCGTCGGCGGCGCCTTGGAAGTGAAGGCCTCGGAAGATTTCACGACGGCCTCGGTGCGCATTTTGAAGAAAGACGTCGAACTAGGGTTCACGCTGCTCGCCGACATCATCCAGCATCCCGCCTTCCATAAACCCGAGTTCGAGCGGATCCGTTCGCAAATCCTCGGCGAGATGGCCAGCGACAATGACGATCCCGGTCATGTCGCGATGAAGGCGTTCAACCAGCTCGTCTTTCACGGGCATCCGTACCGCTGGCCATTGAACGGTACCGAAGAATCGCTCAACAAGATCACTCATGCGGACGTCCTCGCCTTCTATACGCGGGAGTACGCTCCCAGTCAGGTCATCTTGACGATCGTGGGCGACGTGACGTCGGACCAAATGACGGGCCTCGTTCAGACCTATTTCGGCGGGTGGAAAAAACCCGCTCCGCCTTCAAGAAATGTGAAGAATGCGGCGCCGGTCGAGAAAAAGACGGTCCAGCTCATCGAAAAGGACTTGACGCAATCCAACGTCATACTCGGCCATGGAGGCATCAGCCGCAACAATCCGGATTTTTACGCCGTGACGGTGATGAACTATATTCTCGGCGCCGGCGGATTCTCCTCGCGACTGATGGACTCGATTCGCGACAAACAAGGCTTGGTCTACGGGATCATGAGCCATTTCGACGCCCGGTTGATGCCGGGTTCGTTTTGGGTCAACTTTCAGACACGCACGGAGGCCACCAATCAGGCGATCCAAGGCGTACTGGCCGAAATCAAAAGCATCCGCGAGGCGCCGGTCACCGATCAGGAGCTTTCGGAGGCAAAATCTTTCTTAATGGGAAGTTTTCCATTGCGGCTGGACTCGACCGCCAAGCTGGCTCAGGTCTTGGCGCAAGTGGAGTTTTACGGTTTGGGCTTCGAATATTTTTCGCAGTATCCGAAGTGGATCGACCGGGTAACCAAGGACGACGTGCAACGCGTCGCCAAGCAGTACCTCAATCCGCAACGGTACGCGCTTGTCGTCGTCGGCAATGCGGCGAAGGCCAAACTGAAGCAGTAACGGACGCCGATGACGTCGCTGTTATCCGATAAACTAGCCCATCTTCGTCACATCGTCGCGGACCTGCAATCTGCGCTCGTCGCGTTCTCAGGCGGCATCGACAGCACGCTGGTGCTGAAGATCGCGCACGATGAACTCGGGAAGCAGGCCGTGGGAATCACCGCCGTGTCGCCGACCTATCCAGCGGCCGAATTGGAGAGCGCCGTCCGCGCCGCGGGCGAAATCGGCGCCCGGCATGAAATCGTACACACCGATCAGCTCAAGATTCCCGCCTTCGTCGAAAACGACGCGAGCCGGTGCTTTCATTGCAAGACGGATCTCTATCGGTTGATGGAGGAACTGAGAGCTGCCCGTCCCGCGCAATGGATCTTGGACGGGACGAATATGGACGATCTGGGCGATGACCGGCCTGGCATCAAAGCGGCACGTGAATGGCAGGTGCGAAGTCCACTGGTGGAAGCGGAGTTTACAAAAGCCGACGTCCGCGCCGCGGCCCAGAACCTGGGTCTTTCGACGTGGGATAAACCGGCCGCGGCTTGTCTGTCTTCACGCATTCCCCGGGGCGTGCCCATTACCGTCGAGAAGCTGCGGCGCGTCGAGCAGGCGGAAGCGATCTTGTGGGCTGAGGGATTCCGGCACGTCCGGGTCAGAGATCACGGCGACATCGCCAGGATCGAGATCGCTCCGGACGAGTTCGCGAGGCTCAATCGACCAGGCGTCCGTTCCTCGATCGCCACGAGCCTCCGCGATGCGGGGTTTCGTTTCGTCTGCGTGGATTTGGAGGGTTACCGGCCGGGAGGAACCGGCCTCGCCTAGCGTGATCGGCGGGCGGCCGACTACCGTGAAGCTCGGGACAGCGCGTCGAGCGCTTCGTCCGCCAACCGCCGGTGGTCCGCGTCGGTCAGGCTCCGCTGCACGACCTTCTCGGCCACCATCAAGGCGAGGTCAGTCGTTTGAGTCCTGATCTCCTGAATCGCCTTTCGCCGTTCGTGATCGATCTCACGGGTGGCATCGCCTTTAATGCGTTCGGCCTCCGAGATCAGACGCTGCTCGTTTTCTTCCATTAAACGCTGCGCCCGCTCTTTGGCCGCCGCCATGATCCCTTCGGCCTCGCGTGAGGCCGCGGCGAGCTTGGCTTCGTAGTCCCTGAGCTTGAGTTCCGCCTCGGAGCGATGCCGTTCCGCCTGATCCAGACTGTCCTTGATTTTCTTCTCTCGTTCCTCGAGCACGCTCAGAATGCCCGGGAAGGCAAACTTATAGAGGACGAACAAGAGGATGGCGAAGGACACCACTTCCCAAAAGATCAGGGACGAGAAAAAGTGTGATTCAAACTGCGGCATGGTTCACGCTCTCTTGTTTGAATAGATCGGTGATGCTCGAAATGGCCACCTGACTCACCCGCCCATCCGAGAGATTTTTCTTACCCGCCGAACTCCACCGATTGCCTTGCAATCGATTTCCCGGGACGCGCTGACCCACCTCACAGGCCGCAGTGAAAGCGAATTCATCGTCACATTACTTCCGGAGGCCCATGATGATGAAGGCAATGACCAACCCGTACAGTGCGATCGCCTCAACCAACGCGAATCCGATCCACATGTATTTGCCGACGCGGCCTTCTGCCTCCGGCTGACGCGCCACCGCTTCAATCATCTTTCCGAAGATGTAGCCAATCCCCACGCCTGCTCCGGCAAACCCGGCGGCAGCGAGTCCCATGCCCAACAGTGCTGCGGCTGCAGAATCCATCGTATCCCACTCCTCTCTGGCTAGAAAGAACTGTCGTTGCGAACTGAGGCCGGCCGCTCTTTCGGCGGCGGCGTCACCTGTCGTTAATGCGCATGCTCCTCATGCCCATGCAAATGGAAGGCATCGCCCAGGTAGACGCATGTGAGCACGGTAAATATGTACGCTTGGATAAACGCGATGCCGACTTCCAGTCCGTTCATCGCGATCGTGAACGCAAACGGCAGCCAGCCGATCAATAGGCCTCCGCTGACTGCGAGTCCGAACAAGACGCCCAAGATGACGTGACCGGCGGTCATGTTGGCGAACAACCGCACGGCCAGCGAAATGGGACGCGCGAGTTGACTGATGAGCTCGATTGGAATCATCAGGGGTAACAGCCACGCCGGCGTTCCAGGCGGCACGAGAATGCCCAAGAATTTACCCCCGTGCAAGACAAAGCCCATCACGAGGCTAAGCGCATACACGGTGCACGCAAACACCGCCGTGACGACGATTTGGCTCGTCACCGTGTAGGAGCCCGGAATCAATCCGATGAGATTGCAAAACAGAATGAAGAGAAAGAGCGTGGCAATCAAGGGGAAAAACTTCATGCCGTCTTTTCCCATCGTGTCCAGTATGATGCCGCGGATAAAATCGACCAGCATCTCAGCAAGGCTTTGCAATTTGCCCGGGACGAGCCTGCGGGCAGAGCCGGCCAAGATCATGAGGATCGAGATCAGGCCGACCACGATCCACATCATGATCACGGCTTTGTTGATGGAAATATCGAAGCCGCCGACGCTGATGGGAATAAAATTGTGGAGTTCAAACGGATGCAGCGGACTTTCTTCCATGGAACCTTTCGCGATCCATCACTCGACTATTTCGGCCACCGTTGCGCCATGCGATACGCATTTCTGACGCCGGCCGCTGCGCCCAACACCAACCCGAGAACCAAGAGCCAGGGACTGCTCCCCAGGAGGTATGTGTCGATCGCCCAGCCCAGCCCACCGCCGACAACCAGCGCGGCCAGCAGCTCTGTTCCAATTCGAACAGCTTGGCCGAGCCCCGCATAGAACGGATCCTGTGGCTGGGGCATGGTCCGTGACCCACTGAGGCGAGTACCTGACTAAGGACTCTCCCGAAGGGCGGGCGCGCAATTCAAGCAGAATGGTCGTGAAGTTGTCAAGTTTTGACGGGTGGGAAATCAACGAACCGGTGGGGTATAGTGAGCGCTGTCGCTCGAGAGAGTCGACGCACACATGACCCGATTGTCGCAACGGTCCTTCCTGCGCGGCGCACCCAAGCCGCTGGTCCTATCCAAGCACACCAAGGGTGAACAACCGTTCGAGCTGTACGAAAAAATCGCCGTTCACGGTGAGCCATCGTTTCTGTTGGAAAGCACAAAAGGCCAACCGGCCGAGAGGTGCCATTCCTTTTTAGGGAGTGGACCGGTGTCCGTCGTAACCCTGCCGGCGCGTCTTCCAGGATCACAGAACCGCGACCCGTTTGAACCGCTCAGGCTGGCGGTCGGAAGAGGAGGCATCGAGCAGACACCGGACCTGCCGCCGTTCTTCGGAGGAGCGGTCGGATGCTTCACCTACGACTTTGTCCGCCTCCTCGAAACGCTGCCTTCCATCGCTTCCGACGATCTGGCCATTCCGGACGTGCAATTTGCGCTCTATGATCTCGTCACGGCCGTCGATCACGGAGCCGGCGGCCTGCAGATCATTTTCTGCCCTTCCATGGAGCGGTTTCTCGGTGAGGAACGGGAAAAATTGTACCGCGAAGGTTTGGACCGTCTGGCGGAATGCGAAGCCCGCTTGTCGGCGCCACGTCAAACGCGGGAACCCTTGCCCCTCGAGCCGCTGACATTCATGCCACAACAGACAAGAGAAGCCTATCTTGAGCGCGTGCGACGGGCGCAGACATACATCGCGGCAGGCGATATTTATCAGGCCAATCTCTCGCATCGTTTCGCCGTGGACATTCCGCACCGCTACCGCTCGGGGCCGGCGCGTCTCGACTATGAACTGGCGCTCTATCGTCAGCTTCGGAGCGTGAACCCCGCTCCCTTTTCAGGCATCCTCCGCTTCCGAGATTTCTCGCTGATCAGCACCTCACCAGAGCGGCTCATACGCCTCAATGGACGGCGTGCGCAAACGCGGCCTATTGCCGGCACCAGGCCGCGCGGCGCTGGCGCTGACGAAGATCAGCGTCTCGTCAAGGAGTTGCTGGCCAGCCCGAAAGAACGAGCCGAACACGTCATGCTTATTGACCTCGAGCGGAATGATCTCGGGCGCGTATGCGAATTCGGCAGCGTTCGCGTCGATGAGTTTATGGGCGTCGAGCAGTATTCGCACGTCAGTCACATCGTCTCGGACGTCTCCGGCCTCCTGAGTGCGGACGCCACGCCGTTTGATCTCATCCGAGCGACCTTTCCTGGCGGCACGATCACCGGCGTGCCGAAGATCCGTTGCATGGAAATCATCGAGGAACTCGAACCCGTGCGCCGGGGACCGTATACGGGATCCTTCGGCTACATCGGCTGGAACGGCGATCTCGATCTCAACATCGTCATCCGGACGCTCGTGCTGACCCTGGGAAAGGCCTACTTGCAGGTGGGAGCCGGCATCGTGGCTGATTCGAATCCGGATGCAGAATATGAAGAGACGCTGCACAAAGCACAGGCCTTTTTCAGTTCATTCGGTGACGCCTAAGGTGTGGATTTACCTGAATGACGGGTTCGTCCGTGAGGACCAGGCACTCGTTTCCGTGTTTGACCATGGGTTTCTGTACGGCGACGGTGTCTATGAGACGATACGGTCGTACGGCGACAAAATCTTCATGCGCGACCAGCACCTGGCCCGCCTCCGCCGCTCGGCAGAGGCGATCGGCTTGACGCTACCTGGTCTCGATTGGCCGTCGCTGCTCCATGAAGCCATGAGGCGGAACGATGTCGGAAACGACCGTTCGGACGCCTATATCCGTATTACGATCTCGCGGGGCCGGGGCGAGATCGGGCTGGATCCGGCGCTGTGTCCAACACCGACAATCGTCATCATGGTGAATCCGCTCAAGCCGCCCCCCCAGGACCGTTATCGGACCGGCGTCAGCCTTATTGTGGCTAAGACGAGACGCAATCTTCCCGCCGCGCTGGATCCGCAGATCAAGGCCACCAATTTTTTGAACAACATTCAAGCAAAACGCGAAGCGATCGCCGCCGGTGCATTCGACAGCGTGTTGCTGAATTGGGAAGGTCACGTGACGGAGTGCACGGTAAGCAATTTGTTTTTTGTCAAATCCGGCCGTCTCTGCACGCCGGCCCTGTCTTGCGGCATCTTGGACGGCATCACGCGGGGCGTCATTCTGACATTGGCACGCGGGGCGGGAATCCCCATCCTTGAAGGGCAGTTCACGGCCGACATGCTCGGTGAGGCGGAGGAATGTTTCCTGAGCAATACGACGATGGAAGTGATGCCGGCGACCCGGTTCAACGGCCGGCCGATCGCTGGCGGAACACCGGGGCCCCTGACAGCGCGGCTGCATCAAATTTTTGTCGCTCAGCGCCAAAAATTTCTCGAGCCTTAGTCGATTCCAGTATCGATCCTCTTGTTATTCCATGTCATTTTAATGCTGACATTCGGCATGGGATCTGCATTTTGTTGACAGGCCGGAACAGGCTGCTATCGTTGGGACCATGCGTATGACCAGGAAAATTTACGCGAGCTGGTGTTTGATGGGTGCCGCACGCTCGGCCGTGCTGGCGGGCGGTGTCGCTCTCATGTTCTTGATGAATCCCCCGGCATCACAGGCCGAGATTTATCAATACATAAGTCCGAATGGGACGATCTCGCTGACCAACGTCCCGTCGGATGGCCGTTACCGAAAGATCGACGTCGAGTCAGCCCGTTTTCATGCCGTCCTCTCAGAGGGTGAACTCGAACCCCTCATCAAGCGGCACTCATTCCAGCAGCAATTGCATCCGGCATTGATACGCGCGATCATCAAAGCAGAATCCAACTTCGATCCCCGCGCCGTGTCGCGCGCAGGCGCGATCGGGCTCATGCAGCTGATGCCGCAGACCGCCGTGCGGCTCGATGTTCGGGATATGTTCGATCCGGATGAAAATGTGGGTGGCGGGACGAAGTACTTACGCCAACTCCTCGACCGGTTCCACGGCAACCTGCCGCTCGCGCTGGCGGCGTATAATGCGGGTGAAAACATCGTCGATCGCTACCAATCCCTGCCTCCAATCGACGAAACTCGGCAATACGTTCGCAAAGTGCTTCGCTATTACCGGACCTTCCTCGTACGCGACGGTGTGATTACCGAACGGCCCGTGCCGCGGTTGGCGCCCGCAGAGAAAGCAGAAGTCCCTGCGATTTCTTCGGCGGCATTTCGCTGATTCCATCGCTCATCGACAACCGGCTGTGTTGCTGCCATCCCGGCCGCTTGGCCTGTGGGAAATCTGATCGGTAATGAGCGCCGATGCTGTTTTCCCGCCACAGGGCCGCTTCAGCGACACACTGCGCTACCTGAACCATATTTTTTACCTCAAGCGCCGCCCGTTGTGAAAAGGGCCTGGCGACCATTTGGGACCAGCGCGACAGCTGTGCGCAGGCGCGAATGAGCGATTCGCCAGACCGAATCACCCCCACCTGTCCCCACATCGTCCGACGAAGGGAGCTGCGAAGTTTCTCCGCATCGTCCAACGAGCCGTACTGTTCATGCTTCAAAACCGCTTCATGAGCGGCGAGCGACGGCACTGGCTCTCGGCGCGCAGACGTCAGGGCAGCCGCGGCAGCTCGTGCGCCGAAGACCAATCCTTCCAACAGGGAGTTGCTCGCAAGACGGTTGGCGCCATGGACGCCGGTGCACGCCACTTCGCCCGCGGCAAACAGACCGGGGACCGTTGTTGCGCCGTTCAGGTCGGTCCATACACCGCCCATCATGTAATGCGCACTCGGAGAGACCGGAATCCATTCTTCCGTGATGTCGATGTCGTAGCGCAGACAGGTTGCGTAAATGGTCGGAAACCGCCGCTTGACGAATTCGGCGCCGAGATGTGTGACATCCAGATAGACATGCCGCGCTTTCGTCGCGGCCATCTCGGCCCAGATGGCCCTGGAGACGACGTCGCGGGGCGCAAGCGCTCCCAACGGGTGATAGCGCTGCATGAAGAGTTCGCCCTTGCTGTTGCGCAGTTGTGCACCCTCGCCCCGCATCGCTTCCGACAAAAGAAACGGAGGACTCGAAGGAAGATACAAGGCTGTGGGATGGAACTGGACAAATTCCATGTCCTGAAGCACCGCGCCGGCACGAAGCGCCATCGCGACACCGTCGCCGGTGGCGTTCGCTGGATTCGTCGTCCTGGCATAGATCTGTCCTGCTCCACCGGTGGTCAAGACGACCGCGGCTGCCGGCAGCAGGAATCGACGGCCGGAATGCTCTTCCAAGACGACGGCGCCGGCACAGCGACCTTCCTCCACGATGAGGTCGACCGTAAAGTGGTAGTCGAGCCGCTGGATGCCCTTTTGCCGGGTCGCCTCCGCGATCAAGACGCGGACCATCTCGTTGCCGGTGGCATCGCCCCGCGCACGCAAGATGCGGCTGCGGCTATGGGCCGCCTCGCGGGCAAAGGCGAATTTCCCGCCGGTCTTGTCAAATCTGGCACCCCATCGAATCAGCTCTTGGATACGCGCCGGCCCCTCTTCGACTAGTACGCGCACCGCCTCCTTGCGACAGAGCCCGTGACCGGCCTTGAGCGTGTCGGTCAAGTGGATCGCGACGTCGTCCTCTTCGCTCATGGCTACGGCCACGCCGCCCTGGGCGTGAATCGAACTGCTTTGCAGGGGATGACCTTTGGTCAGGACGAGCACCCTGCCGCTTCGGCTGAGTTCGATGGCGGCGCGCAAACCGGCGACGCCGCTGCCGATCACCAAAAAGTCGGCGGAAGGCTTCGCTGGTGTTCGACCCGCCATGGTTACTTCCGGCCGGGGCCCGGCGGCTGGTTCGTGAACGCCATGCGGCCCTTCGCGCCGAACGGGACATCGCCCTGCATGCCGACGAGGAGAATCGACGCCGTTCCGACCCACTGCAGCCGCGAATGGCCGCGATGCCGTATGCCGGGATCCTCGGCATCTTTCTTCCACAGCCCCGACCAATGTACGTACACATCGATATCGTCGCTGTCGATCATGATCCGCTCGACTCGAAAATCCATGTCGATATCATGGAATGTTTCAAAATCGCTCTCGGCTTCCTGTTGCAGCCGATCCGTCGCATCGACCGGGACCATGAGCGCAGCCAACGCGGACGCATTTTTATTCACGTACGCCTTGCGAAGTGACTCCACGGCCTTGTCGATGCGGAGATACCGCTCGTGGTCTTCTGGATACTGAATCGTCTTGCCACTGCATCCGGCCCCCGCGAGCCCGACCAGCGTGAGGATCGCCAGTCCGCCGAGGAACGCTTTCGTCATGTGCATCGTGCGCGCAGTATGAAAGGGGGCATCGGCCAGGTCAAGCGCGCGACCTCGCGCAAACATGACGACTCTGGGCGCGTTTCTCTTGCAATTTCGCCACAAAGCCTCTAGACTCGCGCTCGTAAGGGAGACACCGTATGGCCAGCGTGCTGAAGAAGCGCCGTAAGAAGATGCGCAAGCATAAATACAAAAAATTGCGCCGGCGCCAAAAGTTCCTGCGTCGCAAGAGCTAGTCTCACCGCTCCGGAGGAGGCAACCTGTGCCCGAAGGCAAGAAGGTTCGCATTCGCGTCCGAACGGTGAACTGCGTGTATGTCGGAGATTTTCTCATTCCTCCCATGCGCAACCGCGTCTCGGATGCGATCAACGAGGAGCAGCGGCTGTTCATCAGCCTCACCGACGTCGTCGTGAACGATAAAGACCGCTGCGACTTCGTCGCCGTGAACAAGAACCTCATCGAATCCATCGCCCAGATCTGACGCCGGTCAGCCCCTGTTTTCTCAAATTCCACTTTGCATCGGAATCGTGACGCTGCTGGTTTTTTAGGTCCGCGTCCTCTAACATTCTCCCTGCGATGTCAACGCTTGTACGCTTCCGGCCGTTCCTAGCGCCTTACCTGTCGCGTATGGCGCTCGCGGGCGTTTTCGTGATGTCGGTGGCCGCCATCAACCTCGCATTGCTGCGACTGGCCGGCTCGCTTTGGGATGTCATTACCGTTCAGCACGATGCGGGCAAGATGAACGAGTTCATCGCCCTGTTTCTCAGCTTGGTGGTCATTCAAGGCCTGTGCTCGATGGGGCACAGCTATGTCGCCGCTTCAGTGTCGCAACATATCGTAGCCGACTTTCGAAGACATCTCTTTGGACATCTCCAAACGCTCTCCGTCGGTTTTTTCGCGAGACGCCGCACCGGAGAATTACTGTCCCGCCTCATGAACGACGTCACGATCATTCAATCGGTCGTCACGGAGACACCCATCGACGCCGCCAAACAGCTGGTCACCTTTGTCGGAGGGATTGCGTTTCTCCTGTCCATGAACTGGCGTCTCTGCCTGCTGATCCTCGTCCTTCTGCCGCTGCTCGTCGTCGTGGCCAAGTTTTTCGGCCGACGACTCAAGTCGCTGTCGACGTCCATTCAGGACCAGACCGCCGCCCTGAGCACGTTGATCGAAGAAGTCATTGCAGGCATCCGCATCGTCAAATCGTTCGTCCAAACCGCGCGGGAGGAGACGCGGTTTTCAGCCCAGATCGATCAGACGTTATCGCTGACCATGCGGCGCGCCGGCATCATGGCCGTGTTTATTCCCGTGATCAGCTTGCTCACCTTTTCGGCCGCCGCCGCCGTCTTGTGGTACGGAGGCCGGCAGGTCATCGAGGGTGCCGTGTCCCCCGGCGAATTATTCGCCTTCGTGCTGTTTGCTGGAATTCTCATCGGGCCCTTCAGTTCCGCCGCCCGAGTCTTCGCCCAGATCCGCGAGGCGCAAGGGGCGACGGCGCGCGTATTCGAAATCCTCGACACGCAATCGGAGATCCGCGACGTTCCCGGGGCGATCACTCTGCCGCCGGTCTCCGGCCGCATCCGGGTCGAACACGTCAGCTTTGCCTACGACCCCCGCCAGCCGGTGCTCACCGGCGTGAGCTTCGAGGTCGCCTCCGGCGAACTCGTGGCGATCGTCGGTCCGACGGGCGCAGGTAAGACCACGATGATGAATCTGATCCATCGGTTCTACGAGCCGACAGAAGGCCGGATTAGGGTTGACGGGATGGACCTGCGTCAGGTCACACTGGACAGCTGGTATCGGCAAATCGCGTTGGTGCCTCAAGAAACTATTCTTTTCGGCGGCACCATTCTCGACAACATCCGCTATGGCCGCTCGGACGCCACGGAAGAGGCCGTCAGAGAAGCCAGCCGAGCCGCTCACGCGCACGACTTCATCATGAGCTTCCCCGATCAGTATGAGACGCTGGTCGGCGAAAAGGGGGTCAATCTCTCCGGCGGACAGCGGCAACGGATCGCGATCGCGCGGGCCGTGTTGAAAAACCCCCGCGTTCTGCTCTTGGATGAAGCCACATCATCCCTGGACACCGAATCCGAACGCTTGGTCCACAGAGCACTCGAACAGCTGATGAAGGGCCGGACCACCTTCGTGATCGCGCATCGATTGACGACCGTCCAAGGGGCGGACCGGATTTTGGTATTGGACAAGGGGCGTCTCGTGGAGACCGGCACGCATCAGGAGCTCATGGCACGGCAGGGGCTGTATCAGTACCTCTACAACGTACGGCTGGCGGAAGCGCCCTCGTACCGGACATGATGTGAATACGGCGTGTTGGCGAGAGGATCGACGCGTTACTGCCGCCGGGAGGAGCCAAGGGAAAATTCCGTCCAGTATCCCTTCGTCTTGGGGGAAGCCGTGAGTATGGCTTTCAGCGCCCCGTCGTCATCTTCATCATAAATCTCTCCGATGATCTCTTCGAGGATGTCCTCGAGGGTCACAATTCCCAGCCGTGTCTGCGGCGAACAGACAATGCCCATGTGCACGCGTCGGTCCTGAAGCACTTTGAGGCCGGACAGCAACGGCAGATGTTCGGGGAGTTCGACGGCGGGACGGACGAGCGAACGCCACTGTTCGGTTCCCGAGGCATGAAGCGCAAAAAATTCCTTCGCGTTCAGGATCCCAACCAGCGACTCCTCGTCCAGCACCGGCAGACGGGTGTGGCCCGAAGCGAGCAGGATTGACTGGACTTCGGCCGCGCTTAAATGGACATCCGCTTTCACCACCTGCTTCCAAGGCAGGTAGATGTCCTTCACCCGTTTCCGCTCGAGGTCGACGAGATTCATGACATATTGACGGTGTTCCGTCGACAGCAATCCGAGCTCGACCGTGGCCGCCTGGGCGTCTTCCGAACGCATTCCCGATGGCGCGCCGGTCGTCAGCCGCAGCAGCGAAAGGAACTTCTTGGTCGACCATTCAAAGATCGTCACGAGCGGTCCGAGCAGACAATCGAAGAAGGACAGCCACGGCGCGGCGGCCAAGCCGACGGCCAGCGAATGCCGGAGGGCGAGCGTCTTTGGAATGAGTTCGCCGATGACGACGGTGAAATAGGTCAAGGGAATTACGACGACGCTGATGGCAAGCATATCGGCGGTGCTCTCGCTCACGCCCAGCCGTTCGAACACCGGACTCAGTTGCTCCTCCGCGCCCGCTCCGCCGACAGCTCCGGCGAGCGCGGCCACAAGGGTGATGCCGATTTGCATGACGGCCAATGTCCGCTCGGGGCGTTCTCTGAGCCGAAGCAGGATCTCGGCTTTTTTCTGTCCTTGCCGGACCAGCTCGCGGAGGCTCGGTCTGCTCACGGCGACGAAGGCCATCTCGGCGCCGGCGATGAGTGCGTTTGCGAGGAGACACAAAACGACGATCGTCACTTCGATCATGTGAACCTCAATCCGTTTGCTCGTCCGTTTCCGAAATCCAAAACGAGGAACACTGCCGGGCGGTACCGTGAATCCATTCTTGAGGGTGGAGGGCCGGGCCGTCAATATCCGTCTCTCCTGTAAAAACGCCCGCTTGACTCCCTCGAAACCGGCGACTAGGCTGCCTTCGTCTGTTTGCGGAGGCCGACTCACCCGGCTGCCCGATAAGGAATACAGATGCCTGCTCGCCGAGAACCTGCCGGAACGTCACGCCCTCGCCAGACCGCCGAAGCCGGGCGGCTCGAAGAAGATGCCCGCCGCGAGAAACATTGGAAACGGTGGGGACCGTATCTGAGTGAACGGGCCTGGGGAACCGTGCGGGAGGACTATAGCGCCGACGGAACCGCTTGGGAGGCATTCCCTCACGAGCATGCGCGCGCTCGTGCCTATCGGTGGAATGAGGACGGCCTCGGCGGCTTCTGCGACCGCCATCAGTACATGTGCTTCGCGCTGGCGTTGTGGAACGGCCACGATGCGCTCTTGAAGGAACGTCTCTTCGGCCTGACCGGTCATGAAGGCAATCATGGAGAGGACGTCAAGGAATACTATTTCTACCTCGATTCCACGCCGACGCATTCCTACATGAAATTCCTCTACAAATACCCTCAGACCGCCTTTCCGTACGCGCGGCTGATCGAAGAAAACCGCCGCCGCACCCGCGTCGAGCCGGAGTTCGAACTGCTCGACACGGGCTGCTTCGACGAGCATCGGTATTTCGACGTCTTCGTCGAGTATGCGAAGGCATCGCCGGAAGACATCTTGATTCGTGTGCGAGCGATCAATCGGGGGCCCGACCAGGCGGAGCTCACCGTGCTTCCGACCATCTGGTACCGCAATACCTGGTCATGGGGCTCCGACATTAGACGCCCGCGTTTCGCAGTCGGTGAACCGGTCGACGGCGCCAGCGTCATCGAAACGGTCCATGAGTATTACGGACAACGGCGATTGCTCTGCGACCAGCAGCCGACGCTCCTCTTCACGGAGAATGAGACAAACAGCCGGCGCCTGTACGGCGATGAAGACGGACCGCGGTATGCAAAGGATGCGTTCCATGATTATGTCGTGAAGGGTCAGAAAGCGGCCGTGAATCCGGAGCTTGTCGGCAGTAAAGCCGCCGCCCACTATGTTTTGTCGCTGCCTGGCGGCGCCGAAGCGACGCTCCGCCTGCGCTTCACCAATACCGAGCGAGTGGCGGCGTTTTCAGGCCGCACATTCGATGCAGTCTTCACCGCCCGTAAGCATGAAGCCGACGAATTTTATAATGCGGTGACTCCGCGCGACCTCTCGGAGGACGCCCGCAGTGTTCAGCGACAAGCCTTCGCAGGGCTGCTCTGGAGCAAGCAGTTCTATCATTATGACGTGAGCCGCTGGCTCAAGGGCGATTCGATCGAACCTGAGCCTCCGACGGAGCGGCGGCATGGCCGCAACGCCAATTGGACGCATCTCTACAATGCGGACGTCCTGTCGATGCCGGACACATGGGAGTATCCGTGGTACGCCGCGTGGGATCTCGCCTTTCATTGCATCCCGTTCGCACTCATCGATCCAACCTTCGCCAAGGAACAGCTTATCCTGATGCTGCGCGAGTGGTACATGCACCCCAACGGACAAATTCCCGCGTATGAATGGGCCTTTGGCGATGTGAATCCGCCGGTTCATGCCTGGGCTGCCTGGCGTGTCTACAAGATCGAAGAAAAGCGCAAAGGGACCGGCGATCGCGTCTTTCTAGAGCGCGTCTTTCACAAACTCCTCTTGAACTTCACGTGGTGGGTCAACCGCAAAGACACGGAGGGCATGAACATTTTTGAAGGCGGGTTTCTTGGGTTGGATAACATCGGCGTGTTCGATCGAAGCGCCCCGTTGCCGACCGGCGGGCGCCTCGAACAATCGGACGCCACCAGCTGGATGGGCATGTACTGCCTGAACATGCTGACGATTGCGCTGGAGCTGGCCCGTAACAACCGGGCCTACGAGGACGTCGCGAGCAAATTTTTCGAGCATTTCGTGTACATCTGCCGGGCGGTGAACAACATGGGCGGCAAGCACATCGAGCTCTGGGATCGCGCCGATGGATTTTTTTACGACGTCCTGCACCTGCCGAACGGAGACACGACGCATATGAAGGTCCGCTCGATGGTGGGCCTGATCCCCTTGTTCGCCGTGGAAACGCTCGACTCAGCGCTCATCGATCACCTGCCCCGGTTCAAGCATCGGATGCAGTGGTTTCTCGAGAACCGGCCCGAACTGTCACAACACGTGGAGACGCAGAGCTATGACGGCGGCGTCCGGCGCTTTCTCGCCCTCGTCAACCGGCACCGCCTTCGCTCAATCATGCGCTATCTCCTCGACGAAAACGAGTTTCTTTCTCCATATGGCGTTCGCGCCTTGTCCCGCTACCACAGGAATCATCCGTACGTCCTGAACGTCATGGGCCATGAGCACCGGGTGGATTACGAGCCGGCGGAATCGAGCACGCCGCAGTTCGGCGGCAATTCGAATTGGCGCGGACCGGTGTGGTTTCCCGTCAACTATTTGCTGATTGAATCGCTCCAGAAGTTTCATTTCTTTCTCGGCGATCATTACCGGGTGGAATACCCCTTCGGGTCGGGCCGGCAAGTGACCCTCTGGCAGGTGGCCACGGAGCTTTCTCGTCGTCTTATCGGGACGTTTCTTCGGGACGGCAAAGGCCGGCGGCCGGTGTTCGGCGGCGCGGACTTGTTTCAACGGGATCCGCACTGGCGCGACCATCTGCTATTCTACGAGTACTTTCACGGAGACAACGGCGCCGGCATCGGCGCCAGCCATCAAACCGGCTGGACCGGTTTGGTGGCCAAGCTCATTCAACAGTCGGGCGCCTAGCGGAGCGCCGACTTCCCGCCCTTTACTTCTCTCTAGGTACGCGCTACGCTCGCTCTCCCTGTTCGTCCCGTACAGACCCTGTTGACGCCTATTGACGCGATGTCTCACGAGCGCGCAGCACCTCACACCTCATCTGGGAAGGAGATCGTTATGCGACGCTGGAGCCTGTTACTCATCATCGGTCTCGCCATACCCGCGACCTGGCTGCCCGCGCTGGCGGTTCCCATGCAGCGCCCTCAGGCGGAGTATTCGGCGGATGAAACGATTCAAACCGACGAACGCACGATTCAACAAAAGGTGTTCGTAACGCCCACCATGGAGCGAAAGGAACTCCTGACGGGCGCAGGCGACGGTTCGGTTCAAATCTTCCGATATGACAACAACGTCATGTGGATGGTCATGCCGTCCCAAAAAATGTACATGGAGCATTCGATGGCAGGCGGTCAGCCCAAAGGCAATGATCCGTCGCAATGGACCTATGAAGACACCGCTGTCGGAGAAGAAAGTCTGAACGGGATGCAAGTCACCAAGTACAAGACCATCGCCACCAGCACGGATGGGAAAAAATATGGAGGCTTTTCGTGGCGCACGAAGGAAGGCATCAATCTCAAGCAGGATCTGCTCTATAAGGAAGGCAACGAAAAAAGGCGGATGCTGACCGAACTCAGCAACGTGAAAATTGCGGCGCAGGACCGGAAACTCTTCGAGATCCCCGACGGCTTCACAAAATTAGACATGGGGGGCATGATGGGCGGCATGGGCCGTCAGGGCATGGGGCAGCCGAAAGGCCTGCCGGACATGAGCGGCATGCCGCCACCGAATACCCGGCAGCCCGCCACTAGACCTGAAATCGTGACACCGCAAGAGCCTGCCGCACCAGAGCAAGAGCGACCGGCCGAGTCTGACATGGAAAAGGCCGGCAAGTTCATGAAGGGCCTCTTCGGCCGATAGCCTGAACGTAGCATGGCGAGTTCGTTCCGCGGCAGATTGCTGTTCACGGCCATTGTGACGAGCGTCATAGCTCTGCCCGTCGCCGCCCGTGCTACGGGGCCGGTCGATGCGCCGGAGCGGCCGGTCGTCAGCGCATCCGCGCTTTATCTCGTCGAGCTTCAGTCGGGGCGCGTCTTGCTGGAACAAAACGCGGCCCAACCGCTTCCCCCGGCGAGCCTCACGAAGATCATGACGGCGCTGATCGCTTTAGAATCCGCGCCGCTGCAGGAGGTGGTGAAGATTCACCCACGCGCGGTCGTGCATCATTCGTCCTATCACTTCAGCGCTGACGAGCGGTTTCTTCTTCGCGACCTCCTGACGGCCATGCTCGTGGCGAGCGCGAATGATGCCTGTGAGGCGATTGCCTGGCACATCGGAGGGGACGACAAGCGGTTCGTTGCGATAATGAACGAGCGGGCTGTTCGTCTGGGGTTAAAGAATACCCACTTCGCCAACCCCTGCGGCTTCGATGCCCCGGGGCACTATTCAACAGCAGCCGATCTGGCAAAACTCACCGAACAGGCACTGCGGCAGCCATTTTTTTCGATGATGGTGAGGACGCTCGTCCGCGACATCGCGACGGTGGACGGCGGGAGAAAGATGTCCTTGCACAGCACGAACCAACTGCTGAAAGACCCGGAAGTAAGCGGCGTGAAGACGGGCTACACGAGCAAGGCAGGTCGCTGTCTCATCGCGAGCATGTTCAAAGACGGGCACCGTTTGCTGCTGGTGGGCTTAAATCTGATGGACCAGTGGCAGCAAGCCTCGCGGATCCTGCGGTATGGTCACGAGCTCTTGCAGGCGACGGACGGGTAAGGCAAAGCAGCACGACGACTATCGACGGCCTACGCGATGCAGGTACGCATCACGGAGATTGTCTTGGGCAAGCACGTAATCAGAATCCAATTGAGCGGCGATGCGAAATTCGTCAATGGCCCGATCCCATTCTCCCAAAAGCGCAAAGGCATGACCAAGATTATTATGTGGTCTCGCCTTGTGCGGTGATTTCGCAACCGTGTCGGTCCAGAGCGAGAGCTGGTCCCGATAGAGCGTGTTCCGCTGATAAGTGAAGGTGCTGAGCACAATCACGATGGCGACGGCGATTGCGTAAGACCCAACAGGTCTGATTCGGTGGACGAGTGCGACTTCCCTCAACCATTGCGCTAGACGAACGCCACATACAACCGTCGCAAGAATGAGGCCGATAGACGCCAGATAGAGATTGCGCTCGCTCAATAGATCGGCCCTGGGGATGACCGCCGTCGGCAAACACTGAATGAAGAACCACATAATGCCGAATGACAGGAGCGGGAGTCGTCGAACCGTGAGCGATGCAGCCGCAGCCAATCCGCCCAGCAAGAAGAGGTCGAGAGGCAACGGCCATTGAGCAATCGAATGAAACTGCGCGAGGTCGTGATCGAAGTTCTGATTCCAAGGGCAGAACAACAGCAAAATCGCATAGCTCGTTGCATGCATCTGGCTCAAGACATTCTCCCAAAGAGGCCGAAGGTTGAAGCTGAAATGCATGAGGGCAGAATAGCGAGGATGGCTGCAAACCCATAATCCAGCAAGAAGCAAAACGATCCAGAACGGCAGATGTCGAGACAGAATCGCCGTACGGAGGGACCGACCGCTGAGTCGATGAATGACCGTATCCCAGACGAGCAGCACAAGCGGAAACGTCATTGCTGTTTCTTTCGAACCAAGCGCCAGGACAAAGGACGCGATTGCCCCAGAGAGGTAGCGTCGGTACGCCTTAGGGATATCCTGAACTTCCGAAGCGTGGATGTAGAGGAAGAGTGCCAACAGATAGAAAAAAGACATCAAGCCGGATGCTCGTCCAGAAACGTAGGTCACTGCTTCGGTCTGAATGGGATGGACGAGAAACACAAGCGAGGTCCAGAAAGGAATCTGCCGTGCGTCCTGCGTCACCGCACGAATGAGAATTCGGTAGATAAAGAGTCCTGACCCCAGGTGAAGAACTAGATTCAGCAGGTGATATCCCATTGGACTTTCACCATAGAGTGTCCGATCGATGAAAAAGGTGGCATATAACACCGGCCTGACCATGTGATCCAGATGGCCGACGAACGTTTGCCATCGATCGAGATGCGGATTTTCGAATAGGGCGTGAACGTCGTCGAACTGAAACGCGCCCTGAAA
>DATJGE010000082.1:0-2733 GCA_035495295.1 Nitrospira sp. | reverse complement strand
GACGGCGACACCGTCGTCTTCTATGGCGACAGCATCACCGACCAGCGCCTCTACACGACCTTCACCGAAACTTACGTACTGACACGCTTCCCCGCGATGCACGTTACTTTCGTCCACTCCGGCTGGGGCGGCGACCGTGTCAGCGGCGGTGGCGGCGGACCCGTCGATTTGCGCCTGCGCCGCGACGTCATCGCCTACCGGCCTACCGTGATGACCATCATGCTCGGCATGAACGACGGACGCTACCGCGCTTTCGATCAAGCCATCTTTCAGGATTACGCTTCCGGCTTCGAGAAGATCGTCCATGACGTGAAGACCGCGCTCCCAGATCTCCGCATCACGGCAATCGAGCCGTCACCCTACGACGATGTCACGCGCGATCCTACTTTCCCTGGCGGTTACAACGCCGTCTTAGTGCGCTATTCCCAGTTCGTGAAAGATCTGGCGACCCGCGAGCATCTCAATGCAGCCGACCTGAACGCTCCGGTGGTAGCGATGATCGAGAAGGCACGCGCGCAGAACGCCGCTCTCTCCCAGAAGATCATCCCGGACCGCGTTCATCCCGGTCCCGGCGGCCATCTCATCATGGCCGGAGCTTTGCTCAAGTCCTGGAACGCGCCGGCCGTCGTGAGCGATGTCGAAATCGACGCGCAGTCGCGGAGCGCCGGCCGTTCCGAGAATGCTGACGTGACTTCGATCGACAATGCCAATGGACTCCGCTGGCAGGAGCGGGAACGCGCGCTGCCCATGCCCATCGACTGGAAAGACGAAACCCTCGCGCTCGCTGTGCACTCGTCCGATTTCGTCGCGGCGCTCGATCAGGAGAAGCTGCGCGTCTCCGGCCTTGCCGCCGGAAGCTACACGTTGAAGATCGACGGCGAGACGGTGGAAAGCTTCAGCGCCGATCAACTTGCCCGCGGCATCAACCTCGCGGAATACGCAACCCCCATGTCCCGGCAGGCCGCCGACGTGCACAAGCTCACGCTCGAGCACAACAGCGTTCACTTTGCCCGCTGGCGCTCGGTGCAGGTGCCGCTCGACGGCCAGGGTTTCCGGCTCGCCCCGGCTGAGGCGTCACTCGATGCGCTCGAAGAGCAGATCGTGCTGGCCCAGCGGATCGCGGCGCAGCCGAAACAGCATCAATATGAGCTCACCCGCGCGCAGTGAGCCGGTACGCGCCCGGATTGTTGTCGAAATCGGAGATCGCCAGTGCCGAAACGGAAACTGCTTTCAGAGAATCAGATGCATCTCATCGCCAAGGCCCTGGCTGATCCGCGACGCTACGAAATCCTAAGGCAGATTGGCGCAAAGAGCTGTGCCGTGGCCTGCACGGATGTGCATAACCGACAGCCGGTGACCGCGGCCACGCTCTCGCATCACCTCAAACAACTGGAGACGGCGGGCCTGATTACGATCCTCCGACAGGGCAAATTCGCCAACCTGGCGTTACAGCGCGACGTCTTGGAAGCCTACCTGAACCGTCTCGCAAAAATTTTGCCGCAACCCTGAACCCTTCCCCAACAGACCCTCATCAATTAGATGGTTATCGAATTGACGGTCATCGCGATTCGAGCCGGAGAACAGACATGAGCCGACTGAAGAACAAGGTAGCAATAGTTACAGGTGCGTCCAAGGGAATTGGCGCGGGCATCGCGAAAAGCCTGGCGGCAGAGGGCGCAGCCGTTGTGGTCAATTACTCCTCGAGCAAAGACGGCGCCGATCGCGTCGTCGCGGACATCGTGAAAAATGGCGGCAGAGCAGTCGCCGTGCAAGGCGACGTGTCCAAGACTGCCGACGTGCAGCGCCTCTTTGCCGAGACGCAGAAAGCGTTTGGAACGCTGGACGTGCTGGTGAACAACGCCGGCGTCTACGAGTTTGCGGCGCTGGGGGAGATTACCGAGGAGCAGTTCCACCGGCAGTTCAATACCAATGTGCTGGGGCTTATTCTGGCGACCCAGGAGGCCGTAAAGCGGTTCGGCGCCGAGGGCGGAAGTATCATCAACATTGGCTCGACCGCGAGCAGTCTCACGCCCCCCTCTACCGCGGTCTATACGGCGACCAAGGGCGCGGTAGACGCCGTAACGCACGTGCTGGCCAAGGAACTCGGGCCGAAAAAGATCCGAGTCAACTCCATCAATCCCGGGATCGTGGAGACCGAGGGAGTCCATGCGATCGGAATGATCGGCAGCGATTTTCAAAAGCAGTTTGAGGCCCAGACGCCGCTAGGCCGGATCGCGCAGCCAGCAGACATTGCGCCCATCGCCCTGTTTCTGGCGTCGGCCGATTCAGGATGGCTGACCGGCGAAACCTTGCTCGCGTCGGGCGGACTCCGGTAAATGTCACGGGGCTGCGACCGGATTACGGGCGCCTCATTCGTGCCGATGCCCGACGTTAGTCGTAAAGGCCTAATGGAACAGAAATCGTGATCTTGGGGCCGATGTAACTGCCGGCAACATAAGGAGAGAATACAGCGTAGGAATAGCCTGAGATTTGCAGGTTGAGGCGATAGTCGTCTGTCCCGGAGCCCGCGCTCGACACCGTTACGTTAGCCGGGGTCAGGTTAAAATATGAGGCCGTTCCCAAGGCCGGCGCGGCTCCCTGATTGTAGAGCACCATGTTGGTGATGGAGGCGGTATCCGTCGGATCGTTGATTGCGCCCCACCGCGCTGCAGAACGCGCCCGTTCTACCAAGGCTTGATGAATGAACAGGAACTGCCCGAAATCGACCGTACC
>DATJGE010000081.1:0-14188 GCA_035495295.1 Nitrospira sp. | reverse complement strand
CTAACGCTGGCCTCAAGTGCCACTCGATGTGCACTCCGCCGGTCAAGCTCCGTTGCTCGTGCCGTCACGTTGGCGTCTATTTCACCGCAGCTGGCCCAATTGTGTTCGAGATATCGATGTCCATTGCGGGTTGGCATGGCGTCCTCCGATGTCAGGTTCTCCGAATCCTGGTCTCGAACCTACCACCGCCAACGTCCATCAGCATTCCGAAAAAGGGCTATCCCACTCCCACTGGAAGGGGTAGGAGGCATGCCGGAATTACAGCACGATACGTGCGACTCTGCACAGTGCGCTCCGTGCGCCGCCAAGAGAGTAACGCCATAGTTTATGAGAATGGAAATGTAGAGACGACGCATCAAGCTAGTGGGAGTCCTAGCTGGAGAAGGGCAGGCACTCGCCAACTCCTAGTTTGCCGGTAACCGCGCGCGCCATTCGATGAATAATCTGCAACGAACTCGTTAACAACGACATGCCGCTTTCCGGTATTCGGATTGCACTCCATCCGTCGGGCTCTCTCGGTATGTTCGGTCGATTATACGTCGAGTTTTCTCCAACGCTTTTTTCTCGGGACGCCCGGCATGAATCACGTCGTCCTCATTGCCCTACGCAGGCCGTATACCTTCGTGGTCATGTCCATTCTCATCTTGCTCTGGGGCACGAAGACGGTCCTCCACATGCCGACCGATGTGTTTCCGAACATCACGATTCCGGTCACCTCCGTGGTCTGGACGTACTCCGGCCTGCTGCCGCAGCAGGTGGAGGGGCGCATCACGTATTTGTTTGAACGCTTTCTGACCTCAACGGTGGAAGGCATCAAATATATCCATAGTCATGCCTACTTCGGCAGCAGCATCACCAATATTTTCCTCCAGGACGGAGTCGATGTCGGCAGGGCCGAGGCCGATATCGTGGGCATTGCACAGAATGTCGTGAAGGCGCTGCCGCCGGATATTTCCCCTCCGATGGTCATGCGTCTGGCGCCGTCTTCCATCCCGGTCGCCATGCTCGAACTCAGCTCCGAGGATATGACACCAGCGGAACTCTTCAATCTCGCCTACATGCGAATCCGACCGCTGCTTGTGACGGTCAACGGGGCGATCTTGCCGCAGCCCTACGGCGGCCAGACCATGCAGGTCATGGTCAATCTCGATCAGCAGAAGTTGCTCGCCCGTAATCTCACGCCGACGGATATTCACGATGTCCTCATGAGGCAATATCTCGTCCTGCCGTCCGGCGACATCAAGATCAAGTCGACCGACTGGATCGTCATGACCAACGCGTCACCGCTGAAGATTGAGCATTTCGGCGATATCCCGATCAAGCGGGAAGGCAACGCGTTCGTCTATCTGCGCGACGTCGCCACCGTGCGACTCATGGGGCGGGTGCAACAGAACTCTGTGCTGGTGAAGGGGAAGCAAACCGTCATCATTGTGGTGATGAAGAGCACAGAGGCTTCGACGCTGAATGTCGTGGATGGGATTAAAAAGATGATCCCGCGCGCCGAAAAAGTCTCTCCGCCTGGCGTGAAGATCAGGCTCCTCGACGACGCCTCCACATTCGTCAAGGATTCGATTGCGGACGTCGTGCATGAGATGGCCATCGCCGGCGCCCTGGTCGGCCTCATCGTGCTCTTGCTGCTCGGTTCCTGGAGGGCCACGGTCATCGTATGGACCTCGATCCCGCTGTCCATCCTCGTTGCCATTATTGGCCTGCATTGGCTCGAGGAAACGATCAATGTCATGACCTTAAGCGGCTTGGCACTGGCAGTCGGCATTCTCGTCGACGATGCGACGGTGATGATCGAGAATATCGATCGTCATATTGAAATGGGCAAGCCGCTGCAGGAGGCCATCATCGACGCGGCCAATCAGATCGTCGTCCCGACACTCGTCGCCACGCTGTGCATCGCGATTGTCTGGATCCCGCTCTTCGAACTCGGCGGTGTCGCCGGCTATCTCTTTAAGCCCATGGCGGAGGCGGTCATCATCGCGATGCTTGCCTCCTTCATCCTCTCGCGCACGCTGGTGCCGACGATGGCGAAATATATGTTGTCGGCACATGAGGCCGGGGCGGCGGAGCATGACTATCCGGCTCGAGCGTCTGCGCGGCCCAATGTGTTCGTCCGCTTTCAGAAGGGGTTCGAACGCCGCTTCGACCAGTTCCGCGACCGCTATGGTGCACTGCTCGAACGGGTCATCGCGCGCCGCGGCACCTTTGTCAAAATGTCGCTGCTGATGGCGGTCGGCTCCCTGCCGCTCTTTTATTTTCTCGGGCGGGATTATTTTCCGGAGATCCGGTCGGGGGTCATCCAGATGCATATGCGGGCGCCGCTTGGGACGCGCATCGAGGTGTCCGGACGCATCGCCACGCTGGTGTCCAACAGCATCGAGGAGTTGCTGCCGGGTGAGGTGGAAAACATCGTCAGTAATTGCGGCCTGCCGGTCGGACCGCACAATCTGGCCTTCATTCCGACGCCGACGATCGGGTCCCAGGATTGCGATTTGACGATCCTTTTGAACAATGAAAAATCTCCCGTGTGGGACTTCCGTCGTACTCTGCGCAAGGGGTTGAATGAGCGCTATCCGGGCACAGAATTCACGTTCCAGCCCTCCGATCTGACCGCCAAAATTCTCAATTTCGGCGCGCCTGCTCCGATTGACGTGCAGGTCAACGGCCCGGAGATGTCCCCGAACTACGAGTTCGCCCGCAAACTCGTGAGCAAGTTTCGCGAAATTCCCGGCGCCGTGGACGTGACAATCCAGCAGACGATGCGCACGCCGACCCTCATGGTCGAGGGGAACCGCACGTTCGGCCTCGGCGTCAATAGAACGCTCAAAGACATCGCCGATAATCTGCTCATGACGACCGCCGGCAGCCAACAAGTGGACCAGATTTATTGGCTCGATCCCTCGACCGGCATGTCGTATCCGATCAATGTGTACACGCCGCAGCCGCAGATCAACAGCCTCAATAGTCTCAAGACCGTTCCGGTCGATGCGAGCGATGTCTCGGACGATAAGAGCATCCAGTTGCTCGGTAATTTGGCCGGTCTCTCGGCGGAAGGTACGCCGGGTGTGATCACGCATGGGAACATCATGCCGTTGTTCGATATTTATGTCTCCGCCGAAGGGCGCGACCTCGGCGGCGTTCTGGCGGATGTGGAGAAGATCGTCAAGAGCCTGGCGCACGAGAAGCCCAGGAGCGCAGAAGTCGAAATCCATGGCCAGGCTTCGCTGATGCACGACGCGTATTTCGAGTTGGTCGTCGGATTATTGGTGGCGATCGCCCTAGTGTATTTCTTGATCGTCGTCAACTTCCAATCTTGGCTGGATCCTTTTATCATTATTACGGCCTTGCCCGGCGCGCTAGCCGGCATCGCGTGGGCGTTGTTCGCAACATACACGCGGCTGTCGGAGCCGGCCCTCACCGGGGCCATCATGACCATGGGAACGGCCACCGCAAATTCGATCCTCGTGGTCTCTTATGCGCGCGAACGGCTCGAGCAGCACGGCGACGCCCTGCTGGCCGCCATCGAGGCCGGAAAGGCCAGGTTTCGTCCGGTGTTGATGACTGCCTCGGCCATGATCATTGGAATGGTGCCCATGGCGACGGGCTATTCGACGAATGCGCCGCTGGGCCGAGCCGTCATCGGCGGCTTGCTCATCGCCACGGTCTTCACGCTGTTGTTCGTGCCCTGTGTGTATGGGATCGTCTATGCGAAGCGCACCGCTTCCAAACAAAGGCCGGTTGTTCTCCTCGGCGACGGCGATATGCGGGACGCGCGTCGGCGTCAAGACGCCGCGTGACGTCGTTGCCGGTGCCGTCGCCTTCGACGTCACTCTCCTCGCGTGGATGCCAGCGTGCGGTATTGCGTGACTAGCGGGTCGATGACCTCGGCGAGCCGAAGCCCACTCGTATAGTTGTTGATCTGATTCGCCCTCGGAATGGTGATGACATTGGGATTGTTCCGCCCGTCGATAGGCCCTCCGCTGGCTATGTGTCTGTTGCTAGCGGGCGGACCAGTGTATGGCGAATGGGAAATAATCGGCACGAGTGAAACCTATAAAGCAAATGTGTACGTCGATTACGCGACGGTTCGTCGTGCCGGCAACATGCTGACGATGTGGGAATTATTCGACTATGACGCCAGCCAAACCCTCGGAGGCAGGAAACTGTATTCCTCTCACACGACGGAAAGAGAATATGACTGCTCTGCAGAGCTCACGCGCATCCTGGTTGTGAAGTGGTTTTCTGGCCAAATGGGCAGCGGTACGTTGGTAGATAGTCTCGATCTTATCTCGAATTGGACCGTCGTCGAACGAGGAAGCATTGCTGAAGCGCTTTGGATCGCTGCCTGTAGGCTCATGAACGAGCGGCGGTGATGCTGACGTCTTCGTGAGCCGTTGAATCAGGCCAAGCGACTATTCTGCTTCCATATTGTCCAGTCCACCATTGTTGGCGGGGCGATCGTACTTGCCGCATGACCACTCATGCTTTGCGGCACGAGGTCCCGCTCGTGTTTTACTAGGGAAGAACCCAGGATCGCAATCCCGAGCTTCGGATGTCCGTCCTTGACGAAGAATCGTTGCGGTAGAGAAGATCAAGAGACGACAGTTTTATTCCCACTTGATGAACGAGTGCACCCGAACATAGGGAGGATCTATGAATGTCCTGACTAAAACACACGGTCTCTTGATTCCACTGATTGGAATGACGTTGTTCATTGCAGGATGCGCGTCGTCGCCCAATTCGTCTCAGGGAAGCCGGATACACACGGTGAATGTCGGCCCTAAAATCGAACCGCTTCAAATCAATGCCGGACGAGGCGACGAAGTTCGTTGGATGAACAGCCGATCACAGCCTATCGCTGTCATATTTCCTACCTCAGATGACGCACGGATTTCATGCCGCTCGGGATTTAAGAAGATCGACAGCGCCTTGACGGCCGTTGTCGCCCCTCATGCGTTTGCCAGCATGTGTTTTTCGGAGGCCGGCAAATATGATTACCGTATCCGGCTTGATGAAAACGTTCCGAGCGCGGAAACCGATCGTATTGCAAGTGTCTGGATTGTCGGTGGAGGGGAGAGAAATCCCAAGCCCGGCGAAGCATTCGAAAACGTGACTCCGTAGACGCAGCGGTCGATTGTACACAGCATCAAAGGGATCAGCAGTGCGCACGCACCGAGCCAGATGAGGGTAGGCGTCCGTGCATCAACGCGAGCGAAATGGAAGACCAATTGCCGGCGCAGGGCCATGCACACTCTTGAAAGACGCGTCCTGACGCCGGCTCTGTGCATCGCGATGGCGCTCACAAGTTGTGCGCTTTTTCTCACCAAGGAAAGCCGGTATTTGAGATCCGTGACGAATCAAGCTTCGGAGAGTGAGGTAAGGGAACATCTTGGACAACCTTCAGATGTCACCATGGACGACAAGGGGCAGACGGTATGGATGTATCAAACGCGAAGGCATGTCCAGCAGGGAACGAACAACGCATGGACAACGATCGATGCCTGGGAATGCGACCGCTATCGTTTGACGTTTGATGAGCATCGGATTCTTCGTGATTGGACCCACACATCTTTTCCATGCTGATCATGACTTGCCTTTCTAGGCGAACACTTGCCGTCGGTCGGCGTACTCCTATACATAGCGTCCATGTCATCGAAGCCATTACAGACCGTTACGCCGGACAACGAGCTGATTTTGTCCCATGACCGGCAACGGGCCGTCGTGTCGCCCTGGGGCGCGGCGCTTCGCAGGTATTTTGTCATGGAATCGAGTAGTGAGAGCGACATCGTCTGGGGATATGCCGGCGGCGGCAACAAGAAGGGCGGCCAGGGGGACGTACTCATTCCCTTTCCAGGCCGCATCAAGGAAGGCCGTTATGCCTTCGACGGACGCTCGTATCAGCTGGAGCGAAACGACAAGGAAGGCCCGAACGCCATCCACGGATTTGTTCGGAACATGCCCTGGACAGTGCGAGAGCAGCAGCCGGATCGCGTCGAATTGGAGACTGCTGTGGATGCCACAGATTATGCTGCGCGGGGCTATCCATTTTCACTGAACATCCGCGTAACGTATCGGTTGGCGTCCGCCGGTCTGTCCTGCGGGTTTTCCGTCCGGAATGCCGGAGCACGTGTCGCTCCGGTGGGCGTCGGCTTCCATCCGTATTTTACCGTCGGCACCGCCGCCATCGACGAAGCCGAACTTCGCATCCCCGCTGGCGGCTATCTTCAATTCGACGATCGTCTCGCGCCAACCGGTCGGATATTGTCAGCCACGGGCGGCGAGTGGGACTATCGAACGTTTGCGCCGATCGGCTCACGGCACTTCAATCATTGCTACCTGGAACTGGAGCGGGATTCCGACGGGTCCTGCACTGTATCATTGCGCAATCCAGGCAACGGCCTCACGATCGACGTCGTGATGGACGGGTCCTTCTCCGCTGTCGTGCTCTATACAGGAGATGCGATTGCCGAGGCACCGCGGCGGGCGCTGGCGATTGAACCCATGACCTGCGCGTCGGACGGCTTTAACCACCCCGAGTGGGGCTTGAAGCGGCTGGCGCCGGGCGACACCTTCGCCGGTCGGTTTGACGTTCGTGTGAGCACGGGTGTTGGGCACCGATAGAACCCCAAAAAACCCCTGTCAATCGACCGCCCGATCCAGCGGCTGGCAGCCATGCACCGCGAGTGCAGTTCCCTTGATCCGCCTAATGTCTGGTCATCCCCCATCTGGGTCTGCAGCCGTTGGTCTCTAGTAAAATTACTAAAACTCATTACTCCGCGAGTGGTAGGCTTAGAATCTAAGGGAAGAGGTGTATGAGTTCGAAAAACGATAAGGACCTGCCAAAGAGCAATTCAACCGCCAGGCTCGACTCGCGAGAGGCTCAGCGTGTGCCGTTCTACTGTCCGGTATCTTATACGAGCGCGGACGAAGCGTGTCCTTCTCAACAAAAGGGTCAGCTCCTCGACCTATCGAAAAAAGGATGTCGAATCCTCGGACCTGTCCTTGACGTCGGTTGCACGACGTCACTGGTGCTTGAGCTGAAGGACGGAAAATCACCCTTGCACATTGTTGGCGCCACCGTATGTTGGCATGACGGATATTCGTTTGGTGTCAAATTCCCCTCGATGCCCGTCGAGGATCGCCATCGTCTGCAGGAACTTGTACTAAAGTTTGCCACGGTCAGGGGCGCTAGGCAGGACCGTACCGCTTTTCGGCTCGCTTGAACCTCCTCTTTCTTCTCGAGTCATACGAAAAGGTGGTGATGGCACATTCCGCCGTACGTGCATTCGCTCGCCAACGAAGGGAACCGGCGTCCCGCCTGGCTGTGAGTGGTCTTGCAACGTTCAGGAGCCAGGAGGCGACGTGCGTTTCCACCCCTTGCGCTTCACGCAGGTTTGGAGCGGGTCGATGTGACTCGGCTGGCCCTGTCCGGAGTTGACGTTTGAAGCTCTGTGCGCAGTCCTAAAGAAACTGCGTCAGTGAACGCAGATGCAGGTCTTTGCTTCAGCTATTCAGGAGGAGCACAATTGCGCCCATCAGCAGCAAAAGGGCCCACAACAATTCCCTGTCTCCGCAACGGCTCAAAAGCGTTCGCATCGCTGATCTCCCTTTGATTACTTCACGGCGCGTTTGACGCGGGTCGGCCCTACATGAGGCGGATTGAATCCGTGTTTCATCAGAAGCAGCTGGATGCGCGGCGTCATCAAGAAATCGGAGAACTGTACGGCGAGGCTGCGTAAGGAGATCTCGCAACCGGAAACGACGGCTTGGGCAAATTCAATCACGACATCGCTTCCAATTGGGGCGTCATCGCTGATGCGGACGTCGCCATTGCTGATCATGTTGGCGCGATACACCAGCCCCAGATCGGCCTTGCCCGCGCGTACGAGATTGAGAATCTGCTCGCTGTGTGAGGCATAGAGAATATGCTCACGACTTTTATATGTCGGATAGAGCTTATTCAGCGCGCGAGCAGTCACCTCTCCCAAGTAGGACGTTTCGGGGTTTGCAAGGGCAATGCGCGTCGTGTGATCGCCTAATGCATTGCGAAAGGAGTTGAGCGGGGCGGTCGAGTCCGCCGACATGACGAGGACAAGAGACGTCTCGGCCAAGACGCGGGGGCGACCGTTGAGCGTCAGCCGCTTCTTATACAGATAGTCGACTTCTTCGACCCCTGCCGACACAAACACATCAATGCGAGCTCCTTTCTCGATTTGCCGAAGCAGCGTTTTCGACGGGGTGTAGGCGATCTTCACCGACACGCCGTACTCCTGCTCGAACATCGGGATAATTTCGTCAAAGGCTGCCCTTAAGCTTGGCGGAGCTCCAATGGTCAATGGTTCGGCGCGTGTTGGCTCGCAGAGGGCCACGAATGTTGCCAACGCGATCATGAGAACAATGACTCGCCTAGGCGTTCGACTGTTCACGTCGACCTCACGATGAATGTTGAACAGACTTCAGCCATCGTACTCCTTTCGTCCGGCCTCGCTCGTAAAAAGACTGTAAATTGTAGGGACACACTCGGCGTCGATGGTCCTCTCATGCACGGGTGCTCAGCTGAATGCGCCGCTGTCGAGTAGAGCACCGAACATGAACGACCGGTCTGTCAGTCTTAGACCGACGACACGGCACAACGATGACATGGCGTCGCACGGTCCTGCCGTCCTGCCTGAGCAATTCGCAGATTCCATCGACGGGTGGCGGTTGCCGGTTTGCGCGAAGGGCGGAGTGCCTCACGGTCGAGGCCGCACGTAACTTCCGATGGCCTGTGCATCTCCCAATAGGCGCAGCCATTCGTCGACGACCGGAAGCGAGCGCCACAAACAGTTTTGCCTTACTGAAACACCGTATACATGCGATCCGCCATCATGGTCGCGGTTGTATCATTGAACACGCCATGGCTCCCAAAGGTGCTCGCCAGCTGACCTTGTGCCAAATGCTGTTGCAGCGCCAGGCTGTAGTCATGCCATTGAGTGAATACCTGCACTTGTCCTCCTGATCCCAACGCAAAGAGTCCTTGAGACGGATTCAGGGGAACAACGGTCCCAGCGGCTCCCAAGGTCAAAAGATCGGTTGCGATCGCATCGCGCCACACATGATGCAGAGCGCCGACTCCCGCGAGGTCAAGCACGACGCCGGCATCGGTATTGCTCGTGAATGGCACGGCCGAAGGCGGACGCCAGTTCACTACGAGTCTGCCGGCGTCGTTGATCAGATTGATGAGCGTTTGGGCTGTGAAATCAGGAGGCGCCGTGCCAAACCGGGTCACAAAGCCTTTAACCCTGGTCGGCGTTCCTGACGTAAAGCCATCGAGATTTAAGGCGCCGGTGGCCACTTGATAATGCTGCGGATCGGCATTCGTCGCCGAGGAGGAACCGGTGCCCGCGAAGTTGAACAAGCTGATCGGCCGTCCTTGAATGCGCTGAAGCGCCATTTCGAGTGAATTCGCTCCGGTTGTATTGACGAGTCCCGCTACGGAGGTGACAAGCAGCCGCACAAGCCCGGTGGTCGCATCCAATGTGGTCGCCGGCGCGTCGAGGCTTCCAAATGCCGTGACATGTTGCCCGACGGAGATGTCATCTTTGGTCAGTCCCGCGGTCAGGAGCGCTTGTTGCCGGACTTTCGTCGTTGCTCCCACATTCACGGTGACCGACTCATGAAATGTAAAGGTGCCATCGCTTCGAACGAGAGATGCGCCTTTCACTGTCAGCTGATCACCCGTTCTGGCAACCACGACGCCCGTCACAACGTCTCGTGTGCCGCCCGGCACGCTCGAACCTGCAAGCACCTCATGCGCCTGAAATTGTTTGGCGTCAACTTTCCAGTCTCCGATCGCCACCGTCGCGGTGCCGGTCGATTTGGCAGCCAGTGCCGCCAGTCCCGCGGCTCCTTGATAGGTCACTTCGTCGATTTCGAACACCGTATCGGCCGCTGTATGCACGCTGACCGATCCGAATTGGCTGAGCGGCCTACCACCCAATGGCCCAAAGAGCGGACGGAGAAAGACGCGGTAGGTTTCATCCTGCTGGTTCACCGAGTCGAGAGGACCTCGCAACCTCATGGTTTTCGGGTTCTGCGGGTCGACGTCAGCCACGAGAAATGATCTGACGGTGACGACCGGTGGGTTTACCGACAGATCGACGCTGTTCGACGCTTGAAGATTGAAGTCCAACGTGAGATGGGCGGGAATTCCCGGCGCGATGAACACCGAGCGTCGATCATCAAATCGCACGGCGACATCCAGGGTGGTGATGGGGTTGCCCTTGGCATCACGGATGTTAGCGACTGGGACGGGAACGGCATTGCCGTTCGCGTCTTCCACGTTGATGTCGGCGGTAGAGAAATCCAGCCGCATCTGAGCGGCGATATACGTGCCTGATGGGATCGTTGCAGCGGTGAAGAACTCGGTCAGCTCGACATAATCGGCAAAGTTGATGCGCGTTGTGAGAGGGAGCGTTTCCACGACCGTCCCATCCTGTCGTGTAAGAGTGAGCGATTGCACGTTCATCGTATAGGACAGAAAATCGCCTGGGGCATCGGTCACACTGACTAACGCCTGTCCCTGTGCCGCCGGCGCACCAGATCCGCCAGTTCCACCGCCGCTGCATGCCGCGAAGATGACTGTCGCTAAGACGGCAAAGAGCCAACCGCGCAGGCTTGTGCTGATTCCGCAGTGCCGTGCCGCATGTCCAAAGGCGCTGATGTGCATGACGATGTTCCTCCTAAGACGACAACCGGCCAATCGTACTTGAGAACGATGTTGGGTAAGGGACGCTCTCGTCTCCCATGTGGAAACGCCCGCTCAGGCTAGGTGTTTCGCCGTCGAGTTGCTCCGTCGGAACTCGGTTGGTCATCTTCAAAGTAATAGATGCCGATTCCGACGCGTTTACGACCCCTGCCGTTGATGCCGGGATTGACGTCCCGGTCCCGCTGTGACAACCAACTATCAAGGTCTTCGAGAAGCGATTGTGCACGGTCAGCGGATAAGGATTGAAACTCGCGAACGGCTTCGACCGGCACATTGTCGTACATGACCTTTCGCTGGTAGCGCGGAACGGCCGGCATATCCAGGTTATGAGCGATCGTCGCGATGAGGTCTGCGGTGTCCGCCCCCAAGATTTGGAGAGTATCTGTCGGACTTTGCTGGGGCACGTAGGAGCGGGCTTGTAGCCGAATACGGCCGTCCTTTGCCTTCCGAACGGCGCCCACCCTGAGTAGCTCGTCCAAGACGGCCCTGACCAGCAAATCTCCGCTGTATCGGCGCACCAAGGCACCAAATGACGTCTTTTCACCCTCAAGCGGCAGCGGAAGTGGATGGCCGTTGGTATCGTGGAACTCCTTGTCGCGGACCCACCCGGCGATGACGCGAGCTGCACGGTTGTACCGATCCGTCGCCTCCTGATTCAGTGCTTGGGCAGTCGTGAGTATCCGCCGTACTTCCTTGCGCGTGAGCCCCGTCAGGATTGAGACCCTGGACGTTGTCTGTTTTTTGCCCGGCAAGGGAAATTCCTGAGTCGCCACTCGAACGTAAAGTTCACGAGCGATGGCCGATAACGCATCGCACGGAATTCCATGGCGGAGGAGAATGCGGATGAGGGGCTGAAGGAGCGTCCTGGCCGCAGCGAGAATAGCGTGATCAGATCCTTTTGGCATATTGGGAAAAAAGTTCCAATATCGAATATTGGGAAAAATATTCCAAAATCGGAACCATGTCAAGAAATTTTTTCGGCCAGGGCTCCGTCAGTTCACGATCCCCCGATCGCTGGCTCTGGGACTAGGACTCTATGGTTGACCAACAAACCAATGAGTTCAGCAATGGGATCTTCTTAGGTGTATCTTGAACCGGGCGCTCGGTATCCTCGAGTTCGCATGCAACTAAACAGAAGAAGTTGAGCGAATTCGCACGATTTACAGTGTGCGAAAATTCTGGAATTTCATCCCGCCTGTCACGCGGTTTCTGATTCCTTCCCATTTTCTCTACGTGAATGCCGTGGATCGCATTTTGCAGCTGTGATGTGACGCCGGTCATCCACGATGCCGTATTCTCTGTGAGGGCGTAGAGCTCTTTTCGGATCAGCACTTCTTAGAAGGGAGAGTGATGGACTGCAGACGGTGCGGCGGACTGATGATCGCCGAATTCGCGTTGCCGTCTTTCGAATACGCATCGCGGTCTGACTTACAAGTCACGAGATGTCTCAACTGCGGAAATATTGAGGATTCTGTGATCTGTCTCAATAGGACCGGTCGCAGCTCTGCTCATGCGTCGACCGCAAGGCCACGAGAGGGTATTCGGCTCTAAGTTCTCTTCACCATCAGCATCTATGAGGCCGTGATGGATGGCTCTGGCAAACGAGTCCTGGTGGTGGATGACGACCATCATGCGAGGTTTCTCCTAGAGGCATTATTGGATCATGCGGGATATACGGTGGTCCCCGCTTGCGATGGCCGCGCTGCCTTGAGCGAGCTGCACAGACGACATTTCGATGCGGTGATTACCGATTATCGCATGCCATTTGTGAACGGGATTGAACTCCTCCAACAAATACAAATGCACTATCCTGGCATTCCGGTGATTTTGGCGTCGGGATCGCTTCCGACTCCGGACGAACCGCTCGTCTCCGAGTGTCGGCCTTTCGGCTGGCTTCGAAAACCGTACGACAATGGCCTGCTGCTCGACCTCGTTCGATCCGCGGTAGATGGACACTATGTTGCCGTTAGGGATACGGTCAATATTCACCGATGAAAGTGGAATCACAGGGCCTTTCTCGGCAAGTGACGAACCAACATCGGTGAATCACGCCGACTCCACTGTCATACCTGGGTGAACCGGGACCGCAGCCTGCGTCGGGGACTTAGTTCTGAGGAGAGATGACATGAAGCGCCTTGCGAGCGAGTTCCGCTTCGGCGCCATGGGGATATTCCTCAAGGACACGGTCAAACATCTCGCGAGCTTTTTTATATTCGCCGAGCCTTGAGTAAGTTTGGCCAATCTTAAACGCGGAGGCAGCAAGTTTAGGATTGGCGGGATATGAACGGACAGTATCAAAGGAATTGAGCGCATCAGCGTAGCGGCCCAGCCGGTACTGGCATTCGCCGATCCAATATTGAGCGCTCGCTGCTAAAGAAGAGTGACGATGTAGCTCAATAAAGAGTCTGAAGCCGGCCAATGCGGCTTCATAGTCGCCATGCCTAAATTCTTCCATCACTCGGTCATAGAACTGTCGTGAACTGTCATGCACCGCTGGAGAAGCTGGAAGCAACGGTGTCGCGAACCAGCATGCGGAGATGAGAAAAAGCATCCCGATAATTTTTTCGCCCATAATACCTCTCGCGGTTTGTGGTTCTCGCTGCGTCGCTCCTGATTCCGCCTTACTGTAAGCCCGCAAGCCTCTGATTAAGCAATCGAAGTACCAGCTTGACGAGGCTGGAAAAGCTGGAGAAAGAGCTTTTTCGTGCTCTTTCTGCAGCGTGAATCACACGAAACAGTGACGAAAAGAATACGTGTCGTGGGAAAACAGCACAACGCCTCGCGCCGAAAGAGACAAACGTCAGATGGGTGCTGTCTCTTACGCGATATTATCGGTGAGGGTAGGTACTTTGGTAAACGGCATTCGGCGGCCGCTGTCCTGCGCGACATGTGTACGAAACAGTCTCAAAGAACACGCCAGCCAAGAGAAGGAATGGGAGGTGTGCTGGGATGAAATGGGAAACCGTAAATGGGGGTGGAGCTCTCCTCCAGGAGGCAAGAGAGTCTGCCCTGGCAGCAGGTGGGCAACTCCTGCCAGGGCCTCCACCCCGTTAGCAGGATCCTGAAAATGACTTGTAACTGTGTTTTCGCATCGCTCGGACCCTCGACATACCGAACGACGTATGCCTCGTGCCTCGGCTTGCTGCGGCCTTGTTACAAGACCATTTTGAGCAACCTGCGGCCATTATGTCACCGGATAAAGGGTCAGCAGAAATCCAGGATTCGGCCTGGTCACTCGCAGCTCTCCCGATCGGCTTAAACGGTCCACTTCCACGAACACATCGGACCATTGCAGAGCTGGCAGGCGTTCAGAAAGATCATCCAGGCCACACCCCGGATGGGCTCTCACCACTTGCAAAATCTGTTCGGCGATCGTCGCGGACGTGCCTTTCATAATCTTCTCCTCTCCCTCCTGCTCCGAGCCTCCAAACA
>DATJGE010000080.1:0-2970 GCA_035495295.1 Nitrospira sp. | reverse complement strand
AGCGGCGCCGACGTCCGCATCTACCGCCATAACGACATGGAGCACCTGGCGGCGTTGCTCGCCAAACGACGAGCGGGCCGCCGGACGCTCATCGTCACGGATGGAGTCTTCAGCATGGACGGCGATCTCGCTCCTCTGCCCGAGTTGGCAACTCTCGCACACTCATATGAGGCGCATCTCTATGTGGACGACGCACATGGCACTGGCGTGATGGGCGCGCACGGCCGTGGAACGGTGGAGCACTACGGGGTAGAAGCGCGCATCCCTCTCCATATGGGAACGTTGGGAAAGGCGTTGGGCAGCAGCGGTGCCTTCATCGCCGGTCCGGACCCATCGATCCAATATCTGCTGCACCGCTGCCGGTCCTTCATGTTCGGCACGGCACCGACGCCCGGTTCCGCAGCCGCCGCCGTCGCCGCGCTGCAGATCGTTGTGCGTGAGCCTGAGCGCCGACGACGACTGTGGGACAATCGTGAACGCCTGTGTGCGGGCTTCCGTCGGCTGGGTTTCACGTTGGCACCGACCGCCAGTCCAATCATTCCTATCCTGATTGGTCGCGCCGAGACGGCGCTCCGGTTTGCCGAACAGTTGCTCGCCAACGATATCTTCGCGCCCGCAGTCCGTCCGCCCACCGTTCCCGCCGAAACCAGCCGCATCCGCGTCACGGTGACGTCGGAACACGCCGCGGCACACATCGATCAGGCTCTCGTCGCCTTCGAGCGAGCCGGGCAGATGACCGGCGTGCTCTAATCGCGCCGAATACGGAGATTTTATTGCTTTCTCGGATTCTTGTGGCATCATCACGTCGATATTAGCCGTCGCCCCGGATGACCTTGCCCGGGCCCTTCCACTAAGGAGCTGTCTTCATGGATATTTCTAAGTTGTTGACATTTTCGGCAAAGGAAGGCGCGTCGGATTGCCACATCAGCGCCGGCGAGCCGCCCATGATTCGCCTCCATGGAGACCTCAAAAAACTGGACCACCCGCCGTTGACCGCAGAAGAAACCCATGCGCTCGTCTACGACATGATGAGCGACTCGCAACGAAAGAACTTCGAGGAGAAACGCGAGTGCGACTTTTCATTCGAATTGGGCGACATCGCACGGTTCCGCGTCAACGTCTTTGTCCAGAATCGTGGACTCGGTGCCGTGTTCCGGAACATCCCGACCGAGATCATTCCGATGGAGAAGCTGGGACTCCCGCCAATCGTCCGTCAGCTCTGCGACAAGGAAAAAGGCCTGATCCTCGTGACGGGTCCGACCGGCTCCGGCAAGTCCACCACCCTCGCCTCGATGGTGGATTACCTCAACAACACTTTCGAAGGCCACATCATCACCATCGAAGACCCAATCGAGTTCGTACATAAAACGAAAAAATGTCTCGTGAATCAGCGTGAGCTCGGCGTTCACACGCTGTCCTTCACCAATGCGCTGAGATCCGCGCTCCGCGAGGATCCCGATATCATCCTGGTGGGCGAAATGCGCGACCTCGAAACGATTCAGCTCGCCCTGACGGCCGCGGAGACCGGGCACCTCGTCTTCGGCACCCTGCACACCTCCAGCGCACCGAAAACCATCGACCGCATCATCGACGCCTTTCCTCCTGCCCAGCAGTCTCAAATCCGCACACAGCTGTCGGAGGCATTGGAAGCAGTCATCACGCAAACGCTGCTCAAGAAGAAAGCCGGAGGCCGAGTCGCCGCCCTGGAAGTCATGGTCGCCACCACCGCCGTCCGCAATTTGATCCGAGAAGGGAAGCTCCACCAGATTCCTGGCATCATGCAGGCCAGCCAGAAAGACGGCATGCAGACGATGGACATGGCTCTAGTCGAGTTGGCCACAAAGGGTCTCGTGACCAAGAACGAGGCACAGTCGCGCAGCATGACGCCGAACTTGTTCGGCGCCTCGACGTTCACGGGAGCGGCATAACGAAGAGACCTCTACACGGGAGCTAGGATGGATATTCGCACACTGCTCAAAGTCATGGTTGACCAGGAAGCCTCGGACATGTATTTGACGGTGGATTCGCCGCCCACCTACCGCATCCATGGGTCGACGCAGCCTGCCAATACCCCGCCGTTCACCAATGAGCAACTGGAAGCGCTTGCGCTGGCCCTCATGCGGGGCCAGCAGCGTGGCGAATTCGAAGAAAAGATGGAGATGAACCTCGCGCTGTACTACAAGGAGCTCGGACGGTTCCGCGTCAATATTTTCCGGCAGCGAGGCAACGTCGGTCTCGTCTTCCGTCACATCAAGGCGGAAATTCAAACGGTCGAAGACCTGCGGCTCCCTTCAATCATCAAAGACATCTCCATGACGAAGCGCGGACTCGTGCTAGTCGTCGGCGCCACCGGCTCAGGAAAATCCACGACGCTCGCTGCCATGATCGATCATCGCAACTCAATCCATCAGGGCCACATCGTCACGGTGGAAGATCCAATCGAATTCGTCCATAACCACAAAAAGTCGCTCATCACTCAACGGGAAGTCGGCTTCGACACGCTCTCGTTCCAGAACGCGCTGAAAAACACGCTGCGGCAGGCGCCGGACGTCATCCTGATCGGCGAAGTCCGGGATACGGAAACCATGGAGGCGGCGATCACCTTCGCCGAAACCGGGCACCTCTGCATAGGCACCTTGCACTCCAACAACGCCAACCAGGCGATTGAGCGAATCATGAACTTCTTTCCCGTCGAGCGGCACGCGCAAATCTATCTCCAACTCTCGCTCAACCTCCGTGCGATCATCTCACAACGGCTCGTGCCTTCCACGGACGGCAAGCGGGTGCCTGCCCTGGAAATCATGATGGATACCCCGCGCATCAAGGATCTGATCAAGAAGGCCGAGGTCGACACCCTCAAGGAAGCCATGGAACAGGGTATCGAGGAAGGCTGCCAGACCTTCGATTACGTCCTCTTGCAGCTGTACAAGGAAAACAAAATTTCGCTGGAGCAGGCGCTCATCAATGCGG
>DATJGE010000079.1:0-13447 GCA_035495295.1 Nitrospira sp. | reverse complement strand
GCTCTCGCACGAGAAGAAGCACCACGACTCAGAGAGTGAGCGACAAACCTTCCAGCGTTTGGAATCGGATCAAATGGCCCAAGGTCAAGACTTAGTGAACGAACAGCGAGAGAAGAGACAATAAATCATGAATGGGAGAGGCCGGCTTTTGGGGGGTGCGGGATTCTACCCAAATTCTCTTGTATTCACGCCGCGCGGGCTGTTTTACTGAAGAAAGGCGGAGGTGTTGCTCCGGGTATGCCCACCTCGGAGCAACAAGAGGTCTCTGCTCCCTCCTGGAGGGACCTGCCTCCGCTCCTTTCATGCCTATCGAGATGCGCTGCGTCCCCCAATCGTCTCGAACGAGGAGAGAAGCGCTCTTA
Organism: Nitrospira sp.; assembly: GCA_035495295.1. GTDB lineage: Bacteria > Nitrospirota > Nitrospiria > Nitrospirales > Nitrospiraceae > Nitrospira_C. The sequence continues at coordinate 13,085 of DATJGE010000079.1, read as the reverse complement.
ATGCTCAGTGTGCGGCACCGTACCAGAAATGAAATGAATCGTCAAAAGCAACTGCGGCCGCAACAGGGAACAGTGTCTCAGCGCTGATCAGTACATCGACTAAACTGACAGTCGGGCATGTTGACGCCGCCGCAGAAGGAACGTCGTGACGAGCATGGCACCCACGACGATCAAGACGCCCGCCCAGGTCCGCTGTAGGATCTCCGCAACAGCGCACTGTCTTCGCAGAAGGATCCGCGCTTCGGGACATCCGTGTTCGGGACCTAACGGACCTTCGTTAAGCGCCATGTTGAGCACTTCAGCCGTGTGGAGCGCGTGACGCGTTGTGGATTGGGCGATCTGCTCACGGCAACTGAATCCATCGGCGACCAAGAGAGTATCGGCAGGGGCGCGCGTGACTGCAGGTAACAGCACCAAGCTGCCGACTTGTTGTGATATCTGGTAATGCTCCGCCTGGAATCCAAACGATCCCGCCATCCCGCAGCACCCGGAATCAAGCACTTCACAATCCAATCCAACTTTCCCGTACAAGGAACGTTCAGATTCCAACTTCATGATGGCCTTCTGATGACAATGACCGTGAATGATGGCCTTCCTGTGGAGCGCCGGAGGACGGTATCCCGGCACTTTCTTTTCAAGAAATTCGGCCAATGTGAAGGTCTGCTGGGCAAGCCGCTTGGCATCCTCGTCATGCGGAAACAGATTGATGAGTTCGTCTCGAAAGACGGCGATGCAGCTTGGTTCCAGCCCGACCACAGGGGTTCCCGCAGCGATCTCCGGTCGTAAGGCATCGAGGATCTGTCGGAGAAGCGATTTGGCCAGGGTCAGCATGCCAAAGTCATATAAGGGACGACCGCAGCATAATGCTTCTTGAGACACGATCACCTGTTGCCCTGCAGCCTCCAACACCTCGACGGCAGCTTGAGCCGTCTCCGGGAAAAAATGATTGTTGAAGGTATCTGCCCACAGGATGACTTTCGGTTGATCAGTGTTGCGCCGCGGACGTCGTCGATACCAGTCTTTGAAGGTTTGTGCCGCAAACGGCGGCATTCGCCGCTCTTGAGCGATTCCCCCGATCCATTTAACGAGGTCACGGATTCCTGGTGTCTGTGTCAGCAAGTTCGCGAGACCGGGCATCAGGGCTGCAAGGCGAGCCCACCAGTAAATCAATCCCATCGAATACGCATGCCTGGGGCGCAACCGTCCGCGGTAATAGTGTGAGAGAAACTCTGCTTTGTAGGTGGCCATGTCGACATTGACTGGGCAATCTCCTTTGCATCCTTTACAGGCTAGACACAGGTCCAACGATTCCTTCACATGCGGATCACGCCAGCCGCCGGTCACGGGATCCCCCTGCAGCATCTCGAACAAAAGATGCGCACGTCCGCGGGTTGAGTGCATCTCTTCTCTCGTCACCCGATAGCTCGGGCACATCGTTTGTCCCTGCTCGCGGCGGCATTCGCCGACGCCGACACAGCGGATCGACGCCTTCGAGAAACTATAGTCGTCGGACGCGTACGCAAAATGCGTCGGCGGATCTGACGGACGGTAGCTCGTGCCAAGACGGAGATTCTCATCAACACGGAACGGCCGGACAATCTTTCCCGGATTCATCTTGGATTCCGGGTCCCAAATGGATTTGAACTCCTCGAATGCCTGGATGAGTTCCGGTCCGAACATTCTGGGAAGCAACTCAGCTTTGGACTGGCCGTCTCCGTGCTCTCCGGAAATCGAGCCGCCAAAACCGACAACGAGATCGGCGGCATCGAATAAAAATGATCTGAATTTTTTGATGCCCTCTGCTGTCTCTAAATCGAAGTCGATTCGAGTGTGGACGCAGCCCTGTCCGAAATGGCCATACAGCGAGCAGCCGTATTGATAGCGATCGAACAGCTTCCGCAGCCCGCGCAGATAATCGCCAAGCCGATCCACCGGAACTGAGGAATCTTCCCATCCCTCCCACGTCGACGGCGCGCCGGGCACATGAGCCGTCGCTCCCAGCCCAGATTTCCGGATCGTCCACAGGACACCCTCGGCCGGCGGATCGTCGTACAGTTTCATGGTCGGCGCGTGCGGCACCGCTTTTAGGCCATCCATCATGTGCTTGGCCCGTGCGTCGGCCTCTTCCTTCGTGTCACCTCCGAATTCGACCAGTAACCACCCGGCACCGTGCGGAAGAAGTTTGACATCCTGCGGGTGAATGCGCATCTTCACCATGTCGTTGACGAGTCGATCATCCATTCCTTCCAACCCGATCGGTCCATAACTCAGAATCTCGGGGATATGGTCGCCCGCGCTATAGACGTCTGGATAGCCGAGGACGACCAGGGAACGAACGGGAGGACTCGGCACGAGACGTACGGTCGCTTCGAGCACTGTGACGCATGTGCTCTCCGAACCCACGAGGGCTCGGGCCACATTGAAACCGTTTTCCGGCAGCAGCGCGGGAAGGTTATAGCCGGAGACCCGACGCGCGATCGGCGGGAAGTGTTTTCGGATCTCGTCCGCGTAGCGATCGCGCAGGGCGCGGAGACGCCGATAGATGTCGGCGACGCGTCCGCCGTCGGCCTCCAAGCGGCGGTAGGTGTCGTCGTCGGTCGGGCCGACCGACATTCGAAGCCCGTCGTAGGTGAGGATCTCCAGCGACTCGACATTGTCCGCCGTTTCTCCCGCCATCACCGAATGGACGCCGCAACTGTTGTTGCCGATCATCCCGCCGAGCGTGCAGTGGTTATGCGTCGACGGATCCGGTCCGAATGTCAAATGATGCCGCTCGGCCGCATTGCGCAGATCGTCCAGCACGAGGCCCGGCTGGACTCGGGCCCGTTTGCGATCGGGATCCAGTTCGATGATGTGATGGAGATACTTCGACCAATCCATGACGACCGCCACGTTGCAGCACTGGCCGCATAAGCTCGTGCCGCCTCCGCGCGAGAGGATCGGCGCGCCATGCCGCCGGGCGATGGCGACCGTCTGCACGACATCGTCGAGACTGCGAGGAATGACGACGCCAATGGGAACTTGGCGATAATTGGACGCGTCCGTGGCATAGAGCGCGCGGCTGCCCGGATCAAAGCGGACTTCGCCTTGCAGCGCCGATCGCAGATCGCGCTCGAGCGGCGCCGCATCGACGGCGGCACGGGCATCTGACTGAGCGCTTTTCCGTCGGCGATGAACAGTTAATTCTTTCGTCGCGATGAATTGTGACATGATCCCTCACACCTCATACCGTTGAGCATCTTGCCGTTTGAATTCCAGCCCCAATCCGGGACGTGATCGATCCGGATACAACATGCCATCGAGCGGTTCGATCACGCCATCGAACAACATCCGCTCGATCCTGACGTGGTCATAGAAATATTCGATGTGGCGTACCGGTCGCGCCGCGCAACAGGCGTGCATGTGGAGAGCGGGCGCGCAGTGGGCCGACAGGGGAAGGGGCTCGGCTTCGCAGAGCGCGGCCGCCTTGAGAAAGCCCGTGATGCCACAGCATCTGGTGGCGTCGGCTTGCAGCACATCGACGGCCTTCGCCTGCAACATCCGGCGAAAATACCATGGGTCGGAGCCATACTCACCGGCGGCAATCTCGACCGGCGCGGGCACGCGCTCACGCAAGAGATGCAACCCTTCAAGATCGTCGGACGACACCGGCTCCTCAAACCAGGTGACTCCGCGCTCCGCGGAGGCCTCGGCGACCCGCAAGGCTTCTTTCGCCGCATACCCGCCGTTCGCGTCGATAAAAATTTCCGGCCCCTCGCCGATCGCCTGGCGAACCGCATCAATGCGTTTCACATCCTGCACGGCGTCCTGGCCGACTTTCATTTTCACTCGGGGGATGCCTTGCTCGACCCACCCGGCCAACTGGCCGGTCAGCCGCTCGAGGTCGTAGCTAATGAATCCGCCGCTGCCATAGATGGGAACGCCGTCACGGACGGATCCCAGCAACGCGACGAGGGGTAGATTGAGCAGTCGCGCTTTCAGATCCCACAGCGCCGCGTCGACCGCAGAAATGCCCATGGCCACCGCGCCGGGGCGACCGATATTCCTGACGGCGTGGAGCATCGCCGACCAGCAATCCTCGACCGACAGGGCGTCGTGTCCGACCACGACGTCGACCAACAGTTCTTTGATGACAGCCGCCGATCCATACCCAGCATAGCTATAGCCCAAACCGGATTGTCCTGCGGCTCTGGCTTCGACGAGCAGCAGCAGCGTGTGGTGCCATTCGAGCGTGCCGTCGGATTCCGGGCCGTCCGTCGGAATGACATAGGCCGAGACGTCAAGATGCTCGATCGGCACCTGGATAGAGCGCGGACGCTCGTAAGGGCTGTAATGGTGCTGTTTGATCGGTACGCGGATCGTGCCCATATCTCTTGATGTCGTCGCATACTTCGTACCACCCAGCCGTTGAGACAGCGCAGAAATCCGAGGGCGGTTGCGCGCTGTGCGCGTTGTGCGGTTACTCACAGGTTTGATCGTTGCCGATGAGCGTGCTGCGAGGGCATCTGCCTTGCACTCTTTCACTGTTGTCGAAGAGACATGAGTGGGGAAAAAAAGGAGGCGTCATGGCGGACACAGTAGCCGATATTCTTGTTGACCGACTCGTGGACTGGGGTGTCCGCGTGATCTTTAGCTTGCCCGGCGACGGAATCAACGGCATTTTCGAGGCACTGCGGACGCGCAGTAAAGACATTCAACTCGTGCAAGTCCGCCACGAGGAAGCGGCCGCCTTCGCCGCCTGCGGCTACGCGAAATTTGCCCGCCGGCTAGGGGTCTGCCTGGCGACGTCAGGACCGGGAGGGATCCATCTCTTGAACGGACTCTATGACGCCAAATTCGACGGGCAGCCTGTGCTGGCGATCACGGGCCATACGTTCCACGACCTCATCGGAACGCACTATCAGCAAGACGTCGATCTTGACAAATTGTTCATGGACGTCGCGGCCTACAATGAGCGTGTGATGGGTCCTGAACACGTCTGCAACGTCGTCGATGAAGCCATTAAGACCGCCATTTCTAAACGGACGGTCGCGCACATCACGATTCCCAAGGATATTCAGGAGTGGACCAGTAATGGCTTGCGCTCCAAAGCGAATATCGCGCAACACAGCGGCGATCTGTACACCGACCCCCTTCCCTTGCCCCCGCAACGACAACTCGACCATGCCGCTCGCATCATCAACGAAGGATCCAGGGTGGCCATCCTTGCGGGACGGGGGTGTCTCACCGCACGGCAGGACGTGATTGCCTTGGCGGAAAAACTAGGGGCGCCGATCGTGAAACCGCTGCTTGGAAAAGCCGTCGTCCCCGATGACCATCCCTACACTACGGGCGGGGTGGGCCTTCTGGGGACGGCGCCGTCCCAAGAAGTCCTGCAGGAATGCGACACCTTGATTCTTGCCGGGACAAGCTTTCCTTATATGGAGTTTTATCCCAAGCGGGGACAGGCTCGAGCCGTCCAGATCGATCTCGACCCCGCACGCATTGGCCTCCGCTATCCGGTCGAAGTCGGCCTCGTCGGGCAGTGTTGGGATGTCATTCGGGCGCTGCTGCCCTTGGTCGAACAGAAGTCTAATCGGGACTTTTTGTCTCGAACACAGGAAAAAATGCGCCGCTGGAACGAGCTCATGGAGCAGCGCGGGAGCCGTTCGGACCGGCCGCTCAAGCCTCAAGTCGTGGCTCATCGGCTGAACGACTACCTGGCCGATGACGCGATTATCTGCTGCGACACCGGAACGATCACCACTTGGGCGGCACGCCACATCAAGATCCGTGGCACGATGGAGTTCTCCGCATCCGGCACGCTGGCCACGATGGCCTGCGGGTTGCCGTACGCCGTCGGCGCCGCCATCGCACACCCGGGACGACAAGTCGTGGCCTTTATGGGGGACGGCGGGTTCACGATGTTGATGGGAGAACTCGCCACCATCGTCAAATATAACCTCCCCGTCAAGATTGTCGTGATCAAGAACAACGTGCTCGGCATGATCAAGTGGGAACAGATCGCCATGGAGGGGAATCCACAATACGGGGTGCAACTACAGCCGATCGACTTCGCGGCCTTCGGACGGGCGTGCGGCGCCGCCGCGTACAGTGTGGATGACCCTGTGCAGGTTCCCGATGTCTTGCGGCAGGCGTTCCAGGTTCCGGGTCCGGCACTCATTGAGGCGACCGTAGATGCCGCCGAACCGCCGCTTCCCGGGAAAATTTCGATCGATCAAGCCTGGCAGTTTGCCAAAGCGCTCGGAAGGGGGCAAAAAGACCGGTGGGAAATCATCAAGACCGTCGTGGAAGACAAGGTCAGGGAAGTGGTGTGAGTTCGAAGGTGTCCTTCGGCAGAGGTTCTCGTCGGCGACCAATGGCCACTCACCGAGTAAAGGGCCTGGGGCAGATCTCGTGCGCACCTGAGTCCATCTCATGTTGAATCGCCGCTCGTTCCTGCGCTTCTCTGTGTCGTGGCCACTTGCCGGCTCGGTTCTCAGCTTTCCTTCTATTCTTCTGGCGACCGACGAAAGCAGACGGTTCCAGGAGACCTTGACGAAGACGCGCCCGACGAATGTCGAGAGTCTGGCGCATGCCATCGTCATGAAGAAGGATAATCTGTTCTTTTTGGCGCAGCCGGACGGCTGCGTCCCAATGACCGGCAATCACGGATTCGGCTTGTACTATCACGACTGCCGGTATTTGAACGGGTATGAGCTGAAGCTCGGCGGCCTCGCGCCGGTCGGGCTCTCGGCCTCTGCGGCGGTAGGCGCCGTGGGGATCTTTGCATTGACGAATCCTGAGCTTGAGATGCCGAACGGCGAGAAGATCCCTAAGGAAGAACTCGGCCTGACATGGCATCGCGTGCTCGCGGCCGAGACTCCCGCGTTGCTGGATGAGCTTCGATTCGAGAACTTCAGCCTCCAACCGGTCCAATTTTCTATCATCCTGTCGTTCCGATCGGCGTTCGAAGACGTGTATGTCGTGCGGGACTTGACCAAGCCTCGCCGGGGAGAATCCGAGCGCCCTCAATGGCAGGGGGACGTTCTCAGGCTCGCATACCACGGACAGGACCGCATCACCCGCGCCCTATCCATTCAAAGCGATCCGGCGCCGGATGAGCGCCGGGAAGCATCTGCAACATTCCATATTGCCTTGGCTCCGAGTCAACGGCACACCGTGCGTGTCTCGTTGACCGTGCATGAATCCAAGAGCGCCGGTCACGCATCGCCTCGGTCCCGCCCCGCGGGTACGGCTCACCGTGCTTCGGACGTCGCGCGCCACGCGAAAGGCTCAACCGACGACATCACGAGGATCTCGGGTGACGGCTCGGCGCTGGACCAACTGATGGATCGTTCGTTCCGGGGCTTGGACGTCCTCCGTTCCCATCTCGATGGCGACGAATACTTTGCCGCCGGCGTGCCGTGGTTCGTCACGCTCTTCGGCCGAGACAGTCTGGTGACCGCCTTGCAGATGCTGCCCTATGACAGCGGCATCGCAGAGCAGACGCTTCGATTGCTGGCCAAGTATCAAGGGCGCCGCGAGGATGATGAACGCGATGAGCAGCCGGGGAAAATCCTGCATGAATTGCGGATGGGCGAATTGGCGAATCTGAAGGCCATCCCCCAGACGCCGTCCTATAGCACCGTGGATGCCACGCCATTGTTTTTGATCGTGCTTGCGCATCACGCCCGATGGACCGGTTCGCTGCGCCTGTTTGAGGACTTGCGTCCCCACGTCATTCTGGCGCTCGAGTGGATTGACGCCTGTTTGCGGCGGTATCCGGGCTCGTACCTGGCGTATCGCAGCGAGACCGGAAAGGGCATGAAGTTGGCGAACAAGGGATGGAAAGATTCTGGAAATGCCATCGTCAACGTGGATGGCACTTTGGCCAAGCCGCCGGTGGCGTTGGTCGAAGTCCAAGGGTACGTCTATGCGGCCTGGCTGGGCATTGCGTCTCTCCTTGACCGGAGCGGAGCGACGACGCAGGCCGGACACTTGCGGCAACAGGCGGAGCAGCTCAAGGCGCGTTTCAACCGGGATTACTGGATGGAAGAGAAAGGCTGTTATGCGCTCGCGCTTCAGGACAATGGGCGCCCTGCCGCCGTCATCTCCTCCAATCCCGGCCAGGCGCTTTGGACGGGGATCGCCGAAGAAGGGCATGCCCGGCGCACCATCGACCGATTGATGGCGCCTGACATGTTTTCTGGCTGGGGCGTCCGCACGCTTTCCCACAAGGAACGAGCCTTCAATCCGATCGGCTATCACCTGGGAACCGTCTGGCCGCACGATAACTCGCTTGTGGCGGCGGGATTCCGGCGCTATGGAGGCGACCAAGAGGCCCTACGAATCTTTCAGGGGTTGTTCGATGCCGCGTTCCACTTTCACCTCCATCAGCTCCCCGAAGTGTTTTGCGGCTACGGGCGCGAAGCTTACGAAATTCCGATTAACTACCCGGTCGCCTGTCATCCGCAAGCGTGGGCCGCCGGAGCTCTTCCGTCCTTGGTTGGCACGCTGCTCGGCCTCGAGCCCGAGGCATTTGACCAGCGTCTGGACATTGTGCGTCCGCTACTGCCACGAGGGCTCGATCGCTTGAATGTCACGCGCCTGCGCGTCGGTCAGGCGGTGGTGGACTTGACCTTCCGGCGCGGCAAGCAGGGCGTCGAGGTCGACGTGGATAAGCTCGACGGTAAGTTGGACGTTCAAGTCCATCGGAGCTAAAGGATGACAGGACACACGGGACGCGCATGAACATCGTGACGGGACTGCTTGCGGTCACTCTGACCACCATCGCCTTTTTTGCCGCAGGTTATCCACACGTGGAACATGAAATCGGCGAAAGATCTGTCCGGTCACGCCCGTCATGGCCGGCGCGAATCTCGCCCTGAAACTGCGATACGGATGGAGAGCTAACGGTGGCCGTCACAGACGATATAAACAAGCGGATGTGACACTAGTGCAGCCATGCGACTGGAAGATTACGCGCTGATCGGCGACACGCACACGGCGGCATTGGTCGGACGCAATGGCAGCATCGACTGGCTGTGCCTGCCTCGCTTCGACTCGAGTGCCTGCTTCGCCGCCATCCTTGGGGACGAACGCCACGGACGGTGGATGGTGTCGCCGGCAACGCCTCATTACCGGGTCAGCCGCCGTTATCGTGCCGACACCCTGATCCTCGAGACCGAGTTCAAAACCGACGAAGGCGCCGTCCGCTTGGTGGACTTTATGCCGCTGCATCAGCGGTATCCGACCGTCGTGCGGATCGTGGAAGGGGTCGAGGGCGCCGTGCGCATGCGTATGCAACTCCTTCTCCGCTTCGATTACGGCTCCGTCGTGCCGTGGGTGCAACGGCAGGCCGGGCGCATCAATGCCATTGCGGGACCGGACGCCGTCAGTCTTTGCACGCCAATAACCACCCGCGGCGAGAAGTTCACGACGGTGGCCGAATTTCCAGTGCGGAAGGGAGACCGAGTGCCGTTCGTGTTGATCTGGCATCCGTCGCACGAGCCGGTTCCCGAAGCGCCGGACGCCGAGTCGCTGGCTTCCGACACGGCGGACTGGTGGTTGGAATGGACCTCCCGATGCGACACGGACGGAGAGTGGCGTGAGGCGGTGGTCCGTTCCCTCATCACGCTAAAGGCGCTGACCTATGCGCCGACCGGAGGCATCATCGCCGCCCCGACCGCCTCGCTTCCCGAAGAGGTGGGAGGCGTGCGCAATTGGGATTACCGCTACTGCTGGATCCGCGATGCCACGTACACGCTCTACGCCTTGCTGACCGCCGGTTATCAGGTGGAGGCCGAAGCCTGGAGAGACTGGCTGATCAGGGCGGTGGCCGGCGATCCAGCGCAGTTGCAGATCATGTACGGCGTCGGCGGCGAACGGCGCCTTACAGAGTATGAACTTCCTTGGCTGCCGGGCTATGAAGGCTCATCGCCGGTGCGAAGCGGCAATGACGCATGGCGCCAGGTGCAATTGGATGTCTTCGGAGAAGTGATGGACACGCTCCATCAAGCGCGCCGGGCAGGAGTCAAGACGGAGGCGCGCGGCTGGGCCGTCCAGTCGAACATGATGGAGTACCTCGAATCAAAGTGGAGAGAACCGGACGAGGGGATTTGGGAAGTGCGTGGTTCACGACGACAGTTCGTCCATTCGAAAGTCATGGCGTGGGTGGCGGCGGATCGAATGGTGCAAGACATCGAGACGTTCCGCCTGCCGGGCGACGTCGAACGTTGGAAGCGCCTTCGCGAAGAGATCCATCGCGACGTCTGCGCCCGCGGCTTTGACGGTAACGCCGGGACGTTCATCCAGTATTATGGATCGCGGCACGTCGACGCCAGCCTCTTGATGATCCCCTTGGTCGGTTTTCTGCCCCCGAATGATCCGCGGGTGATGGGCACTGTCCGAGCCATCGAGCGTGACCTGCTGCGTGATGGATTGGTGATGCGCTATTCTCACGACGACCATTGCAACGTCGACGGCCTTCCGCCGGGAGAAGGAGTCTTTCTCGCCTGCTCCTTTTGGCTTGCCGATACCTATACGCTCCAGGGCCGCCGGACCGAGGCGGTGGCCCTTCTGAGACGGCTGCTCGAGCTGCGAAACGACGTCGGTCTGTTGGCCGAGGAATATGATCCCAACGCGGCGCGCCTGCTCGGCAACTTTCCACAGGCCCTCTCCCATCTCTCGTTGGTGAATACGGTCTACAGCCTGATACAGCAGTCAGGCCCCGCTCAGCGTCGTCAAGGCAAGCAACAGGCGACGGAGCGGGAGGCGCGTCACACGGGAATTGTCTAGTCGATGGCACGGGTTTCGTATCGTATGCTTCAGAAACAATTTCTCCCGGCCCATGTGTTGGCCGGCAGGTGAGGCTCTCAGTGGACGTCAATACCGGCGATCTCGGCTTCCCGATCTGGCTGCGTCTCAACCACTTCGTCAATTTGTTTTGTATCTTCTTTTTGATGCGCAGCGGTCTGCAGATTCTCGCGGATCACCCGAAATTATATTGGAACGATCATTGCCGCCCTGGCAGCGAATGGGTCAAATTCGGCAAAAAAAAGATGCCGGCCAACCGGCTCTTTACATCGATGGATGAGGCCGAAGATGTGTCCCCCGTGTTTGCGATTCCAGGCGGGCATCACAATCTGGGCGCCGGACGGAACTGGCACCTCCTGATCGTCACCCTGTGGGTGCTCAACGGCTTGTCATACGTCGGCTTGTTGTTCGCAAGCGGCCAATGGCGGCGCCTCATTCCGACCAGCTGGTCCATCGTTCCCGAGGCCTGGCACAGCGCGTTGACGTTCGCGAGCCTGCACACGCCTCCGCCCTCGTCCTTTCATCCTTACGATCCGCTGCAACAGCTCGTCTATTGCGCCGTCGTGTTCATCCTCGGTCCGTTCATGATTATGACCGGCCTCGCGCAGTCTCCAGCGTTGATCGCGCGTTATCCGTGGTACCTTCGCCTGTTCGGCGGCCGTCAGGGCGCTCGCAGCCTGCATTTCATCGGCCTCATGCTGATGGTCGGCTATGTGCTGACCCATCTCGTCATGGTGATCATGGTGCACTTTCCGCGGGACGTCGATCGCATGTTCACGATGTTCAGCCCCCCCGGCTCATCGCCGGCCGTCGCTTCCGTCGTTGCCGCCGCCGCCCTCATCTTCGTCATCGTCTGTCATGTCGCGGCGACGCTGTATACGCGCAGGCGTCAACGAGGGTTTCAGAGCGGCGCGACGACGATTGTTGAACCTATTGTGCGGCTCTTGTTCGGGAGGCTCTGGTCTTATCAAGACTATGATTCGAGTGCCGTGACCGCGGAGCACCATGTGAACGGATACCCGCCCGAGAATGCCGACTACCGCCGGGTAGCTGCCAACGGCTTTCGAGATTGGCGATTGAGGGTGACCGGTCTGGCGGAGCGTCCGCTGGAATTGTCGCTGGACGATCTCAAGCGGATGCCCAAGCACGCGCATACCGCGATGCACAACTGCATCCAGGGCTGGACCGGGATTGCCCGGTGGGGAGGCGTCAGGGTGCAAGACCTGCTGCACATATGCAGACCGACGCCACAGGCCAAATGGATCGTGTTCCATGCCTTTGTGCAAGAGGAATATGCGCCCGAGCATTACTATGAAGCCTTCCGGTTGGAGGAGATGAGTGATCCACAAACGATTCTTGCGTACGAGATGAACGACCAACCCTTGCCGTTTCGGCACGGCGCGCCATGCCGATTACGTCTCGAGACCAAGGTCGGCTATAAGATGGTCAAGTATGTGCAGCGCATCGAACTGGTGGCCTCGCTTGACCAGGTGGGGTTCGGGCACGGCGGGTATCGGGAGGACCATCAATTCTACGACAAGGTTGCGTCGATCTAAGGGGCAATCAGAGGGACGACGGAATGGCGACCTTCTTTTTTCATGAAGAAACACTTCCTCCGGACGACGCAGGACACTCGACGCTCGTGCGCTATTACTATGACGACATCGCCGCTGAGGCGCTCACGCGTTCATTTCGGCTGCTTTCCTCGGGGGCGCGGATGGAATTCATCGACAACGAACGAATCCCGTTGGCCGACCTGCGCCCGGACCTCAAGGTGCTGGTACGAGATTCGTTGACTCAGCGGGAGCGGAGCGACCTCCGGCTGGCATCATGACAGCGATCTTACTCATGCTCGTCAGTGTTCCTGCCTTGTGGTTGCTTGGGCTCCTCTTTTACCTCCTGTCCTGGTTCGATTGGGACAGGAAACACAGCTACATTTCGAAATAACGCAGGGTGATGTCGTAGTGATCAAAGGCACATGTGATTGCTATTAGCGTGCGGATTACAGGTATTACCTATTGTGCTACCAGTTTGCTACCGGATCATGCCAAGCTACCAGGATTGACCGCGATCACCGTTCGCTCGATCCCTTGATCTTTCGTTTGGTTAGCTCGTCCTGGGTCGGCTCAGGTTGGGACTGATCTGAACTCTTAATCAGCGGGCCGTAGGTTCGACCCCTACACGGCCCACCAAATTTTCAATAGCTTCCGAATCAGCCTTCCCAATTTCCTCAGTTTGGTGCCAAGTCTTGGTGCCAACTTTTTCTGAATCATGGTCCACAGCATCCA
>DATJGE010000078.1:0-95389 GCA_035495295.1 Nitrospira sp. | reverse complement strand
CCGTTGAACCATGGATTTCACCCGTCGACGCCTCCGCGCATTCGGCGTACAGCATTGCTATCGTGGAACCAAAAGAACGAACACGGTTCGTCATGCGCTGTTGGAAATGCAACGGCCCCCTCAGGGATGAGACGACCCTCGATCCTCACAGCGGCCTGTTCGTTCGAGAGTTTGTCTGTCTCGGCTGCGGCCGCCGTTGGTGTAGCGGCGAGCGACCCCGGCCGGCCATCGCGGCGTAACAATCTCGCGCAACCTCCCCATCACGAATAAGAGGTGTCACCATGATGTTGCGGGTCATTCTTATCGTCGCCTGCTGCCTGTTCCCCTCCCTCCAGACAACGGTCAGAACCAGTGATGCGGCGACCAGCTTCGCCGGAAGCAGGATCATGGCCATCGATCAGGATCAGCGGACCATCACGTTTAAGACGAAAGACGGACAAACGTGGACATTGCCAGTGACGGAGCCTGAGGTCTTGAATCGGCAACAGATTGCCAAGGGCGATCAAGTTACCATCGAAATCGACTTGAACGACCGCATCAGCAATGTCGTCAAGGTGACAGAGGTACCGACTTCTCCCCGCCCCGATCCGCGCGGCGAGTACGAGGATCGGTAACGCCTCACACGGGACGGGAGTGCATCGCCGGCCCCCGAGGCTCGCGATTCGGCCATACACGTTCGTCGACGATGTTCGACGAACGGAGCTGTGCCCACCTCCTACGTGAAGAGAGCGTTTGGACGCCGCCGAGAACGAATCGATCGATGCCCTGCCGCCTTTCAACGCGTTTGACCAAAAATTGTCCCCACATCGTGCCGTGGTGCACATCCGGTGCGAAGCCTCTCGAGGCAACGTTCCCAAGTCCGCCGGCCTTTTAGGCGTAAGTTCTCAAAAAACTTGAGACGCAGCAGAATGTCGCAATTGACGTCTGTTGGCACATAACCGGCATCAACGTTGCTCTCTGCGACAGTCTGGTCGAGCCATGGTCCCGGGTGCCCTCCTTGTCCCGCTCCGGCTCCGACCGGCGTGCTCCTGACGGGGGAACGAATGATCGTTCGAACTGAACGGTATCGAGTTGATTGCCCAATACGATTCACGCACGAGGGAGGCGTGACCGGAGAAGGAGAGTTGATCAACCTTTCCATGAACGGCTGCGCTTTTCGCAGTCACGTTTCCATGGAAGAGGGAATGTTGCTCGCGATTTACATGCAGCCAGGGTCAAGCACTGCCCCCATCAAAATCGACATGGCACGCGTCCGCTGGGTCAACAACGAAGAATGCGGGATTGAATTCATGTTCGTGTACGAGAAAGAGCGGAAGGCATTGCTCCGTTGGATCAGGGCGCTTGCAGTCCAATTCATTCATTAAGATCAGCCGACCCAGTCATCTCTCACTTCACGCAAGCGCGAGATAGGCGGAAGCCAGAACAGCGCCAGCGGGGTCTCACTGAAGGCCGTTGTCGAAGTCGAGCTTCGATAACCGGCCCATGTTCAGATAGAAATGGGCGGTCCGAGAGGACGGTTAACGGCATTTGATGATTGCGATGGCTTAGGCTGCGGCATCATCGGCGTCCGCATGACGGTCTTTCGAGTGCTTCAACAGCGCGCCGGTCTTCCAATTGGCGTATGCGCCATAAGCGTCCACGAGCACTCCCTTCAATCCATTCGGCGCTTCGAGTGCATAAATCACCGATGAATCGTCAGGGTCGGACGCTCCTTCGAATCGATGGTGCTCGACGATGACAAGTTCCTCGTTCTTGAAAGTTTGATCTCCGGAACCGATTTCTCCGGTGTCTTTCTGAACCGCAAAATCGGTGGTAAACCCGCGCCGACGCAGTCCTTCCACGGCTTCCGTCATGGTCTTATACACGTGAGTGCTCATTCCCATTCCTCTCCTTACTTTTGAGACGGTGCGTCGTTTCGACCGACGAGGTCTGCCACACGTTGGGACATTGCATTACGCAGCCTGTTTCTCGGACGGCATTTGCACGGGCCTCCTGTGAAATTTGCCTCGCAGCCAATTCATGCTCTTTCGAACCGTCTTTCGACAGAGAATCCACCGTTGGAGTTTGAGTTTCCCGGGCACATCGGCCAAGACGACTCCTAAGAGTATTGGAAACAGACCGGAGGCCGGCGTCAGAAACATGACAATACCAACGATCACCAGGGCAATCGCCAGCAGATTTTTGAGAATACGGATCGGGATGCGAACGCTCGCGGGCTTTCGTCCGAGCCAGTTATAGCGCTGCGGATGGGAGAAGAAGTCTTCCGGCATTCGCACGATCAGCCAGGGGATGACGATCGCGGCGGCGACGAGACCAACGCCTGAGAAGGTCGAAACCCAGATCAGCGTTTCTTTCGATACCCATTCTCCCATCAGCGATATCCTAGGCCGAGGACTCAAAACCCAACAACAAGGAAAAGGCCCAGGCTTCGGAAGAGCTCTGCGCGGCAAGCACCTCATCCTTCTTCGCCGAGACCGGGAGGCAACGGCGCTTTTCGGGACGGATGCGTTCCCGAACCGACCAGGTGGGTGGGTAAAAACGCCTTGACCGCGATGACGGTCGGTATCACGGCGCTGGCGATGACGGCCGCCACCAAAAACGAGTACTGCTCTTCAGTCACTAAACCATGCGACAGCCCAAAGAGGGCCGAGATCGTGCCGAAGGTCAAGCCCGTAGACATCAACAGCGTGTAAAACCACCGTTCCTTCGGGTGCTGATGGAACCAGCCGACAAAGGGATACAGACCTACTATCTTCGCGGCGACCTTCCCGCCCAGTAGCGACAAAAACACCAATGGCGCCGTCAGTACAGCCGGCAGCGAGACCAACGTACCGGCCCGCAAGAAATAGAAGGGCGTGAGAAATCCAACCGTGAGCGTACGAAGACGACGCATCCAATGGACGTCTTTTGCCGCTCCTCCGGCCAACACCATGCCGGCGAGATAGGCCGGCAAGACGGCTTCACTTCCCGACCAGAGCGCAAGGGCGCCAAGCGTGAATAGAATCAACATCACCCATTTGGTGCGGATTGCCGCCGTCCGGTGGCCGTATTGGACCGTCAACCAATCGATGCTGGCTGGAAGGCCGGCCAGCACAACGCCCGTCACCGCCATGAACACCATCGTCTTGTAGGTAAATGGCGAGAACAAGAGCCCGAGGGCCACCACGGTCCCAAGATCGTTGATGAAACACGCTCCGAGGATGCCCTTGCCAAACTCGGTTTGATTCAAGCCGCTCTCCAACATCACCGTATAGACCACCGCCATGGATGTCGTGGAAAGCGCAATGCCTGCCAACCAACTGGCATCCCCATTCCAACCGAGTCCGTAATACGCCAATGCCGCACACCCTAGAAACGGCGCAAAGAATCCGAGAAGGCCGATGGTATTCACCTCCGCCAATTTTCGTCGCATGACCTGAGGATCAAGCTCCGCTCCGGCAAGAAAGGTCAACAAGACGGCGCCGACGGCGGCTAAAAACCGAAGCCATTCGGAGTTGGCGGCAATGAGATGGGAGCCGCCGACGGCCGCGAGCAATGAAGCGGCGACGATGCCGACACATATCTCAACCAGTGCGATTGAAAGACGAAGCGCCGAGGCGAGAAGCGCGGAGAGCACTGCAAGAAACAGCCAACAGGCAGCGATGGCAAACGGATGTTCCATTTCACGTCCTCCGGATGAATGGTGCACATGCCGCTGTTCGCGGTGAACTTACGCCCACGCAGACAGCTGCCTCTGTCGCGTAGGAGTCATCAGCCACGACGTGGCGGTTATCCGGGGGACCCCATCCCCTTGCGCTCAGACTATAGCGCTATCGACCGTAACTATCAATTTGTCTGCGTTCGACGGAACGATCCGCTCCACTTTGCCGTAGATCTCCTCACTCTGAAAAAGTACAATGTCACGCTTCCTGAGCCCCTGATGCTCCCCTAAGCCCTTGAGAGGAGGCCTCATGGAATCACACTTCTTCAGTGCGATGTCTCAATGGTTCATGTATCTTCTCCCGACCATCGTCTCGTGGGTCCAACTGCGAAGGGGCAAGACGCTCCCTCTTCCTTTCGGGATGATCTTTTTCTCAAACCTCTTTCTCGGTTGGACCATTGTCATGTGGATCTTATTAATGGTCAACGCGTTCGGTTACAACCCGGTGCCGTGGGTCGCGATC
The DNA here is from genome assembly GCA_035495295.1 of Nitrospira sp. GTDB lineage: Bacteria > Nitrospirota > Nitrospiria > Nitrospirales > Nitrospiraceae > Nitrospira_C. The sequence goes on along the minus strand of DATJGE010000078.1, from coordinate 91,226 downwards.
AAGGTTGCGAACGTCTTGCAGGGATCCGGCTTGGGCGGTCCCATAAACGTCCCGCAACCGGCAGGATCGTTCTCTTCTCAAGGCCAGAGCTGCGGTCAATGCGGCGGTTCCGGAGCAATGATGTGTTCCCAGTGCCAAGGTCGTGGGAGCTGGTATACGCAGCCCACTCGCGCAGACGAAATTTCTCAATTGCAGTCATGCGGCTCCTGCATGAGCAGCGGCCGCATCCGTTGCCCTTACTGTGGGGGCGCCCGCGCATAAATCGAGAGGGTGTGGATATGACGCATGCGGCCGCCAGTGTGATCTTCGGGAGTGCGCTCTTGTTCACACTACAGGCCTGTGATCGGCAAGGTCCGCCGCCCAAACCGATCGGCGCTGCGACCAACAAGCATGTGGAGGACACACCCGCTGCCGCCTCGCGACCGGATGCCGACGCGATGATTCAGCAGATGAAGACGCCGATGGAGCGTGCGCGCCAAACGGAAAATGTACTGAAAGAGTCCGCGGACCGTACCCGCCAGCAATCAGAGCAGACGGCCCCGTAACGCTGTCTCCTTCGGACGTAGGGTGATGCGGTGAACACGTCTGCCGCACTCACTATGACACACATTCCTGATCAAATTCCCCGCGGCGAGCCTCATGACGACACCTCAACCTCGCGATCGTTCATTCGCCAGAGCCGGGCTGCGATTCATCGATGCGCCACCTTGCTCTGGCGAGCGCAGCAGACTCGGCTTCTTCACGCGAGAAATAAGAACGGCCGGGAAAGCCGTCGACTTCTGTTTGGCCACTCGTTCTGATGACATACTGACAAGCCCACATCGAACCCTCCGGGCTTGGGATCAACGTAATCTGGTGCCCTTTATAATCGTGCACGCTCATCAGGCCACCTCCTGGTCGATCAAGAATTCCGGTCTCAACCGTACTGCAACGGCACGAGACCGTGAACTAGGGAACGCAACGGCGCGTTCTCTCAGCCGAGGCATCGTTCTAATGCCGTCCATCCCCAGGAAAACGCCCAGTTGTGCCTGTCGCCGCCTCGGACTATCAATAGTCGCTTGGGCTTGAATACTCCGATACCGCGCTTCGTCTTTGCCGGGAGGAGCAACAGGTTCCCGTACTGAAGTTCAATCTCGAAAGGGATACGTTCACTGACCGGCGAACCTTCGACATTGCCATCAGCATGGAAGTGGCCGAACACCTGCCCGCGAGAACTGCCGATCGCTACGTGAAACTCCTCAGCAGTTTGTCGTCAATCCTCGTCTTCACCGCCGCCCCGCCCGGGCAGGGAGGTCGTACCGCGACTGATCATATCAACGAGCAACCACCCTGGTATTGGATGACCAAATTCAAACAGCTCGGCTTCCGACATGATGAGGCGCTCCAATCATCTCAACGCTGATGCATCCTCCCTCGGGTTTCGGTAGACTGCCTTTGAAAAGCCGAATTCTGAACCGGAGGCCAGCATGCCAGAACCCAACGCAACCCCGCTTCCGCCTCATGCACAACTCGTTCACATGGCCACGGCGCACTGGGTGTCTCACATCCTGTATGTCGCTGCAAAGCTGAGCGTAGCCGATCATCTGGCTGAAGCACCGAAGTCCGCCGACGATCTGGCAGCGGCCACGAAGACACATCCGCCTTCTGTCAGTCGCTTGCTCCGGACCCTCGCACACCTCGGCATCGTGCTGGACAACGGCACCGGCCAATTTGCCTTGACGCCGTTGGGAGAAGCGCTCAAGAGCAATGCGCCAGGCGCAGCTCGGTCGGCAATTCTGACGCTGGCGAGTCCATGGATCACGAGCGGATGGGAACGCTTGCTGCAGTCGGTCCAGACCGGGAGGCCGGGATTGGAACAAGCCTTGGGGATGCCTATTTTCGACTGGCTGGCCAAACATCCCGAGGAGGCGTCGCTCTTCAGCGAGACGATGGTCAGTTTTCACGGCGCGGAGCCCACCGCCGTGGCAGCGGCATACGACTTTTCCGGCCTAACCACGATCGTCGATGTGGGAGGAGCGACAGGAAATCTCTTAGCGGCCATTCTCGAGAAGAATTCAGGTTCACGCGGCATACTGTACGACCTGCCTCATGTCGTGCGCGACGCACCGAAACTCCTTCACGCCCGCGGCCTGGGTGACCGCGTGACGATCGTCTCGGGGAGCTTTTTTGAGCGAGTGCCGGAAGGAGGAGACGCCTATCTGTTCTCTCATATCATTCACGATTGGAGCGAGGAGCAATGCTTGACGATCCTCGGCCACTGCAGGCGCGTCATGAAGCCGACCACCCGTATGCTGATCATCGAGATGGTGCTGCCCGCCGGCAACCAGCCGCACCCGGGAAAGATGCTCGATATGATGATGCTCGTCGGGCCGGGCGGCCAAGAGCGGACCGAACCGGAATATCGCGCGCTCCTCAAGAAAGCCGGCCTTCGGCTTTCGAAGATTGTCCCGACGGATTCAGCGGTGAGTGTCGTCGAGGCGATGATCGGTTAGCCTATTTAACCGAACTCTCACCAACACTATGACGAAAGCACCACGTGTCGTATAGTGTTACAGGCATGGATACGGCGCGCTGCCTACAGAAGCAGCAGGAGAGGACCGGCATGACTCACCTCGTTGCCGTCGCGCTTGCCCTTCATCTCCTCGTCTTGTCCGCAAATCCCCTCTCAGCTTACGTCTGGCGTTGTCACAGCCCTCATGGAGACTTCTGGACCACCCAACCGAAGGAAGCCGACGACTGCAGCGAGTATGACAGTATCTATAACCCTGATGCCGCGCCGCCGAACGCCAAGCAGCGCTCAGCCATGGAATTCACCACGCCCGAGCGAGGGACCAAGGACAAGGTGCTGTTCAAGCAGCAAGAACTCGATCAGATGCTGGCGCCGATCGCCTTGTATCCCGACTCGCTGCTCTCGCAGATCTTCATGGCCTCGACCTATCCCCTGGAAATCGTCGAAGCCGCCCGCTGGCTGAAAGCGCACCCGACACTTCAGGGCGACCAGGCGGTGAAGGCGACCGACCAATATACGTGGGAGCCCAGCGTAAAGTCGCTCGTGGCGTTTCCGAACGTCCTCGCCATGATGGATGAAAAACTGGAGTGGACGGAACGGCTGGGCGATGCATTCCTGTCGCAGCAGAACGAAGTCATGGATACCGTTCAGAACTTACGTCAGCGTGCGTCAGCCAACGGCACGCTCGAGTCGAGCGATCAGGTGCGTGTCGACCAGCAGGCGCAGAACATTTCGATCACCTCGCCCGACCCACAGGTCGTCTATGTCCCGTACTACGATCCCACCGTCATCTATGGCCCCTGGTGGTGGCCGGCCTACCCCCCGGTGTTCTGGCGGCCTTGGCCCGGCTACTTCATGGGACCCCATATCGGTTATGTGTGGGGCCCCGGCGTAACGGTGGGAGCCGGCTTCTTCTTCGGCGCCTTCGACTGGCCGCGTCGACAAGTCAATGTGCTGACCGTGAACAACTTCTATTATCACAATACCGTCACGAGAAATTGGACGCACGATCCTGTCCATCGCCGAGGCGTCCCTTACCGGGAACCTGCATTGCGGCAGCAATATGGCCGTGCGACTGCGTCCCCTCAGGTCAGACAGGATTTCCGCGGCCACTATCCCTCCCGCAGTTTTCCCGGAAGCCGCGAGAGCTTCGGAAATCATGCCAACGCCGGCGGAAACCGTGCCGCCGGCCGCCCCGAGATGTCCGCCTCCTCCGGGAATCGCGGCGGCGACTCCCGACCGCATGCCTTTGAAGGCGTCGGCCACGGCGCCTCTGCGAATCGCTATGGCGCACGAGGCAATGCCAGTTCCCATCGTGGCGGAGGAGGCGGCGGCTACCGCGGCGGAGGCGGCGGTCATCGCGGCGGCGGCGGCCATCACGGCAGGTGATATGCGGCGTTCCTTCTATTCTCGACGATGTCCTCTCGCCATGCTGACTCTCCTGCTGTTCGCGGCGTCCTCGGCTGCCTCGCCTGATTTCTTCAAACAGACGACGTTTTCCTCCGCTGACGAAGGCATCCAGGCCTTCATCGACGCCGTCACATTAAATGATCCGACGGTCTTGCAAACGCTCTTAGGTCCTAAAGGCCAGGAACTGTTTGACTCTGGCGATGCTGCGGCGGATGCCCAATGGCGTAAACAGTTTCTCGACGCCTATGCGGACTCCCACAAGGTTGTCTTCAAAGAAAACAACACGCAAGCGATCTTGATCGTCGGCCGCGACGAGTGGCCGATGCCAATCCACCTCGTGCAATCGCAGAAAGGCTGGCGTTTCGATGCAGCTCGCGCCGCGGGAGAGATCCTGAACCGGCACATCGGCCGGAATGAGCTTGCTGCAATGCAGGTGTGCCTTGCGATCGTCGACGCCGAGCGCGAGTATGCGAGTCGAGATGCGGATGGCGACGGTATTCCGGGTTTTGCCTCAAAATTCGTCAGCTCGCCCGGCAAGCGGGACGGTCTGTATTGGGACACACGCGATGATGAGCCCTTGAGTCCAATCGGGCCCTTGCTTGCCGGCGCAGCCAGCGAAGGGCCGCTCACGTCCGATGCGAGCGCGTTGACGCCGTTTCACGGGTATCTCTATCGAATGCTGAGGAAGCAGGGGGAGAATGCGCCCGGTGGAGCTTACGACTACGAGGTCAACGGCACAATGCTCGGAGGCTTTGCCGTCCTGGCGTTTCCGGCTCGCTACGGCTTGTCGGGTGTGGTGAGCTTCATGGTGAACCAAGAGGGAGTGGTTTATCAAAAGGATCTCGGTCAAGATACGGCAGCGCTCGCGGCTGATATGACGGAATTCGACCCTGACCCGAGTTGGAGACGCATTCCCTAATCGATACTGCCAGCCTTCTCCCTCGCCCTAAACCATCGTGGGAACATTGCAGTGCTTCAGCGAATGCCGGGTTGGAAAATTGTTCTGGTTGCTTGGATCCTGATCATCATCGTCCTCTGCACCTTTCCGTGGTGGGTAGAGTCTCCGCGGTGGGCTCGTGTGAGATGGATTCCCCTCGTCGATATGTTCCGATCCTATCGGCTGCTTCGCGACGCCCTTGCAAACTGTTTTCTCTACGTACCTTTAGGCTTTGCGTATGCGAGGATGCAAGGGACCTATCACCTGAAGTTCGTGGGCGAGGCAGCGATCGTCGGCTTCCTGCTGTCCGTGGCTTGCGAGTTCTACCAAATATTTTCACCCGTGAGATTTCCCTCGATGACCGATGTCGTGATGAATACCATCGGTGCGTTCGCAGGCGCCTTGATCGCGGGCAAATCGCTGGCGAGTCCCGGCCGAACATAGGATCGGAACACAGCGGCCGAACTTTCAGCCATTCGCTCTGTCGCCTTAGGGCTTGCGCAGAAGGGTCTCGATCGACAAATCCGCCCTCAGGCCGTTGGCCGCAAGCCAATCGGGATTGAACAGCCTGGACTGATACTTCGCGCCCGAATCGCACAGGATGGTGGCGATCGTCTGGCCCGGCCCGCGGTCAAGCGCCAGCCGCACTGCGCCGGCGATGTTGATGCCGGAGGACAGGCCGAGAAACAGCCCCTCCTCGCGCAGGAGTTGATACAGAATGGTGAGCGCGTCTTGGTCGGGAATGCGCCAGGCGCGATCCACGGAAAGGCCTTCAATGTTCTTGGTCACGCGGGACTGGCCGATGCCTTCGGCAAAGGAATCGCCGTCGTTCGTGTCCGTATTGCCGTTCGTGAACCACGACCACATGCCTGCACCATACGGGTCGGCGCAGCCGATGACGATCTGCGGATTGCGCTCTTTCAAATATCTCGCTGTTCCTCCGAGCGTGCCGCCGGTACCGACGGCGGAAACAAAAGCGCTCACCTCCCCGTCGGTCTGTTCCCAGATTTCCGGGCCGGTGGTGCGGTAATGGGCGAGACGGTTTGCGGTGTTGTCGAATTGATTCGCCCAGAACCAACCTTTCTCCTCCGCCAGGCGCCGGGCAATGTGGTTGTAATTGTCCGGATTGGAATAGGGCTTCTCTGCGACTGTGCGAACCTCCGCCCCCAACGCACGCAGGAGGTCGATTTTTTCGCGTGACTGCGTCTCGGGTATGACGATGACGGACCGATAGCCCCTGGCGTGACCGATGACCGTAAGGCCGATGCCTGTATTTCCAGCCGTGCCTTCGACGATCGTGCCGCCGGGTTGCAAAAACCCTTTTTCCTCGGCGTCCTCGATGATACCAAGCGCGGCCCGGTCCTTTACGGACCCCCCGGGGTTCATGAATTCGGCCTTGCCGAGCAGTTCGCATCCGGTCATCTCCGAAAGGCGGCGCAGACGGATAAGAGGGGTGTGACCGACGTAGTGATCAACCCCGTGATATCCTGCACGATTCATCTTAAGGATTTGGAAGTCCGCCCCTGGCAATCCGGGGGAGAGGTGGTGATGGTTGCGCGGTCCGGCTGGTGATTGCGATGGGGACGTCCATTCAGATCACCTGACCAGAACGCCTCGGATGGTGCCGCACCTTCGATAGCATGCGCGGATTGTACACGGAAAAGCGTCGCGAAAATCAAAGGGAATTTCAGGGAGGGATCGTGAATGTGGGCTAGTCGTTGCCCCTGCTCAGACCACCTCCCGGGAGGATAACCCTTGAAGGAACCGGTGCTCAGGGGTATGCTGGTTACCGTCGGCCACCAGCACCGGCCTACCGAAGGGAACGACCTTGGCAAGATGGTTTTGGTTCCAGGTTCTGATCTTCCTGGGAATGTGGCCGAGCCACGGCCTGGGAGCAGACCGTGCGCTCACACCCCGTGAGATTTACGAACTCGATTCGTCCGCTGTCGTGATGATCATTGGGTATTCGACCAGCGGGCAACGGGGGAACGGAGGCACCGGTTCGATCATCCAGCAGGATGGACTGGTCTTGACCAATGCCCATGTGGTCATTGAGGAACTCACGGGTAAACCGTATCCTCGCCTAACGATCTACCTCAAGCCGGATCGCGTCAACGGTGACCCGAAAGCCGATTTGTCGCGGAGCGTCAAGGGTCGCGTCGTTGCCTTTTCAGAACCCTTGGACTTGGCGTTGCTCAAGCTCGATGGCCTGAGCGGGCCGTTCCCGATCCTCGAACTCGACGACTCAGACCGGATTGAGATCGGCGACCGCGTAGTGGCCATCGGGCATCCTGAACAGGGCGGCCTTTGGACGTTGACGACCGGCACCATCAGCGCGCAATTTGAGAATTTTAACGCCACGAAAGGGAAGTCGGTATTTCAGACGGAGACAGGCCTCAACCGTGGCAATTCAGGCGGACCGCTCCTCGACACTTCGGGGCGCATGGTCGGCATCAACACGGCCATCGCGCGCGTTTCTCCGGATGGACTGCCGATCACCAGCATCAGCTTCTCGCTGAAGTCCAACGTGGCCAAGCAGTGGCTCCGCGAGCAGGGTGTTGTCTTTCACGATCCGCCGGCAACCGAAAAGCCGGCACCGGACAAAACCGCGAGTCGTTCGACCCCTCGACCCGGGGAACAGACGACACCGCCTGACAACCCGACCGGCGCCCCGACCGTCACTTCCCCGTCCTCGCCACCGCTCAGCGCCTCCTCTCGGCCATACAATCTCGATCGCCTCATCAGTGAACGGAGCCGAGCCGAGGCCGATCTGGAAGATATGATTAAGGAGATGCGAGGCAAATTCAGCGGGCGATGACCCACCGGTGGATTGAGACCCGTCACTTGGAATTCACATCCCGGTAGTCAACGACAAACCGTCCGACGGCATCCAGGATCTTGCTGCGAATGCCGGCAACTCGGGCGTCGCCAAGTGACCCGAAATGCATCGGGCCTTCCCACGTGGTTGCGAAAAGCTCTGTGGTAGGATTCCGCGAGAGTTGGACAAGCTGCTTTAAGGTCAGCGCAATCGCATAGGCCGTGAAATTTGCTGAGGGACCGATGATGGGGTAAACGGCGACGTAGAGATACGGCGCTCCCGGCGAGTTCGCCACCTCGGAGATCGTCAAGACATGCAGGCCTGCCTGTCGAAGTCGCACCTCGATGTCGCGTTGCAGATGTTCTCGGTTGAGCCCTTCCCGTTCGACATCATCAGGAAGATATTCAACAAGCACTGAAACTTCGCTGAGTCCTCGGAGAGTGTCACGTTTGTCGGCGGTAAAGCTGAATCCAATGATCGGCGAATAGAACATCAGGACCAACAGCATCAGCACCGTCAGACGCATCGGCCACCTCCTCCTCGTGGCTCGCACAATAGCCGCCCTTCCTCAGAAAGACAACAATGTGACCGCCTGCAGCGAGTCATCCGGCACGCACGGATCGCCGAGAAGGCCCAAGGAAGAACTAGGAGGAACCTGCGAGAGGCGAGCGCTTTATGGCACGGTGATTTCTACCTGTGTGCCCTGACGGTCGAGGGTCAGGTGCGCGGGAAGCGAGAGCGGATCCGTCCAATTTCGTAAGACCGTGAGGTTCGATTGCAGAATGTCATCTCCTGGCCGGATTCCGGCACGGAATCCAGGCCCTCCCTGCAAGACATCGAGTACCCGTATGCCCTGACCCGTCCAGGTGTAGTCGTAGACCAGTCCCAACGGATTGTCACCGAAGGCGGCCGTGAGCGCGGCCAACCCGTACGCCGCTGCTTGTTCGAGCACAAGATGCTGCTCGCGAATCCCCGGATTCATCGAGAATCCCACCGATTGCGTGGCGGCGAGCAGCGGAGAGTAGCTGGCTGATGTCATCTGGCGAAAGACCGTCGTACCGCTCTCTACCCTCAAGAGTCGGAGTTCAAAGGCGCCGGATTTTGGGCCAGTCTCCTGTTGGAGAGAACGGTAGATCAACAAACTATCCGCACCGGTGAGCCTGCCTAGGCGAATGGTGGTCTCGTCGTCCAAGTGTCCGGTATATTGAAATCCGATTTCATCGAGGACGGTCCGCAAGTCTTCCCGCTCGACCAATACCAACTGTGGATGGCGACTTCGTAAGAAATTGAGCGTGAGATCGAGCCAAGCATTCACCCCATTGTCAACCGAGACATCCCCTGGCACAATGGCAAGCCTCTCTGGCAATGGCGTGACCGGTGGCGGCATGAAAACCGGTACGACGGACGCTTGGTATCTCGTCGTCGAGACTTTTCGAGTTGATGGCGTGTCACAGACAACCCGGAGGAGTGGCTCGACGGTATTGGGGGTTCCCCAAAGGCACAGCTGGTTGTCTTGCAACACGACATGATAGGGATGACCGCGCTCGGCTGGAAAGTAACAGTTAGGAAAGAACGGACAATGGATCAGATACGCAGCCCAGTCTCCCTTGGGATAGAGACGGTATTCCCAAATCGTCCGCCGGGCGCCGTCTTGCACGATCCGGTCCGGCTTTCCCAGGCGCTTGAGCACCTGGTCCTTCGGCATGGAAACGGTCAAGCGATCCTGTAGGACCTGGGCATCGTAATAGTAGGGAACGAGCACGCCGCAGGCAGGTAGTGCACACAAGAACAGGAGGCAGGCAAACACCTGTTTCATGGCGTTGTTCCGTGACCGAGAGCGTTATTATACGCTCTCGCATCTGGAAAGAGAAACGAGGAAGTTGTGAATGTCATGCGGTCTCTCGCTGTTATCGTCTTCGCCTGCCTGGTCGTGACTGCCTGTCACCGAGGGCCGATTCTGCCGCTTGCATCCGCCGACACGGCCTCACGCAACGACCCGACTCAAGATCATACGAAGATGGCGTCCTACTATGTTCGCCAGGCCATGCGGTCGTGGGAGCTGGCCGGAGAACAAGCGAATCGGGCGTCAGTGTACGAACGCATGTTCGGCGCTGACTCGGATTGGGTTTCGAGCGCCCGCCTCTTAAGTCAGTTCTATGAAAATGAAGCCCGCGAACAAGAGCGGCAGGCCAATTGGCATTTGGAAATGGCCGGTCGGCGTTCGGACAGCCGGCAAGAGTCCTCACAGACTCCATAAGCTGACGCTCCCTATCGGTGCTGTTCGTCGGAAGCGTGTGTTGGCGGCTGCCGCACATCCTAGGAAGGCGCCGAGACGCAGTGCCGTTTCTGGCGATTGCGCGAATTCGAAAGTACGGCTAGAGTAGGTCTATGAGTTCGCGTATGGCATCGAGTTCCGACGTGCTCACTAGCCTTCTTGCCTTGTGCACGTTGGCGTCATGCATTGCCGCACCCCGGACCGAATTCATCGGGCCAAACGGCCAAATGGTCTATGCAATCTCCTGCGACAGCACGACTGATTGCGCGAGAGAGGCGCACGAATTGTGTCCGGACGGACACGACATTGTTCCCGCTGCATCTGGAGCGGCCGGCACGACGGCGAGAGCGGGCATCGGAGTGAGGCCTGGGCCTGAAACGAGGCTGCTGATCGAATGTAGAACACCATCGCCCTGATGCGCGCCTCCTATTTGCCTTCCCTGTCATTGCAGTCTCATTAATCCATGACGTCAAAGCCAAAACACGGTTGCGGGGACACCGTCAGGTTGAACGGCTTCAAGGCGTGAACCACGCCGGTGTTGTCTCTCGCTGTCAGCGTGTAGTCGGCCTTGTCGTCCTGAATCGTGCTGAGCGGCGCTTGCTTTATCATCCATACCGTGACGCCCGACAGCTCCTGAGTTCTCTGAACCGCCTGTCTGGTCTTGGCATCCAGGTACTCCCCGCTTGAAATCTTGATAGGACCATCATCGCAGGGAATGCGCATTGACTTCTTTACCGGCCATCTCTGCGGTCTGATCACGGTGTGATCGGGAAGTTCGATCGTCAGTTCCCAGTTTGCCAAGGTCGTCTCGGAACCTTCGTTTTCAATGCGGGCAAATACCACGATTCCTGCAGCGGTGGTCTTCGCGGCCGTATGTTCCGGCCGTGCCGATGCGCGTTGCCAGGGAAATAGTCGTACGCTCTTGATCTCGCCTATGATCTGCGGTTTGTCGTGCAACACCTTGGAAAGCTCGTCTGACTTCGCTTTCAGTTGTTCACCAAGCAAGTGCGCTCGATTGCTCGCATCTCTGAGCAATGACTCTTGCTTCGCAGTCTCTTTCTTTTCGGCTTCGAGGTCGTGCTCCAGTTGCTGCATCTTTGTGTGAATATCTTCTCGCTTTTTTGCATCGAAGTAGACGAGCACCGCCCCGGCGATGATGAAGACGAGAAGGCCGACCGAAAAATAGAGTTTCCATTGAGGGTAACTTTGCATTAAGAATGCATATCCGGTACAGATAAGCACTGTCGTGGCATAGAACCAGAATTCAGGGATCATGTCGGCGGCCTATTCTCATGACACGAAACGCATGCGGCAGTCGGATCCTCTGCTGCGGCAGGTTGCAGGGGGTGGACATCGGTGCGGCGGCGAGGCGATTCATCAGTTAGTCGAGTCCGGCCGGCCCGCTTAGCGGCGTCGTTGGCGGCATACACGGCGAGTTGACCGCTGAAGCCGGGCGGAATCGATTAAGGAAATATCTGTCATTAACTGCCACAAGATACCTCCTTGATGTTCAGATGGATACTCGGAGCGCCCCCTGGTGACTTCAGCACTTCGCACCCGGGGACATCACACCTCACTACTCGCATCTCCGCCCATTTCTCTTCACCGCCCCGCGCTGTTGATTTCAAGTGGCACTCGGCGTAGGAATACCACATTCTCTATCGCCCTCTTATGTCACCGATGACCCGGCGTCGTCGAGAGGCGAGCATGTATGGCAATGGAGGAGCGAGCGATGCTGAAATGCGTCCTCATGGGTGGACTCCTGATCGCACCGATCGCACTGCAAGGCTGCGGAGGCGGAGCTCGTCCTTACTCCGCCATGCACAAAGCGGCGGAGAGTGAACTGACGCCCGCTGCACAAGCCCGAGACCACCGCCTCAAAATGGAGCTGCGCAAGGCCCTGGTTGGTGAAGTGGGTTTAACCGGCCTGACCCTATCGCCCGATGTCTTTATGGAGCATGGCTACGTCATCGGTCGGGTGCAAACGTCCGACCAGGCAGACGCCGTCCGGCGTGTCGCTCATGGGGTGCCGGGACTCCGATCGGTGGACATGTATCTTCCGATCACACAAGCTCAGAGCACGGAGGAATCCAGCATCGCCTCCGATCTCACCATCAAGGCTGAGATTGCCTCCGCCTGAGGCTGGCGCCGGGCGTCGTCGCGACCCGGATTACCACGACAGTGCTCGACCGGGAGGTTGTGTTGCTGGGCGTCGTATCCGGAGAGGACGAACGGCGTCAGGTAGAAGCCGCTGTTGCGGGCGTCAATGGCGTCAAGAAAGTCACGAATTGGCTGCTCCTGCCGGAATCCGGTTATGGGACCTTGAGACCCAAACTCCGGTGACGACCGTCATACCTGCGGGCAGAGCTGCGGGTGGAACCTGTCAACATTCATACATAGCGGGAAATGAGTTTCTTACGACTGAGAGGTATCGGTGCATCCCCGATCATCCGTCCATCGCCGATGGCGATTGGCTTCGCAGGCCGCCCGTTCGAGAGCCGTTTCAGCCAGTTCAGTGACCGCGGGACCATACACGAAACTCGTCGAGGCACCTCGGGCGGTCACGCTCCATTGCGTCGTGTCATCCGCGACACTCATGCTGCGTATCGTCACCGTCGGATCGAAGACCGTCGTCACATGCGGATGCCCTTCTTTATAACCCGAATACAGGTAGTACAGCGGGTAGGACCGGCGCTCAACGGCTGCGGCGAGAACTTTATCTGCTCCGACGATGCGTCCAAGTTCTCGCAGTGAACGTTCCACTGCGCTCGAAGAGCCCATCAACTGGTCGTTCCGGCGCATCGACTGTCTGACGATCGCCGGATCGATCACCTCCCCTCCCTGGTTCTTGACCCACTGAGCGAGAAGTGGCTCGATTGTCGGCTCGTTACTCCACACCAGCACGCGAACGTTGTCCCACGTAGCGAGGCACTCGGACAGGCAGACCGCATTGGTGTTCGGATGGGTGGAACAACCGGCGACAACCACGAGGCTGAGCAGAATGACCGGCCGTTCCTTCATTCTGGCGAGGCCCTTTCGGATGGGAATGATGCTGTCCGGGGGCACCATTTTCAGGCGTTACGACTGCAGCTCGGGAATCGCGGCCACAAAGAGATCATAGAGCGGCCCCCCGGCGGCGGAACTCATTGTGCACTTTGAAACAAAGTCGACCGGAATTTCAAAGATCAACGATGCCTTTCCCCTTCGTTCAAGCGAGAGCACGATGTGGAAGTTTTTCTGGCGGCTGAAATACTTCTCCACGTGGTCCTCCGAGGCGTATCCGACGTAATAGACAATCCCATCGAGATGCTTTTGAATTTCTAGGGGCGAACTATTCGTACGGGCGGCGGTGACCGTCTGAGCATCGCACGTGGCGAAAGCGTAGGTTCCATTCGCCACATCCCGTATGCGTGTTCCATTTTCCTTTTCCGTCAAAGCCCTCAGGTGGTGTCTTTGTCGCAACGCAAGGATCTCTTCAGGCGCGCCTTGTTCCTTGGACGCCGAGGCACTGTTGTGCGTCCGATGCGTTTTTAACATTGCCTCTATTGGGGCAGTCCATTTTGAAAGGTAGTAATAGTCCAGCAGGCCCAACAGAGCCACGGCCATTACCAGGAAAATCAACCAGCGTTTCATCACGCTCGCTATCTAAGTGAGAGTTGCCATCCATAGTAGGACGTCCGCTCGAAATAAGGAATGGGCTACGCGACTTTTGCAGAACGGAACCCGTGTCTAATGCCTGGCGCCCGCTTTAAGGTCCTGGTCTGCAATGGCTCGAAGAGTCCAGCCTTATTCAGTCCAGGATTGACCTCTGCGGTGAACGAGGAGTAGCGTAATGGGAATAGCCCATAGGGATGGGACGACTATGAATGCCGCAAGTGCGCGTCGATGCGTCATTGCCTTGATGCTTCTCGGCGTCGGGGTGGCGACGCCGGCTTCACCCCCTGTCTCCATTATCCACGCGTCTAACGGATCTTCCGAGGCAAGAAAACCGGCGACAGCAGGGGGAGCGACGCCGGATGGCACGACGCGAGGAACGGTCCCGGCCGCTAAGACCAGACCGGCACCCACCCCGCCTAGTCGGGCGCAAGAAGTCGAACAACGCGTGCGATCCGGACAGATGGAACCGCCGGTCGCTCAAGGCGACATCAGCGAGCGGTTGAATCAATTAGAAAGCGGCTTGAGCAGTTTATCTGACGAAACAGGGACTGACCAAACAGGGACCAGACATTCCCCTCGCTGAGCCTTTCCCGAGAATAGTGCGGGCCAGCGTCCAGGTTCCTCAACCATACCATCGATCGTGGAGCCCTGACGACACAGTGCATCGCCGCTGGCGAAGTGACGGGACAGGTCGCTATCGGTTCATCGTCTCTTTGATGACCTCCTTGCCGGCCGTCATAACAGCTCCGAGATCGGCCCGTCTTTCCGTCATAAAGCTCCTGCCGCGGTCGATCACGTCGTCCAGCGCGGCACGCACCTCTTTCGCCTTTTTGATCAAATCTTGCTGCTTTTTCCTGGCATAGTCTTCCAGTTCCCAGCGAGTTTCTTGCCCGGACCTATCGGTCAACAGGATGCCCGCGATGGCGCCGACAACCGCTCCACCGAAAAAGGTGAGGAGGAGCGCAGTCCCAGAATACTTGCCCTTGTGGTCCTTCATATCGCGTTCTCCAAAAGCGTTATTCGGGCCGGTCTCAGTCTATGCTATCGAAAGGCGGTCCGTAAATATCTACACACTCTACAACTCTCGGGCCGCGAAGTCGTCAAAACAGCAACGTTTCGCAACTGCGGCGCCGGTTTTCGAGGTCGATGATGTTCATTTCTCGAAAATAGGGCCATTTTCTTGGATTGACACCGGCGGGCTTGGTATTCGATTCTAGGTGAGAATTGCCAAGCACTTGACGAAGCCGGCGCCGTACCTAAGTGGCTAAGGGCACAGTTTGCAACACTGTGATTCGGTAGTTCAAATCTACCCGGCGCCTCCATTCATCACGACTCACGCATCGATTGTCCCTGCTCGTCTTCAGACGACCCTATAAAGTCGGTCTCCTCGATGGCTCGAGGTCTTCGATTTCCCGCTGATGCTGCAAGCAATAGGGCGTCCACGGGATGGCATTGAGCCGCTTTTCCTCGATGGGCGCACCGTCCGCCAAGCAGGCGCCGAAAGATCCATCCTCAATACGCTGAAGCGCTTCACGAACCTGTGTCAGCGTCGTCCACTCAGCATCGCTGCGTCGGAACTGCTCGTCTTTTTGCTCATCAAGGATGCTTTCGTCGCCCGCATCGCGGGCCGAATCGTTGTCCGACTCCCTGGCGCGTTTGCCTGCTCGGGTAAGCTGGGCCAGTAATGACTCCTCTTTTGCCTTGAGTTGTTGCCGGAATTGTTCTGTGTTCACGCGGTTCTCCACTCCTTGGCCTCCTCTCACCGGCCGCGCTCACCGGCCGGCCGTACGACTAGTATGGGCCAGTGGAATTCCCCCAAGGACTAGCGGATGCCCCAGGGGCTGCGGGCGGCCAAGGAGCCGTATGTCACGTGATGGGAAGTGTGTCGCGGTGGTAAGGTCGCTTCCGCTAAATGACTTCTTCGATAATCGCAAAATAGCGGTTGTCGGACATCTTCCTGCCCCTGATCTCGGCGGTAACGACCGTTCCATCCTTGCGCTGCACCGCTCGCCTGATGCACACGTTCTTCCCCTCCCGAACCTGCTCGAGGCATTGCTGGACCATGTCCTTTTCTGCCGGGATGTACGTGTCGCTGACATGCAGGTGGAGCAATTCGTCTCTCGTGTAGCCAAATATTTCGCAGGCCTTGGCATTCACAAGTCTGAAATAGCCGTCCAGATCGATGGCCACGATCGCGTCCGACACCTCTTCCATCAATAGCCGATATTGGCGCTCGCTCTCCTGCAGATCCGCTTCGGCTTGCCGACGTTCGGTAATGTCTTGAGCGAAGACGAGGACTCCTATGACGTTGCCCTGCGCATCCCGGTACGGCACCTTGTCCGTCTGCACCCATCGTTTCTGACCAGGGGCGACTTCATACAGCTCCACGATGCCCAGTTTCGGCTCTCGAGAGGCAATCACCGCGAGATCATCCTGATAATATTTTTCTGCTTCCTCCGGAAAGAGGTCATACGTGGATTTGCCTTCCAAATCCTCCACCGCCTTGTGGATTGATTCGGCTGCATGCCGATTGGCGCGGAGAATCCGGTTCTGCGTATCTTTGTACCAAACCATCGCGGGAATGAGATCCAACAATACCTGTTGTTCAATCTGCTGCTTGACTAGTTTTGCCTCGGCCTCCTTCCGCAGCGTAATGTCTCGGAGAATGCCGCAGCTCAACATTCGCCCTCGAGATCGCCAGGTACTGAGCGACAACTCGATGGGGAACTCTCTCCCGTCTTTCCGCAACCCATACAATTCGATTGTTCTGCCCGTTTGCGTGGACCCACCGATCGCTTTCACCTGCTCAAGCCCGCGCAAATGATCCTCGCGGTAGCGATCCGGCATGATGATGGTCAGCGGTTGGCCGAGAATCTCTCCCTCTGTATAGCCGAAAAGCCGTTCGGCAGCGGTATTCCATGAAACGATCCTGCCGTTGGCATCGGCGAGCACGATCCCGTCCGGTGCCGTCTGAACGACCTGCCGAAACTCTTCTTCTTTTGCTGTCAGAGCATCCTCGACGCGCCTCATCTTGTTGACAAGTCTCCGGACGTCCACCGCCTGGCGAAGAACGATTTTGAGCTCGTCCCGGTTGTACGGTTTGGTGATATAGGCGAAGGCGCCGCGGCGGAGAGCCTCTACGGTGTACTGTTCTTGAATGGAGGCCGTCAGGACAATGACCGGCAAAAGAGGATCCATTTCCTCCAATCCTCGGAGGACGGCGAACCCACTGAGATCCGGCAATCCCAGATCCAAGACCACTGCCCCGAACAAGCGTTCTTCGGCTTCCAGCAGCGCCTGTCGTCCTGTCATCACGGTATGCACCGTGTATCCTTCGTGCTGAAGGGAATCGGCAAGCGCGAGAGAGAGATCGGGATCATCCTCGACGATGAGGACGGACGAACGATGAGATGCGAGTTGTTCGGCTTTCATGGTCTCATCCGGCGCGGATGACCGGCATCCATTATAGAAGCGTCGGTGATCGTCTGTCCCAGGCAGCAGTGAACAGCGCAAAGGGTGGGAGAAATGCCGCTGAAAATCAAGAGTTGGTTCGTCTGAATACTGAGGGATACAACGTTTCTTGGCTCTCTGCTCACTGCACTGTTCGTCACGCGTTGCCTAGGGCTCTCACGAGATGCCAGGGATGCAGGCAGACTGTAAGTTTCCCGCCCGAACGGAATGCGAGAATGTCATCGATGTCGGGAGGTCTGGATGAAGACGGTCACACGACTGATTGCGATGCTGTCGATAGGTTGGGCGCTGACCGCATGTGCCGGTGAAATCGCGAAGCCGGTGACTTTGGATGTCGCGCTCAGAGGCGTGGAGGAAGATATCAAGGCCGCTTCCGCGGTGAGCTTGCACGACGTTCTGAGCCGCGACGCTATTCAAGGGGATGAGTTCAAAACGGCCATCGTTCACGCGCAGTGTTTCTATCGAAGGTCGAACCCGTTCGTCCCCGTCATGATCAAAGACTTTACATTGACGCTTCAAGGCACATTTACCGGACAAGGCAAATTTGTGGTATTCGGCATGGCGGTTCCGACCGGGGGAATCGAAATCGGCACAGCCAAAGCCCTTCAACAGACCGTGACCGTGCCCGTGAATTTTACTTCCGTGGCCTCCCTGCCCGATGTGTACCTTGAGCAAAAAGCGCGTTACGTAAAGGACTTGCCTGAACCTGAGAAAGCCAAATACCTGGAAGGCGTCTTAAAGGACCGCGAGATACTTCGTAACACGATCAGTGAGTTGATCCGGAACTATTCGGAACGGCACTGCGGGCCAATGCCCGCGAACCCGCCGTCGTAGGCGCGTAAGCTAGGACGCCTGGGAAGACCCCTTGGGACAGCGCGCGATTCTTGTGCAGCATGGAGGCGACTGTTACAGTGGTCGAACGAGTTCCGGTATTCTTTTATCGAACGCTGTCTCCATCATCGCACCACATCGAAAGGAACGAGCCATGAACGACACCGTCTCGAACGGGAAAAAGATCTCCTTGGAGTACACCGTGAAGCTGGAAGACGGACAAGTCGTGGACACGAACGTCGGTGGCAATCCGCTCATGTACACGCAGGGGGCCAATGAAATTCTCCGCGGAGTGGAATCGGCGGTTGAGGGCATGGAGGTTGGAGAAGCCAAACAGGCCGTGGTCCCTCCGATGCAAGGCTACGGCGACGCAGATCCAAACGCCTTTGCCGAAGTGCCGAAAGACAAGCTGCCCCGAGAAATCGAGGTAGGCACCCAACTGCATGGTAAAGACGCCAGCGGCCGCGAAATTCGGCCGATCGTGTCGGCCATCAACGATGAGACGGTTCTGTTGGATTTCAACCATCCTCTTGCAGGCAAGACGCTGTATTTTGACTTGAAGGTGGTGAACATCACCTAACGTGACCCGCGCCCTCTCCTGCCGCAACCCGAATAGGCCCTGCCTGGATCCTGACGCCACAGGGCTGTGATCACAAGCCGCCGACCACGGCGGTTTGAAATCGCCCAGTTGCGCCGCTTCCCTGTCACACCGCGACGCGCGTTCGCCGCTGTCCGGTCTTGGCATGCCACTGTAACGTGGTATGCTTCTCTCAGACTCGTGGCCACGACGACCGTCTTTGTGGATGGAACAGCGATGAACGAAGAACTGTTGCGACTGGCAGAGCGGATGCCCAAGGCGGAGATGCATCTGCACATTGAAGGCACGCTCGAGCCGGAGATGGCGTTCCGTCTCGCCGAGAAAAATGGCATCCGTCTTCCCTACCAGAGCGTGGAGGCGCTTCGTTCGGCTTATGCCTTCAAGAATCTCCAAGCATTTCTCGACGTGTATTACAGCGGCATGTCGGTGCTGCGGACCGAACAAGACTTCCACGATCTCACATGGGCCTATCTGCAGCGAGCCCATCGCGACCATGTCGTGCATGCAGAGATCTTCTTCGATCCGCAGGCGCACCTGCAGCGCGGCATTCCATTGGACGCTCAAATCAGCGGGATTCGCCGTGGGCTGGAAAAAGGGAAAGACGACCTGGGTATCAGCTTCAGGCTGATTTTGTCATTTTTGCGTCATTTGTCTGAAGAAGACGGCTTTAGAACCCTGGAGATGGCTGCGCCTTATCTCAATAATGTGGATGGTTTCGGGCTCGATTCTTCGGAGATAGGCAACCCGCCGGAGAAATTCAGCCGCCTGTTCGCCGAATGCAGGAAGCGCGGGTTTCATACCACCGCGCATGCCGGCGAAGAAGGACCGCCCGAGTATATATACCAGGCCTTGGATGTGCTGGGCGTAGACCGCATCGACCACGGTAATCAATCGCTGGAAGATGCGGCCCTTGTTCAACGGCTGGCTGACGAAGGCAAAACCCTGACGGTCTGTCCTCTGTCCAACCTCAAGCTCCGCGTCGTCAAGGCCATGGATCAACACCCTCTTCTGACGATGCTCAACAAGCGCCTCAGGGCGACCGTCAACTCCGATGACCCGGCTTATTTCGGCGGATACATCAGTGACAATTACCGCGCGCTCATCGAACACCTGGCGATCACCCGCGAGCACCTCTACCGGCTCGCATGCAATGCCTTTGAAGGCGCCTGGCTCAGTGAGGAAGAAAAGGCCGGTCACCTGAAGGCCGTTGACGAGGTGTTCGGACGAGGTTGACCAAACGCTCACCTGTCCAGCCTGCAGAGCCAAGCTTTACCCATCGGGTGAAAAGCGGTAGGGTTGGTCCATGGATCAACCGGACCCGGCGGCGACCCACTTCACGATGCAGCCCCTCGGCGATGCGGCCGTGACCGTGGCCTTCGGCAGCGTAATTTCGCCACAGATGAACGACCGCGTGCTCGCCTTCGCGGAAGCCGTTCGCGTCAAGCATTGGGAAGGCGTGCTCGACATCGTGCCGGCCTTTGCATCGGTCACGATTCACGTCGATCCGTTGCGCCTGCCGATTTCGAACCTCTCTAAGCGGCTCCATGACCTTCCGGTTGATGTGAAGACGCCACAGTCCGGGCGAATACACCGCATTCCTACGTTGTATGGAGAGGAATGGGGGCCCGATCTCGTTGAGGTCGCCGCCTTCGCCAGACGATCGGTCGCCGAGACCATCCGGCTGCATCACGCCACCCTTTACCGGGTCTACATGCTTGGCTTCAGCCCTGGGTTTCCGTACATGGGAGTGGTGCCGGCCTCGATTGCGATGCCGCGTCTCGCCACGCCCCGTACCGTCGTCCGAGCCGGTTCAGTAGGCATTGCAGAATCGCAAACGGGGATTTATCCCAGCGCGACTCCCGGCGGCTGGCGTATCATCGGGCGAACGCCGGTCAGTCTGTATCAGCCGCAGTCCTCACAGCCATTCCTGTTCAGCGCCGGCGACACGGTGCAGTTTTATCCGATCGACAGGGACGAGTTCGCCCGAATCGCCCATGCTGCACCGGCTTGATCTGAACAGCGACATGGGAGAGCGCGACGACGCCGATGGGTTGGCGGTCGACGCCGCATTGATGCCACTGATGACGTCCGTCAACATCGCCTGCGGCGGTCATGCGGGCAGCCCCGATCTGATTCGACGAACCGCGCTGATCGCGCACCAACACGGCGTGGCGATCGGCGCACATCCAGGGCTGCCGGATCGCCACACCTTCGGCCGCACGGAACGTGCGATGGCGGCCGACCAGATCCGGGCGCTTGTGAGCGAGCAGGTGCTTGCCTGTCGCCGCGGCGTCGAACGGGAGGGGTTGAAGTTGCGCCATGTGAAACCGCATGGAGCCTTGTACAATATGGCGGCATCGAACGACGAGGCCGCGAACGCCGTTGTCCGTGCGGTGCGCGACGTTGACGGCTCGCTCATGCTGTATGCCCTGGCCGGATCCGCATTGGCACGCGTCGCTCATGCAGCGGGGCTTGTCGTGATCGCCGAAGGCTTTGCCGACCGCGCCTATGATGGCGCTGGTCGATTACTGCCGAGAAGGGAAGCAGGGGCGATCCTCGAGCATGAAGACGTCGTCCGTACGCAGCTTCGGCACTTGCTCAATGGACGCGTCATAACGGTCGAGCGGACGGTGATTCCTCTGGCCATCCAAAGTCTGTGTCTGCATAACGATACGCCGAACGCTGTTCGGCTCGCGCGCATGATTCGCGCGGAGCTGGACCATGCCGGCATCGAAGTGCTGGCACCGAGTCATGCCGACGACTGAACCGACCTGTATTCGTGTCATGAAGCCGGGATGGTGCACGACGGTCCAGGATTTCGGACGTCATGGCTACCAACACTACGGCGTCTCGCCCAGCGGCGCGATGGACCGCCTCGCCCTCGTCATCGCCAACCGTTTGG
This sequence comes from Nitrospira sp., assembly GCA_035495295.1. Lineage (GTDB taxonomy): Bacteria > Nitrospirota > Nitrospiria > Nitrospirales > Nitrospiraceae > Nitrospira_C. The sequence goes on along the minus strand of DATJGE010000078.1, from coordinate 69,818 downwards.
TCAACAATCCCGACACCGCGGCCGTCCTTGAAATCACGCTGCTCGGTCCGGACTTGTTGTTCGAGCATGCCGCCCTCCTGGCCATCACGGGCGCCGATCTGTCACCGGCGATCGATGGTGAATGCGTGCCGTTGTGGACGACTCTCGCCATTCAAGCCGGAAGCCGCCTCACGTTTGGACCTCGACGAACCGGCGCTCGATCCTACCTGGCAGCGGCGGGTGGAATTGACGTGCCCTTGTTGTGGGGCAGTCGATCCACTCATCTCTCAAGCGGCATGGGCGGCCTGAACGGCCGCGCCCTCCTGGCGGACGACATCTTGCGCCTCAATGTGATTGGCGGCGGTCGCAAGGGACCGCGCATAGGAAGGACGCTGGCTCCTCAGAGTCGGCCGATCTATGTGGAATCACCGGCCTTGCGGATCGTGATCGGCCCTCAAGATGTCGGTGCCGCTGCCCTGACCAGCCTCACGAGGAGGCCTTATCAAGTCGGCAGCCAGTCAGATCGAATGGGTTATCGCTTGGAAGGGCAACGGGTCCAGAATGTCTCAGCCGAGGCAACGATCTCAGCAATCTCGGCGAATTCAGCCATTTCAGCCATGTCAGCCATTTCAGATGGTACGGCAATGGGAGCGCTTCAAATCCCGCCCGACGGGCGACCCATACTGTTGATGGCCGACCGGCCGACGACCGGTGGTTATCCGAAAGCCGCTGTGGTGATTGCCGCGGATCTCCCTCAGGCGGGTCAACTGCAACCAGGCGATACCCTGACCTTCCGCAGGACGACCTTGCCAGAGGCCGAAGCGGCGTTTGCGCAGCAATGGGGCGAGCTTGGTCAGGCACTACCGCCCGCCGAGCCTTGACGAACTTCCTTCAGGTACGGCAGGCGAGATGCACGATGCGCCGCTCGAATCGAACATGCGCATCAGAAATACTTACGTCGTTCCCTCACGGTGGATCGTGATTGGATGGGTGGCTCTGTGGATCACAGCCCTGCCGCAAGGCGAGCTCAGTTCGGACGAGCGCGGGGTGGCCGCGTTGTCCGCTCGTGATCTGTTGACGCATTTAGATCAGGGCGCGGACCTGGAGGATCATCGTCAGCCGCAGAGTCAGCAAGCGCGCATCCAATAACATGACGCGTGCCGTCTCGCGCCGGGTGACGTTCGCTCGTTCCCTGTGTGGCGTCAGTGAGAAAGGCAGGGACTCGATTGGTTCGCAGGTACACCTGAGGCGTTCGTCCGGTGAATCTTCATGCTGTAGGCGTCCGCTGACATCCCTTCTTTATCTTTGTATGGTTTTGCCATTGCTCATGAACCTAAATTGTTCGGACCGGAGTCTGTGCTGATGCTCTCTTCCTCGGTAGTGCAATAACCATAGGTCGATCGGAGTTCTCTCGCTGCGGTACGCAGCTTGCTCACCGAACAGGTGCATGCCCGCCGGTTTGGAAGCGAGGTGCACCATGAGACCTCTGCCTGATGACCTCTATGAGAAACGATGGATACCCAGGCAGCATATGCTCGTGCCCATTCATTGCCTGCTGTCAGCCAATCATGACTCTGGCTCAGCCTGGGTCCGTGACTTTTCGAGCATTGGAGCCCGAGTGATCAGCAATCTTTCGCTCTCGGCTGGCGATGAGCTCACGTTGACGTTGCCTGGGGAAGGCCGCCCCGAAATGAGGATTGCAGCGACGGTCCGATGGATTCAAGGTCAGCTTCTTGGGGTGGAATTCAAGCACAGTCCACGCAACGAGTCCACGGGGGCGCTTCTGAAAACTGACTGAAACACCTCACCTTCGCTGCAGTGAAATCACACCCGCCCGAGTGCTGACCATCCATGGACAGGTCAAATGAGAAGAGTGGCCTTGGAACCGGCGAAGGGATTGCACACGCGCGTCATCTTGGCGGTCACGCCACCCGAATCCGGATGAGGCCCCCGGCGATCGCTGTCTTCAGTAGCTGCGCCGTGTTTGATACCCTCAATTTCTTCATCATATTCGCCCGGTGGGCTTCGACCGTTTTGACGCTGATCTTCAGCCGTTGTCCGATCTCTTTGTTTTTGAAACCGGCCCAGATCAGCTCGAGAATTTCCTGCTCCCTCGACGTCAACGATTCCGGTCTCTTGGCCCGGGGTGGGGGTTCAATGTCGATTGGAGACGTACGACGCATCAGCTTCCGTTTTGTTCGTACCATTCTCTACTCCCTCCTATTAGTGTCTCGCGCGTACGAGCTTGAGTCTAGGAGTCTAGTCACTGCCAGCGTATTTATGTACTAGGCATCTCCCTAAGGATCTTTTCACATGAGCAAGGCGAGGTCCTGGCTGCGTTGACTGATACAGCCGAACGATGAGCGTCGAGCAGTTGATCACCGACGACATCGCTCCCATCTGCGTCACGCCGCCAAACCGGCGGCCTGGTCACAGACCATAGGGGTCGCCGTCTGCACCTTTCTCCGTCCAAACATGTTCAGTCCCTGCCGGTGAAGACCTACAGGGCCCCCAGTACTGCTGGAGAGCATCTGCGACTGTCATGAGTAATAAATCTTATGTACTGCAATCCGCTTTTCATTGCGGTGTTCTGAGCAGGCAGTGGTATCGTAGTTGCAGTGTTGCAGTAATGTTCTTTAGCGGCGCGCAGCCGAACAACCCATCACTCACGGCTCCGGGGGGACAACCATGGCACTCTCATGGGCGTGGCGTCGATTCAGGAATTTCCGGCGATGGAAGAAGGCCACCACACCGATGTTGCTCAACGCTGATACCGGCGAACTCATGCCGATCTCGAGCTTTACGGCGCCTCCCGAAGGGAAGTGGATGCTTCGCCGTCCCCTGACGCTGCCGGGCAGTCCCGTACCGCTCTTTCTCGAAGTGCGCGGGATTCCCGTGCGAAGGAAACGTCGCGAGGCCGGAGCTGCCGTGCAGCCATCCAGCGGTACATAAGCCGGAGCTCTCTGACCGGCACTCGCTCGCCTCGAACCTGAATTCCCCCCTCCCGTCGATTTCATGTCGTCGATACCTCGGCGGCCGCGACCGCAGCGTCGTCGGACGGCACGAGCTCAAGAGGATAGGCCAGTTCACGCCATGCGTCGATGCCGCCCGTAAGAGGCCGGACCCTGGTAATTCCTTTCCGCCTCAGCATCAACGCCATCCGCGCCGCGGTGGCTTCGTTCGGGCAGGCACAGAACAAGATGACGTCCCGGTCCCTCGGAATATCGTGATGGCGTTGCTCAAGCTCCTCGGCGGAGACCCGCAGCGCCCCCGGAATCGTATACGGGTCGGCGATATGGTCTAACGCCCCGCGCAAATCGACCACAACCGCCTGATGACCATTGTCCATGAGTTGCTTAAGCTCCGCCGCGCTGATCCGAGCCACCCGAAGGGCTTTCAAGAGTTTTTGCCTATGTGCATATTTATACAGGACATAGCCCCCGAGGCTGACGGCAATGAGCGTCGTCGCCGTTTTTCCAAACTGCACCGCCAACTCGGCCACATACCCGATCTGATCGCTGAACAGATATCCCGCCAAAAGGAAGCAGAAGCTCCACAGGATCGCGCCGGCACTATTGAAGACTAGGAATCGTCCGATCGAAATTTTGAACAGACCCGCCAATGCTGGTGCAAGCGTGCTCAAGCCGGGAATGAATTTGGCAAGAATCAACGCGCGGATCCCGTGGATAAGAAAGAAATTCTCCGTGCGCCTGACACAGGCATCGGGTTCAAGTGCGATCCGGCACAACAGGGTCAGCGTTTGTCGGCCCCGATGGCGTCCCAGCTCGTACCAGAGCATGTCGCCAAACAGGCATGCGGCGACGGAAAGGACGGTCAGCAGAATGAGACTCGCTTGTCCGTCGCCCGCGACCGCCCCCGCGGCCAGCAGCAACGGAATGGCGGGAATGGGAAGCCCGATCTGCTCGGCGAGAACGGTCAGGAACAGCACCAATTCGATGTGACGGAGAACAAAGTCAAACGTCTGTTGCATCACGTCATCCGTCTGCGGCTAGGAACCGAGCACTTTCCGGATCGCGCTCGTCAATGCCCGCACGTCATCATCGCCCTCCTGCCGATGGCCGTTGATGAAGAACGTCGGTGTTCCCGTAACGCCGTGTCGACGGCCAGTAGCCACGTCGGCCCTCACGCGCTCGAAATACCTGTGTGCCTCGAGCGCGTCGGCGAAACGGGTCTTGTCCAGTCCAAGCCGACCCGCATACTCCATGAGATCGTCGTATTCGAGTTCCCATTGGTGGGCAAACAACATGGCATACATCGACCAAAACTCGCCCTGTGCGGCGGCGGCTTCGGCGGCCTCCGCCGCCTGGATGGCATGTGGATGTTTCTCCGTGAGAGGAAAATGCCGAAACACAAAACGAAGTTCACCGCCAAATTCACGCTGCAAGATCTGAATCGTCTTCACCGCCTCCCGTGAGTAGGGGCATTCAAAATCGCCGTACTCCAGCAACGTGACGCGAGCGGCCGAGGCTCCCTGCACGTGATCTTCGGCGGTAATCGGGAGTTGGGATTCATGCCCGCGACGCTCGGCCATCGTCTCTCCGGTTACACCTCATCCAAGTAGCGCTCGATCATCTTTTCGGCAATCGTACCCTCGCCGACGCCGGACGCCACCCGCTTGATCGAACCATGCCGCGCATCGCCAGCGACAAACACGCCGGGGACACTCGTTTCGAACAGGTAGGGTGCACGAGCGAGCGGCCAGCTTGGCGGCAAACAGCCGTCCCGCACCAAATCCGGGCCCGAGACGAGAAATCCATGCTCGTCACGAATTACGGTATCGGCGAGCCAGTCGGTGTGCGGAAGCGCGCCGATGAGAATATATAAGGATTGTGCGACCACGGTCCGCTGGTTATTGGTTTTGGTGTAGTGGAGCACCAGGGACTCCAGGCGCGTCGTACCGCGTGCCTCGGCCACTTCCACGCCGGTCTCGACGACGATATTCGAGGTCTGTTTGAGCCGCTCGATCAAATAATGAGACATGGTTTGCGTCAGCGAGTCCCCCCGAACCAGCATCGTCACTTGCCGGGCGTATCGGGCGAAATAGACGGCCGCTTGTCCGGCGGAATTCGCTCCGCCGACGACATAGACGTCCTCGCCCTTGCACGAAATGGCTTCCGTCATGCCGGCGCCATAGTAGACTCCGGCGCCTGTTAGCTGCCCGGCTCCGGGGACGTTCAGCGTCCGATACGACACGCCCGTGGTAATGAGCACCGTTTTGCCGCTGAGCTCACTGCCATCGACCAATGTCACGACACGCGCCGGCCCGGCCACACGAAGGCTCACCGCTTGCTGCGGATTCAAGAGTTCGACGCCAAATCGCTGCGCTTGCGTCAAGGCACGTCGGGCAAGGTCTTGGCCGCTGAGTCCGGCCGGAAAGCCCAGATAGTTCTCAATCCTGGAACTCATCCCCGCTTGTCCGCCCGGCGCTTCACGTTCGATCAGCACGGTCTTGAGCCCTTCCGAGCCGCCGTACACGGCCGCGGCCAAACCGGCTGGGCCGGCGCCGATGACGATGAGGTCATAGAACGGCTGTTCAGCCTTCGTGCGAAATCCGACTTTTTCTGCAACCTGTGACGTGGTCGGTTGAATCAACGAGCTGCCGTCGGGAAAGACGAGCACCGGGAGTTGCACTTCGGTCGCATGCGCGGACTGGAGCAGGGAACGCGTCTCAGGCTCCTTCTCGATGTCGAGCCATTGATAGGGCACTTGGTTTCTGCCCAAAAATTCCTTGATCTGATGCGTGTGCGGCGACCAGCGGTGCCCCAAGACCCGGATCCCGTGAAACGGCATCTTGAAGGAGCCCTGCCAGTCGTCCAGAAGATCATCGATGATCGGATACAAGCGTTCTTCGGGCGGATGCCACGGCTTCAACAGATAGTAATCGACCTGCGCGTCGTTGATGGCGCGAATGGCCGCGTCGGTGTCGGCATACGCCGTCAACAAGGCTCGCTTTGCGTCTGGATACAAGCCGATGGCCCGCGACAGAAATTCGACGCCGGTCATCTGCGGCATCCGCTGGTCCGCCAAGAACATGGCAACCGGTTCATTCCGCAGTTTGAGCTGCTCAAGCGACGCCAGTGCCTCCGGCCCCGACTCTGCCCGGAGAATCCGGTACGTCCCGCCATATTTCCGCCGAAGGTCCCGCTCGACTGCGCGCGACACCTCTGGATCATCATCCACTGTGACCAGAAAAGGTTTCATGGGACCTTCTTCGCATCAACCAATTGGATACGTTTAGACGCCCTCTTCGGAGGGAGGCTCATGGGCCAGGGCTGACGGCTCCAGCGTCTTGCGCGTCATCGGCAAGCGGACAAGAAACACCGTGTGTCCCGGCTTCGATTCAAATTCGAGCTCTCCATGGTGGCGATCAGCCACGATGCGATAGCTGATGATCAAGCCAAGCCCCGTCCCCTTCCCAACGCCCTTGGTGGTAAAAAACGGCTCAAACAGGTGCTCTCGAACGTCATCAGGGATGCCGGGTCCGTTGTCATGGAATTCCACGAGAACCTGGTCGTCCTCCCGGCACGTGCGGATGCGCAGCTCTCCCTGGCCGTTCACCGCATCGATCGCATTGTCGATGAGGTTGGTCCAAACCTGGTTGAGCTCCGTCCCGTACGCGGGAATCGGCGGAAGCGACCGATCGTACTCTCGGATCAGCGTGACGCCTCTGAGCTTATGGGACAGCATGGTGAGCGTGCTTTCGAGGCCTTCATGGATCTCGACATCCTGGACTGGTCCGCGGCCCTCGTACGAATAGGCTTTCACCGCATTCACCAGCTCCGCAATGCGGCCGGTGCTCCGCTCGACCTGCTGGGTCAAGTCCTGGAGCGCGAGCGTACCCGTCATCCACCCGAGTACATCGCCGATCGCGTCCTGGGGAAAGCGCTTGGCCATATCGTCCAGCCAGTCCCGGTCGAGACCGGCGTTCACCAGAGTGCTCGCGAGTTTCCATGCATCCGCGACGCGATGCTGCTCGAGCCAGCCCAGCAGCTCTTCCTCTCGGTCGGCGTTGGTCAGCGGATCGAGGGGCGCCGGGCGCGGACGCGAGGCAAGCTCGCGTTGGATCTGCGCGACCGCTTCGGATTCGGCGGTAGAGAGTTGCTGCTTATTGAGGCGGCATGCCAACATCGGCAAGCCGCCGGTGACGGTGAGCAGGTCGGCGGCCGCTCGGCGTGCGGCTGCTGCGGGATTGTTCAACTCATGCGCCAGACCGGCCGCCATCGTACCCAACGAGACAAGCTTTTCCCGCCGCTGTGAAAACCCTTCCAACCCTCGCAGCCGTGCCGCCATGGTGCGCAAAATCTCTTTCGCGGCCGACGGGCACGTGCCCATCAGCGACCAGAACTGCTCCTTGGAATACCGCAAAAGCCGGCAGGGAGTCCGCGCTTGCGCATCGACAAAGTAGGGCATGTCCAACAGGAGCGAGACCTCGCCGAAGAATTTTCCGGCCCTATGGACGGCCATGACGACGTTTTGGTTGCCATACATCTTGCTGACGCGGATCTCGCCCTCGACGATTACATGAAAATAATCGGCGGGCTCGCCTTCTTTGGCGATGATTTGCCCCGCCGCGACGGTGATCTCCTCCCCCTGCTGGAGGCATCCACTCTCCGCAGCGGAAAGGCCGGCGAACAAGGGAAGGTTCTGTAACTCACCTGGATTCATGCGCACCGCCTCATCGATAACGGCTCACACTGTCCTCCTAACCGTCATACGTTTGCAAGGGCGCAGTGTCGACGCCATCAGCTCACGTGCGGGCTGATGTAATTGGCGACCGGCTTCCAATGCTTCTCCATGAATGACAGGTACAAAAACCAGAACATGCCGAAGATCCCTCCGGCGAGAATCCAAGCAAACAGCGGCCATTTCACAGCGTCCTCCGTCGCTTCAGGTCCGATCGGTTAGCCATCGAACACGGCAACAGTCATTCCTCGCTCGACCGATCCGTAGGAAATCTGAGAAGTCTTAACAGAATGCGGATTTCCGTGAACATTCTGCCGGCCACTGGAAAGATGTGACGACGCGGATCTGCCGAGCGTTCGGCGGCGCGCCGACAGTTCGTCGGCGCCTGAGAGGCAGACGAAGGCATGCCTGGATGCGTTGGCAAGGGAATCCCCTAGGTGGTTGACTGTCAGAATTGACAGGGGCGGTGACTCATTTTCCTGTGCAATACTGCTCCCACCTCCTGACCCATAACGGCAGCCGGGCGGCTCATGATGCAATGCGTCAAAAGGTCAGCCATCCTTACCTCTCCCCCGACTTCAGAACTTCATGTGCACTACATCTCACACGAAGATGCGTCGTAAGGAAATGGCTTGTCGAGATAAAGCGGTGACCGATCCGACTGCAAAATTGCTGTTCGTCGGTCAAGGCGTCAAAGGCACGTGTTGCGTTGAATCCCAGCCTGATCACGACAAGAGCGGCTTCAACCATTTTCATCGGACCCATATGAGGAGGGAAATATGCCGCAGATGATGGCAGCACAAATCCGTTCGCCCGGAGGGCCGTTCGAAGTGGTGAAGCGAGACATTCCCTCCCCGGGAGCGAACCGCGTACGCATCAAAGTGCAAGCCTGCGGGATTTGCCATAGCGACATGTTTGTGAAGGAGGGATATTGGCCGGGCCTGCAATACCCACGCATCACGGGCCATGAGGTCGCCGGTGTCATCGACGACGTCGGCCCCGGGGTGTCGACGTGGAAAAAGGGGCAGCGAGTCGGCGTGGGTTGGCATGGCGGTCACTGTAGCCAATGCACTCCTTGCCGGCGCGGCGATTTCATGGGTTGCCAATTCTTCCAAGTGACCGGATTCCAGGAAGACGGCGGCTATGGGCAGTACATGATTGCGAGAAGCGAAGCCGTTGCCGCCATTCCGGATGCGCTGTCGCCGGTCGAAGCGGCGCCCCTGCTCTGCGCGGGCGTCACGACGTTCAATAGCCTGCGCCACAGCGGTGCACAAGGAGGCGATCTCGTGGCCGTCCAAGGTCTGGGCGGTCTCGGTCATCTTGGAATTCAATTCGCCAGCAAGATGGGCTTTCACACGGTCGCCATCGGTCGAGGCAGCGAGAAGGAAGCCCTCGCGTTGAAGCTCGGCGCTGCCAGATATCTCGACACAAATACCGTGGACGCGGCGAAAGAACTGATGAGTCTCGGCGGCGCAAGGGTGATTCTCGCGACGGCTCCAGACAGCAAAGCGATGTCGGCGCTCATCGACGGACTGGGCGTCGACGGCCAACTCCTCGTGGTCGGAGCGTCGAACGATCCCATCAGCGTGACGCCCGTTCAGCTCATCATGGCCCGCCGATCCCTTCGAGGATGGCCATCAGGCACGGCAAAAGATTCCGAAGACACCTTACACTTTTGCGCCCTCACAGGTATTCGCCCCATGATCGAGACCCTTCCGCTGGAACAAGCCGGCGCGGGGTATGAGCGGATGATGAGCGGCAAAGCGAGATTCCGCATGGTGCTGACGATGAACTAAGCATGCCGCCCGTGTGTTCACATCGCTGGATGAACATCAAAGGAGGAGACGTACGAATGCGTTGGTTCATCAAGATCGCATGCCAATCCGTTGCGTTTATATGTACAGCGGCTGTGCTGGCAGGCGGGCTCGGGACGGCAATGGGATCCGGCGCCTCCGCTCAAGACATCACCGTTTCTGAACAGACGTTCGGCTGCATTCTCGACTGGCCCAAGGTCAGAAATACGCGCTTCAAGCACGACGATCCGGCCAAGTTGAAAGAGGCGATGCGTATCTTGCGAGACAGCGTCCCGGACAAAGAGTATCCGGTCGGCACTATTCTGCAGTTGGTGCCCTTCGAAGCCATGGTCAAGCACCCAAAGGAGAAGTTTCCCAAATCGAACGGCTGGGAGTTTTTTGCCTTGGAGGTCTCGCAGGCCGGCACGAAAATCGTCGATCGAGGAGATGAGCACGTCCTGAATGTCTTGCTCAAGGCGCCCTGCTTCAACTGTCATCAGCCGGCGGCGAAGTTCGACTTCGTCTGCGAAAAGGGCCACGGCTGTGCTCCTCTCTCGATCGATGACCAGCAAATCGCCGAGCTTCAAAGGGCGGATCAGCGCTGCACGAAGAAGGACTGATGAGCACAACTCTCATGTTCAACACGAATCAACGTCTGGCCATGTGGATTGTCTCTATCGGCGCATTGATGCTTACGTCCGGCTGCAAAGGCGAAGTCCAGTCCTCCCCTGCTCCTCAAGCCCCCGAAATCGGCGTGATGACGGTGACACCCACCTCCGTTCCCGATGAGCCTGAGTTTATCGGTCAAACCGAAGCCTCGCGCATCGTGGAAATTCGCTCGCAAGTGACCGGCATCATCCAGGAACGCTATTTTCAGGAGGGACGAGAGATCAAGAAGGGAGAGAAGCTCTATCGGATCGATGACGTGCCGTTTCGTGCAGCCTTTGCCAGCGCCACCGGCCGGGTGTCCCAATCGGAAGCCCGTCTTGTCCAGGCGAACCAAAACCTGGCGCGCGTGAAGCCGTTGTTGGCCGAACATGCCGTCAGTCAAAAGGACTATGACGATGCGGTGGCGGAACAATTGGCGGCGAGGGCGGCCCTTGATACGGCCAAGGGCGATTTGATCAAAGCCAAATTCGATCTCAACAATACCGTCATCACGGCGCCGATCACCGGATTGGCCGAGCGAACGCGTGTGTATGAAGGCCGATTGGTCTCCGCACAGACCGATTTGCTGACGATCATCCATCAGATTGATCCGATGTATGTCGTCGTCAATGCGCCGGAAAGCTTTTTACTTAGGCGGCAGGAGGATATTGCCGCTGCGCGGATCCAACATCCCGGAGTCTACAAGCTGACGGGCACGCTCATTTTTCTCAATGGCAAGCCGTATCCCTATGATGGAACGTTGGATTTACTCGATGTGGGAATGCGCAGCGAAACAGGGGAACGGCCGGCTCGTGTGACGTTTCCCAACCGTGACGGCATCATCATCCCCGGTCAGTTCGTGACTGTTCGTTTTCACGGGGTTTCCAGAAGCAGTGTGATGCTCATCCCCCAACGCGCCGTCCTTCAAGGGCCGAAAGGTCCCATCGTGTATGTCGTGAATGCTGACAACAAGGTGGAGATCCGGGACGTCAAGGCGACGGCCTGGAAAGGGAATCAATGGCTGGTCGAAGGAGGCCTGGCCTCTGGAGAACAAGTGGTCGTCGATAGTCTCCAGCGCATCATCCCGGATTCAACCGTGAAGCCGGTGCAGGTGGCGGTCGAAGCAACAGGGATCCAAGCCCCAGAGCCGCCGAAGACCGAAGCACCCCAATGAGCCCCCGGTTTTTCATCGATCGGCCGATCTTTGCCTCGGTCCTCTCGATCGTGATCGTGGTGATCGGACTCGTCGCGATGGTGACCTTGCCCATCGCGCAATTTCCCCAAATCACGCCTCCTGTCGTCCAGATCGATGCCGATTACCCCGGTGCCAGCGCGGAAACCGTGGCGGACTCCGTTGCGCGCGTCATCGAGCTGCAGATTCCCGGCATCGATAACCTCCTCTACTACGACTCGACCAGCACCAACGACGGGCACATGAGCCTTCGGCTGACGTTCGAGATCAATACCAACATCGACATTGCACAGGTCCAGGCGCAGAACCGGGAGAAACTCGCCGAGCCTCAACTCCCGCCTGAAGTCATCCGCCAGGGCGTGTCGGTCAAGAAACTCTCGACCGATCTCTTGGGCGTCTTGATTCTCCAGTCGACCGATCCCAAGTACGATGCGTTCTTTCTTGCGAATTACGCGACGGTCCGGCTCGTCGACGACATCAGGCGCATTCCCGGCGTCGGCGATGCCTATATCTTCGGACAGCAGAACTACAGCATGCGCGTGGTCCTGGACTCCGTGCGTATGGCGCAGCTCAATCTCACTCCCAGCGACATCGTGAATGTCGTCCGGGAGCAGAACCGGGACTTTCCCGCCGGCTTGATCGGCCGCGAGCCCACTCCCCTCGCCAACGAGCTCACGATTCCAATCATCACGCGCGGCCGCCTGACGGAAGTGAAGGACTTCGAGGAGATGATCGTCCGAGCCTTGCCCAACGGCTCGATGATCCGCTTGAAGGATGTGGCCCGGATCGAGCTCGGGGCCCAATCGTACGACCTGGAAGGGCGGTATCGAGGAAAGCCGACGGCCCTGCTCGTGACGTTTTTGGCGCCGGGGTTCAACGCCCTCGACACGATCAAACAAATCCGCCAGCGGATGGACGAATTGGCGAAGACGTTTCCGGCCGGCGTCTCGTACGACGTCCCCTATGACACGACGCGGTTCATCGAAGTGTCGATCGAAGAGGTCGTCAAGACGCTGCGCGATGCGATGATCCTCGTCATTCTCGTCGTGTATCTTTTCTTACAATCTTGGCGTGCGACGCTGATTCCCGCGGTGGCCGTGCCCGTCTCGCTCATCGGGACCTTTGCCGGCATGTCTGCGCTGGGATTCTCGATCAATACGCTGACGTTGTTCGGCATGATTCTGGCGATCGGCATCGTGGTGGACGACGCCATCGTCGTCGTCGAGAACGTCGAGCGCCACATCGAAGACGGCCTGTCGCCCAAGGAAGCGGCCAAAAAGGCGATGGACGAGGTGACCGGCCCCGTCATTGCCATCGTCCTGGTGCTGTGCGCGGTCTTCGTCCCGGTTGGATTCCTGGGCGGCATCACCGGTCAGCTGTACAAACAATTCGCGATCACGATTGCCATCTCCGTCATCATCTCGGGGTTCGTCGCCTTGACCCTGAGTCCGGCGCTCTGCGCCTTGATTCTCAAACCGCGTCATGCGCCCCGGAAGGGAGTATTCGCCTACTTCAACGGATTCTTCGGATGGGCGCAAGCGCGCTATGCCGGCGCCGTCGGCCAGACGATCGGACGGGCGGCGCTCTCGCTCGCCTTGTTCGGCATTGTCGTGTTGACGGCGATGGCGCTGTTCCGACTGACTCCATCGGGCTTTTTGCCCGATGAAGATCAGGGCTACATCATTGTGGTTGCGCAGCTTCCGGACGGCGCCTCAAAAAAACGGACGCTTGCGGTCATGGATACCGTCGAAGGATTTTTCACCTCAAATCCGGCCGTCTACGGTACCAATGCCCTCGTCGGTCAAAATTTCGTCTTCAATACCCGCGGGACGTACATGGCGACCATGTTCGTACCGCTCAAGTCCTGGGATCAACGGAAAGACCCACAGACGCATGCGAAGGCGTTGATCGCTGGGGCCTTCAAGGAGTTCGGGAAATTCCGGGACGCCATCGTGTTGGCGTTTAACCCGCCCTCGATCCGAGGCCTCGGCGCGACCGGCGGCTTCTCCGTGCAGATCCAGGATCCCAGCGGCGGCGATTTCAAGAAATTTGCGGCCGTCACGAAGGAGTTCATCGGCAAGGCCAAGCAAGATCCGGCGATCGGCGGCATCAGCACGAGCTTCCGGGTGACCGCCCCGCGGCTCTATGCCACGATCAACCGCGATCGCGCCAAAGCATTGGGGATACCGATCTCGGAGGTCTTCGATACGATGCAGGCGTATTTCGGGAATTTCTACATCAACGATTTCGTGAAATTCGGCCGGGTGTATCGGGTGCAGACCGAAGCGGAAGCCGGCTATCGCTCGGCGCCGCAGGACATTTCGAAGATTTATGTGCGGGCGTCGAACGGCCAGGGCCAAGGCCATGCCATGATTCCGCTCGACACGGTGGTCAGCACCGAATCGACGAGCGGGCCCGATCCGGTCACGCACTTCAACGGGTTCAACACGGCCCTGGTCCTCGGCGCATCAAGTCCGGGGTTCAGCTCAGGACAAACGCTGGATGCGCTGCAACGGACGGCGCAGGAGGTCCTTCTGCCGCAGGGGTATCGAATCGACTGGAGCGGAATCTCCTTTCAGGAGCGGAAGGCCGGCGCGCAGTCGGTCCTGGCTTTCGCATTCGGTCTCCTGATGGTGTTTCTGGTCCTCGCGGCGCAGTACGAAAGTTGGACGGTGCCCTTTGCCGTAATCCTGGCCGTGCCTTTCGGCGTCTTCGGCGCCTTGTCGGCGGTGTGGCTGCGGAGCATGAGCAACGACATCTACTTTCAGATCGGGCTCGTCACGCTGATCGGACTGTCCGCCAAGAACGCCATCCTGATCGTCGAATTCGCCAGCCAGGAATACCACCGTGGCCGCCCCTTGATCGAGTCGGCGGTCGACGCGGCGCGGCTGCGCTTCCGGCCGATCATCATGACGTCTATGGCGTTTATTCTCGGCGTGCTGCCGCTGGTGATCGCCACCGGTGCCGGTGCCGCCAGCCGGCGCTCGATCGGCACCGGCGTGTTGGGCGGCATGCTGGCAGCGACGTTCCTGGCCATCTTTTTCGTGCCGTTGTTCTTTGTGCTGATCGGAACTATGACCCAATGGGTCACCCGGCGGAAGGCGACAGCACCATCTGCAGTACCGCGCGAGAAACCTGTCGCGAAAACGACCGCCTGACGATCCTTCCTCGTGCGCAAAACTGCGGGGTGACGATCATGCCGTCCATCATGTTCCGTTTCCTGCTGCTCGGGCTGATGCTGATGCTGGCCGCCTGCAAAGTGGGACCCGACTATGCCCGTCCTGACATACCCGTTGCCGACTCCTTCCGCATGGCCGAGGACTCGACAAATATGCAGTCCCTGGCCAATGTCCCCTGGTGGGATCTCTATCGTGATGAGGAGCTCCAAAAACTGATCCGCGTCGCCCTCGAGGAAAACAAGGATCTCAAGCGGGCGGTCGCCACCGTTGACGAGTTCGCTGCACGTGTGCTCGTCTCCAGAGCCGATTTCATTCCGCAGATGAACGCGAACGTCAACGCGCCGGCCTTCGGTAACACGCGAAATATTCAATTCCGGGGCTTTCCCAACCCCTTCAATTACTACATCCAGGGTAATCTCGCGTGGGAACTCGATATCTGGGGACGGATCCGGCGCTCGAACGAGGCGGCGCTGGGAGACTTGCTGGGCCGGGAAGAGAACCGGAGAGCGCTGATTTTACAGATCGTGGCCGGCGTGGCCCAGGCCTATTTCGATCTTCGGCAGTTCGATTTGCAATTGGAGATCGCCAGACGCACGTTGCAAGCGTGGGATGAATCGGTGAGGCTCGCGAAGGCGCGCTTCCGAGAAGGCTACATCAACAAGCTCGACGTCGATCAATTCGAAGCCGAGCAGGCGAACGCCGCGGCTCGCATCGCCGAATTGAAGCGCCAGATCGTTCAGAAGGAGAACGAGATTAGCGTCCTGCTCGGCAGGAATCCCACGAACATTACGAGGGGCCGGGCGCTCACCGAGCAGATGATGCCTCCGCTCGTGCCGGCCGGTCTTCCCTCCGACTTGCTTCAGCGCCGTCCTGACGTCGTGCAAGCGGAACAGCAGTTGGCTGCCGCGACGGCAAGAATCGGGCAGGCGAAGGCCGACCGATTTCCCAAACTCAGCATCACGGGAATTTTAGGCATCGCCAGTCCGCAGCTGACGAAACTGGTGAGCAACGATACCTTTTTTGGAGTGGCCGGTGCGGGCGTGGCCGCTCCCTTGCTCAATGCGCAGGTCTTGGGCTTTCAGCAGAAGGCATCGGAAGGCCAAGCAGGCCAAGCCGAGGCCCAATATGAGCAGACGATCCTCACCGCCTTCAGAGAAGTAGAAGACGCCTTAGTGGCCGTGACGACGGCCGTTGAACAGGTGGCCGCGCAGGAAAAGCAGGTGAAGGCGCTCCAGTCGGCCCTCCATCTGGCGAACCTCCGGTATACCGGCGGGATTGCCAACTATCTGGACGTGCTCATCGCTCAGCGAAATCTCTTCGATGCCGAACTCTCGCTGGCCTCCACGCGCCGGTTGCATCTCGTGTCGGTCGTCCAGCTCTACAAGGCCCTTGGCGGCGGCTGGTCCCCGACGACAACCGAGCACACGGCGAAGCAAACCAATGAATCGGCAAAAGCGGCTCACTGAGGACTGCAGAAAAATCTGACTCAGCCGGTGCGCAGAAGTTTTTCAGGGTAAAAATACTTCTCGTATCCGTCCCTGCCCTTACGATAGTCGTTGTCGGTCGCATACTTCAGCCGGTAATTGAACCGGCACTTATGATCTTTCTCGTATTCATAGACCTCCTGAAGGAACGAGACGATCTCCTCGAGATCTGACGTTTGCTCTCCCTTGGTCATCGTCACCACAAGATCCGACGGAATCTCGGCGAGGACCATCACGGTTTCCGCGCCATTTTGGATACGGGCTTCGATCAACGTGTTGTCGTCCTTCTGACAGAGCGCGTATCCTCGTTTCAGTGTATCGACGGCTTCTTGAAAACCCTCCTTCGATGCCGTCTTGGCGCCGACCATGAGTTTCAAGTCATCCACCAACGCGGTCATGTCGCCGACCTGTTGTTCCAACGCTGCGGTCTTCATCCGTGCGTCATCGAGGTGGGCTTGAGTGCTCCCACCCTGAACGGCCGTCTCTCCTTCCCGGCTTTGCGGCTCTTGTCCGCTGACCTCCACCTGCTCGGTCACATAGAGAATGAGCGCTGCGAAACACAACAGCAGCACCACTTGCACGAGCGACACGCCGAAGACCCAGTGTGAACGCGATTCAACTTCTTCCACTGGAATGCTCCTCTGTCACTCGCTCCCTCATAAAGAAAAGGACGTCCCGCATGGTGGACTCGATCGCCTTGCTCGCGTCGAGACTGGAGCGGATGGCCTGTTGCACATTGATGAGACCGTTCTTGAGGTCCGCCGACATCGAGGCGGCCGAGATGTTCTTCAACTCCGCTTCGAAACCTGACAACTGAGAAGAGACCGTGGCTACCGCCGAACGGAGCGACTGCAGACTGCCGAGCTGACCGTCCAATTCCATCCGGCTCTGTTCCAACGCCGCCGTCATGCCGGCAAATTGGTTGGTCCGGTCTTTGATCTTGGCGGAGAGTTCATGGACAGCGGCTCCCACCTCTTTCGCGGCTGCCGAAGTCGATAACGACTCCGCGAAGACGGTCACGGTGCCGGCGGCCTGCTGTAACGTGATCTCCAAGCGTTGCGCCGCTTTTGCAAAATGATCGCCCTGCTTTCCCAAGGCGGCGACCAATTTTCCAACCTCGGCACTCAAGATGTCCTGAGGAATGTGTATCGCCGACAACCGGCGAAGGATCTCCCGCAGGGAGGATTCAAACCCCTCGCTCGTGGCTTTGGCCATTCTCAGGTGCTGATCGGCAATCTTTTCACGAACGGCGGCCAGCGACTGCACGAGGTCGTAGAGCGTGGCGCCCAAATCGTTGGCTGCGCGATCTCGGAAGGCGCTGATCTCCAAGGTGGCATCGTTCAGCTGTTGCGTGAGCGCCGCGACACGGCGATCGATGGTCTCTTGGGCCAACCTCACCCGATCGGACACCGTGTCTTGGAATTGGAGCGTCATGAGCCGCAGCAGCATGCCGCAGAACGTGGCCATGAGCGCATAGCCGAAGGCGGTGATCACGGCGTCGGCCGTCAATTTCGGCGCCGGCCAGATCACGAACGCCGCAAGGAGGGAAAAGAGCGACCAGAGAAAGCCCATATAGTACAGTGAATCGGCAAATTGAACCGTATTCTTGTTCTTCACGACATAGCCGTACGCGGCATACCCCCCGAGCAGTCCTCCCAGCGCGAGCATGGTGATCGGTGGCGGCAGTTCCGTCATCGAGGCGTACGTGAGCGCGGCCACACCCAAGACAGTGGCCACGCACCATGCGGCTCCCAGTTTCATCCGACTCTGCAGCGCCGATTCGTCGCGTGTCAGGCCGCTGTCTTCGAGATCGTCAGAAACCGCCCTCGGCCTTTCGTACGATATGGGGGAAACCCGAGCCATAGCGCCCTCCTCCGTCGTTGCTCAGAGGACCGGTCTGTCATCTGCCCATATAATCGGACCTCGCCGTAGGTCCAATAACTGGGGACTCCCCTAGTTGAAGGGTCTCCGTAGAATCGCAGGAAACGACACCCAGAGCGGTGGGCGGTGATTACCGTGAGGTCACTCGAAGCCGCCATAGGCTCTCGTGCGCTGGAATGATACCTTTCAATCCCCCCGATACAGCTTTCCTCTCGAGCAGCGTCACGTGGTAGCTACCATCGTAGTGGCGATGCACTTCATCGGCGTTCACCGAAAACGGAGGTCCCGGCATCGCCTGTTGGTCGTACTCGTAGCAGATGAGCAGCTGCGGCGCCGTATGTGTTAATTGCATCAGATGCGCGGTATACCGGTCGCGCATCGGGACAGGGAGCGCGACTAACGCCGCTCGATCATACACGGCATGGACCGGTCCAAGGATGTCGCGAGACAACGCAAAGATGTCGCCGACAAACACATCGATCCGGTTCGCGCTCCACTGCTCGACGTCGCCTACTTTTGCGATCTCGGGTTGCATCCCCAGTTCCATGAACAGTTGCTCAATGGCCGACTGACTCAACTCCGCCCCCGCGACACGACAGCCGCGGGATAAGAACCAGGAGATGTCCAGCGTCTTCCCGCACAACGGCACGAAGACGCGGCTCCCGGTCGGCAGAGCGAGCTCAGGGAAATGCCGGATCAACAGCGAGTTCGGCTGGCTTTCATGCCAGCCCGTTTCCTTCTTCTCCCACCGCTGTCGCCAGAAGTCTCGATCCATGATTGTCGTTACTTCAACGCACCGACAACATGTCTGAACTCGTCCTCCGTGAATGCCCTGAAGGTCTGCGTCCGCAGATTGCCTTGTGAGCCAAGCCACAACAGATGCGCCGCCAAGATCGCATCGTCAGGAACCTCGACGACGGCCAACATGTCGTAGGCACCCGTCGTCAAATAGAAGGCCTTGATCTCCCCGCCCATTTCTTTGAGTCTCTGCTTGCCAACATCGAGTCGTTTCGCGGATTCCTTCACGTTTCGAACGCCCTGATCGGTCCACTGGGATTGAATGATATAGGTCGGCATCGGCCCCCCCTTCGTTGATAGCCAATCGGGCTTCGCTCAGACGTCGTGCTACCCGCTCGCTCTCCGTTCCTGTTCATTGCTCTTGGCAGGCTCTCCCACGGCCACCGCATCCTCCGCCGCGACCAATCGAGAGCCGCACTCGCTGGCGTAGATCGCCGTAAACTCAGCGCCGAACAGCAGGACCTGCGCGGAATAGAATGCCCACAGCAAAATGACGACGAGCGGACCGGCGCTTCCGTAGAGCGACACGATGAGCGTCTTTCCGAGATACAGCAGTACGAACCATCTGCCGATAAAAAACAAGACCGCCGTGACGGCGGCGCCGATCCAGACATCCGCCCAGACAACCTTGGCGTCGGGCAACAGTTTGAAAATCATCGCGAACAACAGCGTGACGAAGGCAAACGAAATCACGCCGACGATGCTGGCATTTACGGTCGGAGAACCGGGCAGATGCGAGGCGAAGACTTCCGCCATGGCCGCGAGCACGAGCGACACGAGGAGAAGAAACGCGGTTCCCAGCACGCCGAGAATCGACAAGAACCGGCGCCGCAATCGGCTGAGGACTCCGCCGGACGGCTTCGGTTCGACGCCCCAAATCCAATTCAAGGCGTCTTGCAAGATATCGAAGGCGCCCGCCAGGGCAAAAAACAGGGCGGCCACCTCGACGACCCTGGCCAGCCATCCTGCGCCGCCTTTCTGCCAGCTTTCCAGGAGCTGGCCCACCGCTTGCGCCCCTTGTTGACCGGTGAGGCGTTGCACTTGCTCGAGCAAGACCGCTTCCGCGGCACTGCGTCCAAGCCACGAGGTCGCCAGTTCCACGACAATGAAGACCAGAGGCACGACGGCAAACGCCGTGTAATACGCAAGCCCTGCGCCAAAGCGCAACGTCGGATCATCGTTCCATTTGGAAAGGGTCGTGCGCAGCAGCGCCCAAAAGGTCCGTGGACGAAAGGGGCTGCCGGGCCGGCGTGAAGGTCTGTACCGTGAGGGAACTTCTGCCGCGCGCTCAGATCGTGCCATGCGTCTTATCCGGCCCTCTCGGAAATGTCGATGCGAGGCGACGGCTGGACTTGCACCCGAGCCAGAAGAAGGCCGTTGAGACGATGCCGACCACGGCAAAGAAGACCATTGGCTGCCAGGTTCCGTGCAGAACGCTCAAGGCGGCCAGGAGGACGACGACGAGCCAGCTTTTGGCAAACTTCCAGATGCGCAGTCGAAACTCCCTGCGCGGACTGCCGGACGTGCGGCCGACCGCCAGCGACGCTAGCAATCCAATCACGCCCGCAACGTAGAGCCACTCTTCCCTTACGGCCATCATCGAGACGACGAGCACCATCGCCACCGCGAAAGGCGTCCATGGAATCAATTGCTCAGCGGCAGAACGAGTCTGCTCGTTGGTCGGCATCTGGACGCGAGACCCTCTTGGGAATGATTTCCCATCACCAACCTAATGGAGAACTGGAAAAAACGATAGCCCCAACGGTTGCAGCGGCACAGAAAGACCGTCAGAATCCGATCCATGGACGTCAAGACCGACGCCGCCGGCCGTGCACCTTACCTGATCGCCGACCGCAGCGTTCAGCTGCGGTGGTCCCTTTCGCTCTGCGTCCTGTCGACGCTCCTCATGCAAGGATGTCCTTCCAAGCCACCGGCTCCGGCAGTCCGGTTCCCAATCACGAGCGGTTCCCATACGATGCTTCCCGCCCCGGACGAGCCGATTCTCGTTTGGAGTGAGCCTCCGCTGGCGGATCTGGCGGTGGAATGGCTGCGCGCTCATCACTATACGAGCATCTTGATGCCCCATCAGAGTCCGTTCGAGGCTCACCCGATCGCCCACAATTTCTCGACCCGCAGGGCTGCGCTTGCCGTCGCACGCGAGATGAGGGCCAAGACGGTGATCGTTCTTGAGGAGGAAGCCACGAAGGAGGCCTTGATCGAACCGAACTGCGGCGCGCGGTTTCATGTCAGCATCGAGATCAGAGGCCAGTCCGTAGAAGGACAAGAGACGACGCTCCGCGGCTATGCCCACTATCCGCATTGTGTCGATACGGGTGAGAAGACGCTTCGAAGCCTGGCCTGTCAGGCCTTCGCCACGGCATGGGGATTCCGTCCGTCAGGCCAACTCGACATTCCCTCGTCATTAATGTGCACGGCCGGCCAGACTCAACCGATACCGTTTCGTTGAAGTGTGATGGTGTCGCGCATCTCTCCAGTGATGCACGGAGCCGGGATTCTGGAGTAGACTGGCTGCTCTGTGAGACTCATTCCGAACGAAGCGGAGTAGACGGAACTGTCCGATGATTCTGCATCTCGATCACGTGACCGTCGTCGTACGCGACGTCGCCAACGCGAAGGAGTTTTTCGCCCTGCTTGGATTTGTCGAGGAGAAGTCGGTCGTCATCTCCGGAGCGACGTTTGCCCGCTATATGGGCGTGGACGGCATTGAGGCCGAGCACATCACGCTGGTCTCCAAACACGCGACGCCACGGTTTGAAGTTCAACTCCTGCGGTATATTCGCCCTCAGCATCTCCCCGATGGAGATGTCGGGAACTTGGCGAAGCCCGGCTACAACCACATCTGCTTCGCGGTGACCAATTTGGATGCCGAGGTGAAACGGCTCACCGATCATGGAGTGGCCCTGCGAAGCGACGTTCTGGATTTCCATGCCAGAAAGCTGGCCTTTCTTTCCGGTCCCGAGGGCATCACGGTGGAACTTGCCGAATGGCAGCCCTAGTCGTCTCACCCACGATTGAATGAACCATTGGAGAATCCCATGTCCGTCTCGAGGTGGCTCGCGTGCATGTGTGTCGGATGGCTGGTCCTTTCAGGGCCCAGCCTTTCGGCCGAAGACCCTCGGCCGGAGAACGAAATCACGCAGCTGACCGACGACGTCTACGTGTTTCGGCATCAATTTCATCAGGCCATCTTTGTCATCACTCCTGAGGGCGTGATCGTCACCGATCCCATCAGCGCCGATGCGGCCGGGTGGCTGAAGACCGAAATCAGGAAACTGACGGACAAGCCCGTACGCTATGTCGTCTACAGCCACCATCACAGCGACCATATCACCGGCGGCAGCATCTTTGCCGATCAAGCGACGTTCGTGAGCCATGCCCTCGCGCGGCCGTACATTGCCGATGCCGCCGACCCAACGACGCCCGTGCCGACGCTCACCTTCACCGATCGCATGTTCATCGACCTCGGCGGCAAACATCTGGAACTGATCTACACGGGGAAAAACCATTCGGACAACAGCCTCGTTATCCTCTTCCCCCAGCACAAGCTGCTGTTCGCCGTCGATTTTATCCCGGTCGAAACGATGGCCTACCGCACGATGCGGAGCGACTTTCCGGACGACTGGATCGAATCGCTCAAACGCGTCGAGCAATTGGAGTTCGAGACGCTGGTGCCCGGCCATGGGAAGATCGGCAGGAAGGACCACGTACGCATGTTTCGTGGCTACCTCGAAGATCTCCGAGCCGCAGTGTTCGACCAGGTCAAGAAAGGCGCGAGTCTGGAAGAGGCGAAACAGTCCGTTCAGCTTCCCAAGTACGAAGGCTGGGGGAGGTACGCCGAGTGGTTTCCCGAGAATGTGGAAGGGATGTACCGATACCTCTCACAGCGCTCAGGCGTCGAGCAGCGCACTCCATGACGGGTCCACGCCCGTCACGTCTTCGCACGCCGAGCGTCCTTGACAGAGGAAAATTCGCCCTAGGTATTGCCCTTTGCCACACGTTGCGAAAGATCGAGGCAATTGCGTAAAGTAGCGGCTTGGCGTTCAGGCGTTGACCTATCTCCCCCTTAGAGGACCGCTGACGATGAAGCAGACAGTGACAGCGACCAAACATGTACGTTCTGCCATGCGGGCGATGGGTGCTGTAGTGCTTGTGGCGGTATCCATCGCCGGCTGTGCCTCGGATCGTGCCGTTTCTGCTCCCACGGCACCCAGCGGACACGCGTCGGGGGGGACAGCCGTGTCCTCGACGTCCAAGGTTACCCCGGAGAAGGTGAAGGCTGCGATCGCTGAAATAGACACTCTGGCCAAATCCCTGCTCAAGAAGACCGGTGTGCCTGGCATGGCCATGGCGGTGGTCTATAAAGATCAGGTGGTCTATGCCGAGGGCATCGGCTTTCGCGAGGCAGGCAAATCAGATTCGGTTACCGCGGATACCGTCTTTCAACTCGCCTCCGTGTCCAAACCGCTCAGCTCCACGGTGATCGCCGGGCTCGTCAGCGATCACCTGGTGAAATGGGATGATCGCATTATCGATCACGATCCCGGCTTTCGTCTGCACGATCCCTCTGCAACCTCTTCAGTCACCATCCGCGACATGTATGCTCATCGCAGCGGGTTACCGGATCACGCCGGAGACCTGCTCGAGGACATGGGCTACGACCGGATGGAAATCTTGAAGCGGCTGCGTTTTCTTCCGCTGAAGAACAACTTTCGCTCGCACTACGCCTACACGAATTTCGGAATGACCGAAGGCGCAATCGCGGCAGCGAAAGTCACGGGCACCGCCTGGGAAGAGCTGTGCCAGGAACGGCTCTACAAGCGACTGGGCATGACCTCGACAAGCTCGCGATTGTCTGAGTTCCTTGCCAGACCCAACCGTGCCCGCGGCCACGTGCTGCTCGGTGGAAAATGGGTGGCGAAATACCAACGCGAGCCGGATGCCCAATCTCCTGCCGGCGGGGTCAGCTCGAGCGTGAACGACATGGCGCGATGGATGCGCTTGCATCTCAACCACGGCACATTCGAGGGCGCTCCCGTCATATCACCAGAAGCCCTCGCAGAAACCTATCGACCGCACATCGTCAGCGATCCACAGACGAAAAAGGCCGAGGAGCTCTATGGGTTCTACGGTCTCGGCTGGGGCGTCCGATCCGATGAGTTGGGCCGCGTGATCTTGAGCCACTCCGGAGCGTTTGAGCTGGGAGTCGGTACGGTGGTTCAATTACTGCCGACCGAAACACTTGGCGTCATCGTGGTCACGAACGGGCAACCAATCGGATTGGCAGAGGCGGTGGCGCTCAGCTTCGTCGACCTGGCGACCTATGGCAAAGTTCAGCAGGACTGGCTAACCTTTCTTCGCCCCTTCTTTGAGGAAATGGCCAAGGAAGACTACAGTCCGATCGATTACTCGAAAGCTCCCTCCTCGCGCGGAGCCCCGCTACCGAACACGGTCTACGCCGGCACGTATGACAACGAGTTCTACGGGCCGCTTGAAATTGCCGAGCAGAGCGGCAAACTCACGATGAAGCAAGGCCCTAATCCATTGGCCTATCCGCTGATCCACTATGACCACGATACGTTTTATTACCAGACCACGGGAGAAAACGCAGTGGGATTGAGCGGCGTCACGTTCACGATAGACGGCACCGGGAAAGCTTCGCGCGTATTGGTGGAAAATCTGGACAAGAATGGGTTAGGCACGTTCACTCGGCAGGGCAAGTAGACGCCGGCGTAATCACAGACCTCCCGCTTACTTTTTCGCCAATGGAAAACTGATCACCAGCCCTCCCATCACGTCACCGACCTTGAAATCCTTTTTCGGGCTGCTGGGGTGCGCGTTATGGCATTCCACGCAGGTCGAGGTGACGGCAATGTCGGCATAGACGGCTTCGAAGACCTGCTCGGGGGTTCCCGCTGTCGGATTGGCGCTGGAATATGGCCGATTGGGCCGGGCTTGGATCTCCTTCAATCCTCGGCGCTCGAATTCGGTGCTGGCGGCGTTGGCCTTGTTGATCGGCCACTGGCTGATCAAGCGATAACGGACGTTCGGTCCCGTCAATTCGGCAATCTCACTGGTCTCCCGCACAAGCTGCACGGGTAACGGCAAGGCATGATCTGCACGCCAATTTTCCGAGACGTCGACCACGCGCTCTTGACGAAGCCGGTTGGCGATGTGGATCGTGTAAAAATGCCGGTGCGCCATGATGACGGCACGCAAATAGTCGGCAACCGTTTCCGGCGGCACGCCGAGGGAGCGGCCGGACGGCTTCTCGACCGCAAAAATGCTGGGAGCAGCCAGTGCCACCACGGTGAGGACGGCAGCGATCCAAGTCAAAGCCTTGCCGGTCATGGTACCTTCTCCTTCTTCTCTTGTGGCGTAATCGCCAGCGGCAGGGGCGCGGCATCGAATCCGTATTTCACAAACAGCTTTTGGATGCGGGGCGTCAAGAGGAACGCGGAGAACTGTTCCGCAGTCGAACGCAGGGATGCCCGGCACGTCGAGGCGACGGCTTGGGCGAACTGAATCGGCACAAGGGTGCCGAAGGGATCGTCATCACTGATCCGTACATGCCCGCTATTGATGGAATCCACACGGTACACGAGCCCCAGATCCGCTTTCCCGACGCGAATCAACTCCATGATGTCTTCGCTGTGCGCGGCGTAAACAATGTTCGGACGATTTTTGTACGCCGGAAAGAGCTTGCTCAATGCTCGAGCGGTCGCATCTCCCAACGACGATGTTTGAGGATCGCCGAGCGCGATCCGCAGGCTGCGGTTCGGAAACGCGTCTCGCAGCGAGATCAGCGAAGACGGCGAATCCGACGACATCACCATGACAAGGGACGTCTGCGCATAGATCCGCGGTTGACCGCCGAGCGTCAACCCCTTTTTATACAGGAAATCGACTTCTTCTTTGCCGGCCGAAAGGAACACATCGATAGGGGCCTTCTTTTCGATTTGGTGGAGAAGCGTTTTTGACGGCGTGTACATGATCGTTATCGAGGCATTGTATTCCCGCTCAAACATCGGCAGGATTTCACTGAACGCGGGGCGTAAGCTGGGCGGCGCGCCGACGGTCAGCGACTCGGCCATGACGAGCTGGCCCATCGCGACGACCGCCACTGCCGCGATACCCACGCAACACACCCATTTCCTCATCTGCACGTTCTACCTCTATACCGCTATACCGCCAAAAGCGCCTGAGGAATCCCGACCCAGGAAGATACAGGAAGGCCGGCGGCTCTTCAATCGTTACGCTTGGCGCCTATCCGCGCTTCGCATGTGCTGAGTTTGCCTGTCAAACTCACAGAATTCCCGTCTTTCACCTGATAGAGCCGGCCCATTTCCGCGCCAGACATCTACCGGTAAGTTCCGCGACCGCCTTCAGTGCGGGCGGTGACCTTCAATCGGCTGGCGCAAGTGGCGGAGCAGGGAGTCCGGGTGGACGATCGCACAATCGTGGCCCGACGCGCGGAAGACGGTCGACTTGGGCAGGATCAGCATCACGAAGACCCCGCCCGAGGGTCGGCCGAAACAACGCGGCCTTCGATCATGCCGACTTAAGTGAGGCCATGTCGATCGAAAAGCGATACTTGACGTCGGACTTGAGCAGTCGGTCATACGCCTCGTTGACCTTTTGAATCGGGATCACCTCGACATCGGCCGTAATGTTGTGCGTTCCGCAGAAATCGAGCATCTCCTGCGTCTCGGGAATGCCGCCGATCGGCGAGCCGGAAAGGCTCCGTCGGCCAAAGATCAGGCTGAAGGCGGGTACGGCCAGCGGCTTCTCCGGCGCGCCGACCAGCGTCATCGTCCCGTCGCGGCGAAGCAGCTGCAGATAGGCATTGACGTCGTGATCGGCCGAGACTGCATCGAGTATGAAATCGAAGCTCCCCGTTTGCTTCTTCATTTCATTGCTGTGGCGCGAGATGACGACTTCGTCGGCCCCCAGGCGCAACGCATCTTCCTTCTTGCCGGGCGACGTCGTGAAGACGACCACATGAGCGCCTAGCGCATGCGCGATCTTGACGGCCATGTGCCCCAGACCGCCGAGGCCCACGATGCCGACCTTCTTACCTTTCGTTACACCCCAGTGGCGCAACGGCGAATATGTCGTGATTCCCGCGCAGAGGAGCGGTGCGGCACCGGCGGGATCGAGCGCGGTGGGCACACGCAAGACAAAACGCTGGTCGACGACGATCCCCTCGGAATAGCCGCCCCGCGTGATGCCTCCGATGTGCTTGTCCGGCGAGTTATACGTCAACGTCATATTCGGACAAAACTGCTCAAGACCTGCCTGACACTCGGAACACGTGCGATCCGAATCGACCATGCACCCAACTGCCGCGAGGTCTCCCGCCTTGAACGCCGTCACTGCCGAGCCGACCGCCGTGACGCGGCCCACGATCTCATGGCCAGGAACGCATGGATAGATGGTCGGAAAGACGCTTTTCCATTCGTCGCGGACCGTATGGAGATCGGAGTGGCAGATACCGCAGAACAAGATCTCGATTTGAACGTCATGCTCCGTCGGATATCGACGTGAAATGGTCGTGGAGGCCATTGATGATGTCGGACTCGCAGCAGCGTAGGCTTTGGCGTTCCAGGTCCCTGCCATGATGTCGCCTCCTTTCTTCTTATGCTCAGTGAAGAGCCTCCCTACTATCTGATTCTCAGTGACCGCTTGTCTAGTTTCCTTTTTGCGAGGGGTTGTCACCGCCGGAGGATGGATGCCCTTCGCCTCACGGTACGGGACTGCACGCTCGAACTCCAGTGAGCGGATCCGCATGGTGACCATCGACACAATCGAGCGACACTCTCGGGACAGCCAACGTTTACGAGATCAAATTTTCATAGTGCATTGCTGATATATGGTGTATGAGTAAGAAGGAAGACGTGGTGTTCATCAATCTTCCCTACTGTATGGATTACGCTTCTCTGTGTTTTCCCTTTTCCAATCCACGCCTCCTTGCTGAACATCCACCCTCGATGCGTGGCGCCGCTTACATAGATGCTCCAACGCAGACTCCATACAGGCCGCTCTGGTCGTCTGGATGTGCTGGAAGCCTATGCGGCATCAACTTTGCTCGCTCAAGTTCGCATGAAAGTCATTTGCGCCTGGTGTGAAAATGAAGGCAGAGAGACGCTGATCGGTGAGATCGGTCTCTATGACGTGGACATGACGTCTCATGGGATCTGCCTCGATCACGAAAAGGTTCTGCTGAATCAAATTGACCAGTTGAAGCGGAAACAGGTCCCCCGATTGCGGCGGTCGAGACGTCCTCCTGCTCAGCCGAGATCGTCAAGCCTCCCGGTCATGCCGCATTGCGCGACTCCCTGGCGCCGCAGGCGGCAGCATCGAATGTCCCCCGCCCAGCTCACGCTGCCCTTCGACGACGGTGCGAAGGCGCCGAACTTGTCCGATCCGCAGTGGCAGCTCGTGCCCGCTCCAGTGGCTGGTTCGAAAGAGAGTACGTAAGAACTTTCCGTCCCGGGAATTCCCCAGCTTTTGAAACGAATCCGCAAGGCGTACAATCTCCACAATCTCATTGGCTGGCTCAGATACGCGAATGACGCTCGCAACCACACCCCCGAGTAAAGCTGGATTTTATTGGTTCCGCTATGACAATCTGGCTTCGCACACCCATTTCAAGGTGTTGCTCGAAGTCATCCAGATGCAGCCGAAACCCACTGAGATTGGAGGAAAATTCCTCGTCCGCTGGTTCAATCAACTCATCCCTTTGGAACAGGTGCCGGACGGTCTTTGGCGAGGCCCCGTTCGGGACCTGCGATAACTTCCTCTCACTATCTCGTTCCGATCATCTTCTTCATAGACGGCGACACTGTAAACACGTACAATGCGCGCCGCTTCGATCCGCCATACCCGGAACGGGATGCGATGCTTTCGTACCCTCTCATACAGCGATGGACAGCGTTGCTGACGTTGGCCGCCGTCATCACGACCGCCGGGTGGGGTTGCTCTCCCGTACCGCGGCGCTATCTGTGGATGTCGGAACCCAATGTCACGCTGACAATGCTGAGCGCAAATCCTCAACCGTATGTCGGAAAAGTCGTGTTATTGGGAGGGACCATCACGGAAGTACAAGAACAGGATCAGTTCCTCTGGCTGCGTCTGAAGAATCGCCCGCTCGATCAGGATTATAAGCCACACCGGCCGGCCGACTCAGGCAGCGCTGAAGCGGGATCCTACTGGGTGTTCGTCTCGAAGCAGCAGGTTCCGCCCAAGTATAGAAATTGGGCACGTACGACGGTGGTTGCGCGTGTGACGGGCGAGCAGCGGTTCCAGACCGAACCCATCTTGATGCTCCTCTACATGAGAGGCTGGGGAGCAAGCGGCAATGACGCCGGCATCTGGGAGAATGTGGATCCTAACTATGTCCCCTCCGTTCCCGGCAGTATCGATATGCGGAACCCTTAGGCCGCCGCGACCGGATGTCACAGCCGCCCCTGAACAAGGCGGTTTACCGCAACAGCGCATCGCCCCAGGCTGCTATGCTCCCCGCGAGCTCACGCAGGATGTCGGCATCTGTCTTTCCCGAACGCCTCAAGACATGGAATGAGTGGTCGGCGCCGTCCACGACATGCAATGTAGCGGCGGGGCCAAGATCTGCGCACAGCCCGCTCATCAGCGCCGGGTCGGCCAGCTGGTCCCGGGTACCTTGGAGAAACAGCATCGGCAACTGCACATGTGCCAAGTGGTCGGCCCGTTGTCTGCCGGGCCGACCTGCCGGATGCAAGGGAAAGCCGACAAACACAAGCCCGCGGACGCCGGGGATGCCGCCTGTATCACCGGATGCATCCCCGGCACAGGCCAACGATGTCATCCGTCCGCCGAGTGACTTACCGCCGGCAAACAGGGGCAAATCGGAGACAGCTTCCAATGCCGCCGCAACGGCCGCCCGCACAGATGCCGTCAGCACTCTAGCAGAATCTGGCCTTTTCTCTTGTCGCTGCAAGTAGGGAAACTGGTATCTGAACGTCGCCAGTCCACAGTCGGCAAGTGCCCTGGCCAAATCGTCCATGAAGGGGTGGTGCATCCCCGCCCCCGCGCCATGAGCGAGGACCAAGAGCCATCTCGCCGCATTGGGACGAAGCAGCAAGGCGTCGACCTCGCCGACCGTGGGCACCTCTACGGTCAATGACCTCGTTGGATGTGCATCTCCCGGCTTCCAGACGGTCATTGAAGACCTTGGATGGTATGAGAAGCCGCTTTCTCAGCGGAGCTGCTGGGTTGACGCGTCGAGATGGGTCAGCGGATGTCCCTTGCGGCCGATCGCGACGACCTCCAACGCCGTCCCGTGTGGAGTCGCAATGCCGTACCCCCGCACCACCACGTCCATATCTTTCTTCAGCGACGCATGAAAGTGCTCGCCCACATCGGGGGGCAATCGGAACTGCGTGCCGTCGGACAAGAGCGCGCCGTTTACGACCTCTTTCAACGGATCATAGAGCAGCACTTCGATAGTGCCGGCCGCGTGCATCTCATTGACCGTTGGTCGCTCTTCCCTCGGAGGCATGGGAAGATCCAGGCGGTAGGGCACCGTAAAGGACTTGCCATCCGTCATGTTGATGATCACATCAGCTTGCACGAGCGGTATGTTCGAGACGCGGCGTCCATGCACCCGCACTCGATCGCCGGGCTGAATCGTCTTGGTGAGATCTTGTGCGGCACGAAGTGTGACGTGCATTTGGGAACCGTCCTGCAACAGCAAGCCGTTGACCTCCCCTCGCGGATTCAACAAATAGCAAACGACAGTCCCCTCGGCAACCGGGGGCTTGTCCTTGGAGGGAGGCTCGAGGACCTTGAGGGACGCAGAATCTCGCCCGTCCGCTGCGAGGGCGGATGAACCGGCAGCCGCCACGCCGCACGAGAGCAGCAAGCCGGCCAACAGCAGAGCATGAAGTCGTCGCGAACTCATCGTCAGCAGCAGACAGGTCGTACGCACCGGTGCGTTGTGTTGTATTGTGGAAGAAATACTTCGCCGACATCAAGAGTGGTGCGTCAACCACACGTGAACGGAAAGAGCCGGAAGACATGCCCTCCGGCCCCCGACTTCGATAGGTGGACGGCGTCTATTTGGCTTCGACGTTGACCGTGTACTGCGACGTCCCTGCTTCCGTGGAAACGGTGACCGGCACAGCGCCAGGCCGCAAGCTCGGCACCGTCGCTTCAACCGTCGAGGAACTCACATACGTCCAGGCCTCCGTACTCTTCGGACCGAACGACACGCTATGGAAGCACTGTTTGGTGCCAAAATTCTTGCCGCTGATCGTGATTTTTTGACCTGGTTTGACATGCGACGGTGTGACTGTCGTGATCGATGGATGGGCCCGATAATCGCAAGCCGAACCTGTGACGCTCTTGCCGCCAGAAGGTTGAGAAGATTTCGCATGGGCGGTCGGCACGAAGAGCAACATCCCCGTCAAAGCCAGAGCCACACTGAACACAGCTGCCGCGTCTTGGTGTTGTACCCGATGTCTCATATGCGATCTCCTTCCTACCTCTTCAACGAGGCGCCTTCCTAGACTATTACTCAAAAGTCTAGCAGAGCCCGGCGAGCAGGAATGCAAGTGCGCGGAGTCACGAGAGGTTTCACAGCCAAAGTGGATTCAGGCCTACGTGCTTCCCAGTACGACGGCCCCGGCCTTGGGCTCTCGACTCAGGAAATGATGGACGGCGCCTGCCACCAGATGCTGCACGATATTGTAAAAAATGATTGGAATCATGATACGCGGGTACGAACCCAGCGTCAGCGACGCCAGGACCAACCCGGTTCCATTGTTGTTCATGCCCAAGCCATACATGAGCGACACCCGCTCAGCCTCGTCCGTATCGAAGAGACAGCTCAACCAATAGGCGGCCGAAAAGGCGGCCACGCAAAGGCCGGCGGTCAAACTCAACGTGACGGCGAGAAAATCAAGATCGTGTTCTGCGACTGCCTTGGGAAGGGACACGGAGCCATTCGAGTAGTTCAAAGCCAGCAAGATGAACGAATTGCTCAGTTTGACATATGGCATGAGCGCCGCGAGCCGTCGTTCGGAGGCCATCAATCGTATACTGAGGCCCAACAATGACGGCAGCACCACCCACACTCCAAGGAACGCGACCGAACCATACTCGGCTAGACCGTGCAATACCCGTTCATACTCCCGCGAGGCAATCTCACCGAGCACGTAGAGGACCATTGGCGTGACCACGGGGCTCAGCAAGGTCGAACATAGGACGAGTCCAAGGCTGATCGCCAAATTTCCATTCGAATTCTGCGCCCAGGCGGTCGAGGCTCCGGCGATCGGCATTGCCGCCACCAACGCAAGCCCGACAAGAATGTGTTGGGCCTCTTCAGGATTGTGCCAATACCTGATCATGAGCGTCATGATCGCAAAAATGTACAGGACGGGCACCAGCAGGTTCGCCGTCAAGCCTGCTGTGAGCAGACCCGCATTATTGAGGAGCGCTCGCAAATGCGCAGTCTTGACGCCCAAACCGGCGTTGAACATGAGCGTGCCAAGCAGCACGAGGAGCAGAGACACATGAATGTGGGTCCCGAAAATCATGACGTCGCCCAAGGCGGCGTCTCTGATCCATAAACCCGGCAACGGCATGACAGCAGCGACGGCATAGGCGCCGACGAGAAACCAGAGAAAGCGACGGTGCATGAGATGCGAGAGTCTCAGAAAGACAGAGGACTGATTTTCCATTATGGAAGTGTATCGGAATCCTGAGACGGTGCCAACGCGGGATGCCCGCAGGCCATCGGCTTCTCTCAGTTACACGCCGGGTAGTTCGAAGGAGAAACCGGCGGGATGTGTTAGAGGGAGGCGTCTGCCGTAGACTCGCTGGAGGGTTGTTCAGACACTAACCACGTAAAGGCATCCTCGAATTCGCGGAACGCCCGGATCTGATAGCCTCGATTCCCGGCACAGAGTTCGAGAAACGCCGCCCGGTCGAAATCGTCTTTCGGCCGGTTCAGGATTGCGACGCGATTCTGCAGCGTAAGTCCCAGCGATCCGAGATCACTGGCCAGTGCAAAGACATCAGTCACCGTGGCATGAGAGATTGCTTCGCGAGAGTCGATGAGAATTCTCGTCATATTCTCGCGCTTGCATACATCCATCAACCGATGCAGCATATCACGGCTGGCATGGAAGTCGATTTCCCCCGTGATGTTGCTTTTCATGAATTCCCTGATGGGAATCACTCGAACATCGTAGGCCATCTCAACTCCGCTCATCGGCCGCAGAGACGCGCTCAAACGGAGCTTAAGCGCCTTTTCGTGCAAAGATCAAGAGCTCACGTCAGTACTTCGAGCTTGCCTTCATCGGCGTCGGCCATTAGTGAAACCTCCGCGGCATATCATGAAGAGAAACGCAACGCTTACATCGCGACGCCCCCGCCGGCCTGAATCGTATCGCCCGTAATCCATCCGGCCTCGTCACTCACGATGAAGGAGATCACTTGGGCGATGTCCGCCGGAGTGCCGAGCCGTCCGAGCGGCGAGGCCTGCGTGCCGATCGTTCTGAATTGAGGATCGCTGAGCATGTCCGTCTCGGTGTAGCCCGGCGCGACCGTGTTGACCGTAATGTTCCTGGCTCCGAGCTCCTTGGCCGCCACCTTGGTGAAGAATTCGAGAGCAGCCTTACTGGCGCCGTAGATGCTGCTGCCCGGGAAAAACAGCTTCGTCGCCCCGGTCGAAATATTGACGATGCGGCCGCCTTCCGCCATGTGCTTGGCCGCCTCCTGCAGGGCAAAGAACTGACCCTTCGCGTTGACGGCAAACATGCGGTCATACTCCTCTTCCGTTGTCTCGACGATCGGCTTCACCCAAAAGATGCCCGCGTTGTTGATGAGAATGTCCAACCGGCCGAAGGTCTTTCTTGTCTCCTCGAACAGCCGTCGAACCTCCGAGACGTTGCTCACGTCCGCCTGAAAGGCCTGAGCCCTGCCCCCGCCGTTGTTGATACCGGATACGACCCTGTCGGCTTCGTTCGCGTTTTTCGCATAATTGACCACAACGGTCGCGCCATCGGTCGCCAACCGCTCGGCGATGCCACGCCCGATTCCACGCGATGCCCCGGTCACAATAGCCACTTTTTCCTTGAGTGACGCCATGGTTTCCTCCTCGCTTCCTCATCCGATCAATAGATGTCTTCGCCCTGTTGAGTGTTTATGAGCAAGGCATAGACTGTTCCCACGCCCTCCATCCTCGGGAGGTCATTCAAATGCGCGAGACCTTTGCGAAATGGAGTGGAACAACTGAAACGGTGGCTCCGAGTCGGATCGAGTGACGACACTCATGCCGCCGTCATCTCGGCATCTGCCGAATCTTCGGCTCGCCTGCTGTGCGATCTCGGGGGTTCCCTTATAGTGAAGCGATGTCAGGCCGGTGTAAGCTGAGATGCAATGAGTACTCCTCTATGTATTCGATTCGTTCAAGCAGCATCGCTTGGCTTGCTCGTCTTTCTCGGCGGCGGTCCAAGCGTAGCGGCAGAGAACACGGCGCCGAATCTCGACACGAATGTGCCGCGGCAGTATGATGAGTTCAAACCGTTGAGCGGCCTCGACAACACCCCGAAGGGGGGAACGCTTCCCGGTGGCACCTTGCCCGGCGGGACGCTACCGGGGGGAACGCTTCCAGGAGGGACTCTTCCCGGCGGCACCCCGCCTGGAGGCACATTGCCGGGGGGGACCTTGCCGGGCGGCACCGTTCCAGGAGGCATGCTTCCCGGAGGAACCGTGCCCGGAGGAACGCTGCCCGGAGGGACGCTCGCCGGCGGCCCGCTCTAAACATGCTCGCAAATGGAGTCCATGATGCAACTTGTCATGATCGTACTCGCCATGATGCTGACCGTCGCCGCCCCCGTGTGGGGGGACGATGAAAAATCCCAGCAGCCGCCCAAAGGGTCGCTGCGCGTAAACGATTTGCCGAAGCCGATTCCCGAGCTCTTGCAGAAAATTCAGCACCTGAGCAGCAAGATCGAGCCGGAAATTTCTCGCCTGGGCAGCACGCTCGGGCAAGAGCTCAAAGTCACCGTCAAGAAACTCTGCGATGAATTGCAGTGCCAAGACCGATCGGAATCGAAGTAAGCGGCTGACTCACTGACACAGCGGCGATGCGAGGGTGACGAGGACCCGTCAACGAGGCTTCAGCCTGTGCCCCACATGGTGGGCAAAGATGAACTTCGTGACGGCCAGACACTCGAGGCCGAACGGCAAATAGCCCGCATATCCCAGCAATGGCATCTCAAAGAGCTTGAATCGGTGAACCGCTGGAATGGCGTATTCCCAATGCGCCAGGCTCTTGGAGTTCCACATTTCCCAACAAAAGCCGCAGATGAGCGCCGCGACCGCGGCAAGCCACATTTCGCTCCAATCGCCTTCTTCCGCGCGGGAGAAGATCGTCTCTGCCCCCATGAACATCTGAAGCGCGGTGATCAGGAACAGCGGCGCGACCCATACGAGCGGAAACAACGATGCCGGCCAGATGCCGATGCCCGTGAGTCCGGCGCTCGCCGCGATCAGCAGCGCGGCCGCCGCCCATCGCTGTCTATGGCAGCGAAGGGGCGGCAGCCGATCCATTCCAGCTGTCACTTCGGGGAATGATGCCAGAAGGTCCATCGTACTACGCACAGACGGCAAGACGGTCGAAAATGGAATCGTAGCTTGCACGAGATACTGCCAAGGCGTCAGGTCCTCCGCCCCGACGTAATACCAGTTCTGTACGAATCGATTGAGGTATTCACAGGACCACCAGAAGGCGGCGCTCAAGGGGAACAACATGAAAAACTTGCCTGGACTGTCGAGCAGAAGACACCGTCCCGTGCGCCGGAGCGTCCAGCCGTTGACGATCAGGATATAGCCGAGCCACAACGGCGTGAAGGTATGAGGTTGAAGCGCCGAACACCACGGAAAGCGATTCCACGCCACCACCCAGGAGAGACCGGTCACCAAGGCGCCCGCCCAGCCCCACCAAGGAAAGGGTCTCAAGGAGCGGAACTGCGTCCGGTCCGATCGACGCGAGGCGATCAGTCGCCACACCACCGGCCCTACGGCCCAAACAACCGACAAAGAGAGAACGAGAAAAACCGGCCACGAGAAGGGTGCCGGCTGAACGACATGAGTCTGCGGCGG
Source organism: Nitrospira sp. (assembly GCA_035495295.1). GTDB lineage: Bacteria > Nitrospirota > Nitrospiria > Nitrospirales > Nitrospiraceae > Nitrospira_C. Next base: position 33,991 of record DATJGE010000078.1, on the reverse strand, counting down.
AAATTCGAGATACGGCCCGATCGGTGCTCCGACGAGGCTCAGGCCGACAAGCGGCAAGCCGGTCAGCAGCACGAGTAGGACGACGACGGCTGCGATCATAGGAGCGGGCATCCTGTGACTGCCGCGATGGCTTCTAAAAAAATCTGCTATGGTGGCTGAGCCTATCGGCGCAGATGGAACAAGATGGATATTTTGTCACATGGCTTATGGGGTGGCATAGCCTTTGGACGCCGGAGCCGTCCGAGCTTTTGGCTCGCCTTCATCATTGGCCTTGCGCCGGATCTCCTGTCGTTTGGAGTGCTGTACGCTGCGGTAGCGCTCGGTATGGCCGAGAGACCAGATTTCAGCCACGGCACCCCTCCGGAGTCGGCGATTCCACGGTATGTGCACGACCTTTACAACGTGACGCACAGCTTCGTCATGTTCCTGCTGGTATTTTTACTGGTCTGGCGCATGTACGGGCATCCGGTGTGGGAACTTGCTGCATGGGGCCTGCACGTGCTGGTTGACGTGCCGACGCATTCATCGGCATTCTTCGCGACGCCGGTCTTTTGGCCGGTCATGGGTTGGAAATTCGATGGCTGGCAATGGATGACACCGCGCATTCTCATCCCCAACTACGTCCTCCTGGCCTTGTGCTATGGCTGGTTTCTCTGGCGGTCTGGAAGGGACCGGACGAACCATCCGCGATCATCATCTGACTAGCATCCCGCGCTGGGGAAGCTCCGAGGTGCGGAAATTCATCGAATGCGCGAATCTGAGGCATCCTTTCGACGTTCTCCCCACAGCGGTGCCGACATGTCGACGTCGTTCGTTTCCCGCTTCATACCTCCGACGACCGAGCGCGTTCGACGCCACACGGACGAAGACGTCAACGAGCGCATCATCGAAGAGACCGACGGCAACGTCGCCGGTTACGCCACAGATCCCCGACTCATCGACATGAGGCTCGAGGATTTGGACCGAGAGTGGGACATCGAGCGAGCGCTTGAAGCGAATGCCGCCGCCGTGTCGCTCATGGGACTTGTGCTTGGACGACTCGTCGACCGTCGATGGTACTTCCTCACCACTGCCGTCGCAACGTTCCTGCTTCAGCACGCCGTACAGGGCTGGTGTCCGCCGCTCAGCCTCTTGCGCCGATTCCGGGTACGCACGCAGCGGGAAATCGACGAAGAGCGATATGCCCTTAAACTAATGCGCGGCGATTTTGGCGAGCAGCGACGGCGTATGCCGGTTGCCGAGGTCATGCAAGCCGTCCGTCGTTGACGCAGGTTCGCAGCCGCCTCTTTCTTTCCTTACGGATAGATCCCGCCACCCCATCCACGTAGAATAGCATTACCTGCCGACAGGCAGGCACTGTGCGGAGGAGCAGCGACATGGCGGCACCGTACGTCGTCACCATTCTGTTGGATGTGAACAGCGTGCAAGATGTCGACGATCGGGCAGAAAGCCGATCGTACATCGTCGCGGACCGGGAATCGGGAGCGGCCGTCCTCATCGACGCAATTCTCGAGAATGTCGAACGCGACACGGGCATTCTCAACGAACTGAATCTGACTCTCGCCTATGCGCTGGAAACCCACATCCACGCCGACCACATCACCGGCGCCTCGGAGATCAAAGAACGGACCGGTGCGCAGATTGTCTATGGGGGCGGGGTCTACGGCAGCGTGACGGGCGTCGACCTCTTCCTCTCCGACGGCGAGGAGCTGCGCATCGGCAAGACGGTGCTGCGGGCGCTTGCGACTCCCGGTCATACGGCCGGCTGCACGAGTTACCTCGTGCCGGGCGGTGTCTTTACCGGCGACACGCTATTCATTCGCGGCAATGGAAGGACGGACCTTCAAGGCGGCTCCTCGGAACAGCTCTTCGACTCCGTGCGGTCGAGATTGTTTGCGCTTCCCGATGACACGATCGTGTACCCGGGGCATGATTACCACGGCCGCGTGTCTTCCACAATCGGCGAAGAAAAGCGCTTCAACGAACGCCTGAATCTTTCGATCGACAAGGCCGCGTTCGTGGCCGCGATGGCACAGCGGCGGACAGCCCTGCCTGCACGCATGGACATCGCCATCCCCGCCAACATGCGCGCCGGCCGTATGGCCGAAGCAGCCTCGGATCGCCAGCCTACGAGCCGATAGATCCTGCAAGTGGATGCCCGAGGACGGAGGAACGACGCCCTCCGTCCCCGCGACAGGCGCGTCGTCAGACAATCAGCGAAATGACCGGTGAAGATGGAGAATGGCCCTCGACAGAGCGTGGTCGAGCGCGGCGTGCATGGCAGGACGCAGTTCTTGATCGCTGGCGTAATCACCCCACTCACCGGACGCGGGCATCGGAGTGGCGCTCACCACATCGTGGTACAAGACCTCGCCGTTCTCCAGGGAAATGATCTTGCTCGTGACAACGAACGGCGGCATCTTTCCGTACATCCGTGCCAGTAATCGTTCCCTCCACGTCGGCCCGTCAATGCGAAAGACGACCATGGTATCGGCACCCAGCCACCTGCCCACTCCGACCACGCTATCGTCGGCTACCCTGCCGGACAGTTGAAAACGTTGCTCTTCGGTCAGCTGCTGGATATTGCGCCGATCAACGATTTTGATCCACGACCGCTGACGCTTGAGCTGAAACGCGGCTTCCTCGAGTCTGCTGTATCCGTAGGCGACATCCTGCTCTCCCGTCCGCGGATACCATATGGCCAAGCGCCGAATGTGTTGCGGCACCGGCAAGTCGATCTCGACTATCTCGAGAGCGTCTGGGGTAAGTGCAACCGGAGTCGGTGTCGGGGGCCGGCAGCCGGTCTGAAGCGAGAGGCTCAGCATCAGGCCGGCGGCGACCAACACCGATGGGGCATTCCGAACACGCGCGTCCATGGGACCATGCTACGGGAATCCCGTAGGAGGGCGCTATCCTACGGAAGGATGGAAGACGCCGACCGACACAAGCGATCAGAGCGTCACGCCGTGCCGTGGGGCGTGACCAGTTGGTTGACCGTCGGGCGCGGGCGGACCACTGCACGCAACGACCGGCTCTTCGCCGAGGCATGCACGCGGGCCGGCACCGTCGCCATTCGTTCATAGACGTCCAGATAATCCTTGACCATCCGTTCGACCGTGAAGCGGCTCTGAAACGCCTCTCGGCAGCGCCGTCGCTGAATGAGCGGCAATTCGTCGATCCTGGCGACCATTTCGGCCAAGCTGTCGCAAATGAACCCCGTCACCCCATCCTCGATGATCTCGGGAATCGAGCCGCGGCGATAGGCAAAGACGGGCGTTCCGCACGCCAGGGCCTCAATCAACACGATGCCGAAGGGTTCCGGCCAATCGTAGGTGCAGAGGACGGCAGCAGCATTGCCGAGAAATTCACACTTCTCCTCATCGTTGATTTCTCCGAGATACTCGATCAAGGGATGATTCAACAACGGCGCGATTTGTGTTTCAAAGTACTCGCGATCGACCGGATCGACTTTGGCGGCGATGCGCAGCGGAATGCCAACCCGCTTCGCGATTTCAATCGCATGATCTGGGCGCTTTTCGGGACAGATGCGGCCGAGGTACGCCAGATAGCTGCCTGGGCTCGGGTGAAACACATAGAGATCCGGCAAGCCGTGATACACCGTCGCCTGCCAATTCGCATGGGGCAGCGGCAGGCGTTGGGCGTTGGAAATCGAGACAAGCTGCATGTCGCTGTATTCCCGAAACATCGGAACGAGCTCGGGAAGATCCAGCCGACCGTGCAAGGTCGTCAAGACCGGCGTCGGACAACGGCGGCTCATAGGAAAACTGAGAAAGTCTAGATGAGAGTGAATGATATCGAATTGGTCCGCTTCGGCTCCAAGGGCTTGCTCCTGCATGAGAATGAGCGGTGCATCGCGGTTCACCAAACCCTTGTTGAGTCGTAGCGCCTGCGGACAGGCCGGTTTTAAGCGCGCCGCCGTTTGGGAATCGCCGCTGGCAAAAAGCGTCACCTCATGGCCCTGCCGAACGAGCTCTTCGGTCAAATACGACACCACGCGTTCCGTCCCTCCATACAAACGCGGAGGTACGCTTTCCCACAACGGGGCAATTTGTGCGATTTTCATGTCGACCGTCCTTTCAAATCACTCTTAAAGATGATTGCATGGCTTCCTGTGTGATCTCGAGCGTGCGATTCACTGCGAGCTGCCGGCTTAAACTGCACGCGATATGCCACCGGAGATGCGGCGTAAGCCATTGGGACGTCAACGTTTTTCTCGTCACCTAGAGGTTTCGCTAGCTGCCGAGGCCTTCGATCTGTAGGGGAAAAACGGCACAGCACTATCCCAAAAATTTGCGAGGACAACCTTTCACTGCTTCTCGGGACGTTCCGAGGACGAGCGATGGCAACTTCAACGTAGAGTCGTAGAGAGGGAGAAAGGAGGAGGCCTTATGCGGGAGTCGAATACATCTCGATCGGCGAACGATAACGGCGAGTGGAGGCCAGTCCGGGTCGACGACCGGATCAACATCGACCAGGTAGGTCCTTGCGATCCTGTCAAGGTCCAGGTCTCAGGAGATGGCTATGCCTCGACCATTCAGCGGGTTGCGGAGTAGCCGCATGGCACTTATGTACCCCGGCCGGCTTTTTGTCTTTGGCGCGCTGCTGCTCGCGGTCGCCGCCTGTACGAAGACGGAATTTGTTCCGGATGTCACACTTCCGGAAATCCGTCCGATTATTGACGCGACAGCCGAGTTTCATGAGATTTACCCGGCGCCTGCGCTCATTTCCGGAAAAGAGAGTTTCGGGCTGACCGGTCCGGATGCCGAACCCGTTCCGCCGCGTGAATTGGCCGCCCAGGTGCGGGAGGAGTTGCTGGACGCGTTTAGGCAAGCCGGCGTGTTTTCCAAAATTACAACCTTCGACCGGGAGCCCGATCTCATTCTCACCGGACGTATTAACGCGCTGCACGAGCATTATCGCCCGCGGATTTGGACGAGATTTCCGTTGCCCTATGCCGGAAAGGTCGCCGCCGATCTCTTCGATTGGAAGACGCATGCGACTGATGGCGTGGCCGATGTCACCCTCTTTCTTTTGACGAAAGACGGGAAACTGGTGGGCACCTACCACGGTAAGTCCTCGTTCGATGAAAACTTTAATCCGACAGGAGAGGTCGCCCCGGGAGCGCGCCTGAACCGCGCGCTCACGGACGCGGCGCAGCAGATTCAGGAAAAAATCGTCCATGATCAGCGGCTCAGGACGATCGCATCGCGATAAATAGGTTAGGCCACCGGCCCCAGATGGTCGATCCAGCGACGCGCGAGCGGCGCGCCGGTTTCCTGCAGCCGCTTCATTGCCACGGCTGACAGAGGCTGGAACGTCCTGGCGCGCTGCAGATGTTGCTCGAGTTCCCACGGCGTGGCCATACCGATCAGGGCACAGCTGACGTGAGGCAAGCTCAATGCGTACCGAAATGCCGCGTCGTGATACTCGACGGGCATTTTGGAGTGGCTCAGCCGTACTGGCGGCGGATCCAGCGCTCCGCCGTACACCTTCATGGCAATAAGTCCGATGTTCTCGTGCGCCGCCGAGGGCCAGACTTGTTCCTCAAAATTGTAGGTATGCCGGTCGACAAAATTGACCACATTCAGCAGGACATCGATCTGGAAATACTGCAGGGCATTGCTTCAAGGCCCGCTGCCCATCCGGCTCATAGCACTTAGTGACAAGAAATACCTGTGAACGGACGTGTGTCAGAAAATATTTCAACTGCGCTTGCGCGTTCCCGTAACCTGCGAACTCCGGCGCCGTATCGAAGTAGGTGATCCCGTTGCGAAACGCCGTCTCATACAGATCCACGGCTTCTCTCGTGCTCAGGCGAAGCCCCGCATGCGCAGTTCCAAAGCCCAGAATGGGAAGCTGTACGCCGGTCTTTCCGAGCTCACGCGTAGGAAGCGATGAGGTCCTTTGTCTCGACTGAAGTCTGACAAGCGGCCATCGCCACATTACCCGAGAACGACGGACGGAAAAGAAAAACCATCGACTTGGGGTTCTTCCTAGGCAGGCTTCGATGGCCGACACCTTATATAGATCTTAGAGAATCACTCATAGGCACTGCCGAGAACACGCCGGCCTCGGCACATTTACTCTGTCGTAAGGAGAGATCGTTATGCTCGTGTCCGTCGATGGCAATCAAGGGACCAGCAACGGATTCGTGTCCTCCGACCCTTCGACAAGGCGAATTTCTGCCGACGAGGGGCGCACTTCGCAATACCGCATCCTGGTCGTGGACGATGATCAAGAGACTCGGCAATTGCTGCAAGACATCCTTGAAAAGTATCCAGACGTCAGGATCGTCGGCCAAGCCGGCGATGGCAAAGAGGCGGTGGCAATGGCCATTGAACACAAACCGGACGTAATTTTGATGGATGTCGCCCTACCCTATTTGGACGGGATCGAGGCGACCCACTGTATCAAGAAAGCCTGCCCCGACACGGTCGTGATCTGCCTGACGGGACATTTTTCACCGCCGAAGTACAGCGCCATGAGAACGGCGGGGGCCGCCGCTTTCGTCTGCAAAAACCAGGTGCTCGCCATCCACGAAACCATTATGTCTGCGCTGGGACAATGGACGAGATGGGAGTAGGAGCCGGAACGAGCAGCCGTCGCTTTCCTGAAACGACACGGGCGACCCCGTAGACATGACGACGGGACCGCCCGTGGGTGGCGCTTATGACGCCGGATCGTTTATGTCGTTTTCTCTACCTGAGACCCGTGCAAGGCGCGGACGCTGAAACCTTCGTCAGGGGAGAGTTCACTCGATCCCGGGCTGTTGTGTTCCTCACACCCGCAACTCTCCACGCACCGACATTTCCATCCACTGTTCCCCTGCGGGAGGGCGGTGACCTAGGTGGAGAGCGTTAGCGTGAATGACGAGATGACGGCCCGCGCCTTGGCGGGCCTTCATGGTCCGGTGGATTCAGGTCTGTCATGGCAACCTCCTCCTGCTGCGGAAAGGATGAGGGCAGGGAGCCAGCGAACGACTTCATCCCTACTCTTTGTTTGGAGAACTGTCAAGCGAGGAGCTTCCCGAGCCCGCTGGCGAAGCATAACACATGCCGTGGGCTCGTCATTTCTACCCCAAGATTACAATGCCGCGTCGTCGTCCCGGGACATTCGGAGATGATGTCCCGAACGATTGAAGACCGTCATGAAGAGAGGTTGAAGATTGTCGGCGCCGGAGTCGCTCCGGCGCCTTATCTTCATGGGTACCTGGCCTGCTAGCGCTCGGGACGGTCCATCGCGCTTTGCGGCGAAGACGATTGGCTTTTGGCGTTTCCCTGTTCGCCGGACCGTTCGAGCGTGCTCTGGGTCTGTCCGGTGCCCTTTTCACCGATACCGGCCGGCTCCGAGGTCATCCCTTTTTGCCCTTGTACGCCGGACCGCTCCAGCGTGCTCTGCATCTGCCCGGTGCCTCGTTCACCGATGCCGGCGGGTTCCGAGGCCAGGCCCTGAGAAGTCATTCCGCTCGCCCCCGAGCCGCTCGACCCGCTTCCGGAGCCCGATTGAGCCAGCGCAGGCCCTGCGATAACAAGGCATGCGCCAGCGATTACAAATGTGCCGAACACGGTTTTCATAGGCGTTCCCTCCATGGGTTGTGATAGACCAGCCCTTCCTTAAAAAAATCATAACGGGCCGCCCAAATCACGACCTACTAGGGCTTCGCCTAAGTTCGCCCCTGTCTGCATCCCAGCGGGCGGGATGATCTCGAATGACCAGACACCTGAACGGGACTCATTTCATGGTGTGGGTGCCATGAGTGACGGAGCTGCCTGCGCGGAGTGCCGCAGCGGCAAACACGGCTTCCGCGATTTCTGAGTTCGATGCATCAAGCTTTCGCGCCCGTTCGACATGAAGCTCAATGCAGTACGGACATTGCGTCGTGGCCGCCACCGCTACCGCAATCAACTCCTTGTATTTTTGTGGTATGGCGCCGTCGCTCCACGCGGCCTTGTCGAAGGCAAGAAACGCCTTCATCACCTCGGGTGCGTAAGATTCCAGCGTCTTGAACTTATCGAGATTTTTCATGTCATACATGGCGGCCTCCTGTTGTATAGGGCAATTCATGAGACTGCTCGAACGCCGATGACTTCCAAGTACTCGGCCGACACCATGGTGCCTCCTTGTCCAGCGCGATTGTGCCGAGTCCACAGCGCTTCCAAGGCATAGCGCAGCTCTTCACTCTCTCGACCACCCAGCGCGGCAAATGCTTGGTGGATCGGCCCGTAATAGAGCCGGAAATGCTGCACGACCTCCGCGGGAGGAAACGGGTACCTAAATGGATAGGCACGTCTCGTGAGGCGGAGATCCGACAGCCCGCTTCCGAGCCGCTCGCGCACGGTGGTTTCCTCACCCCACAAGACCGGCGACGGCATTCCGGACGGTGCAATAAAGTTGGAGACTGCCTTGAACATCTGACCGACGAATCCCTGCGGTGTCCAATTGGCCATAGCAATGATTCCGCCCGGCTGACAGACCCGCAGCAATTCCGCCGCAACGAGCTCGGGCCTCGGCGCGAACATCGCGCCGATCAAGCTGGTCACGACGTCGAATTGTGCGCCGGCGAACGGAAGCGCCTCGGCATCGGCGACTTCGAATCTGGCTTTCAATTCCGCCGTGGAGGCACGGGCACGGGCCTGCTCGATCAGATTGCCCGCGATGTCGACGCCCGTCACATCGTGGCCGTCTCTCGCCGCGAGCAAGGCCAATTGGCCTGAGCCGCAGGCGACATCGAGCCAGGTGCCGCCCGGTATCTTGGGAATCCGCTCGTAGAACTCACGCGCTCCGTCTTCGAGATAGCGTGAAAACCGGTCGTAGTCGCCGGCCATCCAGATCGACCGCAGACGCGCCTTTAACCTGTCGACATCCGGTGACAGTCCTGTGGTTGCCATGGCAGTCCTCCTTCGTGAATCGATCGTTGGTCCATCCGTCTGGGCATCAAGCCGTCTGGGGATCAAGCCCTCTGGGGCATCAAGCCCTCTGGGCATCTAGTGCCTCGACGCATCGACGACTATACGCCGGTCTGCCCGCTGATACTTAGCCGGGCGTCTGGTTCTCTTATCCGCGGCGTGGTAGGCTGCTCGTCACTTGACCGGGCGTCCGGCATGGTTTGCCGGTTCGACTGGCTTCGCGGAGCCCTTTCATGGATGTCTTGTCGGAAGTTCTCGAGACGGTCCGGCTCGACGGCGCCATGTATTTCAATGGGGAATTTTCCTCGCCCTGGTGTTTTCGCGCTCCCCGTTCGAGCATGTACGCGCCCTATCTGTCGGACGGCCAGCGTCACGTCATCATCTTTCATTTATTGACCGAAGGCTGCGGCTACGCACGTCTAGAAGATGACGGGCGCCCCGTGCCGCTGGAGGCGGGAGACATCGTGATCTTCCCCCACGGCGACCCGCATATCCTGGGAAACGGTCCGCCGGTCACGCCGATAGACAACTCCGGCGAATTGGAGCGCGTACTCTCGCTTGGATTGAAGCTGACGCGGATGGGCGGCGGCGGCGAACTCACCAGATTCATCTGCGGGTACATGGCCTGCGAGCCGCACCTCAGCAGCGTACTTCTCGGCGGTCTACCACCGCTGATGAAGCTGAACATCCGCAACGACCCGTCAGGTCAATGGTTGGAAAACTCGCTTCGCTATTCCGTCGACAATGCGGACGGATCAGGCCCTGGCGGGCGCGCCGTACTTGCCAAGCTCTCGGAAGTCCTCTTCGTGGAGACACTGCGGCGCTACGTTGCCCTGCTGCCGCCCGAACAAACCGGATGGCTGGCCGGCGTCCGTGATGCAGAGATCGGCAAGGCCTTGGCGCTGCTGCACCGGAAGCCGGCGTTCCCTTGGACCGTTGCGTCGCTCGGCAGCGAAGTTGGTGTTTCGCGTTCAGTCCTTGCGGAACGCTTTCGCCGCTATCTGTCGGAAACGCCCATGTCATACCTTGCGCGGTGGCGACTCCAGCTCGGCGCGCAGCTGCTAAAATCCTCGAGCCGGAGCGTGGCAGACATCGCCGCTCAAGTCGGCTATGAATCCGAGCCCTCGTTCAATCGTGCGTTCAAACGGCAATTTGGCCTGCCGCCGGCCCGCTTTCGCAGTCACCTCCGAGCTTCCCAAGCCACGCCCGCCAAACAGAAATCATCGAAACGCATGGCCCTCGTCTCCCACCGCTGAGCCGCTGCTGACGACAGCCCTGCGCTGCCCTTCCTTGACAGCGTACAACTCGGCTCGTATGCTCCCATCTCGCTGCTCGCCTCACTGGCCCTTGCCTGGCCGGAGGGATGCTCATGGCGTTCTTCGGTCGACAACCGTCTCTCGTGCATGCCGGCTTCTCCCTTGTGCTCATCGGTGCCCTACTCACAGTCTACGGCCGGATCGAGGCCGCGCCGCCGATGGATCCGTTCGTTACCGTCGCTGCTTACGACGGCGTCATCAATCCGGTGGCCGCGGAGTACCTCCACGACGCGCTGACGTCCGCGGAAGTGAACGGCGCACAGGCCTTGGTGATCTCGCTGAATACGCCGGGCGGCTTGGACAGCTCGATGCGGCTGATCATCAAGGACATCACCGGGGCGACGGTTCCGGTAGTCGTCTACGTGTCTCCATCCAGCGGACGCGCCGCGTCCGCCGGCGTCTTTATTACGATGGCGGCGCATGTGGCCGCGATGGCGCCGGGCACGAACATCGGCGCCGCTCATCCGGTCAACATGGGAGGCGGCGAGATCGACAAGACGATGCAGGAGAAGATTGAGAATGATGCGGTCGCGTACATCAAATCCATCGCTCAGCAGCGCGGACGAAACGCCGCCTGGGCGGAGGATGCGGTGCGGAAAAGCGTGTCGGTCACCGAGCGCGAGGCGGTGAAGCTGAATGTGATCGATCTGATCGCCGACGATCCGCTGTCCCTCTTGAAGCAATTGGAGGGCCGGCGGGTGCAGCTGCCCTCGGGCCCGAGGGTGCTCAAGACCGCCGGGGCGGCGCTGCGCGAATTTCCGATGGGCCTGCGCCTGGAATGGCTCAAAGCCGTCAGCGATCCCAACATCGCCTATCTCCTCATGACGATCGGCACCATCGGCATCATTGCGGAGTTGTACAGCCCCGGAGCGATTCTCCCCGGCATCGTGGGCGCCATCAGCCTCATTCTCGCCTTCTACGCGTTTCAGTCGCTACCGGTCAATTATGCCGGCATGCTTCTGTTTCTCCTCGGCATCGTCTTTTTTGTGCTTGAAGCGAGCGTCACGAGCTATGGTCTGCTCGCAATCGGCGGAGTGATTGCCATGCTGATCGGGTCGGTCATGCTGATCAAGAGCGACGCCGAATTTTTTCAGATCTCATGGGCCGTGATTCTGCCGGTCGTCACGCTGGCCTCGGCCTTCACGCTACTGGTCATCGGCACCGGCATCAAGGCGCTCGGCCGAAGGCCGGCCACCGGCAGAGAAGAGATGGTCGGTCTCATCGGCATCGCAAGAACCGCTCTGTCACCGGACGGCCAGCTCGCCGTCCGTGGTGAACTCTGGGAGGCGGTGAGCGAGCAGCCGGTCTCCGCGGGTGCCGAAGTCGAGGTCACAGCGGTGGAGGGCCTTCGCCTGCGCGTCAAACCTTCTGTCAGAAAGAAAGAGGTCGGAGCATGAATCTCGCGAGCCCGTTTGCGCTGCTGCTGCTGGGACTGGTCATCATCCTGATGGGCTTCAACGTACTGCGGGAATACGAGCGCGCCGTGATCTTCCGCTGGGGACGGATTGCCCGCGGCCTCGTGGGCGGCAACGGGCCCGGGGTGGTCATCATCATCCCGTTCATCGATAAACTTGTGCGTGTGAGCTTGCGCACGGTGGCCATGGACGTGCCCCCGCAGGATGTAATCACAAGGGACAACGTCACCGTGAAAGTCAACGCAGTGATTTATTTCCGCGTCGTGGACCAAGAACGGGCCATCATCCAGGTCGAGGATTATCTGTACGCGACGTCGATGATGTCCCAGACGACGCTGCGCAGCGTCCTGGGACAAAGCCAGCTCGACGACCTCTTGTCGAAGCGCGAACAGATCAACGCGGAGCTTCAGCGGATCATCGACCAGCAGACCGAGCCCTGGGGCGTGAAGGTCACGGCCGTGGAAGTGAAGAACGTCGACCTCCCTCAGGAGATGCAGCGGGCGATCGCCCGGCAGGCGGAGGCGGAACGCGAACGCCGGGCCAAAGTCATCCATGCGGAGGGCGAATTCGAAGCCTCGCAGCGGCTGGCCGATGCGGCCAACGTCATCAGTCAAAATCCGGCCGCGCTGCAACTGCGTTATCTGCAGACGCTCGTCGAGATCGCCGCCGAGAAAAATTCGACCACGATCTTTCCCATCCCGATCGACACCATCGCGCCGTTTTTCAAACACATCGCAAGATCGGAGCCCTCTTGAGACGGTCACCCGTTGGGACGTGGTGACCGATCCAGCTGAAGCCTCCGCGTGATCCAAGGAATCGGCGGTCCTTGGACCAGCACCGAAGTGAGCGCGATGAAAAACACGAGGTGGAAGATCGTGTCGGCTTGCTGAAGACCCGCCAGTACCGGAAACGTCGCAAGCACGATCGGCACAGCCCCCCGCAGGCCGACCCACGCGATGAGCATTTGCTCCCGGAACGAAACGCCGGAGAAGACCAGCGCGACGTGTACACTCAGCGGGCGGGCGACGAAAATCAGAAACAGCGCCACCAGCAGGCCGATGCCGGCGATCGGCAGCAGCCTTCCGGGAAAGACTTGCAGTCCGAGAATCAAGAACATCGCGATCTGCATGAGCCAGGCCAGCCCGTCATGAAACTGCAGCAAACTCCGCTTGTGGGCAACCGGGCGTCGCCGCACAAAGAGTCCCGCAAGATAGACCGCCAGGAATCCACTCCCCTTCAATTCAGCCGCCAAGCCGTAGGTCAACAGCGCAAAGGCGAGGGACAGCACCGGATAAATGCCTGTGAGTTCAAGCTTCACCGTATTGAGCGTCCATCGGATCACTTCGCCCATGGCCACGCCGAGCACGGCTCCGACGGTCATTTGAACGAGGAAAAAGCCCAGTAGTTCGGCGAACGGGGTGGCGGGATTCGTGAGCAATTGGATGATGGCGAGCGTCAGCACGACGCCCATCGGATCGTTGCTGCCGGATTCCAATTCGAGCAGATTGGCCAATTTCTTGGGAAGCCTGGCGTTCCGGCCCCGGAGCACCATGAATACCGCCGCAGCATCGGTCGAGGAGACGATCGCGCCGAGCAGAAGCCCTTCGAGAAACGACAACCCTTGGACGAAGGACACGAACCAGCCCACCGAGACGGCCGTGAGCAAGACGCCGATGGTCGACAGCGAGAGCCCGCTCCAGACCACCGGCCGCACACCCTCCCACTCGGTGTCCAGTCCGCCGGAAAACAGGATGAACACGAGCGCAATCACGCCGAGCGACTGCACGAACGCCGGATTGTCGAAATAGAGCCCGCCCGGTCCGTCCGAGCCTGCCAGCATTCCGATCGCGAGAAAGAGTACGAGCGACGGAATCCCAAAACGGACGGACAGCTTGATCGTGAGAATACTGACGATCGTGAGTACGGAAAATATGATCAAGAGCGCATCTATTGACGTGGGCATCGTGTGTCGAGCATCGTCTACGCGCTCCCTTGAATGATTTCCTGGTAATACGTATGCAGGATCCCGACCCGAGCCGGCTCGACCATCACGAGCTGCCGCTGATCGAAGGTGTTGGCGCAGTACAGGTAGCGCAGGCCTTCCGCGGATCCCAGCTCAATGTGGAGCTGCCGGCCGTCAGCTTCCTCTGCGGTGTCTTGCCGCATGACGGTTTTTCCACGCAGCTGCTCCCAGGCTTGCTGGGCCGACGGCCAGTGGTTCTCATAGAGCGGCATATCCTCGGCCACACTGCCCGGCTGCGCCTTGTGGCCGTCAAACGGACGGCCTTCGTCCGGTTCCGGCCCCTCGTCCCAGGTCAACCCTGGGTTCCTTTCGTGACCGAGCACAAATAAGGGACCGTCGTCGGCAATCTCTTCGACCAGCGCATAGCGGACAGCCTGCGGCGGCCCATACAAGCGCAGCGCGCGTCCGGCCAATGCCCGCTGCAGTGGAATGCGCCGCGCAAGCTGCCGGGTTTTTTCGAACACGATCAGCCGGCCTTCAGGAGTCATGGCGGACACGAGCTGGTCCAGGCGCGGACCGAGCCCTGTACGCCGCTCGAACGCCGATTGTGCGGCCGCATCGTGCGCTCGTTCAAACGTGCTCCAATGTCGGCTCGGAAGACCGGGGTCCTGCTCCGATTGCACCAGCGCATGGGTGGCCACGACACGGTCATAGGTTTTGGGCTCAATATCGCGGTCCAGACAGACGAACTGGACGTTCTTCAGACGAAGCGCGTCGGCCTTCCGCCGCGCCTCCCGAATGCAGGCCGGTGACCGATCCACACCGGTCACGCGTGCCGATGGAAAGCGGCGGGCATAATACGTCGTGAGAATGCCGGGACCACAACCGAAATCCAGAATCGCCGCGGCATCGCCGAGCTCAGCGGCGACGAGCGGTCCGATCACTCGATAGTAGTCATAGCGCTGGCTGTACAGCACGGGCAGGATCTGCGGAGTCGCGGTAAGATCATAGAACGCCGTTTCATGCTCCGTCGTTCCCTGCCGTTTTTTTTCGACCTCCGCATGCAGGGCGGCAAGATCGTCCGCCGACAGCGTCTGGCGCTGCCACGCGAAATACGCGTCGTCGCTGCTGAAACGGCGGAGTCCCCACTCGGCGAGGTGAGCCTCGAGGTCATTCCATGATTCGCGCATATCGCTGTTGTGCGGCGGCTTTGGCCCGGCGCCGGAAGGCGTCGCTGCCGCATATCTCCAGCGCCGGTCCGCCAAGAGAAACGGGTCAGACGGCGGGTCTTCATCCCGGCACGTTGTCATGGTTCGAGCGGCTGAGGACGATACGGCAGAGCTCTCCGGCAGCGGCTACGGCCGTTTGAGCATGATCGCATCAAAGTATGTCTCAGGGACCGGATGCGGCAGCCGCAACTGTCCGTTCCCAAATGCGACGTACTTTTCGCAGGTCAGCTGCTCCAATCCGATCGGACCTTTGGCATGGAGCCGGGCGCTGCTCAAGCCGATGTCGCTGCCGAATCCAAAGCCTTCCGCGTCGTGCAGACGCGAAGACGCATTGACGAAGACGGCGCTCGCGTCCACTTCGCGGGTAAAACGCAACGCGGAGGAGTAATTGGACGTCGCGATGACGGCGGTCATGCACGGCCCATGCTGCGCGATGTGCGCCAAGGCCTCGTCCATGTCCACCACCATTTTGACCGCAAGGGAAGGCGCCTGGTATTGACGGTTCCAATCTTCGTCGGTTGCCGGAATGATGGACGTATGGCCGCTGATCGGCATTTGTCCCATGAGCGCGAGCGTCTTCGGACATCCGCGCACGTCCACTTTGAACTCGACAAGGAGGCGGTTGATCAAGGCCGGCAAAAACTGCCTCGCCACGTTTTGCTGCACGAGCAGCGTATCCAGCGCATTCGTCGCCGATGGCAGCTGCACTTTCGAATTGATGACGACATTCTGCACGAGCGGCAGTTCGACGTCGGCATCGACATACAGATGAGTGAGGCCGCCGTCGTGGCAGAGCACCGGTACTCTCGCGCCATCCAGCACGGCCTTGCGCAAGCCGGCGCCGCCGCGCGGAATGATCGCATCCAACGCCCTCCCGGAGCGGATCAATTCAAGCGCCGCCTCTTTCTCGGGCCGGTCGATCATGACCCACGCTCCGGTCGCAATGCCTGATGCTTCGGCCGCTTCGCGCAAACCCTTTCCGATGATGTCATGTGTCTGAGCCCACTCCGGCGAGCCACGGAAGACGCTCACATTGCCGGATTTCAGGCACAGCGCGATTGATTCAGCCGTGACGAGCGGCTTCAACTCCGAGATGACGCCGATAACGCCGATCGGCACACGGACGCGCGAGACCACCAGGCCGTCAGGCCGTTCCCACCGCCCCGTCACGGCCCCGACCGGGTCCGGCCGGTCGGCGATCATCCGGAGCCGATCGACCATCTCTTTGACGTCGTCGGCCGCCATACGAACGCGGGCCACGGCTGCTTTCAGACGATCCTTGTTGAGGTCGGCACCAAACGATTTACCGAGCGCATCAACGTCCTTTTCATTCGCGGAGAGAATAGCGTCTTCATCCCGGGCAAGTCTGTCGGCCATGGCACGAATCGCCCGATCTTTGACGGGGGCAGGCAGTGCGGCGACAGGACCGACTTGCGTCCTACATTGTTTCAATATCTTGTCGAGATACAGTTTAACCGGTACTTCAGGCATGGCGTCTCGCTTTTTTACGGCCGTACGGGACTATATCATGCCATTTTTCGGACAGTAAACCCGCCTCGATGAATGTCATATCTCAGATTCGCATCTCAAAGGAGATCGAAAAGCGAGCCGTTTCCGCTCTTCTTGACGGGCGAGCACCCATCCAAGCCAGCCCCAGAGACAGGCGATCGGCACTAACGCCCAGGCCATCTGCGTGGCGCCGAAGCCGACCGCCTTCACCGCATTGACGATCCATCCGGTGGCCGCATCGCCGCCGCGGGAGACCGCCGTGTCGATGAAATTCTTGGCTTTGTACTTTTCTTCGCGCCCGACGACCGTAAAGAGCACCTCGCGCGCGGGCTTCGCGATCGCATATTCGGCGACGCGGCGCACGATCGTAAACACAAGGAATGCCAATAAGACCGGCGTGACGCCGATCACCGTAAAGCCGATGATACTGGCGGCCGGCAGGAGGACCAAGGCGGAGGCGAATCCGAAGCGGCTGATGAGAGGGCCGGTCATGAACAGCTGCGTCAAAAAGGTCAGCACGTTGACCGCAAGATCAACAACGGCGAACAGCCTCGTGCGAGCCTGTGCAGACGGCACCTGTTCGCCGACGAGTCGGGTCTGCTCCAGATAGAGAAACGTCGCCGTCGTCGTGAGCAGAAACAGATAGGTCGAGATGCCGAGGAGGTACGGCGAAGACACTGTCAGCCGCATGCCGGCCCACATGCCGCCGCCGATCGCGACGCCCGTCCTCCCGATCGAAGACGCAGGTTGTTGCTGCTTCGACCAGCGGTCGAGAGCCCGGATGCAAAACCAACACACGCCGAGCATCCCGGCGGAGACCAGCATCAGCGCCGGAACCGGCACCAGATAGGTCAGGCCCGTGGTCAACACCGGACCCACCATAGCGCCGGTACTGCCACCGGCGGCGATGATGCTGAAGAGCCTCGTCCCCTGCTCGGGCCTGAAAATATCGGCCATGAAACTCCAGAAAACGGAAACGACAAACAGGTTGAACACGGACAGCCACACGAAGAAGACTCGCGCCATCCACTGCGGGGCGACATGGGTGGACATCAGCAGAAAAAACGCCACGAGATGGCTGCCGAAAAACGCGTAGACGGCCAGCAAGAGCCGGTCACGTGGGATCCGAGCCGACACGTATCCGAAGAGCGGCGTCGCCACAAGCAGCGTGAGAAACGTCGCCGTCATCATCCACGGAAGATGCTGTACTCCCCCTTCAATCGCCATTTCGTCCCGCACGGGGCGGAGCACGTAGTAGCCGCAGAGGAGGCAAAAGAAATAGAGAAACGACCAACAGAGAGGCGTCACTTCCTCGGGGTCGGCACCCGTGAGCGCCTCGATGGTCAAACCGGAGCGGGCCATGGGGCGGCATCCTGACGAGCGCCGATTGTCTTCGCAAGCAAAAACTTCCGAGGGCTGTTCCCCACCCGGCCTGCCCTGCGCAAGCTTTCTTACCGCCCGACCCACCGATTGCTGCGCAATCGTGTACCCATTCCACCCGCCCACCCACCGATTGCTGCGCAATCGTTTGCCCGGGACGGCGCGTTACCCACTTGGACTTTTTTGCGCCGCCTCGTTATGGTAGGGGCTTGATGAAAACGATCGATCTGCGCAGCGATACCGTCACCAAGCCGACGGAGGCCATGCGGGAAGCCATGGCACGAGCCGACGTCGGCGACGATGTGTATGGCGAAGATCCGACGGTCAATCGGCTCCAGGAGATGGTCGCCGGCCTCTTGGGAAAAAAGGCCGCCCTCTTCGTGCCGTCAGGCACGATGGCCAACCAGCTGGCCATTCGCATTCACGCACAACCGGGCCAAGAAGTCATCGCGGAAAGCAAGGCGCACATCGTCCGCTACGAACAGGGCGCCGCGGGCGCGCTTGCCGGCGTCCAGCTGCATTGGGTCGCGGCAGACCGAGGCATCATGCACCCCGAGCAAGTGGAGGCGGCCATTCGCCCGAAGGATCCCCATAGTATTCAGACAGCCCTCATCTGTCTGGAAAACACACACAATGCCGGGGGCGGCACCATTTACCCGCTCTCGACCATCGAACGCATCCGCGCCGTAGCCTCGGCGCATGGCGTGCCGATGCATCTCGACGGCGCGCGACTCTTCAACGCCGTCGCCGCCACGACGCTGCCGCCGGCCGCATATGCACAGCATTTTGAGACCGTGTCGGTCTGTCTCTCGAAAGGCCTAGGAGCGCCCGCCGGTTCCGTACTGGTCAGCAACGATCCGGCCATGATGGACCGCGCCAGACGGTTCCGACGGATGTACGGCGGCGCCATGCGCCAGGCGGGCGTCCTGGCCGCAGCCGGCATTTACGCGTTGGAGCACCACATCGGCCGCCTCAAGGATGACCATGAAAACGCGAAGCGGCTTGCCAGAAAACTCCAGCAGATTCCGACAGTCGCCCTGAGCCCGCAGCACGTCGATACGAACATCGTCATCTTCGATGTGATCGGGAGCACGCTCTCGCCCCCTGTGATCGTCGCCTCGCTGAAGCGGGAAGGGGTGTTGATCAATGCCATAGGCGGGAACAGCTTCAGAGCCGTCACCCACCTGGACGTGTCGACGAAGCAGATCGACGTTGCCGCCGAAGTGTTGGCCCAGGTCTTACGCTGACGCACGGCACTTGCTCCTGTTTCCCGGCTGGCAGACTTTTCGGACATCCTGCTAGAATGCCGGCATGAACACAGGCAACCCGATGGACGTTGTGACGTTCACACAGATCAGCCGTATTCTGGAACTAACCGATTCGCTCGGCCTCGACCGTGAATGGATCGAGATTCCGCTGTCGCCAGAGCGTCCCGGCCTCGTCCGACGCCTACCCAATGGAAAACTGGAAATCATCGTCGATGCGGACCGGCCGTTTGACGAGTGGCTGGGGTCGCTTCCGCATGAGATTCAATCGCTGCAGGGAACGCACTGATGGATGCCGACCGGACGAATACCCTACCGAGCAAGGACGAGCTCCAGTCCGAACTTGTCCCGGTGCCGGACCGCCTCGAAGCACCGGAACCGCTCAATGAACCGGCGTACGAGGAAATTGTCGCCCTCGCCCTACGGCACGCCAAGGGCCGACGTGGCGGGGATCTTGTCAGCGTCTTGCTGGTTGGTTCCGGCGCCAGACGCGCCGTCACCGCGCATAGCGACATCGACTTGGTCGTGCTCGTCAAAGGTCAGGCCGACAGTCACGAAATCGTTCGTGTCGCCGACCGCATGGCGGACATCCGGTATTGGGGCCACAAGGAAGTGGAAGAGGAGCTCGCCTATTCGAGCCGGCTTCCGTCGCTGCTGAGAAAAGCCCGCATCCTTCACGACCACGACGCGATCGGCGCCAAGCTGATTGAGCGGGCCAGTCACCGCTTTCGCCAAGGACCTCCTCCCGCGAACATGAACGAACAAATACGCCTGAAGGCCGAATGTTTTCATTGGCTGGGCAAGGCGCAGGATCTGGCAGACAAACCGGCGACGGCCCATTTTCTGCTGATGAATTTCTTCGAAGATTTCGTCAACGCGTTCTTCCGCCTCCGGGGCCTGTGGCTGACCGCGCCGATCGACGTGCCTCGATTCATCGCGTCGCGGGATGCGGCCATCGGCGAGCTCGCGTCCAACTTCCTTCTGTCGACCACGCTGCCCGAACGGCTGAACTGCGGCAGGGACATGGTCAATCTCTTGTTCAAGGATGTCCCAAACCCCGCACGCATTGATTGAGCGTGACGCTAGTACCCCATGCCGCCGATCCAGCGAATCGATATCACGCCCGCACAGGAAGCCGTTCCCCCGGTCGAAGCCTGCACGCTGGTCATCTTCGGCGGATCCGGAGACCTTGCGCG
Organism: Nitrospira sp.; assembly: GCA_035495295.1. GTDB lineage: Bacteria > Nitrospirota > Nitrospiria > Nitrospirales > Nitrospiraceae > Nitrospira_C. Next base: position 13,791 of record DATJGE010000078.1, on the reverse strand, counting down.
TCGACGCTTGATTCCCGCGCTCTACAACTTGATGCTCGACGGCCTGCTGCCGGCACACTTTGCCGTTCTCGGCCTCGGCAGAAAACGGATGACCGACGACGAATTCCGAGCGACGCTTCGGGAAGGCGTGCTGGCCCATTCACGCCAACCGCTGAAGGAGGACCGCTGGAACGTCTTCGCGGAACGCCTCTTCTATCTCGCGGGCGGGAATGAGGATCCGCAGACGTATGCCGCGCTCAAAACGCGCCTCGAGGAAATTGAACGCCGGTTCGGCTTGCCCGGCAACCGCATCTTTTATTTGAGTATCCCGCCCAGTTCATTCACCGCCGTCTGTGAAGGCCTCGAACAAGCGGAGCTGGCCGTCCGCACGACAAGGCCGTACGCACGAATCATTCTCGAGAAACCCGTCGGCCGGGATCTCGCCTCGGCTCAGCAGATCAACGCGGTCACCGGGCGCGTCTTCGACGAATCACAGATCTTTCGGATTGACCACTACCTGGGCAAAGAAACCGTCCAGAATCTTATGGTCGTGCGCTTCGCCAATAGCATTTTCGAGCCGATTTGGAATCACAAGTACATCGACCACGTGCAAATCACGGTCAGCGAGGCGGAAGGCGTCGGCACACGAGCGGCCTACTACGAGGAAGCCGGCGCGCTGCGGGACATGATCCAAAACCACATGCTCCAACTGCTGTGCCTCGTCGCCATGGAACCGCCGTACTCCCTCGACCCGGACGTCGTCAGGAATGCCAAAATGGAGGTGCTGCGCTGTCTGCGGCCGATCACCGGCAAAGACGTCGAGACATACACCGTTCGCGCGCAATACGCCGCGGGCAAGGCAGGTGACACAGCGGTCCCCGGATACCGTCGCGAGCACGGGGTGAAACCGGATTCGACCACGGAAACCTATGTCGCCGTGAAATGTTTTGTGGAGAATTGGCGCTGGTCGGGCGTACCGTTTTACCTGCGGACCGGGAAGACGCTGCCGAGACGCGCGAGTGAGGTCGCCGTGCAGTTCAAAGACATTCCCCAGATTCTCTTCAATAGCAATCCGCAACACCCTCAGCCGGCGAACGTCCTGGCGCTCCGCATTCAGCCTGAAGAAGGCTTGTCTCTGCGTATCGTCTCGCGCGTGCCGGGCACCAGAGAACAGACGCATCCGGTCGAGATGGCGTTCAAATATGCCGAAGTGTTCGGCCGGCCTTCGCCGGAAGCCTATGAACGGCTGCTGTTGGACGTGATGGCCGGTGATGCGTCGCGATTCATGCGCCGCGATGCCGTCGAAGCCTCATGGGCGTGGATCACGAAGATCCTTGAAGGATGGCAACAGCAAGGCGCTCGTTGGCTGCCGGAGTATCCCGCCGGTAGCTCCGGTCCCGTCGAAGCCGATCGGCTCATTCAGCAGGACGGCCGGACTTGGAGACCTCTGTGACCGGTCCTTCGATCGGCTGAAGGCGCTTCAGAATTTCCTCCTTCGTGCCCAATCCGCCGATGAACCGCTCAAATTGCCCTCCCCTATAGAGCGCCAGTGCGGGCAATGCCGTGATCTCCAACTCGGACGGGATCTGAAAATTGTCTTCGACGTTCATTTTGAGGACGGCGAAGGTTCCCCCCACCTCGGCAACGAGCCGCTCCAGCTGTCGAGTCAGGGCACGGCAACCGCCGCAACCCGGTTTCCAAAAAAGAACCAGCACTGGAACCGTCGATCGTTCGACGATGTGATCGAAGTCACGATCCGAGACATCCGCAATCATCACGCCCGTCCGGGAGGACCCGCCTCCTTCGCAAAAACATGATCGCAGAGCAAGGACGCCAGCAGTCGATAGCCGGCCGTGGTCAAATGGAGCCCGTCGTTGGAATACGGCGCCGCCAGCTGGCTCGTCTCCGGATCCGCGGTCGCCGTGAACAAATCGACGCAGGTCAGGTGTTTCGAGGCAGCATACTCCTGAATGGCCGCGTTCAATACACGGCGCCGCTCGAGATGCTGACCGAGCCATGTGTCGGCATCGGGACTTCCTCCGGTGACGTCGATGCGAACGGACGGCACAGTGACGGGTACCGGCGTGATTCCAGAGGCGCGGGCGAGCTCGTACATTTTAACGAGGTTTCTCATGATGTCGGAAGGCCGCGCATTCCACCCTAGATCATTTGTTCCCCCCAGGATGACGACGTGACCGGGTTGGTGATCGAGGACGTCCCGCCGGAAGCGCATCGCCATTTCACCGGTGAGTTCGCCGCAAATTCCGCTCACGCGGATATCGACCGTCGGTCCCAGACGTTCCCGCAGAAACAGGCCGTACGGCGTTTCTTGGCCAGCCGGATGTTCCTGCGTCGGAGACTGAAAGCCCGCCGTCAAACTGTCGCCGAAGCAAATGATGGTCACAGTCAACACTTGCGGTCAGGAGGCGGGACGACACCCTCGGTACGTGGATCGATTGTACTGGCTCGGTTCGTATAGGACAAGCGCGCCGTTTCTCGATGCGCTCGGTGCGTATTAGAGCGGAATCCAAATCTCCTGATTTCCTTGACCAAATGCAGGGTTACCGGTACGACAGACTGTAATGTCGGACCTCAAAGCTGCTCAAGATATGATGGCGGCCGCCGTAGCCGCCAAGCCTACCGTTGACCCTGAATTGGGGTCTGTGGCTCAACTCCTCAAGTCCCTGGATCGGGCGTCGAAAAACCTCCGGACGTTCGGGCATGAAAACAGCGTCTCGAAGAAGTTTTTTGACCAATTCTACACCGAACTGATCAACCATGTTGAGCGATACAACGCGTTGACGTTCATCGTCGAGCGCGAAGGCCTCTACTTCAAGGACACATGCGTGTACAGCTCGCAGGCGGGAGAATCGAGCGAGAACTTTGCCTTCAAGCTGTATAGCGACGGCATCAGGGAACTGACGATACAACAGGGCATTGAAGAGGACGACGTGCTCTTCTTTTTCGACGCCATGTGGAACACCAGCGGCGTGGCGGGCAGTGAGGACGACGATATCGTGACACGGCTGTGGTCGAGAAACCTGCCGACCCTTTCGATCGTCACTGCCGACGAAGTGATGAAGCTGTCGGAGGTGGAAGACGTGCTGGCCCCGCAGGCAAAGGCTCCGCCCGAAGGCACGCTCAGGGAAATTCTCGACGAAGCCCAGGCCAAGACCACCACGGAGGGCAAGGGGGACCAACAGCGTAAATCAAGGCTCTCGACCAGCGTGATGGGCTATGAGGTGACGGAAGACGAGATGACCGCATTGGCCCGGGACATTCAGGCGGAATCGAGCCGCGATAACATTCTCTATTTGCTGGACATCCTCACCGCGGTGCTTTCCTCGGAACGCTCACCGGAACTCTTAAACAAGCTGTTCGACGTCTTCGACGGCATTCTCCGCTCATTATTTCAAGGGGGTCATTGGCACATCGTCGAGCATGTCCTGGGTCTGCTGTCGGAAGCGGAGGCAGTACGACCCGATCTGACCGAGGCCCACAAGAACAAGCTTCAGAGCATGCTCGACCAGCTGGGCAGCCAGGAGCTGATCACGCTGATCCAACACTATCTCAACACCACTGAGAAGCCCCGCACGGATGGGCTCGAGAACGTCCTGCTGACCATGAAACGGTCTGCCATTCCCGCGATCTGCGCTCTTCTCGGCGATCTCCAGCATCCTGCCCATCAGGGATTGATTGCCAACGCGCTCGTGGAACTGGCCAAGGATACGCCGGACATGGTGCTGAAGCATTTGACCGACCGACGGCCGACGCTTGTCCGCAACCTTCTCGGCATCATCACTCGCTGGAACAATCCCAAGCTCGCCGAGGGGGTCGAAAAAATACTTCGCTATCCGGATCCGTTGATCCGACGGGAAGTCATCAGGACGCTGGCCGGCCTCAAGCCAAGCGGCAGCGCGGGAAAGCTCATTCCCCTATTGAACGATGCGGACGAAGGCGTACGCCTTGCGACACTCAAGCCGCTGTTGACCGGCCGCTACACCGCGACCTTTGCAAACTGGGAGCCTATCGTCAACGCTGAACACTTCAATGATCGCGACCCGGCGGAGAAGCGGAATATTTTCCATGCGATGCGCGTGACGGCGGGCGACGACGCGGTGCCCTATTGGACGACCCTCCTGACGGAATGGGGATGGACCAACCGGAAGAAGCGCGAAGATCTCGCATTGTTGGCCGTCGACGCGCTCGGAAAGCTCGGAACTGCCGCCGCGCTCTCTGCCATGGACACCGGTTCAAAAAAGGGCACGGCAGCCGTCAAGCAAGCATGTGCGGCGGCGATCGCCGCCATGGTCAAACAGCAACGACGGGCATAACATCAGAAAGCACCCGAGGATGTCGCCTCATGGCTGATCCAGTGCGTGTTCCCGACATCGCAGCGAGCCAACCGATCCTGACGCACGAGAAATCGCTGACCAAAAAGGTCGCGAAGGGTTCGGAGGCAGGCGACATCTACGACCAACAGATCCTGATGCTCGGGACCCAGTTGGTCATGCAGATCAGCATTCTCATCAAGATGTCCAAATTGCACGGCCGGACCAACACGGCGCTCGACGGGCCGGTGGACAGCGCGCTCACGGTGATCAAGACGCTTGCCCAGGACGAACCGATCTCCGTGCGCCTGCAGAACGACTTCCTGTTTCTTGGCCAGCGTCATCTGAAGGTCACCGCGGCCCAAATGCCGGTGTTTGCCACGGTCATCGACACGCTAAACCAATGGCATCTCGGCGGCGTCTCTTTTTCGAAGGACGTGGAGTCCCGGGATTTCCGAGAATTGATTTTTCAGTTGCTCGCGTTTGAGGCGGCGACCAGCTCGATTTCGACCCTCCGTGCCGCGCTCGAGGAGCAGGCGGTGAAGGGCATCGAGTTCGAAGAGCGACGCGTGCTGCACGGCAAGGCAACAGCCAAGAGCCGATATGCCACCGCGGCCTCGGCCGTCGGCACCCTGGTACAAGATTCTCGCGAGAAAGGCACGATCGGGTTCAAGCAGGCGAAACGGGCCATCCAGAGCATCGTCGATCTCATGATGAACGACGAGGCGTCGCTGCTGGGGTTGACAACGCTCCGCTGTCACGATCAATACACGCACAATCATTCCGTGAACGTCGCCCTCCTCTCGATGGCCCTCGGAAACCGCGCCGGCTATCCCAAAGTCGAACTCGCCGACCTGGGTCTGGCGGCGCTCTTTCACGATCTGGGCAAGGCCACGATTCCCATGGAAGTGCTGAACAAGCCCGGCGAGTTCACGGAGGAGGAGTGGGCGCTCATGCGCAACCACCCGACCGAGGGGGCGCTCAGCCTCGCGAAGATGCGCGGCATCACCAATTTGCCTGGCCGCATGGCGTCGGCGGCGTTCGAACACCATATGAATCTCGACTTTTCGGGCTATCCGAAGCTGAACGTTTCGTGGAAGCTCTCGATGACCGGCCGTATCCTGATGATTGCGGACTGCTACGACGCGATGACCTCCTCGCGAGTTTATCGGCGGGAGCCGATGTCACCGTCGAAAGTCCTGAGCTTCATGTTCAGCAAGGCTGGGAAGTCCTTTGACGCGACGCTCATGAAGCTCTTCATGACCTGCGTCGGCATCATTCCCATCGGCAGCCTCGTGCTGCTCGACAGCAATGAGTTGGCCGTCGTATTGAAACCAGCCACGGATCCAGCTGAGGCGGAATATCCCTATGTGAAGGTCATCACGGACGTCCAAGGCGGCGCGATCGAAGACGGGCGTGAAATCGACCTCCGCGAGAAAAACGAGAACGGGGAATACCGCAACTACATCGTTCGTCTTATCGACAACACCGAGCGTAAGTTCGACACCAGCCGTTACTTCGTCTGATACGGCGCCCGCAAGACCGGCGAAAGGCGAGCACCGCCCGCTCCCTTGACAGTGCGTGGAACCGCCGCTATCCTCCCCTCTTCACAACTAGACAGCTTCTCATCCATTAAGGGAGCGGATACTATGCCTATGGCGAAGACCCGGCTGGGTCACATTGGGGCGGCATTGGCGGTTGCGGGCGCGTGGGTGGTGATCTCGACATCCGGCGCATGGGCCGCCGATGCTTTCAAGATGGGCGTCATCGATCCCCAGGCCGTGTTGGAAAAATCGAAGGCCGGCAAGAAGGCGCTGGACGGACTCAAAGAATACGTCTCCACCAGGCAGAAATTGCTTTCACGGGACGAAGAAGAGTTGCGCAACACGGAAAAAACGCTCAAGGAAGCGGCGTCAAAGCTGAGTGAGGGCGAAAAAAAGGAAAAGGAGGCGCAGTTCCGGACGAGGATCCAGGAATATCAAAAGCGCGCGCAGGAATTCAATCAGGAACTCCAGGGCAAGCAGAAAGAGCTCGTCGACGACTACATGAAGCGTATCGCTTCCGCTACACAGACCGTGGCTGAAAAGGGGGGATTTTCCATTGTCGTCGACAAAGGCAGCGAGCAAACGATCAAGATCGTCATTTACAGTAAAGATACCATCGATCTCACGGATCAAGTGATCAAGGAATTCGACCGGGTCAACAGCAAATAGCCGCTCGGGCTCCGACGGAACTTCGCCGGCGAGGTTCCGTCACGATTCCATAGGATACCCCGCCTCTCGCCAGGCTTTGATGCCGCCGTCCATTGACACCACGTTCGTATAGCCCATCTGCTGGAGCGCATCTGCAGCCAATACCGACCGGTAGCCGCCTCCGCAATACAATAAAATTGAGGCCTGCTTGTCCGGCACTACGGTCTCGATGTCGCGCTCGATGATGCCCTTGCCGAGGTGCCTGGCGCCTTTCGCGTGATCTTTCGAGAATTCTTGATCCTCGCGGACATCTACAAAATAGGCCACCTCGCCGCGATCGAGCCTGCTCTTTGCCTCGGCGACCGAGCATTCGTTGACACGAGCGCGTGCCGCCTCGACCAATTTAAGAAACCCGGCATTGTGCTTCATCGTTCTGGTCTCCATGTCAGAACAGCCGTATCTGCTCGCGGCCTGGACGGCGAAACGTATCGGGAACCGGGCCGTCGTCGGCCTCCCTAAAGCCCGCCTTCCGCTTGGCGACATCAACGAGCCGCTCGATCATCGTCCAGTAGGGTCCCTCTCCGTGATGCCGCGAGAAAAACTCACCGTCCGTCATGGCCCCTCGACGGACCTCCTGAATGCGATGCTTCACCTTGCCGAATCGTTCAGGAAAAGCTTCGCTCATGCGCTCAATGAAGACCGCTTCGACGGATTTCGCCAAACGCAGCAGCGTCGACATCGCCTCGCGCGCCCCCGCCTGCCGCGCGCGTAGGAGCAACTCGGGAATATCTTCATCGTTGAGACCGGGAATGATCGGCGAGATGGAGATCCCAGTGGGGATGCCGGCGTCGGAAAGCCGGGCCATCGCGTCGAACCGCTTCCGGCTCGTGGGCGCCTGCGGCTCGACCAACCGCGCGGCCTCATCATCGGCAAATGGGATACTGAAGTACACGCGGACCCACGCCTCGTCGTGAAGACGCCGGAGAATGTCGAGGTCCCGCTGGACCAAAATCCCTTTGGTGATAATCGCAACCGGATTGCGGTAGTCGGCGCAGACCTCGAGACAGGCCCGGGTCAGCGCCAATGACGCTTCCATGGGCTGATAACAATCGGTGTTGCCCGAGAAGACGATCAATTCTCCCTTCCAAGACGGCTTGTCAAAAGCCCGCCGGAGCAGCGCCGCAGCGTCACGTTTGACGATGATCTTCGATTCGAAGTCGGTGCCTGCACCAAATCCCCAATACTCGTGCGTGGGCCTGGCGTAGCAATAGGCGCAGGCGTGGAAGCAACCACGGTAGGGATTGACGCTCCAGCGAAAGGACAGGTCCGGGCTGTCGTTTCTGCTGAGAATTTCCCGGCTCGCATCCTCATACATTTCAAGACGGGCGACCGGCGCCGGTTCAAGCAGATCGCGATGCCTGGACTCAAATGGATTCGGCGGATTGGATATCGACCGCATGGCGTCATCGTCTCTCCTCATCAATGACGCTGTCAACCGCCTCGAACCCGCGTTCATTGACTCCACTCAACCTCGATGCTAGATTCCAGCGCTCAGCAAGAAAGGCGCGTCCATGTTCGACTTGCGGCATCTCAGGGACAACCTAGATCCGGTTCGCGAGCAACTCGGCGCGCGAGGCCGGGACGTGCAATGGGACGCATTGCGCAAATTGTTGGATGAGCGCCGGACGCTGACGATGCAAGCAGAAGCGCTACGGGCGGACCTAAACAAAGGCTCGGAGGAAGTCGCGCGGCTCAAACGGCAAAAGCAGCCTGCGGACGAGGCCGTGGCCGCCATGAAGCGCGTCGGCGAGCGAATTGCGGCCTGCGAGGCCTCGCTCAGGACGGTTGAAGACGAACTCACCGACATCACGTTGCGCATCCCGAACTTAGCCCATGCCTCAGTGCCCATCGGACAGTCTGCCGAAGACAATGTTGAGGTGCGCCGTTGGGGAGACCCGCCTAGCCTGCCTGCGCCGGCCAAGAGTCATTGGGACATCGGAGAAGCGCTCGGCATCCTGGATTTCGACCGGGCGGCGAAAATCGCCGGCGCCCGCTTCGCCGTTTTGTCCGGAGCAGGTGCAAGGCTCGAGCGGGCGCTGATCAACTTTATGCTAGACCTGCATACGAGCGAGCACGGCTACCGGGAAGTCTGGCCGCCCATTATGGTAAATCGGGCCTCCATGACTGGCACGGGCCAGCTGCCGAAATTCGAAGAAGACCTGTTTCGCCTCCGTGATGAAGATTATTTCCTGATTCCCACCGCCGAGGTTCCAGTCACCAATCTGCATCGCGAGGAAATTCTCAATGAGGCGACGTTGCCAATCCGATATACCGCCTACACTCCCTGTTTTCGGCGCGAGGCCGGTTCATACGGCAAGGATACGAGAGGGTTGATCCGTCTCCACCAGTTCAACAAGGTCGAGCTCGTGGCATTTACGGAACCCGGACGTTCGTATGAAGAACTCGAACGGTTGACCGGCCATGCGGAGGCCGTCCTGCAACGGCTCGGTCTCCATCACCGGGTGATGATGTTATGCACGGGCGACATGGGGTTTGCTGCCGCCAAAACCTACGACCTGGAGGTCTGGCTCCCGTCACAGCAGCAATTCCGCGAAATTTCTTCTTGCAGCAACTTCGAGGCCTTTCAAGCCAGGCGTGCCGGGATTCGCTATAAGGGGAGCAGTGGCAAGCCTTCCAAAACGGACTTCGTCCACACGCTCAACGGCTCTGGGCTCGCCGTCGGACGCACACTGGTCGCGATTCTAGAAAACAACCAACAACCGGACGGCTCAGTGGTAATTCCGCCAGCGCTTCGGCAGTATATGGGAGGGCTTGAGCGGATCACGAAAGAGTAACACAGATACGGGGCTATCCGCGGATGACAGTTGAGATGAGGATGAGTTTGGAGGGGTGACGGAGCGGCCGAACGTGCCGGTCTTGAAAACCGGAGACCTCGTAAGGGGTCCGCGAGTTCAAATCTCGCCCCCTCCGCCATCATTTTCTGATATTTTGGCTTTTTTCAGCCCAAACTGTGGCTGTTCTCTGGCTTAAGCTGGTCCCCGCCGCTTTCATCAAACCTTCGCGATCAGTGAGACGTTCATTTAATAAATCATGCCGAACGCGGCATGTCTTTTTTCGCGACATCGATTCGAGATCATGCGGGGAAACTCCCAGTGGCCGAAGGGAGGAAATTTTTATATAGGTGGAGGGTTGCTTTGAGGCGGAATAGGTGGAGGGTTGCTTTGAGGCGGAAAGGACATCCTCATTAGACGTTGTCGGACTTGTATATAAAGACATACGACAAACCGGCTATGAGACCAACCATTCGAGTCCTGTTGGTGGATGATCATGCCCGCGTGCGCGCCGCGTTGCGGGACCTGCTGGAGAGCTATCCAAATTTGTCGCTCGTCGGCGAAGCCTCAAACGGTGAAGAGGCCGTGCGGTTGGTCCGAGAGCTCTCGCCCTCCGTTGTCGTGATGGACATCAACATGCCGAAACTGAACGGGATCGATGCCACGATGAGGATTAAAACGTCCTACCCTCATGTCGTGATTGTCGGCCTCTCTGTCAGCGCCAGCGATGCGCATCGCCGCGCAATGACTGCTGCGGGCGCGACAACGCTGATCTCCAAATACATGGCCGTGGAACAGCTGTATGTGGAGATCGAGGCCGCAATCAATGGTCGCTCCACAGCCAGCCACTGAGCCCTTCTTATTGACGGCCGGGGCTCTTCCATAGATGAACTGGGGCTTTTACTAGGCATGCCTGGTGAAGGTCATGACGTATGGTGTGACCTAGGGTTTAGCCCAAGGAGATCCATATGCCGACTGTTGAAGCTATCATTCCGATCTGCTGCGTGTGCGGTCTCATTCGCGAAGAGGGCGCCATTCCAAAAGCCGAGTCCTGGGTAACCAAACGGGAGTTTCAGCAAACTCATGGCCTGGAGGCTTCAGCCTACCGTTTGACTCATACCTATTGTCCCACCTGCTACACCCAGTTCATGAATCGGATCGCTGCCGCTTGATCAGGATCCTCGTCCTTATCGTCTTCAAATTCTCCCGTCTATTGGACGTCACTGCTGACTTCTGCGGAGAGGTCGCTTTCTCCTCCTACACCGTAGGCGCTCACTGCAAAGAAGTACGTCGTTCCCCGGCGTAGACCGCTCACCGTGTAGGTGTCATTGCGCCCAACGTCGGCATGAGAGTCGTATTGGTGCGAAATCGTTCCCCAGTACAGCTTGTAGCCGAGCACGGAAGGGTCAGGCTCTGCCGTCCATGACACCGTTTTGCTAACGCTGTCTGCCGACTCCTGGTGATCCTCTGATCCGCAAGCAGGTAATCCAAGGTAAAAACCCAGGACGAGTGCAAACATGAAGAAACCCAGCGATCGCTGAACAAAACCAGGGCGCATTGTCAGGACTCCCCGTCTCCCTGTGTCGGCGGTGAATACAGCCGGCCTCAAAAAGGCGCCGTGCTAATCGGTACGTGAGCGCTGGCGGAGTTTGGTGCTATTCGCGGCTCGGATCTCCGACAAAGATCATAAAACCGCAATCTCTCCGCAGCTTGGATGAACAGGAGTTGGAACGACTGGCGGATCCGTTTGTGAAGCGCTGGCGGTGTAGCGTTTCGGCATGTGAGATACGAACATCTTTGTAAGACTCTTGTGTCAGCAGCAAGAAATCATAGAGTAATCCAGCGGGTGCACTGGGGAAAACCCTGGCAGCGAGCGCTCATTCTCGCTTTCATCAACTGATTGAGCAGACTAGAGTTTTACCGCCTTGAATCCAAGTGCTGTCTCTGTTTTAGTGAAGACGGGCGGAGGTGTCGTTTCCGGCATGCCCACCCTGGAGCGACAAGAGGTCTCTGCTCCCTCCTGGGAGACCTGCCTCCGCCTCCCTTTTCTGCAAATCAGCAATCCCCCCTTTTAGGGCGGGCTCCGCCTACCTCTTCGGTATTTTCAAACGTTCGGTCCTCTCACAAGATGTGCTGCAGGTGAGCCTGAATGTCTTAGGGAGGACGCCGATGCTCAAGCAAGAGGGAAAGATTGGAGCGATTCGCCGAAACGTGCACGGGAAAGCCTGCTCAGGTTGCGGAAGCCGGAGTTACCAACTCGTGCTTCGCAGTGTAAAGCAGTCACACGTCGGGAAACTCTATGCCCGCTGCACGCAATGCCATCGGCCTCGTGAGATCGACGAAGATCTCGGGCGTATCCTCTGGATGTAGAACCAGACCGATCGCGGAGGACCAGCTATGCGCATTCTTATCTCGCCCATACAATACATGAGAAAACGGCGCGCGCGGCGGAAACAACTTCGGACCGCATTACATATGTTGTCGGCGAGTGGCGTTGTCCGACTCGGCCACATTGAACCCCGTTATTTCGAACCGCCTTCCCATGTCGATGCGCTCTATCGTCAGGAAGGAAAACGGCAGAGATCAGAAAGCGAGAAGGTCAGGACTTCTTCTGCAGGCGACTGCAGTCTAGATTGGATGAAGCTCCGACAATTGGTCGGGACAATGAGAGCCTCTCGTCTTCAGACAGAACAATAAGCCCGCGGCAGACGAATCTGTGAATTCAGCATCGCCCATGGCGCCACTATCGAATTGCCGATGAGAGGTCGAAACTAACGAGCCGCCTCCACGCTCTCCCCCGCCCGATCAGCTCTCCGATGTTTGTAAAGCGAGACCGCCACGGTATACTTCCCACCACCCCAACAGTGTTGAGAGCGCCTGCCCAGGGTCGCAGTCGACGACGTTCTCCTCGATATCATCGTCTCGAGAGCTTGGGCGAAAATGCCGAAGAGTGTACATCACGCCGATCTCGAGGCGTCTCGTCGTTCAACTGTCCCGCCGTTTGATTTACTAACGGTATCGGTCGAGTGGAAGGTCAGGAAGTTAGAGATCCGGCTTGGGATACAGCCGCAATGACAGCGGCGCCACGAAGCCGTCTCTATGCAGCGCGTTTTCCGAGGGTATCGTGCCGATGATTACGCTGAGAGCAATGTTCTTGCAGGTCGCTGATTAACTTACGGGCATGAAACAAGACGGCTTCACAATCATCTTCGAGCATACCCTTATGATTAATCGCAAACTGACTGAGGCGCTCAACGGCCCGAACGAAATCTTGGACTGGCAGGCTCGTCTTACGATCCACCCGCCTACCTTGCACCGTACCTTACACCCGTAAAACTCGGATAACCCCCAACTCCCACCAGGCTGAAAGGAGCGAGGCTTTGGCTAAATACATGATCTGCGCCATACCGCGGGCAGTCACTTCATCATGCGCGGCCGATCGCTGCAAGCAGTCAAAGAGGTCCTCGGACATAGCGAGTTCCGCATGACCTTGCGCTATGCACATCTTTCGCCGAAGCATCTGCGGTCAACCGTCGAGGCACTGGATGGCTTGACGCCGTTACCAGAGCAACGGCATACTGCGATGGCACATAATTTGGCACAAAGCGATCTAGCCAGCGAGCCAACCCATATAACTTCTTGAAAACACAACCACGGAGAGGTGGCCGAGTGGCCGAAGGCGGCGGTTTGCTAAACCGTTGTAGGGGCTAAAACCCCTACCGAGGGTTCAAATCCCTCCCTCTCCGCCATACCACACCTCGTGTGTTAACCGCCCAATCAATATAGCTGTGCGTGATCATTTCGGGCGGATAGAGATCTCAAGCGTTGATTTGGGCTTAAAATTTTGCTCGCCGTGGAGCCCATTCGATGGATCTGTGCGACGGGATAAAACCTCAGTGAGATTTTCAAGGGCAGTTGCTGCATAACCTTGGGTCTGAACACCTGCGAGCAATCTGCGAGACTAGAACTTGATTTTCACCGATCATTCTGCAAAAGTGCCACCTTCCGTTTTCCGCACGTGCCGAGGTAGCTCAGTTGGTAGAGCACAGCCCTGAAAAGGCTGGTGTCGACAGTTCGATTCTGTCCCTCGGCACCACCCGTGATGAGACCTGCGGTATTGAGCCTCTCCTTATAGAATCTCAAGCTCCGGCCTTCAGCCCACGCAGGTAGTGCAGCGCAATGGCCGCCGTCGCTGCCACATTGAGCGACTCAATGTGCCGAGTCTGCGGAATCGTAAAGCGACAAGCAGCCTCCTTGAGCGTGTCGGCAGACAGGCCGCGGCTCTCATTTCCCAGGGCCACCACAAGACGCCTTGGAATCGTGCGAACGCTTTCCAAGTCGACCGTATGATCAGCCGCGACTTGGGCAGCAAACACCATGACTTCGTGTTCGGTCAACCTGGCGATGTTCTCAGTGACGAAGACGGGCAGTGACAGC
>DATJGE010000077.1:0-3480 GCA_035495295.1 Nitrospira sp. | reverse complement strand
GGGCTATCGTTCACTCCAATTCCTGGCGATTGGTGTTGTGATGTCGATTGGCATGATTCCAGCTCTGGAGGGGGTGCTAGATCGGGGCGGCATTGGGACGCTTCCGGGTGCGGTCGTGGGCGACCTCGTTTCCACTGCCTCCGCCGCGAAGGAGGCCAAGAATGCCTAAGGGTCCACGCGGAGAGAGGCGCCCGGCCGACGCCATCGGGCGCGCCGTACTGATTGGCAAGATCGCCACCGGCGAAATTGAGGACGAGCGCGACGAGCTTTCCAGCGCGGCTGCCGAGCTTGGCCGCATGGGCGGCAAGAAGCGGGCGGAGAAGCTCACGGCGGAACGCCGCACTGAGATTGCCCGAGAGGCGGCCGCCAAGCGGTGGGGTCAGTCGTCGTCGACGAAAGGCAGCTGAAACGTGCTCCCGCGCTTCGGCAGCGCGGTGTCCAGCATGAGCTTGAACTGATCCCAGTTCTTCGACGCCCTCATCAACGTGATGACGGCGTGCACATGCTGGGCAAGTGCCGGATCGCCGATGTCGTCGGTTAGAAGCTGGTGAAGTTTGCCCTTCTTGCGGCCTTCGCTGTCCTAAGGCATCCGCTCCTCCAACTCCTCCCGAATACCCGACGCGAATCATTCCTTCGTGGCGGCGGGGAATTTTGCCGGTTGCGCGAAGGCTGGCATCCCGGAACTGCAAATAGACCTCGGCGGGCTTGGTCGACGCATCTAACTCGTTGGTAATAAAGGGTTTCATGGCGGTCAGCCGGCAAGAAGAAGGAAAGTTCGCCGACAGTCAAAAGAACGCCAATCCCGCCTTCGGTGAGCGCGAGCGGCCCAACGCACGAAGGAACGTTGCTTGGGTAATGATGCGCGTTTCATCGCGAAGGACAGCAGCCGAGAGCACGATCCGGCCGATATTGAACGTCCCCTCGCGTTTGCGTTTGCTTCACATATTGCGCTTATTGCGTTTACCTGCTTCAGCGCATATATGGCAAACATGCGCGCAACGAGGAGAACGGCAATGAGCGAGCAGGCTCTCACACAGAGACCGCCTACGGAAAAGGAAGTTAGGCAGGCGTCGGAGGCTGCGCGCGCCATTGCTACAGCCCTTACTCCAAAGGGCCTGCCATTCACCGTCAGCAAGAACGGAGACCGAACTGAAATTGATCTATCACCAGCTCTCGGACAACTCGTGCTCGACGTGCTTACCCATGTTGCGCGTGGGGAGATGATCACGTTCGTGCCATACGGCGCCGAGCTTACGACGAAAGAGGCCGCAGACCTTTTGAACATCTCCCGACCTTTTCTCATCTCTTTGTTGGATGCGGAAAAGATCGATTACTATAGGGTCGGGACGCATCGGCGCATTAGAGCAAGCGACGTATTGGCATACCGTGCAAAGAGGGATGCTGAGCGCGGTAGTGCGCTGTCCGAATTGCAGAGATTGGGTCAGGAGTACGATGAGGGTTGAGATGTGTAGCTGACAGATTTGTCGTCGTACTCGACGCAAACGTCCTTTACCCATTCCGCGTGAGAGATGCCCTGCTTCGGTTCGCCGAGGTGGGGCTCTTTCGCGCTCGTTGGTCACCCAAAATAATCGACGAATGGAAATCCAACTTGCTGGAACGCAAGCCCCACCTTCAAGCAAGCATTGAATCGCAAGTCGCGGCGATGCGCATTGCGTTCCCCGAGGGCTGCGTGGACGGTGCTGAAAGTCTCATTGAGGGATTGGATTTGCCAGACCCGAATGACCGGCACGTCCTGGCAACCGCCATTCGGACTGGCGCCGAGCACATCGTGACGGAGAACCTGAAGGACTTTCCCGAAACGAAGCTGGCACCATTTGGTATCACCGCCGTGTCAGCCGACGACTTTCTCGCAAGCACGTTTGAGTTGTACCCGGCGGAAGCGTTGGCCGTTATGCGGACGATGCGGCGAGCTTACGAGAAACCACCCTTCTCGCCCGGAGAGTTCATATTCGACCTTCAGGCAAAGGGTCTGCCGAAGCTCGCATCGATGTTGAAAGAGAACATCGACGTCCTCTAATCGGCCAAGTGACTAGCGCCGCCTCAGATTTCAAACTGAGACGCCACCGTGTTTTCGAGTCCTGATGCCCCATGCGAGGACCGGAGACAAGAAAGGGGAGGAGCCTTGCGGCGCCTCCCCTTTCCTTGTTCCCGTCCGGAAGCGGATCAGGCCGGTTCGGCGACCCGGCTCGTGCGCCAGCCCGTCGCGTAGGTTTCGCGGCTCATCTGGCTGTACGGCACCGGCGAGACGATGGCGCGCACGGCGATCTGCTTGTGCGGCTCGACCGTGGTCTTGCGGGTGTTCGGCTCTTCGCCCCACAGCACGTGGATCTCGGTGCCGAGCGGGATCTCGTGGTCGATGGTCGCGAGGCTGAGCGCCTTCTTCTCGTTGTATGAGTAGCCGGTGAACATCGACAGGCCGACCACGTGGCCGTCGGCGTCGACGACCGAGTCGTAGTTGCTGTTGGCGTAGTTGGCGAGCGGCAGGTCGAAGAACTTGTACTGCTCGCCCTCGGGGTCGAACAGCGAGCCCTGGATTTTCTTCATGTCCTCGGCGTTCCACTCGAGGGTGACCTTCTTGCGCTGGGCCGCCGGGTCGATCTTCTTCAGCGCGTCGGCGCCGATGAAGTCGTGGTCGAACTTGACGAACGGGCCGTAACCCAGCTCCCACGGATTGAGGTAGTAGTCCTCGATCGACTTGCCGACGAACGAGCCGCCGATCGCGCCGGTCGCTTCATAGCTGTCGGCGCCGAGCCACTCGCGGTAATCCTTGAGCTCGTCGCCGGTGTAGATCGGAGGCAGCGGGCTCGGGATCCAGCCGGATTCGAGCGTGTTCGACGGATAGGCACGACTGCCGACCGCGATCAGGCCGAACTCTTCACCGGCCTTGAGGATCTGGTCGCGGATATAGTCCTGCTCTTCGTACGGGCCCCAGATCTCGAGGCCCGGCGAACCGGCCATCCCGTGACGCAGCGTGCGCACCGTCTTGTCGCCGATCTTCATGGTGCTCATGTTGAAGAACTTGAGCTTCTCGAGCGTCTGGCCGTTCAATTTCTCGATCACGTCCCACGCCCGCGGGCCCTGGATCTGGAAACGCCAGGAGATGCGGCTGACCGGCTTGCCCATCGGGCGGCTCGGCGAACGCGGATCGTTGATGATCTCGACGTTGTACTTGCCCTTCTGAGCCTGGAACATCAGCCAGTTCGCGGCCGGCGCGCGGCCGACGTACACGAACTGCTCCGGGGCGAGGTAGAAGATGATGCCGTCGCCGATCACGTGGCCGTAGGGCGTTGTCGGCACATACTGCTTGGCCTTGTTGACGTCCCACCCGTTGGGCGTGTTGACCATCGTGTCCGAGAGGAGCTTGAGCGCGTCCGGGCCGTTGATGTAGAGATCGAACATGTGGTGCGACTGGTCGAACAGCACGGCCGAGTGTTGCCAGGCCCACTGCTCCGAACGCCA
>DATJGE010000076.1:0-79939 GCA_035495295.1 Nitrospira sp. | reverse complement strand
GCCCTGCTCATACCCAGCTGTCCAATCGACAATATTTTCTGCGGGGATATTATCGTTGAAGACGCTGCTGCTGCCATGAATGCAAATATCCGCGCTTTGGCCCCCGCACCCCTCTGGCTCGCTCACAACGATAAACGTTTGATCTGGCCCAGCCCCTCGCAAAGTGACATTACTGACCCCGTTGAATGAAATTCCAGATGAGAGATTGAATTGCCCTGCTTGTAGTTGAACGACTTGATTGGCGGGACATGCAGCGATCGCGTTGTTAATGGTATCGCCGGTCCCTGAATACGGATCAATGGTCGCGCAGATGACTGTGCGATCGGGAATGCCCCCTGTCACCCCGACGCTTGTCCAGTCGATCGCGCGACTAGGATCAAGAATGCCAAATTGCAGCTGTGTCTTAGGTTGCGCTGCCGTGTTCACGGGATCCCCGCTGCCGGCAGTACAGCCTTTCATCAGAACCAAGATCATGACACACTGAATTATTCTGAGGACTAGCTTCATCGAAGGCAAGCCGGAAATGGACACGTTGCTTACTTCGGTAAGACGTGAATAGCTTGGAACCGTTGAGATAGTTAGCGTTCTTCGGCGTTAATATGCAGGCGATACTTAGTCTCAGCTACCTAATACTTCCGCATGGATCTATCTTAAACGGCGAGAAAGTTCCAGCCCGGCTTTGGAGGGATCAATATACTTTCGAGGGGGAAGGAGTGAGGAAAAAGCTATCGGTGGACTACCCCAAGCTAGACAAGTAGTGCACACTATTGGACGGTCTAAGCAGGTGTATTCCTTCCAAATTAAAGCAAAGATGTGAATAACTTAAGATACCTCTTTGCCGACTTTGCCCACGACACATCCACGCTCATTCCGTTGTCGATTAATCTATTCCACGTCGCCTTGTTGCTGTAGACTTCCACGGCCTCTCGGATAGCCGCAATGACAGCCTTGGCCGTATGCTCTTTGATCTGAAATCCGGTGGCATGGTCAATGTTGCCCCTCCGGGGTAGAAACGGCACGACCGTGTCCGCCAAACCTCCGGTTTTCGTCACAATAGGAAGGGTGCCGTAACGGAGGCTGTATAACTGACTCAAGCCGCAAGGTTCGTATCGGGAGGGCATCACCAACATATCGGCGCCAGCCTCAATGCGATGGGCAAGCGCCTCATCAAACCCGATATGCAGACCTATCTGCTCAGGGAAGCGATCTCGAAGCGTTTGAAATCGCTCCTCCATCTCTCGATCACCGGTGCCAAGAACCACCAGCTGTAATCCGATTTTCATCAAGCCAGGAATCGCCTCCTCTATGAGATCGAATCCCTTTTGAGAGGCCATGCGGCCGATGACGGCAACAAGCGGCTGGTTCGTCTCGGGAAGGTGAAACTCGCGACGCAACGCCTCCTTACAGAGTCGCTTGTTCGCCCGGTTCTCGGCCGTATACCACGCCGGCAAGTACGGATCGGTCTGTGGATTCCACACATCAACGTCAATGCCGTTTAATATCCCTTCAAACTGCGCCTCGCGATTTCGCAGCACACCGTCAAGACCAAACCCGCCTTCGGGCGTCAATATCTCCCTCGCATACGTCGGACTGACGGTGGTCACATAATCGCTGAAAATTATGCCGCCTTTGAGCAGGTTCACTGATCCATAGAACTCCAACCCGCCGGGGACAAACAACGAGGACACTAATCCTGTTTTTTGAAACTCACTGCCGGGAAACATGCCTTGATAGCCTGCGTTGTGCAGCGTGAGGACCGTCTTCACGCCGCTGACCTCGTCTCGACCTGCGTCGTTCGTCTTTAAGTACACGGCGCAGAGCGCCGTTTGCCAATCGTGCAAATGCAGAAGATCGGCGCGCCATTGCCGTTCGAGCCGTAAATAGGCCATCGCTTCGATGACCGCTCGGGAAAAAAAGACAAAGCGCTCGAGATTGTCGGGATAATCAATGCCAGCCTCTTGATACAGTCCCCGCCGGTCGAAATACACATCATTGGCGATGGCCCACACGCGCAATCCGTCAGCGCGTCCGCCCACCGAAACCACATCTTCCTCAATCATGGCAGGGACGGTGCCTTGTGGAGTCTGCACGGGAAGCGTCACCAGAGGACGGAAGGTGCGCCCGGATCGATCTAATTCTCGGTAACGAGGCACCAAGAGAATCACCTCGTGCCCGAGCTTTGCGAATTCACGCGGAAGCGAGCCTGCCACATCGGCCAGGCCTCCCGTCTTCGCGTAAGGAATCGCTTCAGAGGCAGCGACCAGGAGATGAAGTGGGCGGGACCTTGCCACTGGATGGGACGGTGGATCAGGGACGTTGTTGGAGCTCGATTTTCGTACGAAACTTATCTTCATGCGCCCATCCGCGGCCTATCTCATGCAGTTTTTCGGCTGACAGCTCTTCCCGATAGACAAACACTTCATCCAAAAATACCACGAGCCAGCCTTTGTCAGGATAGGCCAGAAACAAAGCTTCTCCGGCATCAATGGCGGCCTCCCAACCGGGAGGGGACGCGCCGATGTCTACCCTTGAGCGGGGCACCATGGAGCCGTCGCTTAATCCGAAGAACGGCATAAATTCCATATGCTGATACGTCGGCATCCCCCAGGCTCGGACGAACGCACGCGGTTCGAGTTTTCGAAGAGGTAAATCGTTGTTTCGGATCTTTTGTTCCTGTTCAGCCAGCGGAATGCCGCTGCAGCTGGTTATTGCCAGTCCTGCCGTTGTCACGAGCACAGTCGCGAGGAGCATGGATCGGATTCTCACATCAGCCTCCGGCTTTTCGGTTCGACCGGCTTTACGGGCTGACAGAGATCACACTGACAGAGCCCGCGCAACAATGTGTAGGAGTAGATGCCGGTATCATGACCGTCGCTCCATTTGAACTGGAAGGCATAGCGGCCGACCGGCTCAATGTCTTGAACCATGATCAGCAAGGGCACATCCTCACTTTTCAGTTTCCGCACACCGGTCCATTCGTCAACGCAGGCGGCACAGGGACAATGCAAGCGAAGATGGCGGACCGGATAGACGCCGTGGTGCCCGTCACTCCACTGGATGCCGAGGACGCCCTTGTCGAGCCAGGACAAGTCCCTTGGTTCAAGTTGAATGTCAGCCATGGTCATTACGTTCAGATCAGAGGGATGCCCCCAAGAAATCGACCGGAGGAAGGCGTTTCCCGGCGACGACCGTCACATAGCGCTCGATGGCATCCTCGACTTCCGATCGCACTTGCCCGGCGGCCTTGAGCCGCGTCACCATCGCCGGCGCCAAGCGCAAGGCTTGCTGGAGAAACGCGAGGCTGCCGCGGGATAACGGCAAACAGGGCACGCGCTGGCGGACAGCGCAGACGATGCACACCAGTCCTCCGGAGGCAGGAGAAAACTGCGGCTCGTCAATCACTCGCCCCTTGCCGCAGGCCGCGCAATGGTCGGTTTGCGGACGGAAGCCGGTCAGTCCCAGGAGTCGAATCTGAAACAGCAGCGCAGTCAATCCAGGATCGTCGCTGATGACCAAGGAGCGGAGGCCGTGCTCCAAGGTCTCAAAGAGATGCGGATCCGGGTCGCCATCGGGCGTGACGGCGCCGACGACATTGGCCATTCGAGCCGCCGCCGCCATCATCGTCAAATCTTCTCGAAATCTCACGAACGGCTCCACGAGATCCACCTGCGACACCCGATACAGCGCGTCGCCTGATTTTTCAAAGAGGTTTAATTCACAGAGCGTCAACGGCTCAAGCGCAGCGCCCATTCGGCTTTTAAGCCGCCTAGCCCCTCGCGCGATTGCGCGGATCTTACCGACATGCCTTGTGTACAACGTGACGATTCGGTCGGCATCCCCCCATTTGCGGCTTTTCAACGTAATCGCCGGAGTCTTTACCAGCGGCATTTCTTCACCCCGCGACAGGCGTCGGCAAAGAGACGGGCGATTCTATAGCCCGGCATTATCGGAGATATTCCATGAAGATGGTGGCCAACGTCAGATAGATGGTGATCCCGGTGATGTCGTTGGCAGTCGTGACAAACGGTCCGGCTGCGACGGCAGGGTCCACGCCCATCCGCTTCAAGATAATCGGCATAAACGTGGCCATGCTCGTGGACACGAGAAATGCCGTGATGAGCGACGCCCCGACGACGACCCCGAGGAAGCCCTGATGCCAGATCCAGCCGACCAGAGACAGAATCATTCCGCAGGCCACGCCCATCAAGAGACCGATCTTGACCTCACGAAAAAAGACCGCCCACACGTCCGTCACTTGGACTAAACCCGTGGCAAGCCCGCGAATGATGAGCGTCGAGGACTGAAGTCCGACGTTGCCCCCCATGGCGGCAATCACCGGGATAAAGCTCACGATCGCCACGACTTCCTGAATGGTGTAACGAAACTCCCAGAGGATGGCGCCGGAGAGCAAGCTGCCCACAAGATTCGTGAAGAGCCATGGCAGGCGCACTTTTGCAGCCGCCACGCTCGAAGACTTCGAGACCGCCTCTTCTTCCACGGCGCCGGCCATCTTCAACATGTCTTCGGTGGCTTCTTCCCGAATAACGTCTACCACGTCGTCGACGGTGATGATGCCGACCAGCACGCCTTCCTTATCCACGACCGGAATGGCGAGAAGATTGTAGCTTGCGACTTGACGCGCCACCTCTTCCTGATCCATGTCCACCGTCACGCTGATCACCTCTCGGGTGGCGATGTTCTTGAGCGGCGTGGCAGGCGGCACGGTCAGAAGTTGCCGCAATGACAATACACCGACGAGGTGATCGTTCTTGTCCGTGACATAGATGTAGAACACCATTTCGGCGTCCGTCGCCTGCTGCAAACGCCGGATCGCGTCCTCGGCGGTGGCATCCTCCGACAGGGCGAAAAACTCCGTCGTCATGATGCCGCCGGCCGTATCCTTTGGATACTTCAAAATGTCGGCGACTTCAGTCGAGTCCTCCGTCCGCATCAAGGACAGGATTTCCTTCGCGCGTTCCTCGGGCAGCACACCGAGGATGTACGCGACGTCATCCGGCGCCAGATCTTTGATCAACCAGGCGATATCGGATTGCAGAAGGTCGGAGAGGACTTGCGTGATGCTGTCGGTATCGAGTTCGGACAAGACCTGGCCGCGCTTGGATTCGCCGCGGACCAGCTCGAACACCTCGCGTTTCTCTTTTGGAGAGGACAGATGGTCGATGATCTTCGCGATGTCGGCCGGATGCATCCTGCCCAGCATTTTGGCCAGATTCGTGATGGCGCCGCGGCGCAACAGGCGTTGGACCGACAAGAGCACGATGTCGGATTTGTTCTGTCCCCCGTGATCCTTGAGCGGGTCGCGCACAAATTCCTTGTCCCCTTGGCGGGGTTTCGGCTCGAGGGCACGCACGTCAGGCACTTTTTCGATCGGCTGCATGACTTTGCCTAGTATCCTAACTCGACGAGTGCATGCTCGTCTTCGCGCCACGCCTCACGCACTTTCACCCATAGCTTCAAAAAGACCTTCATGCCGAACAGACGCTCCATCTCGATCCGGGCCTCCGTCCCAACGGCTTTCAACCGTTCGCCGTGTTTTCCAATGACGATGGCCTTATGCGCTTCTCGTTCGACCAGCACCGACGCATTGACACGCGCGAGTTTGCCTTCCTCGACAAATTCGTCAATGTCGACGGCCAACGAATAGGGGACCTCCTCATGGGTCTGCCGCAATAGCTTTTCACGGATCATTTCGGCGGCCAACGTGCGCATCGATTGGTCGGTGATCGTTTCGTCGTCATAGGCGGCCTCCCCTTCCGGAAGGTGCGAGACCGTCACGGAGAGAAGCCGCTGCACATTATCGCCGGTCTCGGCCGAGACAGGCACGACCTCCGTCCAGGCAAACATTCTGGCATACGTTTCGATCACGGGAAGCAGCTTCATTTTGTTGACCAAATCCACTTTGTTGAGCACGAGAATCACCGGGCGCGGCTCTTTCTTGACCGCGGCCTTCACATGACCCAGCACCAGAAGATCTCCCGGCCCGGGCAGCGTCGTCGCATCCATGAGCACGAACAGGAGATCGGCGTCTTCCAGCGTTTCCACCGCTGTCCGTACCATGCGTCGATTCAGGAGATGCTGCGGCTTATGCAGCCCAGGCGTATCCAACAATGCGATCTGTGCACCAGGCGCATGCACGACGCCAAGAATCCGCGTTCTCGTCGTCTGCGGTTTGTCGGAAACAATTGCGATCTTTTCGTTCAACAGGCGATTGAGCAATGTGGATTTTCCCACATTGGACCGTCCCACGATCGCAACCGTGCCGAATTTCATGGCCGTGAGCGTTCTCCGGAGCCTTCCGGAACCACATGGTAGACGGTCTCGCCCTTCCGGACGTACCCGAGCCGCTCGCGGGCCAGCTGTTCGATTCTGGCAGGATCGTGTTCCAGCCGGTCGATTTCTCCGCGCAGCCCTACGGTGGCCCGCTGCAAGTCGCGAATGTCCTTCTCAAGCTGGGTGGCATGGTCCCGCATTAAGAAATATCGGGAAAGACCCATCTCACCGAAGAACAGGGCCACGAGAAGGAGCAGGCATATGCCGGCGCCGACATAGTGCGCGCCGGTCATGCAGCGCCGCTGCCAATCGAGCCATTCACGCCCGCGATTACGTTTGACGATCATATGACGTTCTCACCCGCCCGCCCTGCGCACGCCGAGACGTGCGCCCTACCCAAGCTCACCCGCCCGCCCACCGATTGCTTCCCAATCGTTCTCCCGAGACGCAATTACATGCTCTTAGAAAAGAGCTGTCGATTTTCTCATCCTCGTCCCGGCATTGCCTCTCGCCCTCGATACACAGCCGTCCCGCCGAGCTCTTCCTCGATGCGAAGCAGCTGGTTGTATTTGGCAACTCGATCGGTCCTCGACAAGGATCCGGTTTTTATCAGCCCGCTGTTCGTCGCAACGGCGACGTCTGCAATCGTCGTATCTTCGGTTTCGCCTGAGCGATGCGAGATGATTGCCGTGTAGCCTGAGCGCTTCGCCAGCTCGATCGCTTCCAAGGTTTCCGTCAGCGTGCCGATCTGATTCAGCTTGATCAAAATCGAATTGCCGATGCCTTCATCGATGCCCTTCGCGAAAATCTCCACGTTCGTCACGAAGATGTCGTCGCCGACGAGTTGGACGCGCTTACCGAGCTTCTCGGTCAACATCTTCCACCCTTTCCAATCAACTTCGCTTAATCCGTCCTCGATCGAAAGAATGGGATACCGGTCGAGCAGCTTGGCATAATACGCGATCATGTCCTCGGACGAGCGCTCCCGCTGTTTTTCCGCTTCCAGCACATAGCGGTTTTTGTCATAGAGTTCGCTGGCCGCGCAATCCAAGGCCAGCGCGATATCCCGGCCTGGTTGATAACCGGCCTCCTCGATGGCCTGCATGATCAGCGTCAGTGCTTCCTCGTTGGATTGAAGGTCGGGAGCAAAGCCACCTTCATCGCCGACGGCCGTACTCAGCCCTTTCTTCTTGAGGAGCGCCTTCAAGGAATGAAAGACTTCCGTCGCCATCCGCACGGCCTCGCTAAACTGCGTTGCGCCGACCGGCACGATCATGAACTCCTGAAGGTCGAGCCGATTGTCCGCATGCGCACCGCCATTGATGATGTTCATCAACGGCACGGGCAGCACGCGTGCATTGGTGCCTCCCAGATACCGATACAATGGTTGGCCGGTTTCCGCCGCGGCCGCCTTGGCCACGGCGAGCGAAACGCCCAGAATGGCATTGGCGCCGAGTTTGCCCTTGGTCTTGGTGCCATCGAGGTCGATCATGGCTTGATCGATCCCCGCTTGATCGAACGCGTCTTTCCCCAGCAGTTCTGGCGCGATGGCTTTGGCAATATTGGCCACCGCCTTTGCAACACCTTTGCCCATCCAGCGCTTTTTGTCCCCGTCGCGCAATTCGATCGCTTCCTTCTCGCCGGTCGACGCTCCAGAGGGCACCGCCGCGCGTCCTTTGGCGCCGCTTTCGAGCGTGACCTCGGCTTCGACCGTGGGATTGCCTCGTGAATCGATGACCTGCCTGCCCTTGATCTCTCTGATCACGCTCATATGGCGTTTCCCCCGATCATCCCAGCTTCGTTTTTAGCAGCTCGTTTACTTTGCCCGGATTCGCCTTCCCGCCGCTCGCTTTCATCACCTGCCCCACCAAGAAACCCAAGACCTGGACCTTGCCTTGTTTGAACTGCTCGACCTGGGTGGAATTATTCGCCAAGACCTGATCGATCATCCCGACAAGGGCTGCTTCGTCGGACACTTGGGTGAGGCCTTTGTCCTGCACGATCTGCTCGGGAGCCTTCCCGCTGGCATACAGCTCCGGGAAAATATCTCGGGCCACTTTCAAGCTCACGGTGCCCTTCTCGACCAGCTGCAACAGCCCGGCAAGCCGCTCGGGGGACACGGGCGACGCCGCGACCGCGGTTCCCGTATTGTTCAGTTCTCTCGTGAGTTCTCCCATGACCCAATTGCTGACCGTCTTGGGGTGCGGAAACAGCTTCACGGACGCTTCGAAGTAGTCGGCGACGTCCTTTGCGGCCGTCAGAACGCCGGCATCGTACTCCGGCAAGCCATAGTCATCGACGAATCGGCGGGCGCGTGCGGCCGGCAGCTCCGGCAGACTCCCTTGAAACGCATCAATCCACTCCTGCTCGAGCTTCAATGGAACGAGATCGGGATCCGGAAAATAGCGGTAGTCATGGGCCTCTTCCTTGGTTCGCATGACGGCAGTCTCGCCGCGATCGAGGTTCCAGAGGCGTGTTTCCTGCGTGATCGTTCCGCCTTCGTTCAGAACCTTCGTTTGTCGCTTGATCTCATATTCGATCGCATCCTTGACGAACTTGAAGGAATTGATGTTTTTCAATTCCACCTTGACGCCATATTCCCGCTGTCCGACCGGACGAAGCGAAAGGTTCGGCTCGCACCGAAAACTGCCCTCTTCCATGTTGCCGTCGCAGACTTCCAGATACATGAGGATGTCGCGCAGGGCCTTCAAGTATGCGACGACTTCGTCGGCCGATCGCATGTCGGGTTCGGTCACGATTTCAAGAAGCGGCGTGCCTGCACGGTTCAAATCGACGAGACTCCGCCCGGCCCCGACGCCGTGGAGGTTCTTTCCGGCATCTTCTTCGAGATGGGCGCGCCTGACCCGCACCCGCTTCTTCGCCCCCACGGCGGCAATCTCGATCCAGCCGTGCTCGCAAATTGGGGCTTCGTATTGAGAAATCTGGTAGCCCTTAGGAAGATCGGGATAAAAGTAATTCTTGCGGGCGAAACGGTTTTGGCTTCTGATTGTACAGTTCAGCGCCAGACCGGCGCGCACGGCCATTTCCACCGCGGTCTTGTTAATCACCGGGAGGCTGCCGGGAAGTCCCAGACACACGGGACACGTCTGACTGTTGGGGGCACGCCCGAACGCGGTGCCGCAGCCGCAAAACATCTTTGACTGTGTTCGCAGCTGTGCATGGACCTCAACGCCGATGACAACTTCGTAGTTCATGACCGGTCAATGATCGCTCTGCGCCCGCTCCCGTTCACGCTTCATCGCTTCGCGGCCCGCGTCGAAGGCTTCCCGCAACACCGATTTTCTCGCCTCGACATATTCCTTGCCCTCGGTGACGGCTTCCTCGAGCTTCTGGCCGGCTTCGTTGGCCGCTTCGCGCAACGTATCTTCTGCCTTGCGGGCATAACGCCGCAGTTGGTCGCGCGTCTGCCGTCCGGCCTGCGGTGCCAGCAGCAGAGCCGCAATCGCCCCCAGCGCCGCTCCGCCCAAAAACGCCACGATGGCGGTCGCCCCAAACCCCCGTTCATGCTCCATTGTGTGGTTCTCCTTCTTGGTGATAGCGTTCACGCATGACCCGCGTCGCGGCCCTGACGCCCGCCACGAGACTGGCGACATTCGTCAGCAACGAGCCGCTCGACCCTCGCACGACATCATGGACTTGCTGCACCGACTCACCCACTTCGCCGACGGCATGGAGCAGGACCGACGCATGCTCGACACCATCCCGCGCTTGATCCGCCAACGCATTGAGATTGTGACTCATGGAACGCAGATCTGAGACCAGCGGGGGCAGATCAGCATTGATTTTGACCAACAATCTTTCAGACTCGGCCACGGTGTTGCGCAGGCGGATCAGTATCGGAATGAGAAACCCGACAAGGACGGAGAAAGCGACCGCCCCAAGAGAAGCGGCAAGTTCCACAACGCTCATACAAACCTCCGGGCTAGAGGCGATCGAACTTCAGCAGGATCATCGCACGATCGGTTTCTTCATGTGCCACTGAGTCGATTGCTCATACGCATGCGCGGCCCGAAGCAACGTCTCTTCTTCGAAGGCCCGTCCGATCAATTGAAGCCCGATCGGCAAACCCGCCTTACTGAGCCCGCAAGGGACGGAAATGGCCGGCAGGCCGGCCAGATTGACCGAGATCGTATAGATGTCGGAGAGATACATTTGCAGCGGATCTTCGCTTTTCTCGCCCAGCTTGAACGCCGGAGTGGGAGTCACCGGCGTCACGATGAGATCGACGTCGTTGAACGCCGCTTGAAAATCCTGACAGATCAGGGTTCGCACGGCCTGTGCCCTCCCATAATAGGCATCGTAATAGCCGGAACTGAGCGCGTAGGTGCCGAGCATGATCCGGCGCTTGACCTCCGGCCCGAACCCTTCCTGACGGGTCTTCGTGTAGAGATCGAGCAGATCTTTGGTTTCCTTGGCGCGCAACCCGAATTTCACGCCGTCGTAGCGTGCCAGATTGGAACTGGCTTCTGCCGTCGCGATCACATAGTACACGGCGACCGCCGCGTGGGTCCTCGGGAGATGGATCTCTTTGATCGTGCCGCCGAGGTTTTTCAATTCTCCGATCGCGGCGTGAACCGCCTGCTCGACTTCGGGATCCAAGCCCTCGGTGAAAAACTCTACCGGCACGCCCACGGTCAATTTTTTGAGATCCTTTTTGCGCAGCGCTTTCATGTAGTCAGGCACCGGAAGATCCGCCGATGTCGAATCCATCGGATCATGTCCCGCAATCGAGCCCAGGAGCAGCGCGGCATCTGAGACGTCTTTCGCAATCGGCCCGACTTGATCCAACGACGACGCAAACGCGACAAGGCCGTACCGGGACACCCGTCCGTAGGTCGGCTTGAGCCCGACAACGCCGCAAAAGGCGGCCGGCTGGCGGATCGATCCGCCGGTATCGGACCCGAGTGCCGCGACGCATTCGTCCGCGGCGACTGCAGCGGCTGAACCGCCGCTCGATCCGCCCGGCACCCGATGGAGGTTCCATGGGTTCCGGCTGGGACCAAAGGCCGAAT
Source organism: Nitrospira sp. (assembly GCA_035495295.1). Taxonomy (GTDB): domain Bacteria; phylum Nitrospirota; class Nitrospiria; order Nitrospirales; family Nitrospiraceae; genus Nitrospira_C. Next base: position 68,615 of record DATJGE010000076.1, on the reverse strand, counting down.
GCTCGGTCGACGATCCCATGGCGAACTCATCAAGATTTGTCTTGCCGAGCAGAATATAGTCGTGAGCCCGCAATTTGGCGATGACCGTCGCATCGTAGGGTGGGTTGAAATGCTGCAACATGCGCGAGGCGCAGGTGGTCGGCACCCCCTCCGTGCAGAGATTGTCTTTGATCGCCAAGGGCATGCCTGTCAGCGGCTTCGTTTTTCGCCAACCTTTCAGCCTGGCATCCAAGTCGGCCGCCTGCTGCAGCGCGGCGTCTTTGGTCTGGGTCACATAGGCTTTGACCTTGGCTTCCACCTGGCCGATGCGGAGCAGATATGCGCGCACGATTTCAACCGCCGTGACCTCGCCGGCGGTAAATTTCTTTTGCAGATCGCACAGGGACAACTTGTACAGCGACATCGTCGTCTACTTTGATTCAATGATCCGATTCTTTTCGTTGACCCGGACGATTTTCGGCGCGTGCTTTTTGATTTCCTCGTCGCCGTAATACTCGTAGCAAAAAATAATGATCTGATCGCCGACTGCCGCCTTGCGTGCCGTCGGGCCATTGAGCACGATCTCCCCGCTTCCCCGTCGGCCGCCGATCGCATAGGTCATGAACCGCTCGCCGTTGTTGAGATTCGAGCAAATGATCGCCTCATACGGCAGGATTGCCGCCGCTTCCATCAAATCCTCATCGATCGTCAAACTGCCTTCGTACTCCAAATGGGCGCCTGTGACCGTGGCCCTATGGATTTTGGACCGCAACATTTGTCGAAACATGTTCTTCCCCGTGATCAGTGAACAGTCGTCTGTGAATCGTGGCTCAAGAGGTCACTCCTCGCGATCACCGTTCACGTTCTTCAAGAATCCTCGGTACGGCAAACGCATCCGCTTCCCGGTCTGGCGCGTTTGCCAGCGCCTGCTCGACGGGCAGCGACGGCCGGACCACGTCCTCTCGGAAGACGTTCGCCTGCCCGAGGACCGTGGCAGTCGGCTCGACGCCGGCGGTGTCATACCGGTTGAGCGTCTCGACGTGCGTCAAAATTTGACTGAGCTGCTTCGCAAACGCTTCTTTCTCGGCCGGCGATATTTCCAGCCGTGCCAGTTTCGCGACCTTCTCGACTTCCTGTTCGGTAATCTCCATGTCTCTTTCTCCCTGCAGCTTGCTCAAAATCGCCACTTTCTCACCCGCCCACCCCGGCGTGCCGAGAAGCAGCCTTTCCCGTTATTCCACTGTCACGCTCTTGGCCAAATTCCTCGGCTGATCGACGTCCGCCCCGCGAAGCACCGCAATGTGGTACGCGAGCAACTGCAAAGGAATCGTAAACAAGATCGGGGACATCAGCGGATGGGTATCGGGCACCGTGAACACGGCGTCCGCCGTCTTCCCTAATTCTCGCTCCCCTTCTGCCACGAGCGCAATCACCGGAGCCCGGCGGGCTTTGACTTCCATCAAGTTGCTCACGGTTTTTTCGTAAAGGCGGTCGCGCGGGGCGAGCACGACGACGGGCATGTCCCGGTCGATCAGCGCGATCGGGCCGTGCTTCATCTCGCCGGCCGCATATCCCTCGGCATGGATGTACGAGACTTCCTTCAGTTTTAAGGAACCTTCGAGCGCGATCGGATAATTGATGCCCCGGCCGAGGAACAGGAAATTGCGTTTCTTGTAATAGCGTTTGGCAATTGCGACAATTTCCGCTTCACGCCCCAACACCCCTTTGACCAGCGTCGGGAGTCTCACCAACCGGTCAAGCCAGGCCTTCCCGTCGGCCTCATTCATGACATTACGGACGCGGGCCAGATGAAGCGCGAGCAGATAGAGCGCCGTCAGCTGGGCGGTGAAAGCCTTTGTGGAAGCCACCCCGATTTCAGGACCGCAGTGCGTGTAGAGGACCCCATCCGACTCGCGAGCGAGGGTGCTGCCCACGACGTTCACGATCGAGAGGACGCGCGCGCCCTTTTCTTTGGCTTCTCGGGCGGCGGCGAGCGTATCGGCCGTTTCGCCGGACTGTGAAATCGTGATGAAAAGATCGTTTTTGCCGACCAACGGATCGCGATAGCGGAACTCGCTGCCGATATCGACCTGAACCGGAGTGCGGACCATTTCCTCCAGCAGATACTTGCCGACCTGCCCGGCATGCCAGGAGGTCCCGCAGGCGACGATCCAAATTCGATCGACGGTCTGCAATTCCGCGGGCGTGAGGGCAATGTCAGGCAAATCCGCTTCGCCCGTGTCATAGGAGTAGCGCCCGCGCATCGTGTCGAGTATCGTCTGCGGCTGCTCGTTGATCTCTTTCAACATGAAATGGGGATACCCGCTTTTTTCGGCGGCCGAGGCATCCCACGTCACTCGAGTGGTCTTTCGCGATACATCGCGTCCCTCGGCATCCATGACCTGGACGTCATCCTGGGTCACAATCGCCACATCGCCTTCCTCGAGGTAGATGACGTCGCGCGTATGAGCGAGCATGGCCATGACATCGGACGCCACATAGGAGGCCTGCTTCGTTCGTCCGACGACGAGCGGGCAACCCGATCGCGCGGCAATCACACGGTCCGGTTCTTTTTCACAGATGACGGCAAGCGCGTAGCTGCCCCGGACTTCCTTGGCGGCCGCCCGCACCGCTTCGGCAAGCGTCAGGTCGCGCTGCAAGTATTTGTCGATCAGATGGGCGACGACTTCGGTGTCAGTCTCGGATTGAAAGGCGTAGCCTTCTTTTTGAAGCTGTTCTTTGAGGGGTTGGTAATTTTCGATGATGCCGTTGTGCACGAGCACGCACCCGTTGGACCGATGAGGATGCGCATTCTGCTCGGACGGCTTTCCGTGCGTCGCCCAACGGGTATGGCCGATGCCGACCATGCCGTTGATGGCCTTTTCCGCGAGCGATTTCTGGAGATTGGCGAGCTTCCCGACGCTCCGGCGGACCTCAATCTTGTTGCCCTGCATCACTGCCACGCCGGCGGAGTCGTAACCACGGTATTCCAGTTTCGCCAGCCCCGCGATCAAAATCGGCACCGCTTCCTGGTTTCCGACGTATCCGACGATTCCGCACATGTCATCAACTCCTGGACATCGACGTCGTCAGCGCGATCGCCTCTTCGACGGCTTCCTCTTCCCGCCTGAAGACGCCGTAGTGCCCTTCTTTGTCCCAGACGGCGTCCTTTGCGTGCTCGCGTTGCCGCCCTCCGCCAGAAGCGCGCGCCGCTTCGCCGCCCAGCCGGCCCTCGTGACCTGCATCACACGAGAGATCACGAGCGAGTCCAGCGGCACATTCTGGGTGACCGTCGTCCCGGCCGCAATGATCGAGCCTGCGCCTATCCTCACCGGCGCGACCAATTGGGTGTCGCTGCCGATAAATACTCCGTCTTCGATGATTGTTTCAGCCTTCCGCACGCCGTCATAGTTGCACGTGATCGTCCCAGCGCCGATGTTGACGCCTTTTCCGATTTTTGTATCGCCGAGATATGTGAGATGGTTGGCCTTGGAGCCTTCTCCGAGCTCGGCGTTCTTGGCTTCGACAAAGTTTCCGATCTTCGCGCCCTTTCGGACCAACACGTGAGGACGGAGATGCGCGAAGGGTCCCAGCGTCGCATCGTCCTCAATCTGCGACTCCCGACACACGCAATGATCGAGGATCTCCACCCGGTTGCCGATGATGCAGTCCGTAATCCTGGTCCCCGCTCGCACGACGACGTCTTCACCGATTACCGTTGATCCTTCCAGTATCACGTTTGGATGGAGAACCGAATCGCGTCCGATCGTGACGCCCGCATCGATCCACGTCGAGGCAGGGTCGATCATCCGCACGCCTGCCTCGAGCCACCGGCGGCGGATCTGCCGCCGAACCACTTGCTCGGCTTCGGCCAGTTGCCCGCGCGTGTTCACCCCGAGTCCCTCATCCGGATCCTCGAGCGTGACCGCGTCCACCCGGCGCCCTTGTGCGGCTGCAGCCTGCACGATGTCCGTGAGGTAAAACTCTCCCTGCGCATTGGTAGGCTGCAGTTGTTGGAGGGCGGCAAACAACACATCGCCTTCAACGACGTAGGTCCCAACGTTGATCTCACGGATCGCTTTCACCACTGAATCGGCGTCACGATCTTCGACGATCCGTGAAACGCTCTCGCCCGATGAAGAGCGGACCACCCGGCCGTAGCCGCTCGCATCGTCAAGGACTGCGGTCAGCAGTGTCACTGCCGCTTTCTGCTGTCGATGCACGTCGAGCAGTCCACGGAGCGTCCTCTCCTGGAGCAACGGAGTATCGCCGTTCAGAATGATGAACTGCGACGGCAAGGGTCGTCCTGACTCCAAGAACACCGGCCTCGTCTGCAAGACCGCGTGGCCGGTGCCCAACAACTCGCGTTGCTCGACGATTGCAACGGGCATGTGCCCATTGGTGCCTTCAGTGGCCTGCTTGATTACCTGGCCGACGCGATCGGCTTGATGACCGACAACGACCGCGACATGATCACCCGCCACCCGAAGGGCCAACTCGACTGCATACAGCACCATCGGCCGTCCGGCCACCGGGTGCAGGACCTTGGCATGCTTGGAGTGCATCCGTTTGCCCAAACCGGCCGCCATCACAACAGCCGCAACTCCAGGCACCGGACGCTCGCCACGCTCGATCAGCGGCGGCTGCACAGGGGAACGGCTCATCCGATCGGCACTCCTGCTTCCGGTCGTTTGACAGGACGTCCCCACCTGGCCTCGGGATCAGACGGTCCGAGCGAAGGTGACGGCGAGTAGAGGCCACCTGACACGATCAACTTCATCGCTTCTTCCACGCTGATATTGATTGCCGTGACCTCGCGCTCCGGCACCAGCAGAAAATAGCCTGATGTGGGATTCGGCGACGTCGGGACATAGACATGTACGAGCGGCTCCTGTGCCAGATCCTGCATATCCCCTTTGGTCACGCCTGTCACGAACGCAAAGCAATAATGTCCATTTTTCGGAAATTGAATCAGCACGACCCGGTGGTATGATCCGCGTTCCGAGAACGAAAGGATGTCCATCATGGATTTCAATGTCGAATAGATGCCTCTCACCAGGGGGACTCGGTTGAGCCACCCTTCCCAGAGCCGCACAATGTGGTTCCCGATGAAATTGGCCGCAAATAGGCCGGTGATAAAGATCAGGAGGATCAGCGTCACGATTCCCAGGCCCGGAACGTAATGGTTGGGTACCAGTTGCGCTAGCAGATCCCCGAGGATGCCGTCGACGGCAATAAAAAGCGTCTTCAAAATAAGGATAGTTCCCCAAATCGGGGTAATAACGAGCAAGCCGGTCAGAAAGTAGCGTTTTAGCGAGGCTTTCAACATAAATGGTGTGTCAAGTGAGACGCTGTTCATCATACAGAGGTTGGTAGGACGGTCGCAAGGGTTTTATTGCTATTTTCAACAACTTGGACTACTATCCCGCGCGTTTTGCCGCCGGCCGGGAGCCCAATGAATCGGACCAGAAGACGGAGTCATCCGAGGGGAGCCTTTCTCACTTTCGAAGGCCCGGAAGGCAGCGGAAAAAGTACCCAGATTCTGTATCTCACCAGAACGCTGCGGAATGCCGGATATCATGTCACAGCGACCCGAGAGCCAGGCGGAACGAAGATTGCCGAAGCCATTCGAAAAACCCTGCTCTCAGCGACCTCTCATGAGCCCATCACCGCCGAAAGCGAGGCGCTTCTCATGCTGGCCGCGCGCAGTCAGCATGTCGCTCAACTGATTCGCCCCGCGGTTGCGCGAGGCTCGGTCGTGCTCTGTGACCGCTTCGCCGATTCCACTTTTGCATATCAAGGGTTCGGGCGCGGGCTCTCGCTCTCGTGGTTACGGACCGCCAATGAGGCGGCCACCGGCGGCGTCATGCCGGACCTGACTCTGCTCCTCGATGTCCCTGCATCGGTCGGCTTGAGAAGGCGCGGCCAAGCCGGGGGCAATCCCAATCGTTTGGATCGCGAAGCCTTGACGTTCCATCAGCGGGTCCGTCGAGGATTTCTCAGCCTCGCCTCACAAGCGAGACGGCGGGTAAAACTCATCGATGCCGATCGGCCGGCCGAAGTCGTACGAGCGGAAATTGAGGCTCTTGTGTTAGGGTGGTTGCGAACGAGAGAGCGCCGGGCCGGCGCCAGGTGAGATGCCCTTTTCCACCATCATCGGACACCGGACCACCATCGCATCACTGCAAACTGCGGCGGCTCGCCAGCGGCTCGCCCATGCCTACTTGCTGCACGGCGAGGCAGCGATCGGCAAGCGGACAACGGCATTGTGTTTCGTGCAAGCCTTGCTCTGCGAACGCAGTGCGTCGGACGGAGGCCTCGACGCGTGCGGTCTGTGCCGGTCCTGTCACCAAATCGACACGCGCACCCATCCCGATTATTTTCTCATCGAGCCCGATCGTGAATTGGCGACTCCGCAGATTAAGATCGAGCAGATCCGGGAAATCGAGCAGCACCTCATCTACCGGCCTCTGATCGGCGACCGCAAAATCTGCATGATTGATGACGCCGACCGGCTGACGATCGGCGCCGCCAACGCGCTGCTCAAGACGCTCGAAGAACCGCCCGACCACAGCCTTTTTCTCCTGATTACGAGCCGACCGGCGTCGCTGCCCGCAACCATTCGATCGCGGTGTCAGGCGCTCAGGTTTGCCACGCCCCCGCGCACGGACGTCGAAGCCGCCTTGATCCTCAAACGCGAAATGCCCCCGGGTGACGCGCGGTTTCTGGCCATGATCAGCGAAGGCCGGCTGGGGGAAGCGTTGTCGACCGATCTGAAGGCCGCCCGTCTGCAGCAACAGGAATTGATCGACCTTGTCAGCCCACATTTCCTGCGCTCGGTCACGAACCTTTTGACGGCAGCGGAATCACTGGCGAAGGCCGACCGCGCCGCTGACACACTGTCATGGATTGCGCGCTGGATCAGGGATCTCATCATCGTTCAAGTCGATGGCGACCGCGAGCAATTACTTCATGTGGATCAACTTTCGACGTTGGAACGCGATGCACGACAGGCACCGACCGATGCGTTGCTTGACCTGCTCCGCGAGATCGAAGACAGCCAGCAGCAGGCGACAAGGCATCTAAATCTTCAGATGGCGCTGGAAAATATCTTGCTTCGACTCCGTGATGCCGTTCTGTCGCCGGCGTCTCAGCCGGCGTAAAAACCGACCTAGGTTAGGGGCTCGAACCATGAGCGATCGGCAGACGTTCTACATCACCACGCCGATTTACTACGTCAACGACGTCCCGCACATCGGCCACGCCTATACGACAATCGCGGCCGACGTCCTTGCCCGATTTTGGCGCCTCCGCGGTCGTGACGTGTTTTTTCTGACTGGTCTCGATGAACACGGACAGAAAGTCCAACAGGCCGCCGCCAAGGCAGGGATAGACCCGCAGGCCTATTGTGACAAGCTAGCTCCTCAATTCGAAACGCTCTGGAAACGTCTAAATATTACGAACGATGCCTTCATCAGGACGACGGAGTCTACGCACAAGAAAATCGTTCAACGATATCTTCAAGAGCTGTTTGATAAACAACTGATCTACAAGGATTCATACACGGGATGGTACTGTACGTTTGATGAGCGATTCTGGACCGAAAAGGACGTCGCGGACGGCCTTTGTCCGGATTGCAAACGACCGGTCGAGCGGCTCAGCGAGCACAATTACTTCTTCAAGATGGGGCAATACCAGGATCGCTTAATCGAGCACATCAAACGTCACGAACATTTCATCCGCCCAGAGGCTCGCCGCAATGAAGTTCTCGGTTTTTTGCAAACGCAGAAACTAGGCGATCTCTCGATATCACGTCCCAAGTCCAGACTGAATTGGGGCATCGAGTTGCCTTTCGACAACGACTATGTGACCTATGTGTGGTTCGACGCCCTCGTGAATTACCTCTCGGCGTTGGAGTACAAACTCCCGTCGCCTTCTGTCGAGCGTTACTGGCCGGCTTCAGTCCATCTCGTCGGAAAAGATATTCTTACCACTCATGCCGTATATTGGTCGACGATGTTGATGGCCTTACATCTCCCTCTGCCGGAAACCATTTTTGCCCATGGTTGGTGGACGGTCGATGGCGAAAAGATGTCAAAGAGCCGCGGCAATGTCGTCGATCCCAATTACATGGCAGATAAATATGGCGTGTATGAGTTCAGATATTTTCTGCTTCGGGAAGTGCCGTTCGGGCAGGATGGCGACTTTTCTGAATCGGCCTTCGTAGCTCGCACTAACAGCGATCTGGCCAATGGTCTGGGGAATTTGCTGAGCAGGACTTTGACGTTGATCGAGAAATCTTGTGAGGGAATCATTCCAGAGCATTCCGTCTCGGCTCCTTCGGAGGCAGAAGAAAAGCTGACGGCCGCTGGTGATGAGGCGTTCATCTTGGCAGATTCAGAAATTGAAAATTTGGCGTTTAGTCGAGCGCTCGAACAGATTTGGCAGCTTGTACGTACTGCTGATCAATACCTGGAATTTCACGCTCCTTGGGCTTTGGCCAAAGATCCAAGCAAAAAACAGTTGCTCGAGTCGGTTCTTTATAAATCGGCTGATTCTCTCCGTCTTTTAGCTATAGCTATTTACCCTTTTATGCCAAGCACTGCGGAATACATAAGCCAACAGTTAGGAATAAACTTAGACTTCATGAAGCCAGAGACATTCAAAGGAAGGAAGTGGGGCAATCTACGTCCTGGCACTCGGATCAAAAAAGGTGCTGCTTTGTTCCCACGAATACAGACGCAACTCAGCGCTTATCCACTTACTGGAAGTGATCCAAAACTTTCAGTTTCACCAGGAGCCAAACCCGTGAGCGATATCCCAAGTCCGATACAACCCATTGCGCCAACCGCACCCGCTGCCGGTCACGTTGCGGCAGCACCCCCGGCTTCAGCGTCGGCGCAGATCACGATCGACGAATTCCAAAAGATTCAGCTCAAGACAGCCAAGGTGCTCAGCGCGGAGCGGGTGCCGAAATCCGAAAAACTCCTGAAGCTTCAAGTCTCGCTTGGAGCTGAACAGCGTCAGATCGTGGCAGGAATCGGCAAGCGGTATGATCCGGAGAGTCTCGTCGGAAAGACGATCGTGATTGTGGCCAACCTCAAGCCTGCCAAACTGATGGGCATCGAGTCTCAAGGCATGGTACTGGCTGCCGGCGACAGTGAAGTTCGGGGATTGGCGACGTTTATGGAGGACGTCGAGCCGGGAACAAAAGTCAAATGAGGTGGCCGGCACTCATCGCCTTCGCATCGTTCCTGACCCTCCTTCCCGCTCAGCCCTCATCGGCCATTCCGGCCGAAGACGAGCCCCCGGCCGATCCGCATTTAAACGATCCAAAGCCCACAACGATCCTTGTCCGTGTGGTGGCTCACGGCGCAATGGTCCTCGGCCGCGACGTCGGCGGCGCCCGTGTCACGATCACGGATCTTGAGACGAAACAGGTACTCGCCAATGGCACTCAAGAAGGCGATGCCGGCGATCAGAATCAAATTATGCGGACGCCGCACCTCATGGAAGAACCGGTCTACAGCGCTCGTCCCGCCGCTGCATTCACGGCGACGTTGCTTCTGCAGCACCCCACCTTGGTGGAAGTGGCGGCCGAAGGACCGCTTGCCTATCCGGATTCGATGCGGCGGGCCGCGAAAACCGTTCTGCTTGTCCCCGGCCAGGACCTCACGGGCGACGGCATCGTGCTCCATCTGAACGGCTACATTGTTCAAATCGAATATCCGAAGGCAGGCGAGGCTCTCATCGCTAAAGACGATGTGGCGTTGAAGGCTTCGGTACGCACCCTGTCCGGCACATGGGTCCGCCCTCACGGCGATTGGGACTCAAGGAAGATGCGGATCTATGGTGAGATTCTGATCGGCGAGCGTATTGTTGAACGCTTGCAACTGTTCTACTCCAACGACACCAAGACCTTCGATGCACCGTTTTTCGTGCCTCCGGCCAAAGACGCGCCCGACGGCATTACACTCCGCGTTGTCGTCGGTGACGCGGCCGCCGGGAACTTTTCGTTGGGAGAACTGCACTATTCCGTTCTTTCCGAGCGCCTTCGGCGTGCCGGGCCTTAACCCGATTCCCACCTCGTATTACTAGGCCACCTGCACATCGGATGACGATCTGTCGTCCCACGTCGGCCTCCATCGAACCACGCCGATTTGACGTCGCCGAGAACCTGCTTTTCCTTGACATTTCAACACCCTCACGAAATCCTGACCACACATCAACAGCATGGTCTTCGGCAAGGCTCAGGCCGATTTCTGGACCTCTGAAGGGAGTCGTTCGACGAGTGAAACTTTCCATCATCATCCCCGCCTACAACGAAGAGGCCACCATTGCGGAAATCCTCCGCCGTGTCCAGGCCGTTCAGTTGGAGGGGATTCAGAAAGAAATACTCGTCGTCGACGACGCGTCGGCTGATCGGACCGCATCCATCGCATCATCTGCCGGCATTCGCGTCATCAGACATGAACACAACAAGGGCAAGGGCGGGGCTGTAAAGACCGGCATTGCCTCAACGACCGGAGACATTGTGCTGATCCAGGACGCCGACCTTGAATACGACCCTAGAGATTACACGGCGGTGATTCAACCAATCGTGTCAGGCGCGGCCGTCGCCGTCATGGGGTCCCGATTTCTCACCAACCGGCTTGCGTTCTGGGGAAAGAACCGCTCTCCGTATTTCATCCACTACCTTGGAAACAAGACGATCGTGACCATCACGAATCTGCTCTACGGGCAATCGTTTACCGATTATGAGGGCTGTTACAAGGCGTTTTCACGTTCGCTCCTGAAGCAAATCGAGATCACGGCCAACGGCTTTGAGTTCGACAACGAATTAATGTGCAAAATCTTTCGCAACCGCGCCACGGTGATGGAAGTGCCCATCCACTATCAACCTCGGTCGTATGCGAACGGAAAAAAAATCACATGGCGCCATGGGCTGATCATGCTGCGGACCATTGTTAAATGGCGGCTGCTCTCGGTTGACAGGGTAGCCGTGCAGGAAACACGGAGCGCGGTGGCTTGAGCATGGGACATCCCGCTGTCAATGACGCTGTCGTCGCGGGAGAAGCCCTCTCGCACGAATTGCTCACGGCACAGCTGTTAACGAACTATCATTCTTGGATCTTCCGAGAGGTGAAACCATTTCTTGGCCGTCAACTGACGGAAATTGGGGGTGGACTGGGAACCTTCTCGGAGCTCCTTCTCCGCCATCATGTGGCCCGCACATCGGACTCTTCTTTAGAAATTTTTGAGCCATGCGAGAATCTGTACGCAAAGCTCCGCGCGAAGTGCTTGGCCGAACACAGCGAACTCATGTGCGGCAACCGCCTGCGAGTGACAAACGGATGCTTTACGTGGCAACCGAACGGTTACGACTCCGCGGTGCTGATCAACGTGCTCGAACACGTTCGAGACGATTCGAATCTGATTCACACGATTTATGCGTCCCTGCATCCGGGCGGGACCCTAATCGTGTTTTCACCGGCGCTCCCCTGTCTTTTTAGCGCACTCGACCAACGGGTAGGCCACTTTCGCCGATACAGGAAGGCAGATTTAGCCTCTCTGTTTCGCCGGGCAGGCTTCGACACTGTAAGAATCCGATACATGGACGTCGCGGGAATTTTACCGTGGTACGTCATCAACACCGTGGGAGGCTCCTGCTCGTTCAACCCACAATGGATCAGGATGTATGACCGGTTTGTCGTGCCGATTATGAGCCGAATCGAACGGTATGGAGCGCCCATCGGCAAGAATCTGCTGATGGTCGGCAGAAAACCCACTCGGTCTGGGTCTTCACCTGGGACAGCCGAAACACCGCTGACGCATACCGCATGCTGACCCACATCTGCCTCATCATCCCACCGTCGCTGTTCCTTCTGGACGAGCGCGTGTTCATGTCGTTGGGGATTCTGAAAGTGGCCGCGGTGTTGGAGGAGGAGGGCGTCACGGTGGAGCTGTTGGACCTGTCCGGGGTCACAAATTACGAAGAGGCACTGAGTGCCCATATTCGGCAAACCCCGGTCGAATGCTTCGGCATTACGGCGACCACTCCGCAAATGCCCGCCGCAACGAGAATCCAATCGGCCATCCGGCGCCTCCGGCCCTCGGCACGAATCATCCTGGGCGGCCCGCATGTCACACTCGTGTATGCCGCCGCAAAGCATGAACGCAAACGGAGTATACTGGGACGAGCTTCGAGGGCGGTCAAGCATCTCACCGCCATGTTCGACGTCCTCGTGACCGGCGACGGAGAAGTGGCCGTCTTCGAAGCGCTGCAGCCATCCCCTCCGCGGATCGTCGATGGCGACGACTCGAAATCGCAATATTTCCTAAGCAATGCCTCACTCGAGCAACTGCCGTTTCCGGCTCGTCATCTGGTCGACGTCTCCTCGTACCACTACAGCATTGATGGAACGAGAGCGCTGTCCATGATTGCGCAGCTGGGCTGCCCCTTCGGTTGCGGATTTTGCGGCGGCAGAATCAGTCCGTTTCTTCGTCGCGTCCGGACCCGCTCTTCAGAGAACATCGTGCGGGAAATGGTGCATCTGTATCACACATACGGAATCAAGGGCTTCATGCTGTACGACGATGAACTCAATGTGAACCCTAAAATGACGTCGTTGATGAGGCTGATCGCCGACACCCAGCAGCGACTCGGCGTCGAATTTCGACTCCGCGGCTTTATCAAAGCAGAGCTCTTTACCGACGAACAAGCGACGGCCATGTACGAAGCCGGCTTTCGATGGATCCTCGTCGGATTCGAGTCAGGTCATTCCCGGATTCTGGACAATATTCAAAAGAAGGCGACCCGAGATGACAACTCTCGCTGCATGGACATCGCCAGGAAATATGGGTTGAAAGTGAAGGCCTTGATGTCCCTCGGCCATCCTGGTGAATCCGAGGAAACAATCCGAGCGACGCGTGACTGGCTTGTCGAAGTTCGGCCCGACGACTTCGATGCCACGGTAATCACCACCTACCCGGGCACACCCTACTTCGACGAAGCCGTGGAAGCATCGGCCGGCATCTGGACCTACACCTGCCAAAAATCCGGAGACCGGCTCCATAGCGTCGAGATTGATTATCGCCAGGTCGCCGAATATTACAAAGGGGCGCCTGGAAATTACACGTCCTTTGTGTACACGGATGACCTCACGAGCGAGCAGCTTGTGTCTTGTCGTGACTGGCTCGAATCAGAGCTGCGAAAAACGCTTTCTATTCCCTTTCAGGCCGCCAACCCTGGGCTCCGTTACGAACATTCCATGGGACAAAGCACGCTTCCCTCCATAATCCTTCGAACCTCGCAGCGCTCATCATCACCAAGTCGCAAATCTCTCAGAGTCCTACCACCGGGGGGATAGGTTGGTAGCTGCCGACCCAAAGAAGATGCTTTACTCCACGTTAGGCGTCGCGCTTGCAATACTCTGCCTTCTCACTCTTGTCATTGCACCGTTTCGACTTCCGTTGCTGCTTATCCCAGGAACATTCCTTCTCGCAGCGTATGGGATGGGCTTGCTGCTTGAACGCGCGACGGCGCCCTGGCTTCCTGCTCTTCCTTCATACGGACCGACGTTCAGTCTAGTTGTGCGTCTTGGCACGGGGATGTCCTTGCTCGGATGTGCAACAGCTCTCTTTGGACTTCTTGGGCTGTACCGGTTCAGCGGACTTGTGGTCATTGCCGCACTTGCATTCGGCATCCTGCATCTCGTCCGGTCGAGCCGCACGCTTCAACTGTTTACACCGACGTACCCTTCTCTCGTCAGCGGTTTGGCCTTGGGGATTGTCTGGGCTATCGCTTGGCTATGGGCAACCATTCCGCCGACGTTCTATGACGAACTCGTCTACCATTTGCCGATTCCCCAATACGCGCTACGAAGCGGCCATCTGCCAGCTTTTCCCTGGCTGTTCTTTAGCTTCATGCCTCATCTTTCCGATCTCCTCCTTGGATGGGGGTTGGCTTTCGGCGGCGAAATCGGTGCCCGAGCCATGCATTTCACGTTTTGGCTCGCAATTTGGGTGGCGGGATGGGCGCTTGCAGAAGCGATCATTGCGCCCCGTTTCTGTTCATGGATAGGCTATCTGATGGCAGGCGCCTTTGCATCGTCCGGCACGTTTTTGTTCCTCGGCACTCTTCCATTCGCAGAAACATCGTTGACGTTTGCCGTCCTTGCCTCAACGGCGATTATTGTGCAGCCGGGCCCCTCCGCGCTTTGGCTCCCTCTGGGCTTGCTGTGGGGACTGGCAATTTCCGTCAAACTCTCCGGATGGCTATGGGTCATCGCCGGAGTTCCCGCGGCCCTTATGCTGAGATGGCCGGTATCAGCGCTGGCCAAGTCTGGGCTCGTGATGATTGCAATGACGCTGCCCTGGTGGGGACGAGCTTGGTCGCTGACCGGAAATCCGATTTATCCGTTGGCCTACCGGTGGCTCGGAGGTCTTTACTGGACCGATACGGCTCAATCCCTGTTGCAGCAGGATCTGCCATCCCAAAGCGATCCGTTGAATTCTCTCAGCTTGCTGCACCTGCCCTACGATATGGTCATGACTCCCGAGCGATTCGGCTCTGCCTCGGATTGCGGTCCGCTGGCCGTCGGAATGATGTGTCTGATGCTAAGCTTTCCGTTATGGCCGTTTGTCTTCAACCTCGATGACGTGAAGCGCCGTCAGTGCTATGCCGCGGGCCTTTTTCTTCTTTTCGCCGGATACGGCTGGGTGTTGACCTCAACCACGACAAGATTTTTTGCTCCTGCGATTATGGTCGCACTGACCACGCTTGTGGCCCTGATGACGCTCCTTCCAAAACCTGCCCTCGCCTTCTCGCTGGCTGTGCTTTCCGCAGCGGGGACATGGGGAACAGCGCGGTTTCTCTCCTTACACGATCAAGTTTTCTCGTCCACTAAGGTCGCGCTGGAAGAGGAATCTCGGACCGACTTTATGCGCCGGACACTGGATCAGTATGAGGCAGCCATGTACGTGAGAGGCAACCTTCCACCGGAGGCGCATCTGCTGTTCATCGGCGAATCCCGGTCATTCTATTTCGATCGCACATCGGTATCTCCCTACCCGTATCAGGAGCATCCGCTCACTCGTTGGGTTCAAGAGGCCAATTCGCCTCAGCAGCTTCTCGACACGCTACGCGGAGAAGGGTTTACGCATGTCGTCTTGAACACCCAAGAGTTCAGGCGCCTGCACGCTCATTATCATGTCCTGGAATTTACGGGACCTAACGCCTTGGCGCAGGATCACACCCTCAAGCAATTACCTGGAACGATGATCCCACTCTTTTCGAAAAACAATGTGTACGTCTTCGAGATTCCGGTTCCACATGAGATCCAGTAACGGGACAGGCGGTCCCCCTTGCTGTAGATTACACGGCGTGCGAAACTAATCATAATGACCTTTGCTGTTTCGTATGCACGATTGCATTCCCGCCTCCGCCTCGCCCTGGCACTGAACGCCGTCGTCATCGCCGCCGAGTTTATCGGAGGGCTGGTCCTGAACAGCGTCGGACTGATTGCCGACGCCGGGCATAATCTCATCGATCAGGGCGCCCTCTTTGCCGCCCTCTACGCCCATATCTTGACGGCCCGTCCGGCTACCGAGGCTCGGACCTTCGGCTACCATCGAGCCGGCATCATCACGGCCTTACTCAGTTCGTTCGTGCTGCTATTCACCGCTTTCGGCGTCTGTGTCGTCGCGGTCAAGCGGCTTCTGCATCCGGTCGTCGTCGATGGCGGCTGGGTCATGGCCATCGCCGGTCTGAGTTTTGCCGCGAATCTCGGGATTGCGCTGCTGCTGCAGCATGGCGCCAAAGACGACCTCAATATCCGGAGCGCCTTTTGGCACATGCTCTCCGACGCCTGGGTCTCGCTGGGGGTGATCCTGAGCGGTGGAGCAATCTTGTTGACCGGCTGGACGGTGCTCGATCCCCTCGTCAGTTTCTTCCTGGTCGGAGCCATCGCGCGCGGCGCCTGGCCGATTTTTAGAGAATCCTTGGAAATCCTGCTCGAATCGACCCCGCCCGGCGTCAGCGCCTCACACATCGCGGCGGCGATCGAGGGCATTCCTGGTGTGGACAATGTGCATGATCTGCACGTGTGGGCCATCGAGCCGCGATTGGTCATGCTGACCTGTCACGTGCTCGTCGACGAGGCGAATGGCACTCTCACGAACGAGTTGCTTAAGGATATCCGCACCCGTATCGCCACCGATTTCGGCATCACCCACATCACGATCCAGGTGGAGACGCATTGCGCGCACAAGGACACGGTGCACTGCGACCTGACCACATTAGTCGGCCAATACCGGGGCGATCATCTGCACGCCCATCACTAGCGCATCCTATGGCTCACGCCCCTGTTCCCTTTTACATGCTCTGCGGATCGCTTGGAGCAGGGAAAACGACGCTCCTCATGCGGTTGCTGGAATATTGGCATCAGCGGGGTCTGCGCGCGGGTGTCCTCATGAACGAGGCAGGCGAAATCAGCATTGATGGGCCGCGGGTCGGCACGCTTGCGGAACAAGTGATGAATCTGGCGGGCGGATGCGTCTGCTGCGACACCAAAGAAGATCTGTCGTGGGGAATCGCGCAACTCGTGCGCGACTACGGCTCGGATGTAATCGTATTGGAATGCTCAGGCCTGGCAGATCCCGCAGAAGTGATCCACGGCGTGACGGATCTGTACACGGCTCGATTGGCCAGGCTCGAACGGGTCATTGCCCTGCTTCACCCTGTCGCCGCCACCGAGAGTCATTCGAGCCGCTTCATCACGGACCAGTCAATCCGCTGCGCCGATGAGCTGATTCTGAACAAGCGGGATCTGTACGTGCCTGGCCACTGGGACGCCTTCAAGGCGTCCATCCTCGCCCGGAATCCTCATGCGCGTCTTTGGGAAGCGACTCACGGGCGGATCCATGTCGGTGCCCTCTTGGATAGTGAGATCGGAGAGCGGCGGCAGGCGCCGACCAACGTGGCTTTCGGTGGTGCTCAACCGGCGGCGCCTGCGCGGTATCATCCGATCGCGACGACCATCCGATTGCCGGCGCCGGTCAATCGTCAGCGCTTCTTGGCCTGGGTGAAGACGATGCCCAAGGAAATCGAACGGGCGAAAGGCTTTATCCGGTTCGTCAACGAGCCGGAGTTACAGGAATTTCAATACGCGCCCCCCGGCGAGCCGACCATTACGCCGGTCATGCTGCTCGACGAGCCTGAAAAGGCTGTTGTGCTGATCGGCAGAGGCTATGACGTCGAGCATTACCGCGCGGAGCTATCGGCCTGTGTGGAGACGAGTGGCGGCAGTACGCGTTGACGGAACTGAGGCCATTGCAGCAACAGCCAGGCGATCCCGGCTCCAGAGAGTCCTCCGATCACCCATCCGCCCAGCACATCCGTGACATAGTGGGCGCCAATATAGACTCGTGAAAATCCGACGAGCCCGACGATGGGCCAGCTGATCCAGCCAGATCGAGGGTATAACACCTGTAAAAAAGCCGCGGCCGTGGCGGTATTGATCGCATGATTGGAGGGAAAGCTGAACGCTTTGCCGCAGGCCTCGAGCTGGTGAAGACGTGACAGGTCCATACAGGGCCGCGGACGGGCCACGAGGTGCTTAATTTGCGCCCCGAGAAAATCCAAGCAACCGATGGAGGCGCCGAGAATCGGTCCGCCGATGAGCGCTTCTCGCGAAGACAGCCACAGCCAATACGATCCCAGCACAATACCTGGCAGCCACAGCACGTCCGGGTTGGACAGGTATAAAAAGAGCCAGTCGATCGCCGATGACTGTCCCGCCAGCCCACTGATCGACTGCGTCAGAAGCGTATCCAGGCTCATCGCGCTGACCATATAGCGTCGTGCCCGGTTCGTCAACCGGACGAGCCGATGAGCTCCGATCGATCATCGAGCCTGGACTTACTTCGTGTGAAAGTGTATGCGCACCGTCAGTTCTCCGTCCACCGGCACGTCGCCCTGCATCTGCGGCTGAAAGGTCCATCGCTTGAGCGCCGCAATCCCGGAGGCGGTCAGCTCTCGAAGGCGGCATGGCTCAAGAATCACCACCGTGACTTGCGCGTCCTTCGAAACCAACATGCGCACCTTCATCCAATCATCGATCACGGTGCCGTCAAGCACGGGCGGAATGCCGGGCCAAGGGGTAGACTTTGGAACCGGCCCGCTTTGCTGATCTTTGTTGAGCGGAAGTCCGTGAACATGGACCTCCGGCAGTTCGATGATGTCTTCCTGATGGTCGCTTTCATGCGTCGCCTCGTCGCCGGCGGCCGCGTGAACGACAGCGGGCAATACGCAGGCATAGAGCAGGCACGACACGAGTGACGTTCTCGCCCATGCCATCCGGTTCGGCATTGCCTGCATCCAATCCTTGTATCAGAAGAACCACTGCGCACGAAAGAAGAACGATCGTGGCATGCCCGCATGGGCAATCCCAAGTCCGATACTGCCGTTACCCGTGTTGTAGAAGTATTTCTGGTCCAGCAAATTAATGACATCGAATCCCACGAGCATTTTTTGCTGGTCCCACGGCAACGTGAACGTATGAGTGAGTGAGGCGTTATAGATGGTCCATGACGAGAAATGCGACGAATTGGTTAACGCGTCCTCGCTTTCTGCCGTCCGCAAGCCGGACCCGTAGAGCATCTGGCCGGACAGCACCGTCTTGAACGGAAACCGATATGACATGACCGCAGAACTCGTGATGAGTTGCGAGTGATCGCAGAAGACGCCGCCCGCCGTATGGATATCCGCGATTTCCTTCGCGTCCAGCAAGTACTGCCCCGACTGCAACCCATTGCCCTTGCATCGGCCCCATGCGACATTGCCGCGCGCACTCAGATCGTCGGTGACTTGCATTTTGAGTGCCCCGTCGATGCCCTCTTGGTACCCCCATTGAAATGCGAAAAAGTTGAGCATTGGGGTGGTGCCAAACTGACCCGCATCGGACTGAAAATGGTTTCGCTTGTAATACGCCGTCAGCTCGAGGGTCGCCCAATTCGTGAGGGCATGATAACTGCCCACCTCAAAATAATGAGAGCGTTCGGCACGTGGGTTGAATCCCGTCGGGTCGTCCGGCTGTGCCGTGGTCCCTTCGAGATTCACCTTGGCAAACGCGATCTGTTCGACGTTCGGAGGCGTGAACAACCGTCCATAGTAAGCATGAAAAACATTCGACTGGTTCAATTTGTAGGTAAGTCCGATTCGCGGACTCAGCTGTCCTTCGTTATAAAAACTTTGAACGATGTCTCCTCGCACACCGACGTTCAAGGTCAAAGAGTTATTCAATATCCACTGGTCCTGAACCCAAGCCTCCTGCCGCGTCTGGATGTTTGTATTAGCGGCACTTTGGCTAAGAACAGGCCCCACCGGCAGTCCGGTCACCGGATCGACGGCGAAATCAAATATTTGAAATTGATTCTGCGCATTGGTGTACTCCAATTGAACCCCGGTTTTCACGAGATGCCTCGTGTTCGGAATCCAGGAGTAATCGAGCCGAGTGCCTAGCGTGTACGCTTTCCGCTTCTGGCTCGCCGTCTGTTGTTCCGGCGCGTAAGCCAGCGTGTTGAGCGGATCGGTGGTGAAGTTTGCATAGCTGTTTCGTAGAAAGCCGGCCAATTGAAAAAAATTAGTCGCGTTCACGTCATGACGCCACACCAGCTGTGTGTATTGCGAATTCTCCGTCTGATTCTGGTTCACATCCTGAGAGGCAACCGGCGAGAATCCCGGATTCTGCGCTTGAAGGAGCGGTAGCACGTTCTCGTTGACGCCTAAGCCGGGAATATTCGGAATTTGGTACTTGGCCACCGCATTGATAAACAGCCAACTCAAGCTGTTTCGATTGTCATGTTGATAATCCGCGCGCAGGTAGGTCTGATTGCGCTCGCTCTGACCATGAAAGATGGAATGACCAAGCGTCGGTGGCTCGATGCCACGGCTGGTCGTGGTATAGCTGTTGAGCAGGTAATAGCGTACCTTCTGCCCGATCGTGCCTCCGTACTCCAACGAGGGGTTGACCGTCTGGTTCGAGCCCCCAAAGATTTGGGCTGAGCCGAACGCAGGGCGTGTTCCGCTCTTGCTGGTGATATCTACGACGATCGCCGTCTTATTCCCATACTGAGCCTCCATCCCACCGAGGATCATATCCGCACGCTCCCACATACGAGGCGAGATCACATCCGTGAAGGTGGAACTCACACCTTCAGGAATGGGAACGCCGTCGATACGGAATTGCTGATTCGCATGGTCTTGGCGAATGTGTACTTGGCCTAATGCCCCGTAGGCGACGCTCGGAACGGTCTGCAGCACGTCAGCGACGGTGTTATTGTTGCCGCGTGGAAGGGTTTCGACGTCCTTCCGGCTCAACTGATACGTTTCGCTGGACGCCTTGTATTGGATCGGCGGCAGAGGGGACACGATTTCCAGGGCGATTTCTCGCGTCATCGATAACGTGAGATGGACCGGAGCAAGCTTCTCCTTCCCCACCGTCACGACGGCGTATTCACTGCGGTAGGTCGCTTGGATGGCGTTGACCGAATAGATGCCTTCTTTTGGAACCGTCAGCGAGAACTCCCCCGCCTGATTCGTGACGCCTTCAATGACGACGTTGCCTTCCTGATCGCGGACCTGCACCAATGCCTGATCCACCCGTTCCAGATCCTGATTCTGGACTGACCCCATGATCGTGCGCGCCGGATCAGCATCCGCCGCATGGCTGAGCTCCAGGGTGCGATCGAAAGGCAAGAGCACCACGAAAAGGGAACCGACGAAAAGGGAAACAACCGCAGTCGCCCGCATCTCGACCCCGCACCATCCATGGGATGACGACAACGTGACCCAGCGTGATCAGCGAGTCCTGAGGAGCCGCCATCACTCTGTATGTAAACCGTTGGGATCAGTTGCGAGGTGGCGCCCGCGAGGGACCGATTGACGGGAAGTCGATCGAAAACAGTGGCGCCGGTGCAGGGTCTTGATGCGCACCGACGACTTGGAAAGAGGCATAGGGTGGAAGGCCGACATCCACTGAACCAGAGGTGTGGTGCTGGACCCATTGGCAGAGATCAGTGTCCGAGTGTTCGTGCCCGTCCGTATCGGCAGCGGCCAGCTCATGATGGACGTCCTGGGCAACGGCAAACGGCGCCAGCGCCAACAGGACAGCGATCAGGGTGAGGGAGAGTCCCCGCCTCAGGCAATGCAGTGGAGTCGCATTACGCATGGAATTCGCATTGAGTATCACATGCCTCAATTGGGTGTCAAAATGCCCCGATAGACGCGCAGAATTTCCTGGTATTCCAGCATGTTACGCAATCCCATGTAGACTTTTATTGAGCATTTCGCTATGCTGCGCAACTTCACACTGCAAAGGGCCACCATGAATCGACCGATCGACAATCAACACGTCATAGAAATCAAGGCATTGCCTTCTCCGCGCGCGATCAAGACCACGCTTCCCATCACAGATGACGCCGCTGCACTCGTCGTGGAAACGCGAGAGGCGATTCGGCGGATCCTCCACGGACAAGATCGGGAACGACTCTTGGTCATTGTCGGTCCCTGCTCCATCCACGACCCTGAGGCCGCCTACGAGTATGCGGCCCGCCTGAAGTCGGTAGCCGATGCGTTGCGCGACCGCTTGCTGATCGTCATGCGCACCTATTTCGAGAAGCCAAGAACGACGGTAGGATGGAAAGGACTCATCAACGATCCTCACCTTGACGGCACCTGCGACATCGCGACCGGCATGGAGCTTGCCAGGACCATTCTCCTGAAAATCAATCAATCAGGAATGCCCTGCGCCACGGAATTATTGGACCCGATCAGCCCGCAGTACACGGCCGACCTCGTCAGCTGGACGGCCATTGGTGCGAGGACCACGGAAAGTCAGACCCATCGCGAGATGGCCAGCGGATTATCGATGCCCGTCGGCTTCAAGAATGGGACCGAAGGCAGTCTGCACGTAGCGGTCAATGCGATGACCTCCGCCCGCACGCCTCATCACTTCGTCGGCATCAATGCCGACGGGCAAACCGCGATCATCAAAACCCTCGGAAACCCCGATCGCCACATCGTGCTCCGCGGCGGCGGAGGGAAGACCAACTACGACGCCGAACACGTCGCGAAAGCCGAGGCCGCCGTGTCGGGCGAAGGAATCGCACGGCCGATCATGATCGATTGCTCCCACGACAACTCGAACAAAGACCACACGCGCCAAGGCTTGGTCGCCCGCGAAGTGCTCCGGCAGTTCCGCGAGGGCCGGCAGTCTATTATGGGTCTGATGCTCGAGAGCAATCTGAACGCCGGCAAACAGACCTGGAAACAAGGCGTCGCGTTGGTTCACGGCGTCTCAATCACCGACGCCTGCCTCGGCTGGGACGAGACTGCAGCGCTCCTCAACGAGCTGGCCGAAAGCATCGTCGCCCGGCCCGCCTGACCGCATTCAGCGCTTCCGGTTCAGACGCTCTCCATGCTCATTGATACCCACACGCATCTCGACGACGCGCGCTATGACGCCGACAGAGACGCGATGATCGAACGGGGGCGCCAGGCTGGTGTCGGCCGGTTCGTGACGATCGGATGCGATCTTGCGACTAGCCGATCGGCCGTCACGCTGGCCGATCGCCATGCGGATGTTTACGCCTCGATCGGCGTCCATCCGCATGAAGTGAAACACATCAAGGACGAGTGGTATGACGAAATGCGCCGCCTCGCCAGCCATCAGAAGGTCGTGGCGTACGGCGAGATCGGCCTTGACTATCACTACAATCACTCGGCCCCGCAGATACAGCGGCAACGGTTTCGCGAACAAGTGCAGCTCGCGCGGGAGCTGCGCCTGCCGGTGATCATTCACACCAGAGAAGCGCAGGAAGACACGATTACCATCTTGAAAGAGGAGAAGGCTTCAGAGGTGGGAGGCGTGTTTCACTGCTTTTCCGGAGACGCCTGGCTCGCGAAAGATGCGCTGAATTTGGGATTCTACCTGTCGTTCTCAGGCATCTTGACCTTCAACAACGCCGCGATGCTGCGAGACATCGCCAAGCACGCGCCGCTGGATCGGGTGCTGATTGAAACCGACTGTCCCTATCTGACGCCTGTTCCTCACCGGGGCAAGCGCAACGAACCAGCCTTCGTCTCGCATGTCGCAAGCCAGCTCGCACAGATCCACCCGGACCTGACTATAGAGCAGATCGCACACACCACAAGCGACAACGCGAGGCGCCTGTTCACAAAGCTGCGTTGACGTTCGCGCTCAGACTACGTCGGCCGCATCAAAAACGCTTCAGTTGGCGGGATCTCCGGCGAAGCGCCTTGGGAAGTTTTCGGGGGTTGCCTTTCTTGTCCGGTCTGCGGCGGGCGAGAGGATCCTCGTCGACAGCCAACTCCTTAAAGGCGATCCGCCGTTCTGTAGAGGCCGGTGGTCCGAGTTTCTGCGCAAACTCCGGCGCCTTCATGATCACGGCACCGTTCGCCCTCGCGGCTCGCATGACTTCATGGTCCGATGAGACGACGGCGCAGTCCGTTCCGTACTCCGCCGACAAGCGCTCGATGACCTGATCCGCTCGCTCTCCGCGCTTTGAATAAATCACCTCGACCCCGGCGCGATGCTCCCGGCCCTCAATGAGCTGTCCTCGTTGCCAACCGTCGAAGACCACCGTCACCGCGTGGCCTTTTCGGTGCCGATAGGCGGCCAAGTCCCGCAATAGGGCCTCGCGGGCGTCGTCCGAATGCGGGAGCCCGCCGGTCGTCCCGGTAAGGGCCAGCAGATTGTAGCCATCGATGATGAGATGCATGCGAGCAGAAACCCTACGCGTGGGCACAGATGCTGTCAACTGCGTCACACGCACGTCCAAACGGCCGTTCCCCTTGACAAGCCTCGGAACATCTGAGACATAGATATAACTTCTTGCCGTCCTCGTGGAATCCCATGCCTTCTGCTCTCTGGCGCGTAGCGGCTTCCGTGACACTGCTGGGACTGCTGAGTCTCGCTGGCGTGCTCTGGCTGGATGAGGGCCACGCGGCTGGTCAAGACCAGCGACGAGACCAGTCGTCCAAGCGATCCCGGAGCTCCCAAGTCAGCATTGCGCCGCACACTCTGCCGCCGGCGACGGTCCAGAACCTCCGCACCGCGTTCTCGCCTGATTTGTTCCGACTGGTCCTCGATCTCGACCGGAAGACAAAGGTCAAGAAACACGTTCCCTCTCGCGAGGAGGGCCTTGTCGTCGAAATCCCCCACGCCGCCTTGAGCAAATCTGCACAAATGAAGATCGCGCAGGGAACGCTCGACGGTCGATTCATCGTCAGGCAAACGCACGCCGATTCCGTGACAGTCGCGCTGCCAAACGCCTCCTTCCAAACGTATGCGTTGTTTTCGCTGACGAATCCCCCCCGGCTTGTCGTGGATGTTATTCCCGCGGCGCAACAACCGACGGCACAACCAGCTGCAGTACCCTCCTTGGATGCGGCTGAGCCGCTAGTCGTGCCGACGGCTCCGCCGCAGCCGCTTCCGCCGCCGGCCAAGGGCTTTACGACGATCGTCATTGATCCCGGGCATGGAGGAAGAGATCCGGGAGCGCATGGTCTACGTGGGACTGAGGAAAAGGACATCACGCTGAAAGTTGCATTAAAGTTACGGGAACTTCTCAAGAAAGACCCAAGTGTCCGCGTCTTGATGACTCGGGACCGAGACGTGTTTGTTGAACTTGAAGACCGGGCGCGGTTCGCCAACGGCAATGAAGCGGACCTGTTCGTCTCGATCCACGTCAACTCTCATCCGCAGCGATCGGTGCGCGGGATCGAGATCTATCATTTCGGGGAAGCCAAGGATCAGCGCGCGTTGGAATTGGCGGCCCGTGAAAATGGAACGCCGCTCGGGAGCACGGGCGTCGGATGGGAATATCTGGTGGCCGACCTCCTGACGGCGAAAAAGATCGAAGCGTCGCTGGAGCTGGCGTGGACGACCAAGGAGGCCATGATCGGGCATCTGAACGGCCAGTATGCGTTGGTCGACCATGGCGTCAAGACCGCGCCGTTTTACGTGCTGCGCTTTACGAGCATGCCGAGCATTCTGGCGGAAATCGCCTACATCTCGAATGCCGCCGAAGAGGATCTCTTGCGCACGGGCGTGTTCATCACGCGTGTTGCCGAATCACTGCACGAGGGCGTGACCGCCTTCTTGGCCGCCTCCAAACAATCGGCGCGATAATGCGCCCGCCGATCTGGCTCCCCACGCCATGCCGACCGTGAGGCTGCAGCTCGAATACGACGGTTCGCGCTACGCCGGGTGGCAGCGCCAACCGGATCAGCCCAGCGTTCAGCAAGCCCTCGAGACGGCGCTGCACCACCTGACCCAGGAAGCCGTAGCAGTGGTCGGGGCCGGCCGCACGGATGCCGGCGTGCATGCGCTCGGTCAGGTCGCCAGTTTTCGGATCAAGCGGCAGTGGACCTCGCGGCAATGGATCAGAGGGTTGAATGCCTGGCTCCCCGACGATGTCGCCGTGCGCGCCGCTGCAACGGTCCCCGACGGGTTCCATGCCCGATATGCCGCCCGAGGAAAACTCTACGAGTACCGGATCTTGAACCGGGCAGAACGGCCGGCCCTCGAGCGTGCCTACCTGTGGCACATTCATAAGCCTCTCGAACAGGCTGCCATGGAACAAGCCGCGGCTCACCTGGTCGGCTCGCATGACTTTTCCTCCTTCGAAGGCACCTTAACCGACAACGAAGACCCGGTCTGTGACCTGCGTCAGTTGTCGATGGCAAGGCAAGGGGACCTCCTCCTTGTCCAGGCGTATGCGGATCGCTTCCTGAAACATATGGTGCGGGCGATCGTCGGCACGCTCGTTGAGGTCGGCCACGGCAAACGAACCGCCGACAGTCTCAAAGCCGTCCTCGCGGCAAAGGACCGTAGAGCGGCCGGCAGGACCGCCCCTGCGCATGGCCTCTACCTCGTCCGTGTCGATTACGAGTCGTGAGCCCGGCCCGGCAATGCGATGGATATCAGGATTGGAAGAACGAAAGCGGCTATGAGCAGGCGGGGAAGTGGCGCTTCAGCGGGAGGGCGGCTCGTCGAGGTTTTCGAGTTTCTTGCGGAGTTCGATGAGTTCCTGTTCCAGGGCCAAAAACCGATCGCTGATCGGATCCGGCAGATTGATGTGATCCATCGTCGCATCCGGGAGTCGTTCACCCTGCGTTTTAATGACCCTGGCCGGCACGCCGATGACGGTTGAGTTGGGTGCGACGTTCTTAAGCACGACGGAATTGGCGCCGATCTTGACGTTGTCTCCGATGGTGATGCCGCCAAGAATCTTCGCCCCTGCGCCGACGACGACATGGTTGCCCAGCGTCGGGTGCCGCTTTCCCCGCTCCTTGCCCGTTCCGCCGAGCGTCACTCCTTGGAAGAGCGTCACGTAGTCCCCGACCTCGGCGGTCTCACCGATGACGACCCCCATGCCATGGTCAATGAAGAAGCCTGCGCCGATCCGGGCCGAAGGATGGATCTCAATACCGGTCAGCCACCGAGCGAATTGCGAAATGGCCCGAGGAATGAAGGGCACGCCGCGCAACTTCAGCCAGTGGGCGATCCGATAGGCCATCAGCGCGTGAAAGCCGGCATAGGTAAGGATGACCTCGAGCTTGCCTGTCGCCGCGGGGTCGCGGTCAAAGACCGCTTTGAGATCTTGTCGAATCGCCTTTAACATCTCCGCTATTTTAGCCGCTTAGAGGGGTTCAATCAAACAGACGGCGTGCGCGCTTACGCCTTCCTCCTTGCCCACGGCGTCGAGCCCTTCACCGCTCTTGACCTTCACGTTGACGCGGCCGTACTCGATCCCGGCGGCTTCCGCCATGGTTTTCTGCATTGCCGCTAGGTGTGGCGCGAGCCGCGGCGCCTGAGCGACGATGACGGTGTCGATATTGCCGACGCGGTAGCCTTTGGTCTTCAACTTACTCATCACATCTTCCAATAACTTGAGACTCGAGATCCCTTTGTACCGCGGGTCCGAGCTCGGATAATGCCGTCCCAGATCGCCTTCTCCCATGGCGCCCAGCAAGGCGTCGCAGACCGCATGAACGAGCACGTCCGAATCGGAATGCCCGAGAAGTCCCTTGCCGTGTGGAATGTCCACCCCGCCAAGAATGAGCTTTCGCCCCGGGGCCAGCGGATGCACGTCATAGCCATAGCCGATTCGCATGCTTACACCTCGTGAAAAGCCATGAGTGGCAGGTGATCAGCGACGAGTGATCGCCAAGCGGTGGACAGTGAAATCAGGTGCGAGCGATCTCTAGTGGTCCAGGATGGCACTCCTCAGCTCTCTTCGAGACACATCACTCATCACCTCGCCCATCACGGATCACACCTCATCCATCTGCCGATCACCTGATTGGCGCAAAGCCAGGATCGCTTCGCCGATGACCAGGTCTTCCGGCTTGGTGACTTTGATGTTTTCGCCGCTGCCTTCGATGACCCGCACGGGGCGCCCCATCCACTCCAAAAGGTACGCGTCATCGGTAGCGGCCAATCCCTCGGCCAGCGCTTTTCGATGCGCCTCGGCAAGCCAGTCACGCCGGAACGCCTGCGGCGTCTGCGCGAGCCATAACGACTTGCGATCGATCGTTCGCTCAATCACGTGATCGGCGCCCACTTGCTTCACCGTATCCCGCATCGGCACGGCGATGATCGCGGCCCCATCGGCCTGCGCCGCTTCCACCACTTGGTCGACCATGGTCGGCGTCACACAAGGTCGCACCGCATCATGAATGACGACGAGATCGACAGCTTCGTCCACCACTGCCAGCGCATGCCTGACCGAGTCCTGCCGTTCCTTGCCCCCCGCCACGATTTGCGTGACCTTGGTGAAGCCATGGGCCTGGACGATGTCCCTCCGGCAATAGCCGAGATCCGGCTCGGGAACAGCCACGATCACGGCTTCGATAAGCAGGGAGGATTGAAACACACGAAGGGAGTGGACCAGGAGCGGCAGTCCTCCGAGGGGGCGGAATTGCTTGCGGACGGCCCCGCCCATGCGGAGGCCCATCCCAGCAGCCGGCACGATGGCGACCGTGCGAACCGGCTTTCGCCCCATCCGAAGCGTGCGCGCCACGGTTACCGGCACGGCCGCCGGAGTGAGAAGCCCAGGCAGCTATCCACGCGCGATCTGCAGCTCCTCTCGTTCGGTTTCTTCCTTGAGCCGGGTGAAGATCATGCGGCCGGCCGTCGTCTGTAGCACGCTGGTGACGATAACATCCACATTCTTGCCGATGTAGCGACGGGCGTTGTCGACGACGATCATCGTACCGTCGTCGAGATAGGCGACGCCCTGGCCGGCTTCCTTGCCTTCTTTCAGGACGAATACACGAATGGCCTCGCCAGGCAGCACGACCGGACGCAGCGCATTGCACAGCTCGTTGATGTTCAAGACCCGAATGCCCTGCAGTTCGGCGACCTTGTTGAGGTTCAAGTCGTTCGTGACAATCTTGGCATTCATTTTTTTGGCCAGGACGATGAGTTTCGCGTCGACTTCCTTGACGTGCGGGAAATCCTCGTCGATGATGCGGACGTCGATGTCGCCCATCTTTTGAATCTTGTTCAAGATATCCAGACCGCGCCGGCCCCGCGCCCGCTTCAACGAGTCGGACGAGTCGGCGATGTGCTGCAGTTCGTCCAGAATGAAATGCGGCACGAGGAAGGTGCCTTCCAGAAATCTCGTTTCACAGAGGTCGGCCACGCGTCCGTCGATGATGACGCTGGTATCGAGCACCTTGGGACAGACCGTGTTGCCGTCGAGTTCGAACAATTTCTGCTGGGGACTGGGAAGCTTCTCTTTGCCGAACCTCGCACCGAGCACGAGGCCCAGATAGGGAAATCCCAAGAGAAAGACGAGTCCGCCGATGTGGAACAGGAAGGTCTCGACGTCGAAAATCTCGCCCCCCACCCATTCGACGAGGCCTGTCAGAACCAGACCCGCCGCCAAGCCTGCCGTGCCGCCGACGATAATGCCGAATGACAGGTTGCGCATGGCATATTCCCCGGCCAGAATGAGTCCGCCGGTCACTGCGCCGATCCCGAAACCGTACAGCCAATAGGAGCCGCTTGCCCCATCGGCCTTGATGAACAACGCCATTCCCGCCAACGCGCTGAGAAGGACAAATATGGCTCTCGATACCATACCTTCACCTCCTCTCGTTAAGGACGCAACGTGAGATAGATGGTCTGACCTTTCCGCTTCAAGAGCAGGAGCACCGACTGGTCTTTTGCCAGGCCCGATACGGCCCGCTCGTAGGACTTGATCGAGTTCACCGGTTTCCGGTTGACTTCCAGCACGATATCGCCTTCTCGAACTCCCACATCTTCCGCCGTACTGCCCGGCCGCACACGGACGATCACGACGCCACGCTCGCTGGGCTTGATGCCGTAGCGAGCGGCCAGCTCTTCGTTCAATTCGCGAACGTCGAGATCAGACAAGACGCCCGTGGGAGCCGTCGACTCTCCATTTTCTTCGGAGCCAGCTTGGCCGATCGACTTGGGTTGCTCGACAATCGTCACGTCGATCATCTTGGTCTTCTTGTCCCTGATGATCTTGATGGGTACCTTGCGTCCGATGGGCGTCTGCGCCACCGCGTTGCGCAGATGCGTGGGCGAATCCATCGGTTTGCCGTCATATTCGGTAATCACGTCGGCGCGCTCAAAGCCGGCTTTCTTCGCCGGACTGTCATCCATCACATCACTCACGAGTACGCCCTTGGTCTCGGCGAGGCCGAATTGCAACGCCAACTCTGGAGTGAGCTCCTGAATGGCCACCCCGAGCCAGCCGCGCACGACTTTTCCGGTCTTGACCAATTGATCCATGATCGAGCGGGCCAGATTGCTCGGCACGGCGAAGCCGATGCCCATGTTCCCGCCGCTCTGGCTGAAAATCGCCGTGTTGATGCCGACGAGCTCCCCGCGCACGTTCACCAAGGCCCCTCCTGAATTCCCGGGGTTGATCGCGGCATCCGTTTGAATGAAATCCTCGTACTCCGCGATGCCCATGCTCGCGCGGCCGACGGCGCTCACGATGCCCATCGTGACGCTTTGAGTCAGACCGAACGGACTGCCGACGGCCAGCACGAACTCCCCGACTTCCAGCTGGTCGGAATCGGCGAACGGGATCGTTGACAGACCCGTCGCATCGATTTTCACAATCGCGACGTCGGTTTTGGTATCGGTGCCGATCAACTTGCCCTTGAACTCGCGTTTGTCGGAAAGAATCACCCGGATGTCGTCGGCCTTATTGACGACGTGGTTGTTGGTGATGATCAATCCGTTCGGGTCCACGATCACGCCTGAACCTTGGCCGCGTTCTTTCCGGTCGCGATGCGGCTGCTCGCGCTTAAAAAACTCGTCGCCGAAAAATCTACGAAAAAAGGGATCGTCAAACGGCGAGCTTTGCGGCCCCTCCCCCGACTTTCCCGACCGGCTGGCTGCGATGTTGACGACCGCAGGCTTCACGGTCTTGGCGATCTCGACAAAGCTCTTGGCGGGGCCGCCGGTGACCGGCTGTTGCGGCACCGTGGCGACCGGATGGACGATGCCGTTCGTCGGCGTCTCGGGACCGGCCGCACCCCTGGGGATCCAGCCGAGGTCCGATGCCAAGACGACGCCGATGACGACGCCCAACGCGAGGAGGACAACGGGAAGCGTCCGTGAATCGCCGAGCCTCATCAGTGCCTTATTGGATTTCACCGGCATAGATGCCCATGATCGTCTGGAGGAATTTCACCGCCTCGGACTTCGGACGCTGGAAAGAATTTCGCCCGATGATGCTCCCGAAGCCGCCGCCACTGCGGATAGCGCGCGCCTCTTCGAACACGTTCTTATCCTCGCTCTTGGCCCCGCCTGAGAAAATCACGATGCGGCGGCCATCGAACGCGCTTTGGACGACATGTCGAACGCGGTCGGCCAGCGTCTGGATTGCTATCTGACTCGAATCGTAGACTTTCTTCGCCGCGGCTTGCTCGAGATGGGCGGACGGCAGTTTGACTTTGATGACGTGCGCGCCCAGCTGCGCCGCAATCTGCGCCGCGTAGGCCACGACGTCCATTGCGGTCTCACCTTCCTTACTGATGGCAGAGCCGCGCGGGTAGGACCATACGACGACTGCAAGCCCGCTGTCCTTCGCATCTTCCGCGATGGCGCGCAACTGCTCGTACATCGCGTTGCAATGGGCCGAGCCGGGATAGATCGTGAATCCCACCGCCGCGCAACCCAGACGGAGGGCGTCTTTCACGCTCCCGGTCACCGAGGGCAGCGGATCTTTGTCGTCATGCAGGACGTCGTGGTTGTTCAGCTTGAGAATCAGTGGAATTTGCCCGGCATACTGGCTGGCCCCGGCTTCGAGAAAGCCGAGCGGCGCCGCATAGGCATTGCAACCGGCATCAATGGCGAGTTGAAAGTGGTACAGCGGATTATACCCGGGCGGATTCGGCGCAAAGCTCCTCGCGGGCCCGTGCTCGAATCCCTGGTCGACCGGCAGGATAACCAACTTGCCGGTGCCGGCCAGCTTGCCGCTGTTCAGCAGACGCGCGATGTTCGTTTTGGTCCCGGCGTTGTCGCTCGTGTAGTAGCTCAGGATCTCTTGCACATGATCTGCCATTGTTCCTCCGGAATTCGTCGACGCGGTCCTTTATGCGAGTGCCGTTTGTCCTTGCATGTAGCGTTCCGCCTCCCGAACGTCCTCGGCGCTGCCGATAATCAACGGCACCCGTTGATGCAGCTTTTTCGGCTCGATGTCGAGGATGCGCATGTCGCCGGTGGTCGCGCTGCCGCCGGCCTGCTCGACAACCATCGCCATCGGATTGGCCTCGTAAAGCAGCCGCAGTTTGCCCTCCGGTTTGTTGATCTCACCGGGGTACAAATAAATTCCTCCCGCCAGGAGCAGGCGGTGCACATCCGCCACCAGGCAACCCGAATAGCGGCTGCTGTACGGGCGCCCAGTCGCCTTATCCAGCTTCTTCAGCGAGTCGATATACCGCTTCGTGCCCTCTGGCCACTTCGCGTAGTTGCCCTCGTTGACCGCATACACCTTTCCGCGGGCGGGCATTTTGATGGTCGGATGGGACAACTGATATTCCCCGACGTTGGGATCGAGCGTGAAGCCATGGACCCCTTTTCCGGTCGTGAACACGAGCATGGTGCTCGGGCCAAACAGGAAATAGCCGGCGGCCAGCTGATGGGTGCCTTTTCTCAGCAAATCGTTGTCTCCGAGAGGCTGGGCCGGATTCTGATGCGCAACGATGGAGAAAATCGATCCCAGGGGCATGTTGACGTCCGTATTCGACGAGCCGTCCAGCGGATCGAAGAGCACCATGTACGGAGCGGGCCTGCCGGGAGAAGTGACGAACACCGGCTTTTCCATTTCTTCAGAAGCGAGCGCGCCGGCCACTCCGTCGCGCTGCAACACTTGAACAAACGTCTCATTCGCCATTTGGTCCAGTTTCTTGACGGATTCGCCCTGCACGTTTGTTTCGCCGGTCATCCCCAGCATATTGAGCAGGCCGGCGATCCGCAGGTCGCGGGCCAGCGTCTTTCCCACCAAGCCGATGGCCGAAAGCAAGGCCGTCAAGGACCCTGCGCCGCCGAGGGAGGCGGGCGGATTGGCCATGAGAAACTGTTCGACGGTGAGCGGCTGTTGTGCCATGAAACGGGCAGGACCTTATAAAGCCAATAAAGCCAAATAACAGTGAAGAGACCGTCCTTTGCATCGACACGCAGGACGACCCAACATTAGGATGATTGTGAGCGATTATAGCCCGTCTCGGTTGGACGGGCAACGAATCTCGGGTCCTTTAAGAAGGCCCTTTTGGAGGCGGAAAACCGTCGACCAGGTCGGCGACGATCGCGCCAATGACGACTTTCGCCTTCATTCGGACCGGAATACGCCGCTCGTCGGTAGTGAACCAGACGCGAATGTTTCCTTTATTGATGAAGATGCCTTTAAACGGCATGATGACGAGCACTTGCGCGGTTTCTACCCTGCCCCAGGCGCCTTCCAACATCTCGATGTTCTCGACACGCACCTCCACCTGGCGGTTCTTTTTGTCATGATGCACGTTGAGGGTGAGGGAGGCACCAGGTGTCATCGGCAACTGGTTTCGGACGTAATAGAGGCAGGAAATCACGTCCTGGGTGCCGGCAGGGATCGGAAGCGTCTCGGTCGTACCCTGCCGTATCGAGGTGACTGTTCCTTCGGCGTGGTGAAACGTATACTCAATGTCTTCCTTATTCTTTCCTTCCCGACGATGAAACACCATATGCTGCGGCAGCTGGGTGCGCAGGTCGTACTCCGATTCCACCCGATTCTCAACGGGGAAGAACTTGCTGATGGCAGGACGGGACTGCGCGGTCGTGACCAATTTGGCTCGCGAGTGGTCTGCGCCTGCTCCATCCGCCTGAACCTCCATGACCGCGGTGCCGGCCAAAATGTTCAACCAGGAAATATTGTAGGTGAGGCGCTCTCCCGCTTGAACCGCCTGGACCGAAGCGGTATCGGCCATCGCGCACGAGTCCGGCGCCATGAATAAGCAGAGCGACAAACACCAGTACCCGAGGCGCGCCATGCGACAGGTGTGGACGTGAAGACGAACTAGGAGAGCATCGTCTGTTTGACGGCCGACAACTCAGTCTCGATCGCGGCCCGGATGGCCGTCAGGCGGTCCGGCGACGAGGCTTCGAATCGCAGGACCAAGGCCGGCTGCGTATTGGACGCTCGAATCAAGCCCCACCCGTCGTGAAAAATCGCGCGGACGCCATCGATCGTCACCACCTCTCGGATGACGTCCTTGCCCGGACCGATCGGTTGACGGGACTGAACATAGCCGGCCAGACGTTCCTGCACCTGCTTGACGAGCGCAAATTTGATCGTGTCGGGAGTATCAACGCGAATCTCAGGCGTCACGGCGGTGACCGGCAAATCGGCGATGAGTGACGACAGCGGCTTCCTCGTTTTGGCCAAGATCTCGACCAAGCGGCAGGATGCATAGATCGCATCGTCGTAGCCGAAATAGCGGTCAGCGAAAAACATGTGTCCCGACATTTCCCCTGCCAACACCGCCTGCTCGCTTTTCATCTTGGCCTTGATCAGCGAATGACCGGTCTTCCACATGATCGGCCGGCCTCCGTGCTTCGCAATGTCGTCGTAGAGGCACTGGGAGGCTTTTACCTCGGAGATGATGGTCCCGCCGGGCTTTGCCGACAGGATGTCGCGCGCATACACGACCATGAGACGGTCACCCCACAAGACCCTGCCCTGCTCGTCGATGGCCCCGATCCGGTCCCCATCGCCGTCATAGCCAATGCCGACGTCCGCTTTGTGCTCCTTGACGGCTGTGATGAGATCGTCAAGATTTTCCAGCACCGTGGGATCCGGATGATGGTTTGGAAACCGCCCGTCCAATTCACAATAGAGCCCGGTCACGCGACAGCCAAGGAGCTCCAACGCGTCTTTGGCCACGAGCGCCGCAGCCCCGTTGC
This sequence comes from Nitrospira sp., assembly GCA_035495295.1. Taxonomy (GTDB): domain Bacteria; phylum Nitrospirota; class Nitrospiria; order Nitrospirales; family Nitrospiraceae; genus Nitrospira_C. The sequence goes on along the minus strand of DATJGE010000076.1, from coordinate 34,119 downwards.
CGCAATCGATCACGACATGCAAATCCCTGGCATCGACGCCTGAAAAGCCTTTCTTGATATAGGCCAAATAATCGGGAACGATCGGATGCTCGGATCGGGTGCCACGGCCGGACACGAAGACGCCTGTCTCCATGACGCGACGCAGCTCTTGAATGGCCTCCCCATGAATCGCTTCCTTGCCGACACAGACTTTGAATCCGTTGTACTCAGCCGCATTGTGACTCCCGGTGATCATGATGCCGCCGTCGACCGGCAAGTGAAAGAGCGAAAAGTAGAGCAGCGGCGAGGGACAGATGCCGACATCGATGATGTTTAACCCGCCGGCCAGCAACCCCTTGACCAAGGCATTGAACAGGCCTGGCGAGCTGAGCCGGCCGTCCCGGCCGACCGCGATGGTCTTGAGCCCTCGATCCTTGACGTAGGTGCAGTAGGCGCGGCCGACTTGTTCGGCCATCGAGTCCGTTAATTCTTTTCCGACGATGCCGCGCAGATCGTATTCACGGAACAAACCCATTTCTAACTCCTGTAAGTAGTGATCAGTGATGAGTCAGCAGTGATAAGCAAATGGTCATGAGTGTTCAACAGGATCAGCGGCAATCGCCCCATGACGTCACTCATTACCCATCACCAATCACGGCCTTTCGGTGCGCCCGTAGTCATCTTTAAACCGGACGATGTCGTCCTCGCCCAGATACGGGCCATTCTGCACTTCGATGATATGCAGGGTGTGCTGGCCAGGATTCTCCAACCGATGCTTCGTTTCGACCGGGATGGCGGTGCTTTGCCCGACTTGAAGATCGAAGATCTCCTCTCCCCTGGTCACGCGGGCAGTGCCGGCGATCACTACCCAATGCTCACTGCGCTTGTGATGCAACTGTAACGAGAGCCGGCCACCCGCATTGACAGTCACGCGCTTGACCTTGTATCCCGAACCTTCCTCCAGCACCGTATATGACCCCCACGGGCGATGTACCGTCAAATGCTCGAGATGCTCGGGCGCTCCTTGTTGCTTCAAGATATCAACGATCTTTTTCACATCCTGGGCACGCGACTTCGGGCACACGAGCGTCGCATCCGGCGTATCAACCACCACCATGTCCATCAATCCAATGGTGGCGACGACTCTCCGGTCGCCGTAGACCACCGACCGCCGGCTATCGATGTCGACGACACGCCCGCCGACCACGTTACCGGCCTTGTCCTTGGCAGCGACTTCGTCGAGGCTGCCCCAGCTGCCGACATCGGACCACTTGAAGGAGACCGGCACCATGGCCGCCTTGTCGGATTTTTCCATGACACCGTTGTCGATCGAGATCGCAGGCAGCCCTTTATACTCCTCGTCGATCGCGGCCCGTGACGCGTGCTCATCGAGCAACCGGCCGATGCGCTCCATCCCGCGCCCAAGTGCAGGCTGATGCCGCCCGATCTCTTCCAAGATCGTCGCCGCGCGCCAGACGAACATGCCGCTGTTCCAAAAGTAATCGCCCGCCTTGAGATACTGCGCTGCCTTGGCCGCGTTCGGCTTTTCGATGAAGCGCCCGACGCGGTAGCCCTTGAGCGATCCCCGCTTCCCCAGCACCCGTTTGCCGTCCGGCTTGATGTAGCCGTAGCCCGTTTCCGGTCTGATCGGCTTGATGCCGAACGTGACGAGAAGATTGTGCTCGGCGAGTTCGGCTGCCAGTGCCACCGCCGCATCGAAGTCTTTTTGCCCTTTCACGATATGATCCGCCGGGACGATCAGCATGACGGCCTCAGGATCGCGGCGCAGCAAGTGGAGCGCGACCAGGGCAATGGCGGGCGCCGTGTTCCGTGCCTCCGGCTCGAGCACAAAGTTGTCTCCGAGCGCATCCTTCCATTCGCTCAGTTGAACCCGAATCGATTCGGCCTGCGGGGGATTGGTCGAGATCATGACGCGTTGGGGGGGCGCGCCTGCGACGACCCGCCGCATGGTCTGCTGAATCAGCGTTTCGTCGCCGATAATCTTCAATAACTGCTTGGGGAACAACTGCCGGCTCAACGGCCAGAACCTCGTGCCGCTGCCGCCCGCCATAATGACCGGATAGACCGTTGGCTTCTTCATTGCTGTTTGCCTTTGATCGCGGTGACCGACTTGTCCTGTGCCTCGAGGATCATCTCGACCATCTCACGCACCGCTCCCTCCCCGCCTTTTTTGGCGCAGACGTAGTCGACGACGGCCAGTGCCTGCGGCATACCGTCCGCCGGGCTGGCCGAAAAGCCGACAGCCCTCAAGGTTTCAACATCGTTGACGTCATCCCCGATGTACGCCACTTCTTCCAGGGAGAGCCCATGGCGCTCCGCCATGTCCCGGACGAGCGAGAGCTTGTCCATGACTCCCTGATGAACCTCGGGAATCATGAGCTTCTCGCCTCGCCACGCAACCAGCTTCGTTCGCTCTTGGGTCACGATGGCCGTGATGATGCCGGCGCGTTGCAAGAGCTTGATGCCCATGCCGTCCCGCGTATTGAATTTTTTCAACTCGTCGCCGGATTCCGCATAATACATTCCTGCATCCGTCAACACGCCGTCCACGTCGGTGGCGAAGAGGCGGATCCGCTTCAAGCTCGAGACCAACGATTTTCGCGGCCGCTTTCGGGCGGTCATAGGTCTAGGTCTTCTCATACGAGGACGAACGTAGGGCCATCTTACTGGCTCAGGGGGGCAGTTCAAAACAAAAAAATCGACTGGTAAGGGTCAGGCAGGCAAGACCGGAGTTCCCTGTCTCATGAACCTGGCCAGCGCATCCTGCCAATGGGGTAACGGCTCGTATCGCGCCGCGAACCGGTCATGAGACAGCACCGAGTAGACGGGCCGTTTCGCCGGACGGGCCGCTTGAGCCGTTGTGATCGGCCGGATAACCGCCGGTGCGCCGGTTTGTTGGAGAATCGCTTGGGCAAATTCAAACCAGGAACAATCGCCGGTGTTCGTCACATGACAGATGCCTCGAAGATCGCTAAAAGCGAGTTCGCGGAGCGCGCGAGCCAGGTCTTCCGCATAGGTCGGACAGCCTCGCTGATCGGCCACCACCTCCAACACGGACCGCTCATGAGCCGCCTTCATGATGGTCTTGACGAAATTATGGCCCTCTCGTCCGAACACCCAGGACGTCCGTACGATGAGCGCACGAGCGCCGCGCTTCAAGACGGCTTGCTCGCCCTTCAGTTTTGACAACCCATACTGATTAAGCGGGCGCGGGTCGTCGTCCTCTCGGTACGGGCTGCCCTTCGTCCCGTCGAACACATAATCAGTGGACAGATAGAGCAGTCGGGCATGGATGGCCTCGGCCGCGTCGGCCACCCGTTGCGTCCCTTCCGCATTGACGGCATGAGCCCGCTCCGGTTCACGCTCGGCCTGATCGACGTTGGTATAGGCCCCGGCATGCAGAACGATCTGGGGTTTGGCCGCGAGAATCTGATCTGCACAGGCGGGGGTCGTCAGATCGAACTCCGGCAGGTCTTTGAGGATAAGGTCTTCGCCGTGGAGGATCCGCTGGAGGGCATTCCCTAACTGGCCGTTGGCCCCGGTGATGAGAATGCGCATCATGACGGCGACGCCGACAGCCCTTCTTTCAGGCGTTTCGCGTACATGGCTTCGTAATAGGCGCGAAATTCGCCGGATTTGATCGGGCGCCACCAGGTCTCGTTTCGACGGTACCACTCCACCGTGGCCTTGAGCCCCTGCTCAAAGGGAACGGTCGGCTGCCAGCCTAATCTCATCAGTTTGGCACAATCCACGGCATAGCGCTTGTCATGACCAGGGCGATCTGCGACAAACCGGATCAACGAGATGGGTTTTCCCAGCAGTGCCAATAACTGCTCGGCGACCGCCAGGTTCTCCCGTTCGTTGCCTCCGCCGACATTATAAACGTGCCCCGGTTCCCCATCCGACAGCACACGTTCGATGCCGGCGCAGTGGTCCTGGACCGCCAACCAGTCCCGGCGCTGTCGACCGTTGCCATACAACGGCAAGGGCTGATCGTCTATGGCGTTCGTCACGAACAACGGGATGAATTTTTCGGGGTATTGGTTGGGCCCATACGTGTTGCTCCCGCGCGTGACTATGACGGGAAATCGATAGGTGGTCCAAAAGCTCAAGGCCAGCAGGTCGCCGCCCGCCTTGCTCGCCGAGTATGGACTCCGCGGGACAAGCGCATCCTCTTCGGTCGAGCTTCCGGTTTCCACGGATCCATAGACCTCGTCGGTGCTGACCTGCACGAACCGTTTGACGCCCGCCCGCCGCGCTTCTTCGAGAAGGACGCCCGTGCCGACCACGTCGGTTTTTGCAAAGCTGGCCGGATCGAGAATTGAGCGGTCTACGTGCGTTTCGGCGGCGGCATTGATCACGCTGTCGATCCGATGTTCCTCCAACAGGCGGCGGACGAGCGCCTGATCGGCGATGTCGCCGTGGACGAACTGATAGCGCGGATTACCGTCGAGATCCCGTGTGTTCGCACGATTACCGGAATACCTGAGCGCGTCAAGATTGACGACCCGATGACCGCTGTCGATCACCAGACGCCGGACGAGATGGGAGCCGATAAAGCCTGCGCCCCCAGTGACGAGAAGATTCATGCCAGCTCGAGCTTGTTGGCGCCGGTGCGACTGACGAGTTGATTGGCAAGGTACAGCGACTCGATCGTGCCGGCGTCCGTCCACCACCCCTCCAGGACGTCCCAGGTGAGGGTGCCCGCGGCGATGTAGGCGTTGTTGACGTCCGTGATTTCCAGCTCTCCGCGCCCGGATGGTTTCAGCGTCCTGATGATGTCGAACACCGAGGCATCATAGAAATACACGCCCGTCACGGCGTAGGTCGACCGAGGATTGGCCGGCTTCTCTTCGATTCGGACGACGCGCTTGCCTTCCAAAACAGGAACACCGAACCGCTGGGGATCCTTCACTTCCTTCAGCAGGATTTTGGCGCCCTGCTGCTGCTGGTGAAACGCCTTCGTGGCGGCGAGGATGTTGCCTTCGATGATATTGTCGCCCAGCATGACGCAGATCGGACCGCGGTCCGCAAAATGCTCGGTCAGGCGGAGCGCGTCGGCTATGCCGCCTTCTCCCTCCTGATAGGTATAATCGAGATGCTTCAAGCCAAATTCCTTGCCGTTGCCGAGCAGTCGTAGAAAATCTCCGGCATTGTTGCCGCCGGTGACGAGCATGATCTCGGTGACGCCGGCGTTCACCAACGCCTGGATCGGATAAAAGATCATCGGCTTGTTGTAGACGGGCAGCAAATGTTTATTGGTGACCTTGGTCAGCGGCAACAGACGCGTGCCAAGGCCTCCCGCGAGGACGACGCCTTTCATTCATTTCCTCCTCAATCGATTGCCGCTTGCCACCGGCAAAGACAGAACACGTTGCGGACATCAGTAGGCATGCTTGTGCACGAATCCACGCCATATCGTCAACCAGGCAATTTTCAGGTCGAACCACACGGACCAATGCTCGATGTAATAGAGATCAAATTCAATCCGTTTGTCGAGTGAGGTATCTCCCCTCCATCCATTGACCTGAGCCCAACCGGTGATACCGGCTTTCATCTTATGTTTGAGCATGTACAGCGGAATCTGTTTTCTGACCTCTTCAACGACCCAAGAACGTTCCGGCCTCGGTCCGACGATGCTCATTTCCCCTTTGATCACATTAAAGAATTGAGGCAACTCGTCCAAACTCGCCTTCCGCAAAAAGCGGCCGATGGATGTGACTCGAGGATCATTTTTGGGCGTGAGTAACACGGTATCACCTTCGTGGTCGATCTGCATGGTTCGAAATTTCAGCATCATAAACGGCTTTCCATCGATGCCCATGCGTTCTTGCCTATAAAACACGGGCCCCCTCGATGTGAGTTTAATGGCAAGTGCGATGACAAGCATCAACGGCGCCGTCAGGGTGAGTGCCACCGCCGCACCGATGAAATCGGTGACGGCCTTCGCCACAACGTTCCATCCGTACAATGGAGATCCCTGCAGGGTGATCAGCGGCAAGCCCTCAAACATCTCCGCCTCGGCCCGCAACGTGATGAATTCGTAGATGGATGGAACGACTTTTACTTCCATCGTCGTCGTCGCTAAAAACTGGAACATCTTCTCGGCGCCTTGCTCCTCGTCCGGGGGCAAACACAGAAACACCATGTCCGTTACCGCCGCATACTTTTCTATGTCCGAATACAGCCCGATGACATGAATGCCCTCGAACGTCCGCCCGAGCTTATTCGGATGGCGGGTGAGGAATCCCTGGACCTTAATCCCAAATTCACTATGAATCCCCAATAATCGCGCGACTTGCTGCCCAAGCTTTCCGGCCCCGATAATGAGGCAGTGCCGTTGGTTGAAACCCTGCTTGCGAATAAAACGCAGTCCTTCCCTGAACGCCATACGAGAAAATCCCAGCGTTAAGAGGTTCAGGAACCAGAAATACAGAAACACCAGCCGGGAATATTCCGGTTGACGCAGGAACGCTGTGAAAGCCACCAGCACCAGAACCGAGAGGGTATTCGCTTTGGCAATATCGAAAAACTCTGCGACGTGAGGCCCCATGCGGCGAGGACGATAGAGATTAAAAGCTCTAAATGAGAGCCCCCATACGACCACGATGAGCGGTAGGAGCCACAAATAGATATCGATCGGCGGGACGCCCTTATCAACCAGCGCCAGTCCTTCAAGAAAGCGCAAATGGTAGGACGCGATCCAACAAGCGCAAATCAGTCCAAGGTCGAAGAGGAATAAAAGACTCTGCAGAAATTGGGAATGCCGCTTCAGCATGGGAAACTCTCGCTAAGCATCACGTCCATCCCGGCGACGGCATCCTATTTCACATGCATGCTGAGCCGTCTCACGACCGCCGACGGGAGAGCGGGATAGAAGTGTCCCAATTGATATCCACACCATTTGGCCGCGCTGCGGAGCAGGCTTAAGGGAATGTAGCGGCCAAACCCGTTTTTTCGAAGAAACGCGACCTCTGATGCGACGAACCGCAAACCTTCTGAATTGGCGTTGCCATATCGCTCAAGGATCCACTGTTCCTTGTTGAAAAAAGCGCCCAAATCGAAATACCTGCTGAATTCCTGTCCCACTGAGTAATTGTGAGAGTGGTAGACGACCGCCTCCGCGGTATAGGCGACGTGGTATCCGTTGGCGAGCAGCTTAGCACAGACATGCATGTCCTCTGCCATGAGGAGACCTGCTTTGAACCAGCCCACGGACTCAAGCGCTTTTCGCTTGTACCCGGCAAAAGAGTTCGAGCAGAAAAAGGTTTTCATGCCGTACCTCTCACGGTCGCCGATTGTTCGAACATGCGAGACGGCCGGATAATTGAACGACCGTAAATGCCGCGCGAACGGCGTGGCATCTGCATGAGGCACCTGCCGGCCAAAGGCGGCACCGATGTGTTCATCCTCCAGCAGCTTCGCTACAAGCTCTGGTATGGCCGTATCATTCACAGGAAGGGCGTCCTGAGTAAGATAAACCAAGAGGTCCCCTTTGGCCAGCTGGCCCATGTAAGTGCGGGTCCCGCCGTGATCGAATTCGGATTTCGGAATGACCTGCGTCTTGATCCCTCGTGCCTTCGCGATCGATACCGTATCGTCCGTCGACGATGAGTCGACCACGACAATCTCGAAAAGGGAGAGTTGTTGACGACTCAACGCCTCGAGCAATGTGCCGAAAGATACCCCGGCATTGTATGTAGGTATCAAAATGCTGACCATCTGATCATCGATCAGCATGCGAGGACTTGCTCATAGACGTGTTCCAACTCGTTGACGTGACGCGCAAGCGTTCTAGGATGCTTCCAATATCGGTCATACGCGGAACGCCCCATCCGTTGGACCAAATCGTCATCCTGCAAGGCGACCATTTTCTCGGCAAGGTCTTGTTCATCGCCGACTCTGAACCACAGACCTGTGACGCCGTCGATCACGGACTCTCGCGCAGCAGACGCATCGGATACGATGACCGGAATTCCGTGCGCCGCCGCTTCTACCGCCGTCAGGCCGTCGGTTTCATACCAGAGCGAAGGAAACACCGCAGCTCTTGCTTGGTAAAATTCGGCGAGGACTTTCTCTCTCGAAAGCCAGCCGGTGATACGTGCGGCTGGACAAAGGCTTTGCACAGCTAGTCGCTGATCGCCGTCTCCAACAAAGACAGCGTCACAACCAAGGGTGTTGACGGCTTTTGCAAAGACGTGCGCGCCTTTCTCTTGCGTGATTCGTCCCACCATGACATAGGCAGAATGCGCGCGGACGTCGACGGGCTCCCTGCGACCTATGTCGACAGGGTTTTCGACGTAATGGATTTGTACGCCGTGAGGCAAAAACGGGTGAAGGATCTGCCGGCTGAAGTCGGAGACGACAATGACATGATGAAGCTCTCGGGGCATCCCACCGAATTGATTCTGCACGAGCTGCCGCACCACACGCCACAGCTTATGGCCGTAATTTCGGCGATCACACTGGCTCACGATGCAGGAGCCGGACAGTGGCTGTAGACCGCAAATAGTATTCGTGGCGTAGTTGAAGAAACTTCCATTTGGACAGGCTGAGAAATAATCGTGCAGGGTGCACACGACCTTAAACTGCCGGGACAAAGCGACCCGAATGACGCTTGATGAAAGCGCTTTGCTCCATCCATGGACGTGAACAATCGTGCGACGAGGATCCAGTTCCCGAAGGAGCTTGTCCATCGATCGAGCCGCCGGCACGTTCCAAAGTCCCTGAATCATCGCCCGCATTCGCGCTGAATCATCGCCTATGGCGTGCTGGTCGGTGCACACCACACGGTCCAAGCGTTTTCCGACTTCATGATCGATCGGACGCACCGCGGACAAGAGAGTGACGCGATGTCCTGCGTCTGTCAGGCCGATCGCACTTGACAGCGCCACAGCGCTGTTTCCGCCTTCAACGTGAGCAAAGTCGCTTACAACCACGACACTCAGCATTCGGAACCCGCATGGCTACAGAAAAGTGCATGTATTCGCGCGAATCGTCTGCCGATGACCGGCTCATAACTTTTGGACACGAGTCTAGAGCCTTTGGCCCACGAGGTTGTCAGTCAGTGCTCGTCATTGCAGTGCATCACACTATCAGCCCTTAAGCGCAGAGCATTCTGGACATCGCAGCTTCAGACCGCTTGGAATTGCGCAGATGCGGCTCATGCCGTTTTCGCGTGCGCCTTGTTCTGTCGCCCGAGCTGGAGAGTTCTAAGGATGTGAACAACGGTGGCCAACTGGTCCCGGACCGAGAGATGTCGATTGATGATGAACGTATTTCGAATGATGAATACCGGAAGAGTCAGCAGGAACAGGAATGTGACCCACGGGGTGAACAGTTTCACCACCCGTCCGGCATCATCGACTATTGAAATGTTCCGGATCGTATAGAAGCATCCACGACGGAGGGTATAGGAGATTGGCCGCTCGTTGGCCGGAAGAGGATCCATACTCAACTCTGCAGGTTCACGACCATGAATCTCTTCTATGGCATCTATCTGTAGTTGGCCGGCAGCGGGAATTGGGTGTCGAAACCGAAATTCCCCTGGTTCTATTTTCATGTGAAGGGGTTCTTCGTCCGTGCTCAGTCGGAGCGTAAGCGCTGGCGGACGCTGATGATAACCTTCAATAACGATATGGCGGGCGCTCATGTTTTTACCGCTGAAGTAGAATGTCACGTAGCGTGTGGCCCAACCGTTGGGATAAACACCTTGCGCGTATGGCATAAGTTTCTCTAACAGCCTGATGTATGTGTACACATAAATCGTTCGGGCTGGCACAGCGGAATAATGCCGCCGGATCGCCAAAATGACCTCTTCCTGCGCCTCTTGACGTCGAGCGACTGTTTTAGCCTCGCCATGGAACCTCATGGTTGCCAATAACTCAGGCATGTACCGCAACGTGAACTTCTTACCTGCCCTCATCCAGTATTCATAATCGATGGCGTAATGAAGACAGATGTCCAGGGGGCCAACCTCCTCAAAGACTTCACGTCGGAAAAAGACGGCGGGCTGGGAAATAAAGCACGTCTCTGCCAGACGCTTATAATCGAATTCCTCCACTGGATGCCATCCAACCACCCGACCCTCGGCGTCCACATACTTTGCCTGCCCATACACCAAGGCCACGCTAGGAAAAGCCTGAAAGAACTGGACGATCTTGCTAATCGTACCCGGTAAATAGGTATCATCGGAATTCAGCCAACCGAAAATCTCACCTTTCGCCTTTCTAAGACCTTTATTGACTGCATCGGCTTGACCTTCGTCTTTTTCTGCAACCCAGCATAGTCGCGATCCGTAAGCTTTCAGCACTTCCTGCGTTTCGTCGGTAGAGCCCCCGTCAATGACTAAATATTCGAGATTCGGATAATCCTGTGAAAGCACACTTTCAATCGTCTCGCGAATGAAACGGCCTTGATTAAATGAAGGCGTGACAACCGTGACAAGAGGGCGTTCTCGCTCCGTTCTGTCTTGATCCATTCTAGCCGCCTGAACCCTGGTAAAGAGTTTGTCTCGCGTGCCGGACAAAAAGGCCGTCGATCTGAAGTGTCTGTCCTGTCACCTCATCCACGTAGACAGGAAACATGGCAGTCAATTCATAGCCCAATGATCCAAGACGCTTCCGCATCTCGTCAAACAGTACCTGCCCTTCGTAGAGCGGTACCAGCGAAAGTTCAATCTGGATCGCGCGGATGCGCTCCAGCACAGTATGGGCTCCGGCAAGGACTCGATCTTCATAGCCTTGAGCATCGATCTTGAGCAGTACCGAACTGGCTTGCCTTAAATACGAGAAGGCGACGCTATCGAGCTGCGCGAGGGGAGCCGTCTCTTTCCCGATGTAAACCGAATCTGGGGCTCCCAGTTCATGCTGAGGCAACATGTTAAGAATCGAGCTCGACATCGAGTTTCGAGAAAGATGAATTGAAACCTCGCCCTCGGAATTGCCAAGCGCCATACGGGGCGCGACCTCCCAGAGACCGTCGCCCTTGCTTGACTTAAGAAGTTGTGCATGAGCGCTCGAAAGCGGTTCGAAAGACACTATTCGGCCGCGATAACCAATGGACCGGAGAGTTCCGCCGTACTGGCCGATATTTGCTCCGATGTCCATGACCAAATCGATTCTGAGATGCCTGAGAATACAAGCCAACTGTGCATCCGAGGAAATTTGCGGAGAATAGCGCCTTATTTCATACCCAACCCTCCGCCCTAGGCGCTGCAGGAATCGATGCGGACTCATCATCGTGCAGAAACAAAACGATAAGCGATATGGGACCGCAGACTAATCAGTCATGCACTGGAGCGTTATCCCGGCCGAATCAAACCCCAGAACAGCCGACTCAACGTTCGTGGCCGTTCGCGAAACCATGCGTTTCAGCCCAACGGTCTCAAACAGAGATAGCGCGAATAGTCATCACATGTGGAGCAGCAAGATATCCTATTGCTAGATGTATTGGTCTAAATGTTTCCGATAAAAGTCCAATGTCCGCCTCAAAGCATCAGCTAACGTGATGGCAGGGCGCCAGCCTAACATGGTGCGAATGTATTCGAAATCCGCATAGTAGTCACCAATATCAATCCGCTTGCGGTTTGGCGGAAATGTCCGTGTCAAAAATTCGCCCCCTCCGTTCACATCGACTAAAAGATTCGCGAGATCGTGAAGACTAATTACGGAGTCGCCGCCAACGTTGAATATCTTACCGTTCGCATCCTGGCTTTCGGCAGCGAGCAGGAATGCATCGACCGCATCATCGACGTAGGTAAAATCACGCAATTGTGCTCCATCCCAGACTTCAAATGGCTTTCCTTCAAGCAGAAGCTTGATCCAAATGCCTAAAAATGTTTGTCGAGCGTCCTTGATCCGCATCCTTGGCCCGATCGTGTTTGTCAGGCGAAGGGCGCAGGCACGGATGCCATGTACATTGTTATAGAGAATGTGATACCACTCCCCTGCCATTTTGTTGATGCCGTTCACATCGACCGGCCTCAGAATATGCCTCTCGTCAACGGGAAGATAATCGGGTTTCCCGTAAAGCTGCCTGGTGCTGGCAAAAACAACTTTTATCCCGGCGTTGTATTTACGGCAGGCTTCCAATATGGAAAGTTGGGCACGACAATTGATATCAAGGTCCGCATAAGGATCTTGCATCGAATCTAAATGACTGGTTTGGCCTGCCAGATTAAAAAGAAAGTCTTTCCCGCAAACCAAGTATCGCAAGCTATGTTCGTCACGGACATCGGAAATATTGACGTGAACTTGCCCGGCAATTTCCGCAATATTGAATAGATTTCCTCCATATTCTGGAATGAGACTATCGATGAGGGTGACAATGGCACCTGAACGCACGAGCCTGTGCGCCAAATTTGAGCCGATAAATCCCAGGCCTCCGGTAATTAGGACCTGCTTGCCATGAAACATGCTTGCTGACATACAAGTACGTGGTCGCGAAGAATTAGAGATTCATGAAGATCAGCAGGCTGATGATCAGTCTGCAGGCGATAAAGACATTCTCAACTGTTAGAAAACAGTTTCTTCATCCGCCGAGGAAGCCTAGACAGCCGGACAAGAAAAGATTCCGATTGCCTAAACTTATAGGACCCATAACCATAATTGAAGCTTCTGTCGATGCCTCGTACTCGGTCAATTTCACGCTCTATCGCCGCAACATATGGTCGATAAATGAACTCGATCGCTTCGGGAGACAACACGTACTCTCCTCGGTTTCCAAAGTCATACTTACCGTCAGGCAAGAGCGTAAATTGATGAAAGTGATAGAAAATCAGCGGCGCTTCGTCTATGTAGACGGCATTCTCTTGCTTGGTGACTGCATAGCGCATGACATTCCACAGAGCCACACCAGCTCCTTTATGCTGCAGGACATGGACACCCGGAAACCGAGTGGGCCAATCATCGAGATACTTCTGATCGCCAAGTTTCCCGTCCTCCAATCTATAGTAGCACCACTCGATACAGCGCTCCCTCCACCATTGTAAACATTCTCTCGCCGGGGCATCGTTTCGAAACATCAGCATCTCGACGTTGTAGATACCATTAATCTCGAAATGCTTAAGATGGGGTGGGAATCTATGCTCGATGATCATAATGGAACCGTCGTCAACCTCGTCATAGATTGGACGAGGGTGTGAATAAAAGAATAAATCTGCATCCAGGTAGGCGATTGAATCGAGTGACGGATTGCGCCTCAAGACATACAACGGCAGCGACGGCGTGCATGTCCAGCAATATTCAGCCACAGTGCGAGTCGGCTTGACCTGTTGAAGTTCGCGGTCCTCAAACTCGCAGATCCTAATCAAGTGAGCTTTTTCGAGCTTCAGCTTGTCCAGTAGATCCCAGGTGATTTCATCCATACAGAGGATCCAGATACGAAAATCTTGGCAGTGCGCCAAAAGAGAGTGATAGAGGGCTAGGCCTTTATAGAGATAATTCCTGTCGAAAAGGGTACAGAAGTGAATCGGCATATGTTAATCCGTCCATCTGCCAATGAAGGCGTGAGTTTTCGCCCCATCAATTGCGAGCTCATGAGGGTAAGAAATAAGACTTTCCGCCACGCCACAACTGCTGTGCGTCATCCGAATCAATCGATATCTTCCTGGCCTATCCTGTTCAGACGCCAAACAACAGGACAAACCGAACTTTGAGGAGCGTGTTCGCCAAGATAGAACGGAAAGCACCAAGGCAATTTCTCACCTTAAAACTGCCATCAGAACAGAGCCACACATAAGTCAGGTAGTATACGAGATGGGTTTTGGACTTTTTAGAAAACAGAAGCTCCAGGCATTTCTCTAGCGAAATATAGCCACTGGACGGAGATTCGATGCCTGTAATGGATAGGTCAGCGAATACTTTTGCTACGTGAGAGACAACAAGCGGGAAACCCGCCTTTTTGGCCCTAGTCGTAAATTCATAGTCAGCCCCATAATGGGGAAGCCTTTTCCTATTAAAGTTCCCAACGCGCTGGAAAACCTCGATTGGGACCAACGTGCCGCGTCCAGGCAAGACATCGACGTTCGTGTCAAAAGTTGTTGCCTCAAGCGCTTTGCGGTCCCTGTTCGGAAACAAATTTAGGCGATTATCGACTCTAATCGCCCCTTCCATGAAGGTTTCATCATGAAGGTCGACTAACGTAGACCCGACAAGAGCCCTGCCGTTCGCGAGACTCGCTCCAACGAGCGTCTCAACATAGTCCTCAGACACTTTCACATCATTGTTCAAAAGAAGAATAAAATCGCCCGTACTCGTGCGAGACAGAATATAGTTCACCCCTAATTCATTCGCCCCTGTCCACCATAGCCCACCATCGCCTCGCAACACCTCCACACGCGGAAACATCCGTGCCACACTTTCCCCCGTGCCATCAGTCGATCCGTCATCAACAAGCACCACCTGAAGGTCTTTCCACGTCTGCCTGCTTAAACATTCGAGAATAGTCAAAACTTCCCGTTTGTTGTTATGACACGGAATTAACGCAAACACCCCGTGCATTAGGTTCTCTTCTTAAGAATAACTAAAAAGCTCTCGCCAAAACGACATGCATCCACCAAGCGCAAGAATGGGATTCTGAGCGCCCGAAACCGATGTTTCCATCTTGCCCACACCACATGTTCTCTATTGGGCTCCGGCACTCCGTGAAAGAACGGGACCGGTTTTCCCTCTTCTACCGGGTAAGCCGCAAGTCGACATTGAAGATCAACCCAGAGATTGGGCGTACACGTTCTCAACTTGACGATCTTACATCCAGATCGTTCAGCCAATCGATACAGAGACGTTCGGGAAAAATGCCCTAGGTGGTAGGGCACATGCCAATTCAGCCATTGCTTCCCATACAGTCGTCTCAGCCGTGAGTCGATGTTCGGAACGCCAATAATAAGTTGTCCATCGTTCTTCAGAACACGCATCACACTGTGAAGAAACATCACCGGCTGGTGAATATGCTCGAGGACTTGACTCATTGTAATGTAATCGAAAAAATTGTCCGGAAATGGCAACTCGCTCAATGCGCCAATATGCACCTTCAGGTTGAATGTTTTGGCAATACCATGCACATTTCCATCGGGTTCGATGCCATGCGCTTCGCACCCCAAGAGCTCAATCTCTCTAAGCGACGTGCAATCCCCGCAGCCAATGTCGAGAACCCGCCTCCGGGTGTCTCGCCCTCTCTTGGGAATGTGGTAATGCGCCGTATTGTTAACACCCTGGCACCACCGCACAAAGCTTGACCGCATACGAAGAGGACGGACGTTCAATTCCTCAATCGAAAGGTTCTTCCGCGGATAATAGTGGGTGTAGAGATCGGCGATCTGGTCTTGCGGGATCTCGGGTGACGTTTGGCCAAACCCACAGCGGGTACATCGGTAGATCTGAAAACGACCTCGGTATCCGTGACGGTCATCGAAAAGATCGTCGAGATACAATGTCGCACGCGAAGCGCAGATTTTGCAGACGACTGGAACCATCTCTACGCCTTGCAGGAGAGGTAAGGTTTGTACCCTGCAAACTCACCGTATTCTCTTGCTAGTGCAGCATGATACGTCATGACATCGATCACCACCAGACTGCAATTTGCATCCATCGGAACGATTCTCGTGACACCCGGGGCGCCCAGCCCAAAGTAGACCGGACACCGCTGAAATCCGTGACTCATGCGGCAGCCCGTCGCTGTTACGCATATCAAATCGAATGGATAGGAAGATCTTGCGGTCAATTTTGGACCACGCGGAAGGTTGAAACTGGCCGTGTTCCGTCGAATAATTCGCTCAACCGATTACTTTCGTGGAACGGTGAGAAATTGGAGGAGCTTGTCCGCGGCTCTGCTGATCACATTCGGTTTAATCGATGTGAAATACTGTTCAAACGCCTTTCTGGCTATGTCGTTATCCATCACTTCAATCCGAACGACGTTAATTGGGCTATTCGACAATGTGGTCGTGAATTTTTCAGACTGCGCGCAGTGAACGCCGCTACCGTCAATACCGATATTACGAACCAAAGGCCGACCAGGGTATAACGTATACATATTGCGCAAAAAAGCAGAGGCATACCAGCGAACCGCCCATGAATCCACCTTGCCATCAATCTGCGCCCGCAGCATATAGGTAAATCCAAAGGTCTTATTAAAATCAAAAACCGGGACGAGTTTTCGACGCTCTAATTCTTCAAGAAGTTGTCGGCCATCGGGGTTGAAGTGTTTCCATGCGCGTGCCCAAGTCGCCCACCCCCAACAATCGGCGCCTCTAAGAAAGAATGTATCGGGCAATGAGCTCCCTACTGGGTAGACATATCCATGTATACTGGCCACGTTTTCACAGTTTTCATACATCTCAAGAGCCTCGTTCATGAAAGCCAAGAAATGTCGTGAGACGATCATGTCATCTTCCAAAACTATTACACGGCCATAGTCGGCGCATAGACTCGTGACGCCGTCGATAATCGATCGGGAGAGACCAAAGTTCGTTTCTCGCTCTGTGATTGTTACTGACCGGAAGCCATCTATAGCTCGCAAGATCTTTCTGACTTGCCCCACTCTTTCGGAAGCGACTCCTGCAGCAGACGCATCGGAATAGACAATCAGGTCGGTGTCCAGCGCTTCTTTATTGGCGCGTAAGGCTCTGATCGTTTCTGATAGATGTTCAGGACGGTCATAAGCGAACAGCACGACTGGTGTTTTCTTTTTATCCATACATGCTCTATTTCTGGGCTATTCGGGGTCACCTAACTGCGCGTAAGATGCGGTCATATCATAACCTTTGTCAGGCGGAATCCCCGATAGCGCGCTGTCGCATCGCCAAGCGGAATCGTCGTATCCACATGGGCATCGAAGGCATCAATCATGCGATAGCCCTTGAATGCGGCCACGAACTCGTTCTCGTTGAAAATCCAGCATGGATACGAGGCTTCGTATATCGATGGAGGAACATGCTGCACCGTCAGGCGTGACGGTGCATCTTCGAGCAACGGTGCGCGGTCGATAATAATGTCTCTCACGTTGCGACTAGCCAGAACGCCGGCCACATCCAATGGGGCAGGCAGGTATTGCAGCACGCTTGAAAGCAGGATGACATGGGGCTGCATGCCGGCCATCGCTTCATCGATGGAATGATGAAAGGATAATATGCCATTGGCAAAATATTCTCTCCCGCAGGCCACAACATGAGGCTGCTCGACCACTGTCCATGCCAACTGTTGAAGGTGTGAAAGGTAACCACGATTCTGATAGTAAGAGCTTCCCAGGGCACCACCGAAGTCCAGCACCGCAAGCCGATTTCCATTGCATGAGGCGATGTGAAGAAGATTGGCAAGTAACGGATACGAGTACTGAACCGTATCGAAGGTCACTGAGTCGCGCTCGCAGGCCGCCTCGCCGCGCTTAACCTTCAGCAGTGCGTCCCGGGTTTTTTCCAGGATTTCCTGCGAAGCATATCCGCTTGCATAGGTGCTTGCTTCATCCCAACTTGAGTAATTGCCCGTGAATTGAATTTCCTGCGCGGCGAGGATCGGCAGATTGCGTCTAAGATGCCGAAGGAGGATGGGTGGAATCCAGTCCCTGATAAGAGAACGTAGCTTCATCGGTGAGTGTCTGCGCAGCGATTCAAGGCTTGCTCAAGTGAAACGCGCGGAAACTCGTCAAGCATACCGCCTAGCGTCGCATTGAATATTCTTACGCCGTGCTTCGTCGCGATGGCTCTTATGCATCTATAATCTCTCCAAAGCCTTGCCAATCCCTGCAATTCATCATGAAGTGAGGCAATAATGTTTCCCTGAGCATCAATCGAGGTGTCCATTCCTTTGAGAACGGTGGGTTCGTAGAAGTACAAATATTTCCCCGTCCGAATGTGATCATGGTCGGTACCGATCAAATAAATCTCTGAGAACCCCATAAAAAGCGCGATCATGAGGCACATAATGGGCACTGATTGAACCCGTGGAATTGGTTCGCACAGATCGGGGATGCGCTCACTTGACCATAAATCAAAGGTGCCATTGAAAATGACGTAATGCACCTTGCGGCCAGAAAAAAGCTTTTCCTCTTGCACCAGCGGCGCTTCCGTGTGGCTCAGGAACACCTCCGCAGTGCCAAGTTTGTCATGCATTTCGTTAAACCAGGCAATAGCGCCATCACGACCCATCTTCGTGTACGTGACCTGCGGTACGCAATGAAACCTGGGCTGGAAATGCAAGTAGTCCGGATGAAGATAGCCACTCGATACGCTGAAGACAATTTCTCCGCGCAACGCTCGAATGTCCTGTTGCTTGACGCTTGGGCCGTTGCAGAGTACGAAGCAGCGTCTGCCCTTATACTTTTCGCAGAACTGGGCATTGTCTGCCGCCATTGCAAGCGCGGGGGCCAGTGCAGCAAGTTCGGCAGCCTTTTGCCGGCCCTGTAGTCGCAGGATGGAATAATAAAGCGCATAAGGCATCGCCTTTTTCGCGGCGTTGGATAGAATGTTAAACACTTTCGCCACGATCGGATTCGTCCAACCACTTCAGCATTTCGAACACCTCGGCATATTTCACTCCGATGCGCTGCCCGGCGTTTTCGGCTTCGTTTTTGAAAAACGCTATCCATTTCTCTCCTATGCGCTGCATTTCCGATGCGTGTGCGCGAATCGCCTGCTCTTTGATGGCCCACGCGTTCGAAATATCGACATAAAAGTTTGCGCGAAAGTCGGCTGGAGAGTGATACCAGTTGCTGCGATACATCAACAACCGTGGCACATGGCGGGAACTGTGCAGAGCCGCACGGGCCACGGCTTGATGGTCGTGATGGATATCTCCGATCCAGTGCGTTAGGACCGTATCGATCTTCTTGTTTTCGACAATACGTAGAATTTCAACATTCAATTCTTCAGTGAATTCGATCATCATGGTTTTAAATTCACCAGTGATGAGTTCTTTGGCTCCAAGAATCTGCATTGCCTTCTGCCCTTCGGCGAGTGCCTGTTCACTAGAGCGGATCAGTTCCTGACGATGGTTGGCAAAACCAGAGACGGTAGCCACGTACACAAACACCCTGTGCCCATCCTTCGCCCATTTCGCCAGCGTCCCGCCGCATCCAAGTTCCAGGTCGTCGAAATGCGCTCCGATCGCAAGAACATTCATAAGGATGTCCTTTCAGGGTCTGTCATAAACCAAAGCCCAAAGTGGCGGCACTCAGCGCCATAGCCGTCGTCCATGAACCGGTATCTGAAAACACCTCCTGCTCACGAATGATGCATAGTGAGCCATCCGGATTCCCGCTACTCTGAATAACGTCAATCAGATGTCGTACGAAGCGAACGAACGCGGTGCTCAAATACCTTCGGCCGCCGAGGATCAAGTCTCAAGATCAGCACGCTCTCAAGATTTGACGAGATCTCTCAATACCGCAGTTGAAAAGCAGATCAATGCTGCTCAAGTACGGCACAAAGTCACCGTACAGTTGCGGATAAATCGGGTGTTTGAATTCCTGCCACACCACTTCGATACCAGCCTGACGAAACGGAGCAGGGTCGAAGTAATCACGAGCACCGACCCCGGACAAGTAATGCGTCGCGCCAACTTTTTGTAGTAGATCGACCAAAAGCTCATTCTTATGGCCAACTGGCTGAAGCGAGTTTGAAAAGACACATGGGACGGAGATATCGAATACTCGAAGCAGCATGTCGATGGAAGCCGATGTAAAGTCCACGAGTTTCGTACAAGGAAGCGCGTAGAGCTTCTCCAGTTCTGGAAACATCTCCTCAAAATAGCCCGCTGTCCGGTAATTCTCACGGACCAGATTCAGGTTCTTCGACCTCCAGTCCGTCCTGGACAGCTCAACGGCATTGATCGGTGTGCCGAGTGGGGGCCTGCACACACTTACGGTCAACCACTGGGCGCCGCGAGGCGTCTTGATCTTATCGCGGTGGGTCCAGCTGTGACTGGTGCCGGCCACGAACTGCACGTGGTCGAGAAGAACGAACAGATCGGCATGCAGCAATCGGTGGAAGATACCCAAATAGGGCAAGAAATCCGGCTGACGGATGACGGCGGTCTTCATCCACTTCCATTGTCCCGCTCGAGCACGTTAAGCACTCGCTCCGATCCGCGTGTCCCAATTTCACGTATCCCCGCGAGACTCATCGCAGACAGGTCGAGGTTTTGGTCGAAAACGGTCTCGTCTATAGAATGTCGGTAGCCCGCGAACACCGAGCTCCCGATAGATGCTAAGTAACGCGCGTTCGCAATTTCCCACTGCTCCGCCGCGACAACGATGCAGGGCAGGCCGGCAGCATTGGCTTCAAACGGCGTCATGCCGCCACCGGTCACGGCCAGGTCGAAAGCGCTGAACTCTTCCGCGAGGGATGGCACGTTACGCTTGAGCTCAAAGTGAGAGGGTACGATTGTCCGGAGTGCCTCCTCGTCCGCGTAAGCCGGTCCCATGATGACTCTGACCTGCCAAGATTTGGGAACTAGGAACCGAACAAGCCGCACCGTAATCCCATAGGTATCGCTTCCTCCCAGAGAAACCACCACACGTTTGATCTTTGTCCTGGGTTTGCGGTACCGCTCGATGGCCGGGTCAAGGATGAGGTATTCGAGGCCGCGGCACACGAGCTGACCGCCGAGCTGCTCGGATGCGTCGAAAGCCAGTGCCGCAAAATGCACGTCGGCGAGCTCGGAGCCGGAACCGCGGTCGTCAAACGTGACTAAGCGTACCCCGCAGGCCTTGACTGTTTCGGCATGGCAACGCTCCGTATCAAGACGATCGTCGATCCAAGTCGTCACACTATGTTTTCGGATTACGGCCGTCTCCCAGCCCGTCGGCCCCCCGAGCGGGATAAGGTCGAAGGGGCACTGCGCCCGTTGCAGTACTTCGGCAACGCTGGGGTCGTTGTTCGCCAGCACGACATGAGGGATTCCCCGCCTCCTCATAAGTTTCGTGAGATTGAGCACCCGAAACAGATGCCCCATGCCTTTCGCATGGGAGGCTTCTACGCAAATTCCGTACAAAGCTGAATCGCTTCCTCTGTCGAGAAGTGTTCGCACGATGCGTGTTCGGCAACGAAACGCGCCCGTCGAAGATCCTCCTCGGTGTCGATGGTAAGACGGATGTCGGGGCGCCTTTTGCCGCTCGTTACTTCGAGCACGGTCGTTTTGAACTTCCCGGGGTTCTCGAGCATATATTCGTCCACATGCTCCAAATGGTGAGGGGCCTTTCCCTCCAGAAAAGACTGTTCCAAGGCTGAGAATGTGAAGATTTCGGCACCGACCCCAACCGGCAATGACGGGAAGGAATGGCTGAAAGCGTCCCCCGTGGTACAGTGCAACTCAATGAGGTTGTCCAGCTCCTCAATATCTGGGAACGGATTGTCCGCCGTCAGCCGTACAATATGGTCAAACTTATAGTGTTGAGCACATCGATAGAACCGCTTTAATACGTTGGCTTCGCACCCTCGAAAACAGATGACGCCATTGTCTCGGCAAAACGCCTCAACGACATCATCTTTCGGCGCATCGGTCGTGGCGATCACAGTGGTCGCAGAGTGCTTCAGACGCAAGAGCCGAGACAGGATGGATCCGAGCACCGTTGTGCGATCGAGCGGCCGGAGAATTTTGCCCGGCAGCCTCGTGGAGCCCATGCGTGCCTGAATGATGATACCCAGGTTTATTGCAGATCCTCCCAGCGCAACACCTCATCAGCGGCCATGGCCTTGAGCGCGACCTTCCCAACTACTTGCTCGTAGAATTTGGGGGCTATTCCATACCCGGGCCGCTTGATCGCGAGATGCGTGCGGGTGAGCGTTTCACCCTCACGTACGGGGCGAGCCAGAACGACGCTCTTCCTGTTATTGATGCGTGTCAGCCGTTCGCTTTCCGCCGGCACCTTCACGCCGTTGCCGCGCATCGTTTCAAACAGACGAACGGCATCGACGATAGCCCGCATCTCGACCGGATCAGCAGAAAGCATGTGATCGGGGCCTTCCGCAGATTTATCGTAGGTGAAGTGTTTTTCGAGAACATGGGCGCCCATGGCCGCAGCGCAGATGCAAGCAGTAGCGCTGACGGTATGATCTGAGTATCCGACATCGAGCTCAGGGAACTCCCGCATCAGAGCTTGCATGGCCCGCAAATTGACATTTTCGGGATGAGTCGGATAACTGGTGACGGCATGAAGCAGGATCAACTTGTTGCCGCCTTCCTCCAATATAGTATTGACGGATTCCGTAATCTCTTCCATGGTGCACATGCCGGTCGAGAGAATGATCGGTTTCCCGGTCCTTGCAACATACCGTAAAAATGGAAGGTTGACGGCATCGTCGGAACCGATCTTGTGTGCACCGACCCCTAACTTTTCCAGCATGTCCACATCCGTCTCATGAGAGGGCGTCGAAAACCAGTCCAGCCCCTTGGACTCCGCATAAGCGAAGACATCGTGATGCAACGCTTCGTCAATCTCGTATTTCTTGAACACTTCGTGCTGCGACACCACCCCGGTGTTCTCCATGTCGAACAACGCCCTGCGGCTGGCAACTGTATCTGCCCTGTAGGTCTGTAGTTTCACGGCGTTGACTCCGCACCTGGCAGCCTCATCGATCAGACGTGTAGCCTGCACCAATGTCGTAAAATTCCCCCCAATTTCGGCAATGATGTAGCAATGATTCGCTCGATACTTCTTGAACATATTACTCTCGATACTTGATCACACGTGCTGGGACCCCGCCGACCACTGCATAGGGCGGCACGTCCTTTGTCACGACCGCGTTGGCCCCAATGACGGCTCCAACGCCTATGTGAACATCCATCAGGATTCTGGACCCCACTCCAATCCATACATCATCTTCGATAAGAACCTGACCAATCAGCGCCGGCTGCTCGCGGACAGTCTTGTCACGCTCTATTCCATGACTGTGATCGATGACCTGAACATAGGCACCCATCAAAACGTTGCTTCCGATTCGAATCATGTTTTTCGCGGTAATCATGGCATATCTGCCAATGACAGTATTGTTCCCAATAAACACTTTTGGCGTCGGTTTAGTGAGTTGAAAAAATGCGTGATTCTGAATTGTGCAACCGTCGCCAATTTCCAGAATGGCATCATCCGTCATCCAAAACTCTGTGTTGTACTTTATGACAACATTCTTCCCTAC
Organism: Nitrospira sp.; assembly: GCA_035495295.1. Taxonomy (GTDB): domain Bacteria; phylum Nitrospirota; class Nitrospiria; order Nitrospirales; family Nitrospiraceae; genus Nitrospira_C. The sequence goes on along the minus strand of DATJGE010000076.1, from coordinate 10,991 downwards.
GCAGGTCAGGTAGCGTGTCGCCTTGTAAGCAGACACTATTCTCTGTAAAAGACCGCCACGATTGCGGTAGGACGCCCTATCAATCAATGTCGATTGCCATTCACGGCCAGCTATTTGCCGATGATCTGGATTCGTTGCGTGTAGTTCTTGACCAAGAATGTCCGGCCGTTGATCTCACTGATGTCATCCTTAGTCATGCGCGGCAAGTAACACTTTCGACAGACCGGACTCTGCATAAAGCCACGCGGCTGTTTGTGCATTTCCCGCACTCGGGTCATGGCCTCTCCGTGCCAGACTTCGTAGACACTGTGTTTCTTGACATCGCCGACTAACTCCTGACTATGCTCATCATTCGAGCATTTCATAACGAGCCCATCGGCACCGATCACGAGCCGCTGATATTGTTGCGGGCAGGAGAAATCCTCCAGGTATTCGATTTCATGATCGTGCTCCAGGTAGTCGATAAGCGGATTAAAGGCAATCAGATCAACATAGGCCGCAAACGTATCGTAAAAACGTTGTGGATCTTTCTCGATCGCCGGCCAGATCCCTTGGATCTTGATCACCGGGCGTTTAAGGCCGCGCTCGTCCTTGTAGCGCTTGATTTCCTTGATCCGCTCCAACGTGTCCGTGAACGTAAGCGGCCTGCGCACGGAGTTGTAAACGTCTTCGAGGCCATCAACCGAGATGGTAATCCAATCGATTCCGGCATCGACGACCCGTCGCATGTACTTTCCGGAAAGCTTCCCGCCATGCGTGAGCATCGAAACCTCGTTAATGCCTTTCGTTTTAGCGTATTCGATGCAGTCCACGAACTGGGTGTTTAGCGTCGGTTCGCCCCGAAGACTGAGCCGGATAGCAGGAACATGGCCAGCGATCTGATCGATGATTCGCTTGTACAACTCATAGTCCATCCGCTTGGCATTGACCTGCTCCTTGAACTTTTCGGTGATCGTGTAGCACATGGGGCAGTTGAGATTACAAATCGAGGACAGCTCAATGTCCACGAGCAATGGCCACTCGGAGACGAACTGGCGCTGGGCATAGTCGACCCAGTTGCGCCGGTATTGAAGATACCCTTCGGGCCAAGCCTCGCCGAGATTCTTGTGGAACAGGGCTTCCCGCTCCGGTGTATCCATTGAATAGTTGCCCTTGTTAATAGGGACATAGCGGTCGTTCATGATAGGCTCCTCTGGAAACTGTCGACAATCAGCATAGATAAATCACCGGATCTCTCAACCATGCGTACTGACCATCTCTTTGATGCCATCGTAAAGAGAGTAGTGGGGCGACCAGTCAAGCTTGTTAACGGCCCGAGAAATATCTGCTCTGACATCCTGAATCTCATTCTTTCTTGCCTCCCTCTCCTCGACCACCGCTTTATGGGTGCCCAAGACCGCTTGTACGGTTTCGATCGTCTCTCTGACACTCACCGATAACCCGCTCCCAATGTTGTAAATAGCCATTTCCTTTTCTCGAGGAAGTGCAAGAATCAAGGCGCGCACCAAATCGTCGATATAAATGGAATCCCGCTTAGGCGCCAGGTCCTTGACCTTGATGACGGGAGCGCGTTCAGCCTGTTCAATAATGCTCGGTATGAGAAACTTTAGAGCCTGACCCTTCCCATATACGTTAAACGGACGAACTATCGTGATTCGGCTGTAGAACTCCTCCACAAAAAACTGACAAAGCTGTTCGGCCAAGTATTTTGACTGCGCGTACGGGTTATTGGGTCTGATAGGACTATCTTCACCTATAGGGAGTTTCTCCGGTTGGCCATAGATATAGGCACTGACAAAAGTCAGTGGGACACCACGGGCCCTGCAGAACTCGAGAACATTCGCAGTTCCCAATACGTTTGTGCGGTAAAAGGCCAGGGGGTCCTTCCAGCTATCCGGCACGAACGTTCTGGCGGCCAGATGAAAGACTCTATAAAAGTCGACACCTGCATACGGTTTCAATGTGTCCGGTTCAGCGATGTCACCATCCCTTGACCCAAGGCCTATAACTTCGTCGGACTGTCCGACCAGCGCTTTTGTGAGCGCCCGACCGATGAACCCGCTGGCCCCGGTTACGAGGACCTTAGGCACCAAGAAACCGTGATTTTAGTGTTTCAAACTCATCAATGGCCTGGAGGTAGTCGTCGGGTCTTCCGATGTCGAGCCAGTAACCCGCAAATCGCTCGACCGACGCCGGGCGCCCGGCGTCAATCAAATCGAGCATCAACTGATCGAATCCGTAGGTTGTATCGGCTGGAATAAAATTCAACACCTCTCGGTTGACCATATACACGCCCATGCTGACTTCATAGAAGAGCGATGGTTTTTCCCTGAATCCACTCAGCTTTCCCGCTTGATCGCTTTCCAAGACCCCGTAGTCCACTTTCTGCTCGCGGAGATAGGAAGAGATCGTAAACAGATTTCCGTTGTCAACATGACGGTCAAAGAACTTCTCAAAATCGAGATCGGTGATGACGTCTCCGTTCATCACAAGAAAGTTGTCCGGCAGATCTTCTAGAAGTTTCAAAGGTCCCATGGTGCTCAGTGGTTTGTCTTCCAGCGAGTAATCAATGCTAACTCCCCACTTTTCGCCATTTGAGAAAAACGCCTTGATCAACTCGGCTTGATGATTGACCGCCATGGTAATGTGGCCGAATCCGGCGCGTGCAAGCTGCCTGATGACGATTTCGAGAATCGGATAATCGCCGATCGGCATCAGAGGCTTTGGCAAGACCACGGTGTAGGGCTTCAGCCGAGTGCCTTTGCCGCCCGCTAGAATCACTGCTCGCCTAGACATTGTACAAATCCACTTTGTAGCGAACGAGGTTCCCGGGTTTGCGGAACCATTCAATCGTCCGCTTGAGACCTTCACGTAACGAGAAGCTGGGTTCAAATCCGGTGAGACCTCGAAGTAGTGTGTTGTCGCACCACAAACGCTCGACCTCGCTGCCGGTCGGGCGGATTCTTACGTCATCCGAAACGATTTTCGCGTCCATGCCACAGAGTTCACAAATCATCTTCGCGCACTCTCCGATCGAGACTTCGCTACCGGAGCCGATGTTGACCGTCTTGCCGATTGCGGCATCGCATTCGGCAAGCGCGACTAGGCCGCGGCACGTGTCCTCGACATAGTTGAAATCACGTGTCGGATGGAGGCTCCCGAGTTTGATACTTTTCCGGCCCGCAAGCAATTGGGTGATCACGGTCGGAATCACCGCCCGCGCGGATTGGCGGGGGCCATAGGTATTGAACGGGCGGGCCACCACTACCGGTAGCCCGAAGGCGTGATAAAAACTCATCGCCACCGCGTCGGCGCCGATCTTGGTCGCGCTGTAGGGCGACTGTGGCTGCAGCGGATGCTTTTCATCGATTGGCACATAGCGGGCGCTGCCGTATACTTCACTGGTGGAAACCTGGACAACGCGTTTCACGCCAAGCGCACGCGCAGCCTGAGCGATATGAAGGGCGCCGTTGATGTTGGTCTGCACGTAACTGTCTGGCGCGACGTACGAATACGGTATGGCAATCAAGGCCGCAAGATTGAACACGACCTCGGTGTCCGCGACGATGGAACGGACAAAATTAGCATCTCGTATGTCGCCCGTTACCACCTCGACTTGATCGCGGCAGCCGATCTGTTCCAGCCAGCCCCAGTCGTTGAACGAGTTGTAGAATGCCAGTGCACGGACACGCATTCCACGTGCGACGAGCGTTTCTACGAGGTGGGATCCTATGAAACCATCCGCGCCAGTAACAAGCGTTGGAGAGCGACTAATGTTTCTCAAACAGATTTTTGCCCTGGATGCTAACGAAATCTGTGTACTGTTGCAGGTGTTCCAAAACTGACCGACCGCGCAGGGAGAGCATCCCGCACGAGCGAATGTGCGCCGACCACCGAATCTCTACCGATGGACGAACCCATTAGCACAGTGACTCCAGTGCCAAGCCAAACGTTGTCTCCAATATCAACGGGACAAGATTTAAATTCGGCATCTTTAGTGTTAATTGATACGTCATCTATACCATGCGTCGCATCAGTTATTTGCACGAACGGGGCGAATATGCAGTGATTTCCTATCTTCAGTCCAGAAGTCGCCCCCAATACACTAAAACTATTCACGTAACTATCCTTACCTATTTGAAGGCACCCTGTTGGCCCGGTAGACAATATCGAAAATGATCCGATGACGGACTGGTCGCCGATTTCAATATTTCCGGAGAATTCTGCGCCTCTGCCGATGCGGCACCCTTGCCCGATCCTGATGGATCCGGACAACATCACATCATCTTCAATCGTCGTCAACGGTCCAATTTTCACCCGGCCGGACACTTTCAGGTTTCGCCCGAGTTTGACGCTCTTATGTATGCGGACACCCTCAAGGCGGAGCATGAACCGCCTAAAGGTCTGTATTAACATTTCAGAACCGCTTCCGCGAGGGTATTTTTACTGAATATCGTGCCATGGCAATTGCAGCGCCAGAAGAGAACCTTTACGTTCAAAACCCAGATATTGAACGATGCCGACGGAGTCGACGATCCGAAACGATAAACCCTCGGCAACATCGAGTGTGTCGTGACGGGATCTTGAAATTCCAACGCGTACAGAATACGTGCCGGTGTTCAGTAGTCTGTCAGGTATTTGTACCTCAACCTTGTGCGTTCCTGATTTTCGCGGCTGCAATCTAGACGGCTCTAATTCAGTATCGGACAATGAAATGAGTGTTTCGCCAGAATCCTCAGAGAGAATTTGCAAGCCAAGGGTTGCGCCAGCAACTTCTGCTTTGAGGTGATATTCGATTCTGATCTTAAAAGGTTTCGTTAATTCATATCCATGAGTGAGCTCCCCTGCCTCATTGATGACCGCTAACTCGGTAATTCGAGCGATTCGGCCATCGGCTAGATCATGGGGATACCTCTTGCGCGGCAAAGAGGAGCCTGCAGCCGTACTGAGGTACACCCTCGTTATTTCTGGACTGGGGCCATCACTTTGGATACGACCAGAATCCAGCCAAATTGACCGACCACACAGACTGTTGATTGCCGTCATGTTATGGCTCACGAACAGAATTGTGCGGCCCTGTGTGCTTACGTGTTTCATCTTTCCCAAACACTTCTTCTGAAATTCGTAGTCTCCGACAGCCAGCACCTCGTCCACTACCAGTATTTCCGGCTCTAGATGGGCAGCAACTGCGAATGCAAGGCGCACATACATGCCAGATGAATACCGCTTAACCGGGGTATCGATAAATTGTTCAACCTCGGAAAAAGCGATGATTTCATCGAGTCGTCCTCGAATTTCTGTCTTCGACATACCAAGGATTGCGCCATTGAGGAAAATGTTTTCGCGCCCTGTCAACTCCGGATGAAACCCCGTTCCTACTTCAAGCAAGCTTGAAAGACGGCCACGGATGAGAACTCTACCCGAAGTCGGGGCAGTGACACGGGAGAGCACTTTCAATAATGTAGATTTGCCAGCTCCATTCCGACCAATTATTCCTAGCGTTTCCCCAGGCTGCACGGTAAAACTGATTTTATCAAGTGCCTGAAATCGCTCCCCAGGCTGCCCTTGGCGTGCACCAATGACAGCATTGGGATCAGGGCGTCCCAACTTGCGCGCCCAAAAGCTCTGCAGGTCACGAAAGAGCGTGCCATGATTGATCACACCCAAGCGATATTCCTTTGATAGGCCTTCGACTAAAATAGCTGGACCGATCATTCAGCCGTTCACACCGTATCCATAAACGTTCGCTCGACCCGGGCGAAGAGCAACAATCCGCACACTAACAACAAGACTGTAACCGCGACACTAGAAAGCACATGCACAAATTGAGGCGCCTCACCGCCGAGCAGGGCATTGCGAAAGCCCTCGACAATAGCGGTCATTGGATTAAGCGCGACAACCCATTGCCAACGCTGAGGAACTTGTGAAAGCGGGTACACAACGGGAGTCGCAAACATCCACAACTGCACACCATGGCCGACTACGAAGGCAATATCGCGATACCTTGTTGTGAGCGCAGACACTAAGATGCCTGAGCCGAGCCCGAGTGCCGCCATTTGAAACAACAGCAAAGGCAGTGTTGCAACCGCCCACGTGAATTGCCAGGGCATACCGCTTGCCGAAAACCAAATCAGGACACACAGGAGCACGCAGAACTGGATAGCAAATTGGAGAAGGTTGCTGATAACGACCGATATTGGCACGGTTAACCGAGGAAAGTAGACCTTCCCGAAGATGTTCGCGTTAGAGACAAGTGTATCGGCGGTTTTGACAAGATTTGCCGCGAAGTAACTCCAGCAGACAACCCCGGAGAAATAGAAGAGAAATGCAGGCTTGCCGTCCGTTGGGATCTGGGCAATTCTGCCGAAAACGATGGTAAAGACAATGGTTATGGCAAGCGGCTGCAACGCGAACCAAAGCGGTCCGAGCAGCGTCTGCTTGTACAGAGCTGTCATATCACGCCAGGCGAAGAGCAGAATCAAATCGCGGTATCGCCAGAGATCGAGTAAATCAAGATCGAACCAGCGACGGCGCGGCGTAATGATCGTGGTCCAGCGCGCGGACTCGAGAGGATTCATCTCTTAATGCCTTGACTATCGATCATTCTGTTTTCTCATTCTTCCCAAAATTACAGAAGCTAAGAGCGGCCGATCAAAGGAATTCGCGGAAGATCTCATGCAGCGATTCGCAGACGAAGTCCTGTTCGTCGTCTGCCAATCCCGGATACATCGGCAGTGAGAAAATTTCTTTCGCTACGGCTTCTGTCCACGGCAGATCGCCCTCCTTCCCGCCAAGATAGCTGTACCCCGTCATGGTATGAATCGGCGAAGGATAGCTGATGTTGAGATGGATGCCTCGTTCGACAAGTCGTTGCATGATCGTCTCGCGGGAGGGATGCCTCACGACGTACAAATAATACGCATGGAAGTTTCCCGGACGAACCTTGGGCAATATCAGCGGGGTGTCCTTGAGTTTCTCGTCGTATCGTTGGGCAAGGTCTCGCCGACGCGCGATATAACCATCGAGGCGCGGCAGTTTTCTGAGGAGAATTTCCGCATGCAGTTCATCGAGGCGAGAGTTGTAGCCATGTTCGACGGAATAGTACGTCCCTTCGTTTCCGTACATTCGAAGGCGGCGCAAGCGTTTTGCATACGCTTCATTATCGGTGATAACCATTCCTCCATCCCCATACGTACCCAAGATCTTGGTGGGATAGAACGAAAACGCAGCAAGCTCGGACATAGAGCCTGCTTTGCTGCCATGTTGCATTGCTCCGTGTGATTGAGCGCAATCCTCCAGCACGACAAGACCATGCGTCTTGGCAATTCGATTCGTGCGTTCCATGTCGACACATTGCCCGTAGAGGTGTACTGGGAGAATGCATTTGGTCTGTGGCGTGATGGCGGCTTCGAGTTGACCGACATCCATCAAGTAGGTGTCCGGCTCAATGTCTACAAACTTGGGCGTCGCGCCCGTAGAGACGATCGCCGCCACGGTAGGAATCGCAGTGTTAGATACCGTGATCACCTCGTCGCCAGGGCCGACATCCAGCACCTTCAAGGCGAGGAAAAGTGCATCGGTTCCGCTGTTAACGCCAATGCCATACTTGGCACCGCAGTAAGTGGAGAAGGAACCTTCGAACGCCGTCACGCTTGGGCCCAGGATCAGTCGTCCGGAATCCAAGACTTTTTCAATTCCGGCAAGGATCTCTTTGCGTTCCGTCTCATATTCCGTGCGGTAGTCCCATACCTGAATACGCATGACTTACTGCTCTCCACCCGCTCGTCGTAATTCGGCACGAAGCTCTGCATCATCAATCATTGCAGCGATATATCCAGCCCACTGTCCTTTTCCGACCGGCCTTCTCAGGCTTTCGAGAATCATGTGAATGTCGCCGCGATAGCTAGATCGATCTCGAGGTTCTTCCTGGCTCATCTTGGCCGTTGCTGTTTGCTGGATCATCCTTGACGGACAAACCGACGGCTACGAGAATCCAAAACAAGTTTGCCACGCTGCCGGCAAACATGTAATCGAAAGCATTTCTAACTGCGAATCCAAGTACGGCCAGTGAGATCGCCGGAGCAAGCAGACCAATCCCTTTCGGCAGATAATCAACGCGTCGGTGACCGGCACCTAATTCAGTCACGATACGGATAAACATGAATGCAAACAGGATTAGCGCAGGGACTCCGCTTCCCATCAGCACCATCATAAAAGTGTTGTGTAAGCCAGGCAGGACTTTTTCGACAGGGCCTTTAGTGCTGTCTGCTTCAATCTGAGCCGTATAAACTTTCGAAAACGTGTCATTTCCGAAGCCAGCGCCCACAATCGGGTGGTGAAGCACTTGCTCAATCCCAAGTTGCCAGGTTTTGACACGAGCGGCAAACGTCCAGGGATCAAGGGTGTCCTTCTGATAGCGAGTCGACGACAGGGCAATGACAGTACTCGCGGCCAGGATAGCGCCAACGAAAAACCATACGACCACTTGACGCCGCCGTACCATGTATAAAAAAGCCACTAACTGGCTAAAATGAGCGATCCAGCCGGCACGGGTATATGCTGCAATTTGAGCGAAACCTGCGGCGGTCACGGCAAAAAGACCTAGCGTTCTTGCTGCAGCACCCCGCTGGTTGGCAAGCCAACCGAGAATGACTGGAACGACAAGAACCAGGTAGGTGGTCAGCCAGTTGTAATCTGAAGATGGAGCCACAGCGCGAACTTCACGATCTCGCCATGTTCCACCTCGTGACAGAAAATCATCAAGAGCCAGGATCGATAGGGCGAGGCTGCCTAGCACTACTGCGGCCAAAACTATGCCGGCAGGCTCTCTACCCTTAGAGAAACGTAGTACGAACATCGCCCAATAAAACACCAGAATGTGCCCTACGACCTTTCGCCACTCGGCAAAGCTGTAGATCGGATCAACGGAGAAGGGCACCGTGAACAACACCCACACGACAAACGCGACCAGCACAAGATCAAGCCTCGTCCTCACGAACGGGTTGATTTTTTGTGCCAAACAGAACGCCAATCCCACGGCCAAGAGCAAGAAAAAGGCGTATTCCTGAACATGAGAAAAGCGGGGCAAAAAGCTCAGGAATGTAATTCCCGCCAGGCCGTACAGTTGCGCATTCAAGATAAGTGATTTGAGACGAGACACAGTTTGACGGTCGTTCTGGGTCTCAACAGGCACCTTGCCAACTGCGGTCCCTAATTCAATCCTTGCGATGGACACTCGTTAAACCGTAGAAGGTCTTCGTACGTAACACGTGACTATGATCTCTACTGGCACAACCGGTCGAGACTGTTGTGAAGTTTCACTGATATTAAGCTCGTCTGCTGCATGCTTTCGGTCTCTCCATTATTACGAGCGAAGGCTGTATGTTAGCCGATCGCCACCACGTCGGCCGTATCGATCTCGACCGCCGCCGCCTGTTGAATGATGCGGATGCCGAGAATCAGCCGATGGCGCTTGTCTTTGCGGAGCAGGATGCCGTGAACGCCTTGCAGGGGGCCGCGGATGACTTCCACCTTCATGCCTTCCTGCAGATAGGGGTGGGGGTCGTACGGCAGGACGGTCGCCATCAAGGTCTGGATGGCCGCGATCTCTTCATCGGGAATCGGCTCCGGGCGCAGTCCCCCACCGACGATATCAACGACGCCGACAGTCTTCAGGACCGGCAATTTTTGATCGGCGTTGAAGCGGACGAAACAATACCCGGAGAACAACGGCACCTCGACCTCTTTCTTCCGATCCTTCCATTGGCTGAGACGCTTGACCGTTGGCAGCAGTGGTTCGATCCCTTGCTGCATGAGCTGGTCCCGTACGACCTTTTCATGGCGTGACCGTGTGCGTAACGCATACCAATGAGTGTTCATAGCTGTCGGCTCTGTTGACACAGCTTCGCCCTCTCACTTACAGCACACGGAATAATTCCTACTCTTTTTGGGGAGTTCCGACTCCCCGACCTACTGCCGCAGCCCGAGCTTCAGCAATTTCTCGCGCGGGATCCCGCAGTGTATAAGTTCGTCTTCATAGGCGGCCGCATGATCGAAATCGGCGATCAGCACTCTGTCTAATTGATGCGAAGACGCCTCACCCGGAGCAAAGACCGGGTGCGATAAAAACGTGTCTCGCGATTTTCCGTCGACAAACCCGACGCACTCAATGTTCATCTCGCGCAACGCCAAATAGGCCAACTCGGCTAACTCGCCGGTTCCGCAGATGGCCACGCGTTGGCCCTTCGTCCATTCGAGCGACGACAACATATCTTTCAGCCGCCCGCGCATCTCGCGGTAGTACGAGAGGGAATACTGCATGTATTGATACGTCAGACGGGATTTTTCGGCGAATCCCTGAGGCGTCAATAAATAGCGGATACGGTTCCTGGGAATGGTCGTGATTTTGATGTAGCCCTGCCGCGCCAGCCGCTTCAGGTAGAGATTCGTCAAACCCAGGGCTACCCCCAGTTTGGTTGCCAGCGTGCGCTGCGTCGCTCGGGCGTCGCGGTCTAGCTCGCTTAGCAGTAAAAGGTCGCGTTGTCCTTGTAAATCCATGAAATGTACGAATAAATCGGCGAGGCGTTCACAATATGAACTAACTATGCGGATGAGTCAAGCGGGTTAAAAGATGGCACGGAGGAGTCGGGAATACGTCCGGATCTTGGCCGGATTACAGCGAAGAGATTTGATCAGTTTACTACGGCCGTCGCTCTTGTTGCCTGTCCTAACCTCATGAATGCCCCAATCGGAATAACAATCCGCCAGCATCAGCCGGACGATGGTCTGTTTCATGCGGTTACCGCGATAGAAATCTTCCATGCGGCGAAGGAATTTCTCGCGGCTGCGTATGATGTGAAGACCTCCGGCCCGGTTAAAGCCCTGTCCGTGTACCCTGTAGGCCATTCCTCGTTCCTCGATCATGACAAACTCGCCCTGTTGCTTGAGCCGTGCAATCAAATCAAAATCTTCAAACCCCTGCAACTCGGAGT
>DATJGE010000075.1:0-19029 GCA_035495295.1 Nitrospira sp. | reverse complement strand
ATTTCATGCCCGACCAGTTCTCGAATCCGGCCAACCCGGCGATGCATAAGAAGACAACCGCCCCTGAGATTTGGGAGGCGTTGGACGGAAAACTGGACGCGTTCGTCGCGGCGGTCGGCACGGGCGGCACGATCACGGGCTGCGGCGAAGTCTTCAAAGAGCGCAATCCCAACATCAAGGTCATCGCCGTCGAGCCAGCCGGCTCTCCGGTGCTTTCCGGCGGCGAACCCGGTCCCCACAAGATCCAAGGCATCGGCGCAGGGTTCATTCCCCAGGTTTTGAATCGGAAGATTCTCGATCGCGTCATCAAAGTGACCGACGACGAAGCCTATCAGACGACCAAACAGCTCTCCAAAATGGAAGGGCTATTGGTCGGGATTTCCGCGGGAGCCAACGTGTTCGCCGCTCAACAGGTGGCCGAAGAGCTCGGACCCGGCAAGAACGTGGTGACCGTCCTGTGCGACACCGGTGAGCGGTATATCAGCATCGAGAAATATTTCAATATTTAGAATGCACTAAAGGAAAGATGCGCAAAATGGTTGCTATTCTCACCCGCCTGCCCCAACGCGCCGGGACGCGCGTATGCCTGGGCAAGGCCGCAGGCAAGAAGACACTTGAGGCGTACTTTTGCGGGTACGTCGAGGGTTGCTTCGAGCCGAGAACGTAACGAGACGCCATTTTCAGCTGTCAATATGCAATTCACGGAAGAACAGATCAATCGCTATAGCCGACACATCCTCTTGCCCGAAGTTGGGGGTAAAGGACAAAAGAAGATCGCGAATGCGAAGATCCTCTTGGTCGGCGCCGGCGGCCTGGGGTCGCCCGCGGCCCTTTATCTTGCTGCAGCGGGCGTCGGACGGATCGGCTTGATCGACAGCGACGTCGTCGATCTCAGCAATCTGCAGCGCCAAGTGCTCCACCACACGACCGATGTCGGCCGGCCCAAGGTCTTGTCCGGGAAAGAGAAAATCGAAGCGCTCAATCCGGACGTCTCGGTGTCGATGTATGAAGAGCGGCTCACGGCTGGCAACGCCCTCAAGTTATTTTCCGATTATGACGTCGTGATCGACGGCGTCGACAACTTTACGGCGAAGTTTCTGATCAATGATGCCTGCTTCTTCGCGAACAAGCCGCTCGTGCACGGCGGGATTCTCCGCTTCGACGGCCGGATCACAACCATCGTTCCCAGGCAATCAGCATGCTATCGCTGTGTGTTCAAGACCCCGCCGCCTCCAGGGCTGGTCGCGTCCTGTCAGGAGGCTGGGGTCATCGGGGTCCTTGCGGGTATCGTCGGAACGATTCAAGCCACCGAGGCGCTCAAGCTAGTGCTCGGCATCGGCCGGCCGCTGACCGACCGCCTCCTGGATTTCGACGCCCGGAAAACACAGTTCCGGGAAATCAAGGTGAAACGCAACCCTCAATGCGCGCTCTGCGGGGAGCATCCGACGATTACCGAACTCTTCGACGACGGCGACCCCTACGCGGGCTGCGCCATGCGACCATAGGACGATAGAGAGCCGACTGTCTCCGTTTCACAATCAGGGTGGTGCGACGATGGCGAAGATGAAAGCGCTCGTGTGCAGGGAATGCGGCAAAGAATATCCGACAAAGGCGATTCACGTCTGCGAGATGTGTTTCGGCCCGCTCGAGGTCAAGTACAACTATGCGGAGGTGAAGCAGGTTCTTTCACGCAAAAAAATCGAGGACGGTCCGCAGAGCATGTGGCGTTACGCCGATCTGCTTCCCGTCGAAGGCACGAGCTACCTGGGACCCCATGCCGGGCTGACGCCATTGGTCCGGGCGAAGAACCTGGGCGCCTACTTGGGCATCGACGAGCTCTACATTAAAAACGACACGGTCAACCACCCGACCTTGTCATTCAAGGACCGCGTCGTCGCCGTGGCGTTGACCCGCGCCCGTGAGCTCGGCTTCGAGACAGTGGCCTGCGCGTCCACCGGAAATCTCGCCAACTCCGTCGCCGCGCACGCCGCGGCGGCCGGCATGCGCTGTTATGTCTTCATTCCAGGCGATTTGGAAGCGGCCAAGGTCCTGGGTAATTTGATTTACAAGCCGAATGTCGTCGAAGTCGAAGGCAACTATGATGACGTCAACCGTCTCTGCAGCGAGATCGCCGCCGAGCATGGTTGGGCCTTCGTCAACATCAACGTGCGGCCGTATTATGCCGAAGGATCCAAGACCTTAGCCTTCGAAACCGTTGAACAGTTGGGGTGGCGCACGCCGGACCAGGTCGTGATTCCGATGGCGTCCGGATCGCTGCTGACGAAGATCTGGAAAGGCCTTCATGAAATGAAGGCAGTCGGCTTGATCAACGAGATTCGCACGAAAATCAACGGGGCACAGGCTGAAGGTTGCTCCCCCATCACCACGGCCTTCAAGGCGGGACGGGATTTCTTCAAGCCGGTAAAGCCGAAGACGATCGCAAAATCACTCGCCATCGGCAATCCGGCCGACGGGTACTACGCGTTGAAAGCGACCGCTGAAAGCCGGGGTTCAATGGACATGGTGACGGACGACGAGGTCGTGGAATCGATCAAACTGCTCGCGCAGACCGAAGGCATCTTTGCGGAGACGGCGGGCGGCGTCACGATCGGCGTCCTTCAAAAGTTGGTGAAGAACGGCACGATCAAGAAGGGGGACGTCACGGTCGCTTACGTCACGGGCAACGGATTGAAGACCCAGGAAGCCGTCGTTGACGCCGTGGGAAGACCTGTCCGAATTCAGCCCAGTCTCGTCGCCTTCGAGAAGGTGTTCAAGGTGGGCAAGAACGGCGGCGGTGACGCATGATCAAAGTTCGTATTCCGACTCCGCTCAGACCGTTAACCAAGGGACAAGGCGAAGTGGAAGTCTCCGCGGCGTCGATTGTCGATCTGATCGACACCTTGAACGCGGCCCATCCGGGCATCAAGGCGCGCCTGTGCGACGACAGCGGCGAGCTGCGGCGTTTTGTGAACATTTACGTCAACGAAGAAGACATCCGATTCTTGAAGGGAAAGGACACCTCGCTCAAGACCGGCGATGAGGTGTCGATCGTCCCAGCCATTGCAGGAGGTCGATAATGACACATCAAGCACACCTCCGCTTTCATGTCAGGTTTCCCGAAGACAAGGTAAAAGAACCGATCATTTATCAAATCGGGAGGGAGTACAACGTCGTCACCAATGTGCGCCGGGCCGACGTCCGCGAAACTACCGGATGGGTCGATGTCGAGCTCTCGGGCGAGACGGCGGAGATCGAGCGGGCGATTCAGGGTCTGCGTCACAAAGGCTGCGTCGTCGATCCCATCGAATTGAATGTGGTCGAATGATGCGCTGGAGGCCAGAGGCGGGTCAGGTTTATCCGCTCGCCTCGCATCCCGAGCCCCTCGCCCGGTGAAACCATGGAACTGACTGACCGACAGATCGAACGTTATAGCCGCCACATCATCCTGCAGGACGTCGGCGGCAAGGGCCAAATCAAGCTGAGCCAGGCCAAAGTGCTCCTCATCGGCGCCGGCGGGTTGGGATCGCCTGCCGGATTGTACTTGGCGGCGGCCGGCATCGGGACGATTGGCCTCGTGGACGGCGACGTGGTCGACCTCTCGAATCTGCAGAGGCAGATTCTCCATACGACGGCGACAGTCGGTCAGCCGAAAGTCGCATCCGGCAAGCGGACGTTGACCGCGATCAATCCCGAGATCGCCGTCAATGCCTATCATCAACTCGTGGATGCCGAGAACATTCTCCCGCTCATTGGATCGTACGATGTCGTTCTCGACGGCTCCGACAATTTTACGACTCGATTCCTGGTCAACGACGCCTGCTTCTTCGCGAAGAAAACGCTCATCTCCGCGAGTATGTTCCGCTTTGAAGGACAATTGACCACCATCAAGCCCCATGAAGGGTTTCCCTGCTACCGGTGCCTATATCCAGAACCGCCACCGGCCGGGCTGGTCCCCAACTGTCAGGAAGCCGGCGTGCTGGGCGTGCTGGCCGGCACCATGGGAATTTTACAAGCGTCTGAAGCGATTAAAGAAATCCTGGGCATCGGCGAGACGCTGGCGGACAAGCTGCTGATCTACGATGCGCTCGAGATGAAATTCCGGAAGGTCGGCCGCCCCAAAGATCCCGCCTGCCCCCTGTGCGGGCCGCATCCGAAGATTAAGGATCTTTCGACTGATTACACCGTCAGCTGCTCCATCTAACGTGTCGGACCTCAGCATCCCCCAACACATTGTCGACGACCTCATCGCGCACGCGCGCGAACTCGATCCGTATGAATGCTGCGGATTCCTCGCAGGCACGAATCAGACGGTCACGCGCGTGTACCGCATCAAGAACGTCGTGAGTCTCGACGGCGCAGCACAGGCTGCCTCTTTCGACGACGCGAAGCTCGCACACCTCTCGCGTCTTTCGCCGGAGGAGCGGGCCGAGATCGCGTTCATCATGGATGCCCAGGAAATGTTTCAGGCGGTGAAGGACATGCGGAAGCAGGGATTGACGCTACAAGTCGTCTACCATTCCCATCCGCATGACCCGGCCCGCCCGTCGGTCACCGACATCAAAATCGCCAGCGAGTGGGAAGAGAATTGGAGCCGCCTGAACCTCACCCTCCCGATGTACATGCTCATTTCGCTCATGGACAAGGCCCGGCCTGACGTGCGCGCCTACTGGATCAAGAACGGCTCCGTGTCGTCCGCGCTGACGTGCACAATCTAGCGCCGCAACCCGCTGATAAATAGCAGTTCCTTCTTTTTCGCCCGGTGCGTATAATGACGCCATCTTTGACCTTTTTAGGAAGGAGTACTCGTTATGCCGTCCCTGCGTACGATGCTTCCCGTCCTCTTCCTCGTCGTACTTACCGTGCCAGCGCATGCCGAGGACAAGAGTTTTTACAGCCCGGTGATTCAAGTCGATAAAGACAACAAGCGCGTTCTGATTTCGACGCTCGGCTCAGTGTTCTATATCGAAGTGCCCGACGCCGGTCAGCCGCACATGGACAAGCTGCCGATCTCCGGCCTCGTGGACTTTGTCGTGGAAATGCGGGCCAACGGGCAAATGCCGATGATCAAGACCTGGAAGGTCAAATCAGGAGAATCGACCTGTATGTATTTCAACGGGAAAGAATGCAAATAACGGCGGGACGGCCTGACTGGCCTACTCGGAACTCCCCAACATATCATCAACGAGCGGCCGATTGATGTCGGTGCACCCCGGACAAATCGTATCGAAGAGCGCCTCGTAGTTCTGCACGAAGTTCTTGTGGTCGGTCAGCTTCTCGGCCATGACCTGGTCATAACAACTATCGCACAGCATCATCAGTCCCCGCATCACGGCGACGGTCTTCCGGCCTGAGCTGCCAGCCATTGCCTACACCGATCCCTTCTGTCTCGCGATCCAGAAATCTTCCGGCTCGAGATCTATGCCGCAGTCGGGGCATTCGTAGACGCTCTCGCCGGACGGCAATTCAATTTCCGTCCGGAGAATGCGGCCTCTGCAGACGTGATAGAAGCGTCCCCTCGCATCCTCATTATCCAGTGGATCGTTTTCGTAGATCAAGACCATGCGCACCCCTGGGCGTGTCCCCTTAGGTCTGAAACTGGGCGTCATACAGCGCGGCATAGAGGCCCCCACGGGCCATCAGCACCTCGTGGGGACCGTCCTCGACCAGCCGGCCGTGATCCAGGACGATGATGCGGTCCATGCCGTGGACGGTGGAGAGCCGATGTGCGATCACGATCGTCGTCCGGCCTTTCGTGAGCTCATCCAACGCCTCCCGGATTTTGACCTCGGTTTCCGTATCAATGTTGGAGGTGGCCTCATCGAACATGACGATCGGCGGATCCTTGAGCAGCACGCGCGCGATCGACACCCGCTGCCGCTGGCCTACCGAGAGCTTCACTCCCCGCTCGCCGATCCACGTATCGTAGCCTTCCGGCAGCTTGATGATGAATTCATGGGCGCGCGCCGCTTTTGCGGCCGCTTCGACGTCCTCCCGACTGGCGGATAGATTCCCATAGAGGAGATTTTCGCGCACCGTGCCGTTGAAGAGAAACGGTTCTTGCTGGACGAGGCCGATCTGGTCGCGCAGATAGGCGACCGGCATTCCGCGAAGATCATGGCCCTCGATGGTGATCGACCCGGCGGTGACATCGTAGAACCTCGTTAAGAGTTTCAGGGTCGTGCTCTTGCCGGCGCCGCTCGGCCCGACGAGCGCGACCCGTTCGCCGGCGCGGACGGTCAGCGACAGGTCGTTGAGAATGGGCGCCTCCGGCCGATAGTGAAAATGCACGTGCCGAAATTCGATTTCCCCCGTCAAGCGGGGCACCGGCGCGATGGCATCGGGGTCATCCTTGACGTCGGGCACGATGTCCAGAATTTCAAAGACGCGCTCGCTTGCGGCCAACGCGTGCTGCAGCATGTGGTTGACCGAATGGATTTGATTGATCGGCACATAGAAGAGGGCGAGATAGGACATGAACATCACCAGTTCGCCGACCGAGAGATGCGACGAAAGGACTTCCTGCGCGCCATTCCACAGCACCAGCGCCCCGCCGAGGCTGCCGACCAGCATCATGCCCGGCGAGTAGTAAGACCAGAGGTACATCGCTTTCAAGGTGTCAAGCCGGCATTGGTCGCTCTTATGGTCGAACCGGCCCTGTTCATAGGCCTGCCGGTTGAAGCCCATCGTCTCCCGGATGCCTGCCAGCGAATCCTGAAGCAGGGCGTTCAATTCGGCCGAATCCTTCCGGATTTTCCGGTAGTGTTTGTGAATCCGCTTCGTAAACGCGATCGCGCCGACGATCAGCAGCGGAATTGGGACCAAGGCCAGCAGCGCCAACTTCCAATTCAACCAAAACAGCACGACCATGATGCCGACGAGCGTCAAGCCGGCCGTAATGATCTCCTCGAGGCCGTCGACAAAAATTCGCTGCATGTGTTCGGTGTCATTCAAGACGCGCGACATGACCTCGCCCGTGGGCCGGTTCTCGAAAAAATTGATCGACAAGCGCTGAAGGGCGGCGAACACTTGGACATGCAGATCGTGCACGATCTGCTGCTCGAGGCTGTTGTTAAGCTTGATGCGGATCGATGAGCACAAATTGCGCAAGACATAGGCCGTGCACAATCCCACGAAGACCACCGAAAGCAGATGAGTCTTCCCCGCCTGGATCACGTCGTCGATGACGACTTTGATCAGCCACGGCGGCACCAGTTCGAACGCGGTCGTCAAGCCGGCGAAGACAAACGTGCCGACGACCATCGAGCGATGAGGACGAAGATATTGAAGGACTCGGAGTAAGGTTTTCACAGTGACGGTTGAAACAGAGACGCGCTAAATGACGGGGGTGGGCTCTTTGCGCCAGAACTTGTCGAACTCGCTCAACTGGGTCAGCGTGGACAGATCCGTCATGCGATCAAGGAACACCTTGCCGATCAGATGGTCCATCTCATGCTGAATGCAGATGGCGTAGAGGCCGTCGGCCTCTATGTCAACCGCTTTGCCGTCGCGGTCGAGCGCGTGAACCCGGACGACTCCCGGTCTCGTGACCTTGCCGCGGAAGCCGTCGACGCTCAAACAGCCTTCCCAGTTCTCGACCTGTTGGGGACCGTAATACACGATCGCAGGATTGATGAGCGTGGTCGTGGGAAATCCCCCCTCCCCTTCGCAGCCCATCACCACAAGCTGGATCGAGTGCGATACTTGCGGCGCCGCTAGGCCGATGCCGGGTTCTTCCAGCATCGTCTCGAACATGTCGTCAATGAGCTGCTGAAATTCCTTGGTTCGGATCTCGCGCGGATCAACCGCAGCAGCCACCTTCCGAAGGATCGGATTCCCGAGTTTTGCTATCTGCAAAAGAGCCATCAGATCGTCCTTGCCTGTCCCCGCCAGGCTGTTGAAGCGACTTCACACCTATAACATACGGATTTTTTAAGCCGCAAGCCGGTCAACCCTGTCCTCGCGGCGAACGACGGCGAGGTTCGGGAATTTGAAACGTGTCCTTCTCGCCGGACCACCAGTCGGTCCATTCTGTCATCCATTGCTGCCGATCGGCTTTCGTCGAGGCGTCCCAATCATGGAATTCCGTCTCATGAAGGGTGAGAATCCACAGCGATTGCACCGCCGACATGGCCACGAACCGCTCGTCGTCGTCGATCATTCCGATCAGGATTGGTACGACCGCTTTGTCGCGCACGTAGCGCGAGCCGAACGCCGCCGCCTTTCGAATGGAAGAATTCTGATCCTTTGCCATCGCCTGAATGGCTTCCGGCGTTTTCGACGGATCGAGACGAATCGCGACACGTAACGCATGCTCGCGCACGCGGGGCAGTTCATTGGGATCCTTGGCCGTCGTGATCAACGCCGGCACGCCGGACGTCGCATTTAGCATCGAGAGCGTCTCGATCGCATTGTAACGGGTCCGCGGGCCCGGCATGCTCAGCGCTTTGACGAGGACCGGCACGCTCGATTCTCCGAGGTGGACAAATTCACCCATCGCCCAAAATTCTTGCTTGCCTTCGAGCATAGGCAGCAGGGCCTCCGCCCGCTGCAGCTCCTCCGGGCTGAGAGCCTTACTGTTGGGTGGAACGGTCACCGCCGGCGGCGTGTCCTGAAACTGCGGCGGCATTTCGTACGGGATCTGTGCCAGCGCGGAGAACGCGCCCGGCGCCAGAACAAGGGCCGCCGCCAGGACCCACGTAGTGCAATTCAATACGAACGGTTTTATGGACTCCTGCGTAAAAGAGTTCATGATCACCTTCATCTTTTATCGTTTCCCGTGTTCTGTTCGGCGATGCACCATTTCATATAACACTGGCAACACCACCAGAATCAAGAAGGCGGCAGTGAGCATGCCGCCGACCACCACCCTCGCCAGCGGTTTTTGGGCCTGAGAGCCGATGCCAGTGGCAACTGCAGCCGGCAGCAGGCCGATGGCCGCGCCCACCGTTGCCATAAGGATGGGCCGCATCTGCACGGCAGCGGCCTGCATGATCGCCTCTCGCAAGTTCAATCCCGCCTGGCGTCCATCCTCAATGCGGGATATCAACAGCACCCCGCCTAAAATGGCCACGCCAAGCGTGGAGATAATGCCGACCGCGGCCGAGATGCTGAAATTCGTATGCGTGGCCACGAGGGCGATCACGCCGCCGATCAACGCAAACGGAACGGCGGAGAGCACCAATAGCGCATTTTTCAGCGAATCGAACGTGATGTATAGCAGCAGGAGGATCAGAAGCAGACTGAGCGGCACGATCTTGGCCAAGCGCTTCTGCTCCTCTTTCAATTGGTCGTATTGACCGGCCCATTCCATGCGGTACCGGGCCGGCAATGTGACGGTCTTCGCAAGGAGCGCCTGGGCCTCTTCAACGGTGCTTTCGAGGTCACGGTCGCGGACGCTGAACTTGATCGGGATGTACCGCTCGTTGTTCTCGCGATAAATGATAAAAGCGCCGGTCTGCGTGGCGATGGTCGCCACCTGCTTGAGGGGGATTCTCGCACCATCCGGCGTGCTGACCAGAATGTTGCTGATCGCGTCGACGTCCTGCCGGTATTCGGGCAAAAACCGGACGACCAAATCAAAAAGCCGTTCCCCTTCAAAGACGTGCGTGACCGCTTGCCCGCCGACGGCAGCCTGCACGACGGCGTTCACATCAGCGACTTGGAGCCCATAGCGGGCGCTTGCCTGCCGGTCCACCTTGATCAGGAGGTTGGGCTGGCCAAGCAACCGAAACACCCCCAGGTCCTTGACCCCCCGGATCTGCTGCATCTGCTTTTCGATCTCGCCGGCGAGCGTTTCCATCGTTTTGAGATCCGCTCCGAAGAGTTTGATCGAGTTTTCCCCTTTGACACCGGACATGGCTTCTTCCACGTTATCCTGGATGACCTGGGAAAAGTTGAAAATGACGCCGGGAATCGTCTTCAAACGCTGTTCGATCTCCTCCACAAGATCGTCCTTGCTGAGCCCTCGACGCCATTCCGCCTGCGCCTTGAGGCTGGCCAGAAATTCTGCGTTGAAAAAGCTCGTCGGGTCCGTCCCGTCGTCCGGCCGGCCGAGTTGCGACACGACCGTCGTCACTTCCGGCGACTGGCGGAACATCGTCCGGATGTCGCTGGCCAGCCGCGCCGCCTGGTCGAAGGAAATATCGACCGGCATGGTCGCCCGCACCCAGAGATTGCCTTCTTCCAGCGCCGGCATGAATTCGCCGCCCAAAAACTGCAGCGCGACAAGCGCGACGATCAAGAGCGCTGCTGCCAGGGCGACGACCACTTGCCGATGGTTCAGCGCCCAATCAAGGATCCGCTGATAGATGCGCCGCAAAGGCTTGACCACGATGGTGTCTTCTTCGCGGATGGGGCCGGTCAGTAGAAACGAACACAGCACCGGCGCCAGCGTAAATGCCATGAGCAGAGCGCCCAGCAGCGCGAAGCCGTAGGTGATAGACATGGGGGCGAAGACTTTCCCGGGCACGCCGGTCATTGTAAACAGCGGAATGAAGGCCACGACGATGATCGCGGTCGAATAGAACACGGGCTGGCCGACCTGACGCGCCGCGCGGACGATTTGCTGGTGCACGGTGAGGCCCGGGGTCTTCGCATGAGCGAGATGAAAAAAGATGCTCTCCACCATGATCAGCGTGGCGTCCACGATGATCCCGAAATCGATGGCGCCGAGGGAAATCAGGTTCGCCGACTGTCCGATCAACACCATCATCGCGAAGGTGAACAGCAGCGACATCGGGATCGTCAAGGCGACGATGCCCGCCGCCCGAAGGTTTCCAAGAAACACGTACAGCAATAGGAAGACGAGCACCATCCCGCTCAATAAGATATCCGTCACGGTTTCGACCGTCGTTTTGATGAGCGCCGTCCGGTCGTAAAACGTCTTGATCTTGATGCCCGACGGCAATTTCCACGTATTCAACTCATCCACTTTATCGCGGACGCTGTCGAGCACCGGCATGGCCTTGTACCCGCGCTGCAACAGCACCACGCCTTCGACGACGTCGTCCCGATCATCGATCCCGACTTTACCGAGACGGATGCGGCTGCCGACGTTCACATTGCCCAGCGTCTTCACATAAATCGGCGTTCCGTCCTTCTGGGCGACCATGACGTTTTCGATGTCCTCGATCCCGTTGATGAGGCCGACCCCACGGACGTTGTAGTTTTGCGCGCCGAGCGTCAAATAGTTGCCGCCGACGTTCGCATTGCTGTTTTGCAATGCCGTCATCGCCTGGGACAGACTGACGCCGTAGCTGATCAGCCGGCCGGGGTCGATGTCGACGTGGTACTCCTTTGTCGTGCCTCCGAAGGCCGTGACGTCAATGACGCCGGGGATGCGGCGGAAGGCGCGTCGCACTTCCCAGTCCTGCACGGTTTTCAGTTCCGTCAAGCTGATGCCCGGCTGTCCCGTGAGCTCATAGCGGTAGATCTCGGCGATGGCCCACCAGGGGGAGAGCGTCGGTTGGACGCCGGCAGGAAATTCCACGGACGACACGCGGTTGAGCACTTCCTGCCGGTCGCGGAAAATGTCCGTCCCAAAATCGAAATACACTTTGATGTCGCTCAACCCAAAAATCGAGAGCGACCGGATGTCCGTCAAGCCCGGCATGCCGGTCAACGCCACCTCGATCGGGATGGTAATCTGCCGTTCGATCTCCTCAGCCGACCAGCCCGCATTTTGGGTGATTAGCTCGACCATCGGGGGGGAAGGATCCGGATAGGCGACGATGTCGAGAAGATGGAAGGAGTACAGTCCTCCGAAGAACAGGGCGACCCCCAGCGCGCACAGCAGGATGCGCTGGACGAGGGACATCTCGACGAGGCGCGCGATCATCTATTGAGTTGGCTCGCGGAACGCTGCGCAAGGAGGAAGGATCACCCGGTCAGCCGCCTTTGACTTCTTGGCCTTTGATCAACACCGCGCCTTTCGTGACGATCCGTTGGCCCGGCGTCAGCCCTTCAAGCACGCGCATCTGATCAGGGGTGAAATTCGCGACTTTGACCTCTTGCTTGATATAGTGGTTGGGCTCGTCGACCACAAACACAAATTGTTTCCCGTCGGACTCCAACACCGATTCTTTCGGGACGACGAGGATTCGTGTCGCATCGCCGACCTGGATATGCAGCCGGGCGAACATCTCAGGCTTCAGTCGATGGTCCTGGTTGTTGACCCAAGCACGCAGCTTGATCGTCCGGCTGGCCGGATCGACCACGTCGCCCACGGCCGCCACCGTCGCAGGAAAGTCGACGTCGGGATAGGCCTCGACTTTGACTCTGGCAAATTGCCCTTCTTTGACGAGCGCCAGATCGCGCTCATAGACATCGGCCACGACCTGCAGCATATCCAAATCGGCGACGGTGAACAGCACCTGATTGGCATCCCCGCCGACCGACTGGCCGGGCGTGACCATGCGTTCCACCACAATGCCGGTCAGCGGACTTTTCATTTCAAACCGGCTCGTGATCTGCTGTTTGTCGAGCGGCTTGTTCAACTCTTCCGCCGGCACACGCAAGGACATCAACCGTTCTTTGGCTCGGCGAAATTCCGCTCGGGCCTTCACCAATTCATTTTCGGCCTGCTTGAGATCCTTCAACGGAAGGGCCTTGTTCGAATAGAGATCTTTCGCCAGCTCGTGTGATCGCGTCGCATACTGGAGATCGGAGTCTTCCTTGACGTACTCCGAATAGGCTTGCGCGATGTCAGGACTGTCGACAACCAGCAGCACGTCTCCCGCCCTGACGCGATCACCCAAATGGGCTCGAACCTCGACCACACGCCCTTGCAGGGGAGAGGAAATTTTTGAGTAGCGGTCTTCGCCGTACGCAATCTTGCCGGCCAAACTGAGGCCCTGCTGCATCCCGCTATAATCGACGATGCCGGTTTCCACACGCGGCGCCGAGTCATGCGGCACTACACCGGTCTTGCCGTGCGGCGGCGTGGCGGCATCCGAATTGGCCGGCTGGTCTCCCTTGCCGCACGCCGTCACCGTCAAGACCGCGAGGGCGACGGCGGGAAGCAGGCGCTTGTAGCCGGACAGAATCATGAGGCGATCTCTTGGCCTACGGCCGATTCGAGCTGCAGAACGTTGCGCTGGTAGTTGAACAAAGCTTCGATATAATTTTGTTGGATCGTCCGTGAGGTACGGGCGGCATCGAGCAGGTCGAGGATGGTGGCCCCTCCACGTTCATAGGCCCGTTCGACGATCGTGAAGGTGGCGCGCGCATCGTCCAACACTCCCCCTACGTAGGCCTCCACCAACCGCCGGCTGTGCATGAGATTCCGATAGGCGACTTCCACTTCATTCTCAACTACATTGAGGGCCTTATTCAAGTCGGCTTCCGCCGTCTGGACCGCCACCTCCGCCTGCCGGATGCCGCCTTGGTTGCGGTTGAACAGCGGAAGCGGTATGCCGAAATTGAGCGCCCACTGTTGTGGATTATCCGGTCCCCGCGAACCTTGAACGGCGTATCCAGTACCAACGGTAAGGTCGGGGACCCGGTACGCTTTGGCGAGCCGCAGATCGGCTTCCCGTTGGGAAAAGGTAAACCGTTTCGATCGCACATCGGGCCGCACATCCAAGGCGACGACCCTCAGCTTGCCGATTTCCGGATCGATGCGCCTGAATTCCAAGTCGGTCGTCAGTTCGAGCGTTGTAGCCGGCGACAGGCGCAGGAGTTGACGGAGGTCGCCGCGCGCCGTTTCGGCTTCTTGCAAGGATTGAATCACCTGGGAATGAAAGTCGACAGTCTGCAGGCGGATCCGGATCAAGTCGACTTCCGCAATATAGCCTTTTTTGAACCGAATGGAATTGATGTCGAGAATCCGTGAAAACCGGTCCCGGTTTTCCTCGGCCAACGCCAGCCGGCGCTGCGCCAACTGCACGCGGTAATAACTGTCCTTGACCGTGAAGCCGAGTTGACGCACCGCATCCTCAAATGCCGCCTCAGCGGACTGCGCGCCGAATCCCGCGCTTTCAATGCGGTAGCCCCGCTTGCCGGCTAGTTCGAATAATTGCTGGACCTGGGTAAAAATTTGCCCGCTGTTCCCCGCGGTATGCCCTTGGGTGAAGGAGGCCAAGTTGCCGATCGACATCGTCGGATTCGGAAACAGTTTGGCGGTGATCTGCTGTCCCTTGCTGTATTCGATGCCGTATTTGGCAATGAGGAGGTCGAGATTCTGCTGCAGAAACACGCCCAGTGCGTCGGAAAGGCTGAGACGGATGGAAGCCGATGTCCGCTGTTCAGCGGCCGGAGGACCCGGCGGTGTGGCTGACCACAGTTGAATCGGCGAAAACAGCACCAGGCCGGCGAGCACCCCGAGGGAAGGGGACACCCATCGCCTATCTTGCCAAAACACGTATGGTTCCTCGCAGACGACCGGTGCGCGCCAAGGCGATCATGGAACCTCTTACGGCATCTCAGGACAGCTGCATTATACAGTGTCCTACATATGTTGCAAATAATCCGAGGATATATCAGCAGTTAGCCATACGTTCTTCTCGCCAGAAATCCCTCGAGGGGCGACCACAAATTCAACTGGAGCGGAGAGAGACGGCGGGGTCAGGGGTCAGAACGGCAGCTATAGATCCACACCTGGCTTGGAATTGGACGCGCGCAACTGTTTGCGTACTCTGACGTGTTGCTGATGCTTGCGCAGCAATTGCTGGCGAATGGCGTTCCTGTCTTCGGCGACAATTCGGACCAGACGGTCGACGTCCTCGGCATGGTCTCGAACCAACTCAGAAAGCTTTGCCATTTGCGATTCAAGATGCTCCAAGCGCCAACGGAGACCTTCCTCATCCTCATGGGGAGACTTTTTTTTCGAGGGCACGACGCCTTTTTTCGACAGGGACGACACCAGCATATCCTCTTTCATATGCACCCCTTCAGCCCACCGCTTGTAACAAGGCCCATCGTCGTTCGTAGTATCAACTGCGCCACTCTCGATGTCAACGGATTCGCTTTCTTTCTATTTGCTGAGGCTTCCTGCTACAATCGCGGCCATGCAAAACATCTTCACGATGGTGCTGGCCGGCGGCCGGGGAGAGCGCCTGCATCCGCTCACCGAACACCGCGCCAAACCCGCCGTGCCCTTCGGCGGCAAATACCGCATCATCGACTTCACGTTGAGCAATTGCCTGAATTCCGGACTGCGCAAAGTCGCCGTCTTGATCCAATACAAATCACACTCCCTCGATCGCCATATCCGCACCGGATGGGACGTGTACAACGCTGAACTGGGCGAATTCATCGCATCCATTCCACCGCAACAGCGGATCAGCGAGGAATGGTATCGCGGCACCGCCGACGCCGTGTACCAGAACCTCTTTCTGCTCGACGCGGATCAGCCCGAGTACGTCCTGATCCTCGCCGGTGATCACATCTATAAGATGGACTATATGGAAATGTTCCATTGGCTCGTCGCCAAGGACGCGGACGTGGTTGTCGGCGCCCTGGACATCCCGATCGAAGAATCCAAGCGCTTCGGCATCATGAGCGTCGACCACGATTTTGCGGTGCGCGAGTTCAATGAAAAGCCCGCCAATGCCACCCACATCCCGGGCGATCCGTCCAAGGCCTTTGCCTCGATGGGCATTTACCTCTTCCGCGCGAAAAGCCTCCGTGAGGAACTGATCGCCGACGCCCAACAAGACACACCGCACGATTTCGGCAGAAACATCATTCCGCGCATGATCGGATCCCGGCGCGTGTACGCGTTCAATTTCCAGGACGCCAACAAAAAAGCCGTCAAATACTGGCGGGACATCGGAACGCTGGATGCCTACTGGGAGGCCAACCTGGATCTGGTCGCCGTCGATCCCCTCTTCAATCTCTACGATCAACAGTGGCCCATTCGCACCTATCAGGGCCAAAATCCTCCGGCCAAGTTCGTGTTCGCGCAGGACTACCAGGGCGGCCGCATGGGCGTCGCCTTGGACTCGATCGTCTGCGGCGGCTGTATCATTTCCGGCGGCCGCGTACAGACCTCGGTCCTCTCGCCGAATGTGCGGGTCCAGGACCATGCAGACGTCCGAGAATCCGTCATCATGGAAAATGTCGTCATCGGCGAGCACTGTCGCATCAAGCGCGCCATCATCGACAAAGACGTCGACATCCCACCGAAAACCGAGATCGGGTACGACCGTGCTGCCGATGCGCAGCGCTTCCATGTCACGGATTCTGGAATCGTCGTCATCTCAAAGGGAATGAAGCTGAATGCCTCCGTCAATTCATCCGGTTGATCTGATCGATTCTCTTCGCCAGAAACACCTTACCCCTGCCATCGTGTTCCTGACGTCCAGACGCGCGTGCGACGAAGCGATGGAGTCCTTCGACCATACCCGATCCTTCCTGCCTCCCGCCAGGCAAGAGGCGATCGCCAACGTTCTCGAACAGGTCATCACCCAGTATCCGAGCGTCGCTGACCACCCGCTGATTCCAACCGTTCAGCGCATCGGCGTGGCCGCGCATCATGCGGGGCATTTGCCTTCGTGGAAGATCGCCGTCGAAGAGTTGATGCGGCATGGCTGCCTGGATGCCGTCTTTGCGACCACCACGCTCGCGGCCGGCGTCGATTTTCCGGCACGAACAGTCATCATCACGCAGTCGAGCATCAGAAAAGCACGCGACTTCACCGATCTCACGATCGGAGAAGTTCAGCAAATTGCCGGCCGCGCCGGCCGTCGCGGGAAGGATCTCGTCGGGTTTGCGATCGTCACGCCGTCGCCCTATATCGAGCTAGGCGTCATCACGAAAGGCTTGACCGGCCAGCCCGAGGCAATTAACAGCCAGTTCGTGATCAGCTATGCCATGGTCTTGAACCTGCTCAAGGCGCACCCCCTCGATCAAATGCAGCCGATCCTCGCCAAGAGTTTCGCACAATTTCAGCTCAACCAGCGCGCGGAGGTGTTGGAACGCAAGCTCGATGAGCTGCACCGGCAGCTCGAGCCTTACGGGCCGCGCGTCTGTACGGATTGGATCTCGCAATGGCAGCTGTTTGATCACGTGCGGCGCCAGCGCGCACACCGGACCCCCGCACGACGTCACGAGCCGCCGGAAGTCGCGGCCCGTTTTCATTTCCTGACGCCGGGCCGTGTGGCGGGTCTCTCGAAGAGTCGGGGCGTCGTGCTCCGCCAATACCGAAGCAAGGGACAGAAAAGTCCGATGATCACGCTGCTGCGTCCTGGAGGTGCGATCACCGAAGTGCCTGCAGCCATCATCACCGAAGTGTTCGACCACGTATTGGATTGCGTCGAGGCGCCCGTCTATCCCTGGTGTACGCCGGAAAGTATTGAACAACTGCTCCGTGAATTGGGCGAGCTGCCCCCGCGATTACCGGTCCTTCCGATTCTCGTGCCGAAGGAAGAGCTGATTCCGGACGCCATCGTGCAAACCTTGGGCGATTTTTCCTGCCCCACTTGCCCGTCCCGTTCCGCCTGTCAAAAAGATCACGCCCATGCGTCGAAGCTGCGCCAGGAACAACAGCGCCACATGAAGTCGATCCAGGCGTTGCGGACGAGTCTCTGGCACCGCTTTCAGGAGAAAATCGATGCGCTGCAGCGGTTCGGCTATTTATCCCCCAGCTCGCATTTGACCGAGAGCGGCGAATGGGCCAGGTTGATCCGCATCGACCATTCGTTGTTGATCACGGAACTCGTCCGTGCCGAAGCGTTCAGCGGCGCCTCGCCGGCGCTCCTCGCGGCGGTGATGTCGAGCATCGCGCACGATGACGACCGGCCGGGCGCCTTCCCGCGCATTAGCCCAGGCCTCGCCTCGCTGCTGGCGCAGGTCCGAAAACTCGCGGAGACGCTTTCGCCTTACGAAGATCCGCCGCTTCTGCGAGCCGACATTGCCGCGGTCACGGAACAGTGGATCTCGGATCCGACGCTCACCTGGATCGGGCTCTGCAAGAAAACGACGATGGCGGAAGGCGATATTTACCGCTTATTGGCCCGCACGCTGGAGTTTCTCTCGCAGATTCACGGCCTGAGAGAGACACACCCGTCGCTCGCAGACTGTGCATCGCAAGCGATCGCCATCCTACGGCGCGGCGTGCTGGAGGAACTCCCGTGACGACGGACGAGCTCGAGAAACTCTTGGTCCAGCAGCCGGTCGCTCTTCTGCACCGACTGGCGCAAGGACGAATCCATCGGCATTTCCGCGCCGGGAAGCGCCGGTTGATCGAACTGCTGCTCCGCCATTCCGCGGAAAACCGCCAAGGCTTCGAATCTGATCTGATGTCCTTGATCGGCGAGCGCCAGACGCGGCCCACCGCGGACGGACATCACGAGGCTCGGAACCGGCATAGTCGGCCCAAACAGCAGCCTCACGGACGCCCGCCCGCTAGTCACCACGAAGCCGAGCATCACGAACCAGCCGTCACATTGGCAGCCTGGCTTGAAGGCATCGGCGTCCCTCAGCCGCAACCGTTTGTGCCCGATCCTTGGCAGGAGGACGCGGTGGCCCAGCTACAATCCGGTGACGTGATCGTCAGCGTGCCCACAGGAAGCGGAAAAACGTATGTCGCGGTTGAGGCCTCACGACGCGCGATGGAGGAAAACCGCACAGTCATCTACACATCGCCGCTCAAAGCCTTGTCGAACACCAAGTATACGGAGTTCTGTCGAATCTTCGGCCCCGAACGCGTCGGCATTCTCACCGGCGATCGCAAGGACAACCCGCAAGCGCCGTTGTTGATCATGACCACGGAGATTCTGCGCAACTTGCTTTACGACGCGGCCGGCGGGGAAATCGATCTGCGGCTCGATACGTTGGGACTCGTGATCATGGATGAATCCCAGTACATTGCAGACCCGGAACGCGGCGTCGTGTGGGAGGAAACGATCATTTTCTGTCCTTCCCAGGCGAGGCTCCTCCTGCTCTCCGCATCTATCGGCAATCCGCACGATATCGCCGAATGGCTCACCTCCATACGGGTAACGCCCTGCCGGTTGATCAAACACAGTAAACGGACTGTGCCGCTGCGGGCCGGCTACCTCCATCCCGACGGGAAACTCACGCCGCTGT
>DATJGE010000074.1:0-7373 GCA_035495295.1 Nitrospira sp. | reverse complement strand
GACGGAAGCCAGTTCCATGAGTTCAAGGCCCGCTATGGACGGACTCTGACATGCGGCTTCGCCCGCTGGACGGGCCACGACGTGGGCATTCTGGCCAACAATGGAGTGCTCCTCTCAGAGGCAGCGTTGAAAGGCGCACATTTCGTGCAGCTCTGTGCTCAGCGGCGGCTGCCCCTGATCTTTCTTCAGAACATCACCGGCTTCATGGTAGGTAAGGACTATGAAGCACGGGGAATCATCAAGGACGGCGCCAAAATGGTGCAGGCCGTGGCGACTGCCGATGTGCCGAAATTCACCGTCATCATTGGTGCCTCTCACGGAGCCGGCAACTATGCGATGTGCGGACGGGCCTATGGTCCGCGCTTCCTCTTCCTCTGGCCCAACGCACGCACATCGGTGATGGGAGCGCAACAGGCCGCCCAGGTACTTGTCACGGTGAAGCAACAGCAGCGAGCGCGTGAACAAGCGACGGTGTCCGGAGATGAGCAACGGCGAATCATGGATTCGACGATCGCCCAGTACGAGCGGGAAGGCAGCGCGCTATTTGGCACGTCCCGGCTCTGGGACGACGGCATTATCAATCCCGTAGACACTAGGCCGATTCTCGGACTGTGTTTGGACATTGCAATGACAATGCCGGTGCGACGGTCCCATCCGCCGGTGTTTCGCATGTGAGGGAGAAATAGGACATCCGATGTCGATCCTTGTTGAATCGGAGAAGGGTGTTGCGCGCGTCACGTTGAACCGGCCTGACCGCCGCAACGCCTTCGATGCCGCGATGGTGGAAGAGATTCGCCGGGCCTTCGACACGTTGGGACAGGATCGCTCGGTGCGCGTCATTGTCCTAGGCGGTGCCGGCGAAACGTTTTGCGCAGGGGCCGACCTCCGCTGGATGGGTCCGGACCGAACGGTGTCCGCGTTGGAAGCCAGACAGGATGCTGAGCGCTTACTGACGATGTTCCAAGCCATCGACGAATGTCCCTGTCCCGTCATTGTGCGTATTCACGGAGCCGCACATGGTGGAGGGGTCGGCTTGATTGCCGTGTCGGATATCGCCGTGGCCGCAACAGAGGCCACCTTTGCGTTCAGCGAAGTCCGTTTGGGTTTCGTTGCAGGCGTGATCAGTCCATTCGTTCTTCGGAAGGCCGGAGAATCGTTCGCTCGCCGGTTCTGTATTACCGGAGAGCCATTTTCAGCGGTAACTGCGCGAGACGCCGGCCTCATCCACGAGGTGGTCGAACTGGCCGGCCTTGATGGCCAGGTCACTGCATTGGCGGAACAAATCGTTCGGGCGGCCCCGCAGGCGGCACGGGACACGAAGGCTCTCTTGCGTCGGGTCGGCCATGTGTCGGCGGAAGAAGCCTCGGAGATCTGCGTGGCTGCGAACATCCGGGCGCGACTATCCATGGAAGCACAGGAAGGATTTCAGGCCTTCCGCGAACGCCGGGCACCGGTTTGGCCCAGCCCAGGCGGCGACGAGTAAAGGACCATTGCATGGCGTTGTCGCATCGGCCGGAGAAAAACGTTCCATCTCCCATCCGGATCACCGAAGTCGGTCCCAGGGATGGACTACAAAATGAACGAGGCATCGTCTCGACCGAGACCAAGATTGCGTTCGTGAATGCCTTGTCGCTAACCGGTGTGGCGGAGATCGAGGCGGGATCGTTCGTTTCACCTCGCGCCATCCCGCAATTGGCGGATTCGGACGAAGTCTTTCAACGGATCGAGCGGCGGCCCGGCGTGGTCTATTCGGCGTTGGTGCCGAACGAACGGGGGTTGGAACGAGCAAGGGCGGTCGCGGTCGACAAGATCGCAGTCTTCACGGCTGCCTCCGACACGTTCAACCAACGAAACATTCATTGCACGGTGCGCGAGTCGATCGGGCGCTTCAGGCCCGTCGTGTCGCAGGCGAGACAGACCGGCATGGCTGTACGGGGATACGTCTCCACGGCGACTCATTGTCCGTTCGAGGGCCCCATCCCTCCGTCACGCGTGACACAGGTGATGCGGGATCTGCTCGACCTTGGCCTTGAAGAGATCTCGCTGGGCGACACGATCGGAAAGGCTACGCCGTGGGACATCAGAAGATTGTTGGATGAAGTCATGCCACACATCGGCCGTGCAACGCTGTCGCTTCATTTCCACGATACGTACGGGATGGCGGTCGCCAATGTGCTGACCGCCTGGACGGAATATGGGATCAGCTCGTTCGATACGTCCGCAGGGGGACTCGGCGGCTGTCCTTACGCACCGGGAGCCTCCGGCAACGTCGCAACGGAAGATGTCGTCTATGCGTTGAGAGCTTCCGGCGCTTCCGTCGCCGTGGATGAACGGCTTGTCGTGAACGCGGCACAGCAGGTGGGAGCCGTGCTGAACCACCCGCTGTCCTCCCGACTATCGAGCCTGTATCAGCGTCACACGACCTATGAGGCCGTTCGGTGACAAATTCTGTCGTCACGATCACCAAGAGCCCGGGACGGGCCCTCGCTCTTGCCGAGCAAGTGAGGTCGGGGAACGTCCGCGCCGTCTCCCGTCTCATCACATTGTTGGAGAGTCAGGATCCTGATGGAATCGAGGGGCTCCGCCTTCTGACTCCGGACACACGCCCGCGCATCGTTATCGGGGTGACCGGCTATCCCGGAGCGGGGAAGAGCACGCTGATCAATGCACTTCTAACCGCCTATCGGCGGCAGGAGATGAAGGTGGCCGTGCTCGCTGTCGACGTCAGCAGCGCGATGACGGGCGGGGCGTTGCTGGGGGATCGCATCAGAATGCAAGAGCATGTGCTCGATTCCGGCGTCTACATCAGAAGCATGGCCACGCGCGGCCATCCCGGCGGGCTCGCACGTACTACCGATGCCGCAAGACTCGTGTTGGAGGCCGCGGGCTATGATGTGGTGCTCATCGAAACGGTCGGCGTGGGGCAGAACGAAGCGGACATCATGAAGAGTGCTCCGACGGTGATTGCAGTCGTCGCGCCGGGCCTCGGAGATGAAGTTCAGGCGATGAAGGCGGGTCTCCTGGAACTTGCGCACATTATCGTGGTCAATAAAGGGGACCATCCAGGTGCCGACAAAACTGTACGGGACCTGCGCGAATGGTGCCCCACGGTCATCGCCACCGTGGCCACGACCGGAGAGGGGTTGTCGGAGCTGCTTGCTGCGATCGCCGCACATCAACGAATGCGCAGCATGGCGGACTCTCATCAGCGATTCGAATAAGAGCCGGCACAACACCGGCAGTGCAGGATGGAGGACACCATGGCCCATCAGCTGCTCACGATCTCTCACCAAATCGCTCGTATCACGCTGCACAATCCACCCGCAAACAGCATGACCGGTCCGGTGCTCAAGGAGCTCGAACAGGTGCTGAGCGAAGTCGAGCAGGACGAGTACGTGCGAGCAGTCATTATCACCGGCTCAGGGCGGTTTTTCTGCGCCGGGGCGGATATTCACGAATTGACCCGTTTGAACACCAGCCATGCGGGAACTGAGTTTGCCCTGCAGGGCCAATCATTGTTCAATCATATCGAACGTTGTGAGAAGCCGGTGTTGGCTGCCATCAACGGCATCTGCGTCGGTGGCGGTCTTGAGCTGGCATTGGCCTGCCATATGAGGATTGCTGCGAGCGGAGTTTCACTGGGCTTGCCGGAGATCAAACTGAGCCTCCTACCTGGATTTGGCGGCACCCAACGATTGTCGAGGGTTGTGGGAGCATCCAAAGCGGCGGAAATGATTCTGACGGGAGAGAGTGTCACGGCCGAGGACGCATTCAAGATCGGCCTGGTGAGCCGGGTCGTCCCCAGCCATGAATTGATGAAACAAGCGGACGCCATCGGCGGAATGATCGCCGCACGGGAAACGGCCGCAGTCCAGGCCGTCTTGCATGCCATACGGGGAAGCCTCGACATTCCGCTCTCCGAAGGCCTTGTGAGAGAGGCAGAATTATTCGGTCAGCTGTGTGCGACGCCTGGGAAACGCAAGGCCATACAGGCTTTTATCGACAAGCGACAGGCGAGAATGTCGGCAACTCACGCGTAAGTGCTTCGTGTCTCGACAGGTGCGTGGAGGGGTATGGAATGCTTGCGGAGCGCCTCGCTCGATACTGTCACTCGTTGACCTTTAAAGATCTCCCGGAGACCGTCGTCCATGAGGTGAAACGACGGGTGCTCGACAGCTTAGGCTGCGCGCTCGGCGCCTGGAATGCACCCCCCTGCCGCTTCGCCCGTCAAGTTGCCCAACGAGTCAAGATCGTGAGAGGTGCGACCCTCTGGGGAACCGGCCACAAAACCCTTCCAGAACTTGCCACGTTCGCCAATGGAGGGCTGGTGAGATATTTCGATTTCAACGATACCTACCTGGCCAAGGAACCGGCGCATCCTTCCGACAACATCCCTGCCATCCTTGCCGTCGCCGAGTCGATGGGTGCATCCGGAAAACGCGTCATTCAAGCTATCGCGCTGGCCTATGAGGTGCAGTGTCGATTGTGCGATGCCGCGGCATTGCGTCCTCGCGGCTGGGATCATGTGACCTACGGTCCGTTTTCTTCAGCCCTCGCGGCGGCCAACATCATGAAGCTTTCGGAAACCAAGACCCGGCATGCCGTCAATCTCGCCGGCGTCGCCAATGTCGCCCTGCGACAGACTCGAGTCGGGGATCTGTCGATGTGGAAGGCGTGCGCCTTCTCGAACGCGGCCCGTAACGGGGTGTTCGCCGCCATGTTGGCGCAGCGGGGGATGACGGGCCCCGCTCCGATTTTTGAGGGCGAAAAAGGCTTCATGAAACTCGTCTCGGGACCACTCGAAGTTGCGCCATTCGGCGGTGAATCGGATCCGGCACGCGAGATGGGCGGGAGCCACGCACCGGGGTTCAAGATTTTGGAGGCGTATATCAAACACTATCCGGTGGAGTATCACGCCCAGACAGCAGTGGAAGCGGCATTGGAACTTCGAGCCGAAGTGAGGCAAGCCGAAGGAAGTGACGCCATTCGCAACCTGTCCGAGATCGAGATCGGCAGCTATGAGGTGGCCATCGAAATCATCGGGCGAGAGCCGGAAAAATGGCAACCGATGACGAGGGAAACCGCTGATCACAGTTTTCCCTATTGCGTCGCCGTCGCCTTGATGGACGGACGGGTTACGCTGCAGTCGTTCGGTCCACAGCGACTACGAGACTCAGCGGTGTGTGAATTGATGAAGAAGGTCCGGGTCGTGCGCGAGGCCGACTTCGTGGACCGCTACCCCGCCGCCATGCCGACCCGTATCACCGTGAGAACTCGAGAGGGCAAGACCTATACGAAACAAAAGGACCTGCCATTGGGCCATCCCGGCAATCCAATGTCGGATCAGGAACTTGAAGGCAAATTCCGGCGGTTGGTGGACCGGCGGCTGGGCCGCCCCCGCACAGATGATCTGATCCGGCTCGTGTGGAGGTTGGAGCAGATGAAAGATATCGGCACGCTGATGCCACTGCTAAGGATGAGCGCGTGAACACCCATGAAACCTGACCAACAGACGAATGCCTCTCGCTTGCGAGAATTGCTGGACACGAGGACGATCAGCATTCCGGGAGCCTTCAATGCGCTGATCGCCATGCAGATCGAGCGCGCCGGCTATGAGGCGGTATATGTTTCCGGGGCAGCCTTGTCCGCCTGCCGCGGAGTCCCGGACATCGGGCTCCTTACACTGGCCGACGTGGTAGATGAGGCGGGCAGAATTGCGCGATCTGTTTCCATCCCCACGATCGTTGATGCAGACACCGGATACGGCGGTCCTTCGGTTGTGTGTGAGGCGGTGAGAGCATTCGAAGAGGCCGGCCTCGCAGGCATGCAAATCGAGGATCAAGAGCCGGCCAAAAAGTGCGGCCATCTTCCGGGGAAACGGCTCATACCAGTCGGTGAAATGGCCTCGAAGATTGAGGCCGCGGTGCGAGCGAAGACACACCGTGCGTTCATGATCATCGCCCGTACGGACGCACGCGCGATGGAGGGGATTGTGGGCGCTGTCGCACGGGCCATCGCCTATGCTGAAGCCGGAGCGGACGCGCTTTTTCCCGAGGCCTTGGGGTCGGCCGACGAATTTGAACGTTTTGCACGGGGCATACGAGGGGCAGCCGTCAGGGTCCCGTTGGTGGCCAACATGACCGAGTTCGGAAAAACTCCGCTGCTGAGCTGCGCTGAATTTGCATCCCTGGGTTATCGCGGCGTGCTCTTCCCCGTCACAGCCTTACGGACGGCATTGCGGGCCATCGAAGCGCTCCTCGCGGAATTGAAGCTCTTCGGCACCCAGCGGGATTGGCTGCATCACATGATGACGCGGAAAGAACTGTACAGACTGCTCCGTTATCCGGAATCTCTCGATTCACAAGCGGAGGATGTATGGGTACAGCAATGAGCGAATCTCCCGCACACGATACAAGGCATCACTCCTATAGTCCTGGCCTCGAAGGCGTGATCGCCGGAGAATCGGCGCTGTGCCTCGTGGACGAGGGGGAAGCCGGCCTCCTTTATCGCGGCTACGGAATTGCCGATTTGGCCGACCACAGCACCTTTGACGAGGTGGCGTATCTTCTCCTCTTTGGCCATCTTCCGACGCCTCAGGAGATGAAGGCCTTCGCAATGCAAATGACGGAATACTCATTGTTGCCTCGTCCAGTCGAGGCGTTTCTCGACATCGTCCCACAAGGCTCGCATCCGATGGATGTGCTGAGGACCGGCATGTCGATCCTCGGGATGACCGATCCTGAGGCTGGCGACAATTCCGCGGAAGCGAATGCCCGTAAATCCGTTCGCTTGCTGGCGCAGGTCCCCTTATTGGTTTCGGCGGCGGATCGATTCGCCCGTGGAGTCCCGTTGCTTCCTCGACAATCTGATTTAAGCTTCGCAGAAAACCTGCTCTATCTGTTGACAGGCCAGAAGGGGGACGAACGGGCGAAAGCCATGGCTCGTGTCTTCGACGTGTCCCTCATCCTGTATGCCGAGCATGAATTCAATGCCTCCACGTTCTCCGCCCGGGTCACCGCTTCGACCATGACGGATCTCCACTCGGCGATTACGTCGGCGATCGGTACGCTCAAGGGGCCGCTGCATGGAGGAGCCAACGAAGCCGTGGCGCAGATGTTTCTTGAAATTGGAAGCCCTGGAAAGGCTGAGCGATGGGTGCGAGAGTCGCTCGCGAGCAAGCGCCGGATCATGGGCTTCGGTCACCGTGTCCTCAAGAACGGGGATACACGCTCTGCCATCATCCAGCGTCATGCGGCAAGCTTGAGCCGGATCTGCGGCGACCATCGCTGGTACGAGATAGCCACGGCGGTGGAGCAGGTGATGCGGGATGACAAAGGGCTGTATCCCAACCTGGATTTCTATACGGCAGCGGC
>DATJGE010000073.1:0-228054 GCA_035495295.1 Nitrospira sp. | reverse complement strand
CCGCCGGCTTTGCGGTCGCCGACCAACAAATCATTGGGCCACTTGACGGCCACGCGTGCCGCCGCGACGGCTTCGATCGCCTCAGCCGCGCCCAGGGCAGCCATCAACGGCAGCCATGACAGCCATAAAGGCATCCGCGGCGCATCGATCGAAAGCCGGATGATGATGGAGGAGTACACATTACGGCCAGACGGGGAGAACCAGGTGCGAGCCATCCGGCCGCGGCCTGCTGATTGTGCCTCGGCCAAGATGAGCGTTCCATGCTCGGCACCGGCCTGCGCCAGCGCGACCGCTTCGCTGTTCGTCGAATCCAGCCGCTGATACAACTCGATCCGGCGTCCCAGCCGGCGAGTCGTGAGATGGCGCTGAATTGAGTCGATATCCAACGGCAATGGGAATTGCACCGGTCAGCGACGCCTTTTTGCCGTCGAGTTGGCTCGTTCGAGTTCCAGCGTCAATGCTGCCGCGGGAGCCGAGTGCGTCAGTGCGCCGATTGAAATCCTGTCCGCGCCCGCCGATGCGAACGCGCGAACATTCTTTAAGGTGACGCCGCCTGACACCTCCACCAGCGCGCGGCTCTTGACCAGACGCACGGCCTTTTTGACCGTAGCGGGCGTCATATTGTCGAGCAAGATGATGTCCGCCTGACCTGCCAGGGCTTGCTTCACTTCCGCGAGTGATTCCACTTCGACGATAATCGGCATCCGGCTTCGACTTCGGCTTTTCGCCGCTTCGCACGCATGGCGGACCGCTTCGCGATGAGAGAGCAAGCTGAGATGGTTGTCTTTGATGAGGACGCCGTCACCGAGCGAGCGCCGGTGATTGGTGCCTCCCCCCAGTGCGACCGCCCACTTTTGGATCGCCCGCCACCCCGGAAGGGTCTTCCTCGTGTCCAGGATTTCAACCTCCGACCCACGAACGGCCTGCCGGAATCGGCTCGTGAGCGTTGCGATACCCGAGAGATGTTGGAGGAAGTTCAAGGCGACCCGCTCTGCAGCGAGAATGGATCGGCCGTCTCCTCTCATGCGCAGCAGCGTCTCCCCGTTCGCCGCCCGTGCCCCGTCTTTCTTTAAGACAGTGAGGATCATCGAAGGGTCGACCGCGAGAAAGGTCTGGACGGCGGCCGCCATTCCGGCGACGATCAGGTCCTGCTGTGCCATGATGCGCCCGGTGGCGGGGACCGGCATGGAGAACAGAGCTGATGTCGTGACGTCGCTTTGTGCGGCGTCCTCTTCGAGCCCCCGGAGGACGGCGCGCCTGATGTCTGCGGCGGGCAGGACGGCCATCATCAGGCCTTGAGCAGCGCACGGAGCTGGTCTTCGCTGCTCACGAGCATCGCCTGATCATGTTGCAGGCTATGCAGTCGCGCACGATGCTCCGCGAGCACTTCGGGCGGAGCCTTGGCGACGAATTCCTTATTGTCAAGCTTGCCATTTAGGCGGGCGAGTTCCTTGACCTGTTCTTCCCGCTGTTTCACGAGCCGATCCAGCGCTTTCTTCAGATCGACATCGCCGGATACGTTCAACCCGATGGTCAGCCCGTCCGCGATCAGCCGCAGACGTTGTGCCGTCCGCCAGCCGGACTGCGGAGAGATGTCGGCCATTCCGCGGCTCAACAGAGCGAGATGAGGTTCGAGCTGTTGAAGTTCCTGCTGCTTCTCAGCGTCCTCATGGGAGACTCCGAATTCAATCTGCTGACCGGGCGAATAGTTCAACAACACCCGGCCGGTACGGATCAGGCTCACGGCTTGCTCGAGCAACAGAAACCGCCGCTCGGCGTCCGGCGAGTGCCAGGCGGGGTCAGGCACGGGATAGCGTTGAATGACGATGCTGTCGCCTTCGTGCGGAATCGTTTGCCAAATCTCTTCGGTGATGAAGGGCATGAACGGATGCAGCAGCCGCATCGTTGTTTCCAGACTGTCGATCACGGTTTGCCGCGTCGCCGGCCCGTCCGGATGCGCGGGATTTTGCAAGACCGGCTTGATCAACTCCAGATACCAGTCACAATATTCGTGCCAGATGAAATGGTAGAGGGCATTGGCTGCACGGTCGAATCGATAGCTCTCAAGTTCCGCGGTTACAGCTTCAATGGTGCGGTTGAGACGGCTCATGATCCATCGGTCTGCAAACGGCCGTTCCGCAATGGGCTTTCTCGTGCGCGGGCCGTCGAGATAGATGAGACTGAACCGTGCCGCATTCCAGATTTTGTTGGCGAAGTTCCGATACCCTTCAATGCGTTCCTCGGCCAGCTTGACGTCACGCCCCGGCGACGCCATTGATGCAAGAGTGAAGCGCAGGGCGTCCGTCCCGAACTGCTCCATGACATGGAGCGGATCGATGACGTTGCCTTTGGATTTGCTCATCTTTTGACCTTCGGCATCCCGTACCAGGGCATGAATATAGACGTCGCGGAACGGCACATCGGACATGAATTTGAGCCCGAACATGATCATGCGGGCGACCCAAAAAAATAGGATGTCCAGGCCTGTGACGAGCGTTGAGGTTGGATAATACGTCTTCAACTCCGGTGTTGGTTCCGGCCATCCGAGCGTCGAGAACGGCCAAAGACCGGAGGAAAACCAGGTATCCAGCACGTCTGGGTCCCGGAGCCACGCTTGCCCGCCGCATTGCGGACAGACGGTCGGCGCAGACCGGGCAACGACCGGCGTCGCGCCCTGCAAGAGCGTGATGCGGGTGATGGCGGCACCCATCGCATCGGTCGATGTTTGCCTATGGATGAACCGCTCGTTGCAACGCTCGCAGTACCAGGCGGGGATTTGATGCCCCCACCAGATCTGACGGGAAATGCACCAGTCTTTGATCTCCCGCATCCAGGCCAGATAATTGTTGATCCAGCCTTCGGGAACAATACGAATGCGTCCATCCTCGACTGCCCGTATTGCCGGTTGTGCCAGCGGCTGGATGTCTACGAACCATTGCGGAGACAAATACGGTTCGACGACCGTTTTGCAGCGATAGCATTTCCCGATCGCCATCTTGTGGTCGTCGACTTTGACGAGCAGGCCTCGGTCTTTCAAAGCCTGCTCGATTTTCGGCCTCGCTTTTGCCACGGGGAGATGCGCAATCGCGTCGATGACGTCTTGTTCGACGCCCGCCGACGTAAGTGAAGTCGGATCGAGCAACGCCTGATGATCGAAAATCGGAATCCGCGGCAATTGATGCCGTTCGCCGGCTTCGTAGTCGTTGAAGTCATGCGCAGGAGTGATCTTGACGGCGCCGGTTCCGAACTCCAGATCGACAAGAACGGCGTCGCCGACAATCGGAATGTGTCGACGAGTGAGCGGCAGGCGGATGTTCTTTCCGATGAGATGGCGATGCCGCGGATCGTCGGGGTGCACGGCGACCGCTGTGTCGCCGAGCATGGTTTCGGGGCGTGTGGTCGCCACGATCACCGACACATCCGGCTCGTTTGCGAGCGGATAGCGGATGTAAAACAGCTTTCCTTTTACCTCTTCATGCTCGACTTCGATGTCGGAGAGAGCGGTTAGGCAGCGCGGACACCAATTGATCAGGCGCTCGCCCCGATAGATCAAGCCGTCCTCAAACAAGCGGACGAAGACTTCCACGACGGCCCGCGACAGGCCTTCGTCCATGGTGAAACGCAACCGCTCCCAGTCGCACGATTCGCCCAACTGCTTCTGCTGTTCGACGATCGTGTTGCCGGAGGCCGCTTTCCATTGCCACACTCGCTCGACGAACCGTTCACGGCCGAGCACTTCACGGGAGAGCCCTTCCTTTAAGAGTTGCTTTTCCACGACGTTTTGCGTGGCGATGCCTGCATGATCCGTCCCGGGCAACCATAGGGTATTGCGTCCCTGCATGCGCCGCCATCGGATCAAAATATCCTGTAAAGAATGGTTCAGCGCGTGGCCGACGTGCAGTGAGCCGGTCACATTCGGCGGAGGGATCACAATGCTGTATGGCTGACCAGGATGAGACGTCGATGCGTGAAAGTACCCCGCCTCGGTCCATGCGCGATACCAGCGGGTTTCGACGGATTTCGGATCGTAGGTTTTGTCGAGACGGAGGGTACTCATGTCACACATGCGCCGAAAACGCGAGGCATCTTAACACGCGCATCAGGACCCCTCAAGACACGACAGTCCCCGAATGGCTCCCGACGAACGGGCGCTTCCTTGTGAGGCGGACGGGCTTGTGCTATATCAGCGCCACCTTTCACACTTTATGATGAGGAGACCTTATGGCCACAGGACGGGACAAGGATCGCAAGACCAGACAGAAGCACCGCAAAAACATCAAGCGGATGAAGGCGCTGGCAAAAGGGCGGCGTGGAAGCAAGAGGGGAAAGAAAGGGTAGAAGCGTCTGCGTGTCAGGCGGATTCGGTGAGTCTGCGAATTTCGGCCTTGATCTGTTCTTCTACGATGGAGGGCACCATTTGCTCGACGGTCGTCTGGATCTGTTCGCGGGCGACGACCTGGACCACGTCGGAAGCGATCATCTCGGTCTGCTCGGCCGCCGTCTGCTTGAGTTGTTGGTGAACATCGTCTTTCATCGATTGGAGATGCTCGCGGACGGCCTCGGGCAGTAGCTGTTTCACCGTATCGGCGTGCTCCCGCACCATCCGCTCGACGTGCTCCTTGATCAACGGGCTGGCGATTTCAAAGATACTGTGCCGAATGATCGGTTCGAGCACGGCTATCTGACCGGTGAAGAGTTTCGGCACGGCGTTCGCCAAAAGCGGTTCCACGATCTCTGCCAGCCGTTCTTCCGACATCGCCGCCCCCAACTGGAGACGCACCTCACTCTCGACCGCCTTGGCGACATGCGCGTCGAGCTTGCTGTTGACCATCTGCGGCAGCATCTCCGCAATCTTTTTTTCTGTCTTTCCCGACATCGACTGCAGAAGTTGCCCGAAGAGTCCCTTCATCGTCTCTTCCGGTTCAGCCTGCGTCGGGGAGGCCGCTGCTGACTGAGCCATCATCGGAGAACTTGCCTGTCCCGCTCCCCTGGCTACCGTCAATTCGGGAATCGTCGCTTCCACTTCTTCGTCATTCCCGGTTGTCTCGTCCTCCTCCTCATCATCGGAATCTGTAGCGCTCGACGTCGGGGGCCAGGTTCGCTTCTTTTTCTCCCCGGTTTTTGCCGCCTTCGAATGATCAAGATTTTTGATGAGATCCAGCAGGTTCTCGGATTGAAAGGGTTTCTTGAGAAACGCCTTGACGCCGAGCGATTTCAGATGGGAGTCTTCAAACTTATCGCTGGCACCCGTCAGCGCGATAATGTAGGTGTCACCGAGATTGTCAAGTTTATGGACTTCCTTGCAGAAGCCGGAGAAGGTCATATTGTCCAAATGATAGTCGGTGATGATCAGCGCCGGGCTCATCTTTCGGGCGGCTTCGAGCGCCGCGGGGCCGTCTTGAAAGCCAATCACGTCATAGCCAGCCGGCGTCGAGATCTGTTCGACCATCCGCCGAACCGCGGGGCTGCTGTCGATAACAAAAATGGTTGAGGCCACTAACTCTCCAATTTTATTGACCACTTCGAAGCTAGCAGGGGGGGTAGTGTTTGTCAACAAAACTGCGGATAGATGCGCGAGAAGTTTTGAGTTATCCTCCGTCAGCCTCAACGCATGCCGGGTGCGCAAGGATCTTCGGATGACAGAGCCGATTCGAGTGGTGTTTTTTGATGCCGCAGAAACGTTGTTCCACGTCAACGGCTCGGTCGCGGACATCTATCTCCGACACGCCGTGACATTCGGCTACCAACCGAAGCAAGACTCGATCAGCCTGATCACCGAGGCGTTCAGACGGGCATTTCACGATGCACCTCCCCCCGTATTTGCGCCAACCGACCCGGC
Source organism: Nitrospira sp. (assembly GCA_035495295.1). Taxonomy (GTDB): domain Bacteria; phylum Nitrospirota; class Nitrospiria; order Nitrospirales; family Nitrospiraceae; genus Nitrospira_C. Next base: position 222,215 of record DATJGE010000073.1, on the reverse strand, counting down.
ACAGATCAAACAGAGTGAACGGCTCTGGTGGTTCGATGTCGTGCATAACGTGTTCTATCGCGTGGGCATGTTCGAACGATTTGATGAGTTCTTTGACCACGTGTATGAGGTCTTTGCCGACCCACGCTCCTGGAAGCTGTTCCCGGAAGTGCCGCCTGTTCTGGGTGCGCTGCGGCGGGCGGGCCTTGAGCTCGGCATCGTGTCCAACTTTGACTCGCGACTCTTCGGCGTCCTGAGGGGATTGGGCATCGCCGAGCTCTTTGATACCGTTACGATCTCCAGTCTCGCCCATGCCGCCAAGCCATCCCCGAAGATTTTCGAGCTGGCGCTCGAGCAACACGCCGTTGAGGCGGGAGAAGCCATGCATGTCGGTGACAGTCTGCGAGACGACGTGGAAGGTGCGAAGAAAGCCGGGTTGAGCCCCGTGCTGATTGACCGGCAAGGAAAGCACGCAACGCCCGGCATCCTCACGATACATACTTTGGATGACCTTATTCCGCTGACTGGTGGGTGATCTCACATCCCACATTTCAAATCTCAGTTATGCGGTCTGAGATGTGAGATCCAATATTGTCAAAGAAACAGCGGGACGATCTCCTTCGCCCGCCCTCTCAGCGACAGGTCGACCAGGCCGCTGTGCGGTGTCGCATCAGGATTGATCTCGACCACGAAAGCGCCGGCGGCCTTCGCTGCGGACGCAAACCCCGCCGCCGGGTACACGACACCCGACGTCCCGATCACGAGCAGGACGTCGCACGACTGCAGGGCTGCCGCGCATCGAGCGAGATCGTTCGCGGCTAATGATTCGCCGAACCACACGATATGCGGCCGGACAAGCCCATCGCAGTGACGGCAGGAGGGAAGGATTGGAATAGGCACGTCGTGATTATCTTCCACGACGCCGCAGACCGTACAACGGGTTTTCCAGATATTGCCGTGAATCTCCGACAATTGTTCCGACCCCGCTGCCCGGTGCAGTCCGTCCACGTTCTGTGTGATCAACCAAAAGTCCGAGCACCGCCGCTCGAGGTTGGCGAGGGCGGCATGCGCCGCATTCGGCGTCTTGGTCGCGATGAGTTCTCGCCTCCAGTTGTACCATTCCCATACGAGCCGTGGGTCGCGAGCAAACGCGTCGGGCGTCGCCAAGTCTTCAGCGCGAAAATTCCGCCACAAGCCGTCCGCCCCTCGAAATGTCGGGACGCCGCTGTCTGCGGAAATGCCGGCGCCGGTCAGCACGGTCAGTGATCGGGCGCTGGCAATTTTGTCTTTCACGATGCCGAGGTCGTGTCCTGAGGTCATCGGTTCCATCGTTTTGGCCGCTGCATGCCCATGAGGGGCATGCTATAGTACGCGCATCGTCGAGGCAACGTCTTGAGTTGCGGCAAGGGTCATGGCCATACACCAGATCATGATGGTCGGGGCCGGGTCAGTCGGCGGCTACTTCGGCGCGCATCTGGCGAAGCACCATCAGAACGTGTCCTTTCTGCTTCGCCCAAAGACATTGGCCGCCGTCCAGCAGAATGGGCTCCGGGTGCGCAGCGCGTCGGGGACCCTTACGGTGCATCCGCGAGCCGCTGCAGACCCTCGAGCGCTCCCGCCGCCGGACCTCATAATTTTGGCCGTCAAGGCCTATGACCTTGAGGGGGCGCTGATGCAGCTCGAGCCGGTGATGGCCGATCGCAGCACGATTCTCACGCTCCAAAACGGGATCGACACGGAGGACCGCCTTGTCACTCGGCTCAGCCGGGACTGCGTGGTCGGCGGCGTAGCGTTCATTTACTCGAAGATCGCGGCTCCGGGCCTCATCGACCACTATAAGAAGGGTCACGTCGCCATCGGAGAGCTCATGGGGCACGAAAGTGAGCGGCTTCTGGAGATCCGTGATCTCTTCACCAGCGCCGGCATTCCCTGTCAGGTGTCCAAAGACATCCGCCGGGCCAAGTGGGAGAAAATGTGTTGGAACTGCGTGTTCAATCCGCTGACGGTATTGATCGACGATAAGGTCTCGAGCGCGCTGGAGCATCCCGAAATGATGCAGGTCATCCGGCAAATCGTCGGAGAGGTGACGGCCGTTGCTGCAGCAGTGAAGGTGCCGTTGCCGTCCGACATGCCTGACCGCGTCGTGAAATGGACGCAGGAAATTCGCGATATCCATACGTCCATGTACGACGATTGGAAAGCCGGACGTCCGACGGAGATCCGGAATCTGAACGGCTACATCGTCGATAAAGGACGTGCCTTAGGGATACCGACGCCGGTGAATGAAGCGCTGACCGCGATGATCAAAACGATCACGGAAAAGCCGGAGTCGAGCGTCGGCGCGTTGGCAATAGAAGGAGCCGTCGTCCAGCCGGTTTCGTTGAACCTGGCGGCGATGCGGCAGTTGTCGAGCGAACATCAGATCGACGACATCAGCCGCAAGATGCCGACCATGCGTGGCCGCGCGATTACCGTCAAAGGCCTATTGGACGTGCCGGCGCTCAATGTCGATGCCGATCACGTCACCTTTCATTCTAAAGACGGCCGCTACGCCGCGACCTTGACATTGGCGCAGGCGAAGGAATTCGGGTTGTTGCTCTACGAGTTGGACGGCGATGCCTTGCCGGAAGCCAAGGGCGGCCCGTACCGATTAATTACGCCAGGCCTTGGCGATCTGTGCGCAAACGTCAAAGGGGTACACCGGATCGAAGTTCGGGTGGGACCCGGCAAAGACACGAGGCCGTCGGAGCGGCCGCCTTCGTGCACGGCTTAGCAAGATGTTGAAAACCACCTCCGGCGTCGTTGTCGGCTCTCTCAGAGGTCTCGCCTTCGGGTAAAACGTACGACTCGCCTCTTCGCTCGCTGCGGTCTTGCTGGCTGGTCGTTTTGAACATCCTGCGGTGCCGATTGCTCTCTATGGTGTTTCAATCGATGCAGCCTATCGAATGACCTGAATCGCCCGCCATCGTTCGGATCGATAGCGCCATAGCATCAGCGCCATGCGCAGTGTCCAGTCGGCGATCATCGCCAGCCACACGTAGAACACGCCCAAATGCAACCAGACGCCGGTGATCAGCGCAATCGGCACTCGCACGGCCCACATGCCGATCGTCGTGGCGACCATGATGAAGTGCGTGTCGCCGGCGCCCCGAAGCGACCCGGCCAGCACCATCGTCAGGGCTAAGGGAACTTGAAGGAGCGCCACGATCTTCAGGAACAGGGTGCCCAATTCGATCACCGATTCGTCGCTCGTAAAGGCGCGCAACAGGGCGTATGGAAAAAAGAAGAAGACGACGCCCATGAGCGACATAATGCCGGTCGCGAGCCGGTTGGCCTCCCAATTTTCAAGCTTCGCTCTCGTGTACTTGCCGGCGCCGATGCTCTGTCCCACCATCGTGGCCGCGGCAATCGCGAAGCCATAGCCAGGGAGAAATGAGAGAGATTCGATTGACAGACCGACCTGATGTGCGGCGTACGACACGGTGCCGTAGAGCAGGACAATTTTTGTATATGCGAGGATCCCTGCCTGCTGCATGATGCGCTCGCCGGACACAGGCGCGCCGACCTGCCAGATCGTGCGGAAGAGATCCAAACGCATATGCGCGGACCGACGTAGCAACGGGACACAGCGGGCGATGAGATAGCACGTGCCGACTCCTTCGGCCATGCCGACAGCGATGGCTGCTCCCTTGACGCCGAGCGCCGGTAGCCCCCAATGCCCGTAAATCAGCGGATAGGCGATGAAGACGTGCAGAAGGTTGACCAAGATCATCGCGTACATCGGCGTTTTCGTGTCGCCGGTCCCCTGGAGGATGGACGACAAGACTTGAAGAAGGACCGTGAACGGAATGACAAGAAAAATCAGCGTCGAATAGGGGAGGGCCAGCGCGATCACCTCGGGCGCTGCGCCGAGGAGTTGCATCGCGAAGCGGTTGAACAGCAATCCGCCGGCCATCAGGAGCACCGAGACCGCGATCGAAAGGCCCAGAAAATGCCGCGCGGCCTGCCCGGCGTCCTGCTGCCGGCGGGCACCCCATAACTGCGCGACGATGACGTTCGTCCCGACTGAAAGACCGGAGACCAGCGTCGTGGCGATGAAGGCCAGCAACTGACCCAAGCCGACCGCTGCGATTGGAATGGCGCCAAGGCCGCCGACTAAGAAGACTGCGACGATCCCTTCCGTGCGTTGAAGCAGACTGCTGATCGTCACGGGGAGCGCCAGCGCCATGACCGAGCGCCGGATTTGGGAGACACCATTCGCCATGACGTCCCATCCTAACAGAAGGGGAACCGGTCGGCCTGGACAAATGAGGCAGGCATCGATTAGGTTCAGCTGCCATGAGGAATCTCGATTTCGATGATCGCGTGCGGCCCGGCCGCTCACGCTTGTCGAAATCGAAATTCCTTTCCGGATTGCAGTGTCATAAACGCCTTTACCTCGAAACCACTCATCCCGAGCTCGCGGAGCCGCCGGATCCTGCCACTCAAACCTTTTTCGCAATGGGAACGGAAATAGGGCTGCTGGCCCGGCGACGGTTTCCTGGCGGAGCGCTCGTCCCTCCAGCCCTTCGTCCGCGCGATGCGGCGGTCGCACAGACGGCGAAGCTCCTCCAAGATTCCACCGTGCCGGCCATTTTTGAGGGCGCATTTGAATACGACGGCGTCGTTGTACGCGTGGACATTCTCGAGCGCGTTGCCGGTCCTCGTTCGGCCTGGCGCCTCATCGAGGTCAAATCGTCAACGCGAGTCAAAGATGTGCACATCGACGATCTGGCGATCCAACGTCATGTCCTGAGCGGCGCCGGTCTGGACATCGCCGGCGCCTGTCTCATGCACATCAACACCGGGTATCGGTATGACGGTGGCGAAGTCGATCTGGAGGCGCTGTTTTCGCTCGAAGACGTCTCGACACTCGTGACCGGACGGCAGGAAAAGGTGCCGCAACAACTATCGGCTATGCAATCGATGTTGCTCGAGCCGCTGCCTCCGGCGGTCGAGCCCGACCAGCGGTGTCACAGCCCCTACGACTGTCCGTTCTGGGCGCACTGCACAAAAGACAAGCCTACGCGGTGGATTTATTATCTGCCAGGCCCCAAAAAAGTGGTGCAACAGCTCGCTCAGGAGGGCATTACGATCATCGACCACATTCCCGATGCCGTGAATCTGTCGCTCATGCAGCGACGCGTCAAAGACAACGTCGAATGGATGTCAGCCGAGCTCGGAAGCGTGCTGCGATCCGTGGAGTATCCGGTGCACCACCTGGATTTTGAAACGGTGATGCTGGCCGTCCCAAGATACGCCCGGATGAAACCCTATCAGTCGATTCCCGTGCAATGGTCCAATCACATCGAGCTGGAATCCGGCGAAATCATTCACCATGAGTTTCTTCACGGCGAGCCGACTGAACCACGGCTAGAGTGGGCCGAGCGGTTGCTTGAATCGCTGGGGGAGCGCGGAACGATCGTCGTATACTCTTCCTATGAAGAGGCGATGATGAGACAGGTGGCCGAGGCGTTCCCGGAATTGCGCCGGGCATTTGCCCCGGTGATCAAACGGTTATGGGATCTCTATCCCGTTATCAAGGAGCACTACTATCATCCCGCGTTTCAAGGCTCGTATTCGATCAAGTCCATCTTGCCGGTGATGGTCCCGGAATTGAGCTATCGAGATCTGCCGATTCAAGAAGGCGCCCAGGCGGCCAGTGAATATTACCGCATGGTCTTTCTCGAGGAGGACTGGATTGAGCAGGCTCGGATCAGGGATGCGCTGCTGCACTATTGTGCTCGGGATACCATGGCGATGGTGAGATTGCGACGCGCGCTCAAGGAGAAGGCTGCTGCCGCCGTATGATGGCGAATTCTCGCAATGTGCTGGCCGCTGTGCTCTCGATTCCGGCGTTGCTGGGGACGGTTTCGGGCTGCGCGACTCTCGCCGGTTCCTGGGAGTATGGGCTTCCCAAAGACCAGGCCTCGACCGAAGACCGGCTTTGGCACATTGTCTTTCCGCTCGCCGTGGCGGCGGCCGATACCTGTGTCTTTAAGCGCGAAGAGACCTACGGATTGTTCTTGAATGAAGAAGCGCCGGGCGAAGACCGGGAAGGCCGGGGCTCTGCCGGTGTGGTGGTGCGGTTCGTCCATCCGCAATTGCCGGCGGGCAAGGCGGGAATGGCGATCGGCGATGCGATCATGGCGATCAATGGCGATCCGCTGGCCGCTTCGCGCCCCGAGCCTGTCTCAGACCAGATCCAGCGGTTGACTCGGGCGCGGATTCAGCCGCTCACCTTGGGATTGCGGCGAGGGGCTTCCGAGCGGCTGGTCAGCCTCTGGTCCGTTCCTTCCTGCCGGATGAACGTCAAATTGATCGCCAATCCTGTCGTGAACGCCTTTTCGGACGGCGCCAACATCTATCTGACGACCGGACTTCTGGAGTTTGTGCGGTCGCCTGACCAATTGGCCTGGGTTGTCGCTCACGAAGTCGGCCACCATGTCCTCGAACATGCCGAAACCGCAAAATTCCAGATGATGCTGAACCGGTTTCTTGGCTCCAGGGGAGGCGAGCAGCCGCAACGCGTCGAGCAAATCGAATTGGAGCGGCAGGCGGATCTCTACGCCGTCGATCTCATGACGAGGGCAGGCTTCGATCTTCGAGAAGGACGCAGGTTGGTCGGCTGGCTACAAGTGCTGCAAGCGCCGCCGTCGGAAACGAACCTCGGCCGGTCCCACCCCACGAACCAGGAACGCCTCGAAGCGCTGGATGCCATCATCCAACGCTTGGATGAAAAGAAGGCGCAGTCATCAACTTCCCGCTGAGGAGGCTTCCTCCGGTCGCCGATGGGCCAAGGCCCCTCGTAGGCACCCCACGAAGAACGAAGTTCGCTCGAATCCGACACTTGAGGGTTTTATCCCGTCGCCAAGAATTATTATAAGGGCTCCGGGTCGAGCAAGCTAGGTTTGGCGGAGAGGGTGGGATTCGAACCCACGGTCGAGTTACCCCGACAGCAGTTTTCGAGACTGCCCGATTCGGCCGCTCTCGCACCTCTCCGTTTCTATGTTACCGAAGCTCCGGCGGGATATGTGTGCGGATGGCTTGAGCAAGCGCTCGGTGAGAATAGCGTGAGCCAGAAATATTTTCAATTGGTTTTCTTTCCACGTCATGTGTCGGTACCATAGCTGCTGTCGATGGTCATTCTTCTATGGAGCATTGGTCGGTGATGCCATCACTTGAACCTCTTATGGCCTTCCCGTCGGTGGACGCGCTCACGAGCGCGCGTACCTCTCGGATCACCCTCAAGAGCCGGACCATTGATCTCTGGGGCTGCACACTGGAGGCCAGCGCGACGGCACTTGTCTGTTGTCGGCATTGGCTCAGCGGTGAGGAACGTGTTCGCGCCGGCCGATTCGTGCGGCCAGAAGATCAAACAGGCTTTGCATTGGCGCATGGTGTCCTCCGATTCGTGCTCGCTCGATACGTAGGCGTCGACCCTGCGGCGTTGCGGTTCGAAAATGGGCCAACGGGGAAACCTGCCCTGACTCGGCAAGACCGCAGTGGCGTGGATGTGCGCTTCAATCTGTCCCATTCCCATGGACGAATGCTGATTGCCGCCGCTCAGGGACAGGATGTCGGTGTCGATCTCGAGGAGGTCCGCGACAACGTCGAGCCGTTGAAGCTGGCAGAGCGGTTTTACACGACCGCGGAATACGATCGGATCAAGCATCGGCCGGTCTCAGACCACGCGTGGCATTTTTATCGTTTGTGGGTGGCCAAGGAAGCGGTGCTGAAGGGACAGGGAATCGGCATTCCTTCGCTTCAGGAGTGCGAAATCGTCAGCTCGCCGGTTTCGCCGCGCGCCGCAGCGCGGCTCCCGCCAGGGTCGGCGCTGCAGCCAGGATGGACCGTTCAGTGGTTACGTTGCGGACCGGCATGGCAAGGGGCCGTGTCGGCCTTCGGAGACGAGTGGTCGGTGCAAGTCCTCGACGGCGACGTCTGACCGTTGAGCACGTATCCCTTCCGCTACTGTGCTCGAAGTTCCTTGAAAAATTGCGCCAGCATCCGCTGGCTTTCGTCCGCAAAAATCCCTCCGACAACGTCGACGCGGTGGTTCAATCGCGGGTCGCTCGCGAAATTGAGCACTGATCCGCAGGCGCCGCCCTTCGGATCGTTTGCGCCAAAAACGAGGCGGGGCACACGTGCCAGGATGATGGCCCCAAGACACATTGCGCAAGGTTCCAGCGTCACGAATAATGTGCTGTCCACCAATCTCCATCGGCCGAGGGCCTTGGCTGCCTCACGAATGACGATCAGTTCCGCATGCGCCGTCGGATCCTGCCACAGCTCGCGATGGTTATGTGACCGAGCGACAATTCTGCCTTCATGAGCGAGCACGGCACCGATGGGCACTTCTCCCATGGCCGCGCCTTTAGCCGCCTCCTCAAGCGCCGCGTACATGAACGCACCGTCGTCTTCATTGGTGTGGCCGTCCATGGGCGCCGGTTCTAACGGGAGAGCGAGGTCCAGGTCAAGAGCTGGCTGCTTTAGGATCGTTGGCCGGCGAGATAGATGGGGCCGCTCGGCTGGGGACGGCCGCCGGCGGGCTCGAGGCTCACGGCAAATTTTCGAACACGTTCGAAGTCGGGCATCCGTTTCATGAGCAAATGCGCCATTTCCCCAGCATCGATGTGAAACGTGCCCATGCTGACCGGTTTTTGATCGATGGCCCAAAGCTGGTAGGCGGTACCCGCCGGGCATTCCGGCAGATTCGCGGAGTAGAGCCACGCTTTCTGGGTGGCCGGATTGAAGAGTAGGACGCCGCTTGCCCCTTTGGCCACGTCGGACCCAGCCAGGCTGACGACTTTGGCATCCGGGCGTCGGAGCAACGCCGCGAATTCATCTTGAGGAATCTTTCCGCGGATGGCCGCCGTGAGCTGTTCCCGTGTGGCTTCCAACTCCGTCTCTCGCTCCATGAGAAGACTCTTGAGTTCGATGGTGTCGTTGATCCTGCGTTGAACATCGTTTTGCAGTTCGCTCAGAGAGCGGTCTTTGGCCGTCACGTCGCGTCTGAGGCTCGCCATCTTGGTCAATTGTTCTTGGATCGTGGCTTCTAATTGCTGAATCTTCAACCTATCGTCGGTGATCTGCGTCGTATACGTCCAGACAACATAGCCTCCTACAGAGAGGAAGAGTACGCTCACGAGGCCGATCGCCCATGGCAGGGAGAGCGAGCGGGCCGGAGCGATCGGCGGGAACAAATGATTCATCCACTCACCGGGCTCGAGGCTCGGCCGCACGCTCTGCTTCGAAATGCCGTCCACGCCCAGAGGATCCGCAGTTCGAGCCGCCATGATTTTCGCTTTCAGTCCCCGCGGGGCCTGCATGGGCGAAAGACCGAACGGCAGGAGCGATGCCACGGATTGATACTCTTTAAGCGCGCTATGGCAGGATTGACATCCCGACAGGAGATGCGCTTCAAGCGCCTGGCGTTCCGCCCTGTCGAGCGCCCCAGTCGCATAGAGAGGAACGGCTTCTTCCAGCTCTTCGTGCGTCATCCGATGTCCACCTGTTCCCAGCAACGACGAAGGCTGTCGCGAAGCTTCGACATGCCGAGCTTAATTCTTGTTTTCACCGTGCCGAGCGGCTGATTCAGTCGCGCCGCAATTTCATTGTGCGAAAGACCTTCATAGTACGCGAGTTCGATAGCCTGTTGTTGCGCAGGCGGAAGACTCGTTATCGCGTTGCCAACGGCGATGCGAAGCTCCTGGTCGGCCTGAGTCTCATAGGGACTGGGACCGAGGTCCGCCACCCGCGCTGAGACCGCGTCGTCCAGCGGCATCGTGGCATTGCGGCCGCGTACTGTTCGAGCCCGTACACGATCGATGGCGCGGCTTCGGGTCAGCGTGATCAGCCATGCAATTGGTGCCCCGCGGCCGATGTCATAGCGCGCGACTTTTCGCCACACTTCCAAATACACGTCTTGGAGCAACTCGTCGGTTTCCTCGCGGTTTCCCAATATGCGAAAGGCCAGCGTATACAGCAACGTGCTGGAATGGTCGTACAGTTGGCTGAAGGCCTGTTCGTCGCCTTTGACGATGTTCGCGAGCAGCGTCGGATCGATTGAAGAGGTGGCGCGCCTTGTGGGTGTGTCCATAAGAAAAGACGGGTAATGAACCGGAAGGAATCACCTCACGTCCGCCACAACTATAGCATCTACGTCGAAAATCGCCAAAAGGATCTGCCCATCATATTTTTATTTTCACCTGTTTGAGCAATAGCTTGGGTTACGCTACTGAAAGTATTGCGCTAGGATTGTGGCCGCCTCCACAGCGCCTGCCATGGACGGCCGACGTGTCGATGCTCTGCCGGCGCCGACGGCCTCCAACGCCGGGCGCCAGTGGCCTGAAACGAAATCTTGACGACTGAGCTCAACGCCTTGGCCAAACGCATGGAGAAATTCGACGAGGGGCGTCTCATCGGCAAAGTTGTAGCGCCGGACGTATACGACAGGGAGTTCAAGGGCCACCGCCTCTAGGATGGTGCCATACCCCGGCTTGGTGATGAGGACATCGACGGAAGCCAGTGCCGTTTTGAAAGAAAAAGGGAGTGCCGACAACGATGAGATTTGGGCAGAGGAGGGCGGCAGAACTCCGTCGACGAGGAATCGAAAGCCATCCATATCAGCCATTTGATCCCAGGGGAGGTTTTTTAGAGGAATCCCTCCAAAGCCGACGAGCACCAGCCGATCCGACGGCCTCATGCCAAGTCGTGATCGAAGGTCATCCCGTTGGGATAAGGCCGGTTCCGCGATAGCGCCGATATCCACGACGTTGCGAACCCCGGCCAGCGGAAGGCCGGGCGCAATCCGCAACCCAATATCGGCAGCGGCATACGCATGCTCGATCGACTGCAGAAGGGAGTGATGCTCCGAGGCGTTATCGTCCAACGAAGGCAGGATGTCGCTCCATGCGAAATTGGCGAGCACAGCCGTCGGAATACCGGCATGTCTTCCGGCCGAGGCAGCCAAATACGGTGTGTCGGCGACGATCAGGTCGGGAGCGGCCGCGCGCATCGCCGCTATTTCGAGGTTCAGGCGTGATTCCCAGGTGGCGTGAAACGTCCGAAGCGCCCTCCACGTGGCCGGAACGTCGATGTCCAGCGGTCCGTTCTGGATGCATCCGACGTCTTGTTCTGCGGTTCGCAGAGACCAAGGAATGGAGAGGCGATCATGAAAGAAGGAGGCGGGAACCGTGGTGTTTAGCGAAGCGACAATGCCTGGGACGAGGCGTCCGAGCTGATTGAGCACAGGGACGACTTGGGCGGCGTGTCCGAAGCCGTGGCCGGAGATGGCACACCAAATAGTCGGCAAGATTAGTGATCGAATTCCAGGGGAGCGATGTTGTACAGCAGTTCGAGGTCGAACTCTTCAACCAGTTCATTGAACGCCGTCGGCCCGAGGTCCGACCGCACTTCGTTCATGACGAGATCGATGGCAGGAGCGGCCTGGGCTCCGTACTGGTCGATGACGGAATGTAGGCGCTGTTTCGCGGTATGAAGATCCATCGGCGTTATCCCAGCGAATGCACGAGAGCCTGCATTTCCGGAACAAGATCACGTCCGCCGTTTGACCGTCCCGACATCGCGGCGTCAATGCCGGCTTGCAGCACGCGTCTCGCTTGTTCCCGCTGGTTGACGCCCAGCAGTGCACGGCCGAGCGCCAAATGGGAAGCGACGTGCAGCGGATCGAGTTCGATGGCGGTCCGAAGATGCTCGACGGCCTCCTCAAGATTCCCTCCCTCCTGGAGAATTTTGTTCCCGAGGCCGTACCGACCGAGGAATCCCTTCGGATTCTTGGCGACCATCTGACGAAAGCCCTCGATATCCATGCATCTTCTCCAGCCAGACGCATCATAGCATTGGGCTGGCCAAATCAGCCAGAAGGAACAGGCCTAGCAAAGACGCTGGCTATGGCTCCGTGGGTGCAGGGGCGGCAACAGGGATTGCGGAAGGCATCGGGGGCGTCTTCAGCGGGGATCGTGACTTGGCCGAGACCGTGCGGATGGCTGATTCCGTCATGGGTGCGCTGCTGGCGCTGAAGAACGTCGTATCTTTGACGATCTGCCTGGCTAGCTCAGTGAGGCACGTTTCCATGACGTGACCCCTGAGTTCATCGATCATGATCGGCGTGGCACCGAAGAGATGATACCGGGCCGTACCGGCCGACTGACTCTCGTACTGTTTGATCTGACCGTCCCAACGCTCCAATTGAAGGGTCAAATGGGCGGCGTACTCGTATTCGAGCGGAAGGAAGGGGGTAAGCAGGTACATCGATGCCCCGATGACGATTCCCTTCAAGGCGGTGGCGCCGGCATGAGGATCGATCGCTTCGTCGAAGAGAAGCCGGGCACGGACTATTTTTTCGCCCGACTCGACGCTGGTCGTGGCGGAAGCCAGATGCGAGAACAATCCGATGTCGGCCAGAGAACCGAGAATCCGCTGCTCGGTTTCAGACGAAGCATTTTGCGGTGAGCCGTTCCTGGAGATGCGAACGCGATCGAGAATCAACGGCACTTGCTCGGCGCGAGCAATGGTCTCAACCGCGCGCTCCTCGGCTGCGTTCGGTGCAGCCATTTCAATCCATCGGGAGCAGCCGGTGGTCGTGGCCAGAACCAATAGACACCCGCCAAGCATGAGGCAACGAAGAGAGGTGGGATCGTTCACGCTATGCCTCCTAGAAGTTGAATGAGAAGCCTCCGAACGGCAGACTCGAGTTCAGGCCCAGGTTGGGATATCGCGTGCCGGCATTGGAGATGTGTAGAAACCGATAGCCGACGTTGAGCGCCAGCTGGGACGTGACGTACCAGGACAGACCCCCGCCGGCTGACAGGACGAAATTGAATCGCGACGATTCTTCCGGTATCTGGCCGGCCAGGTCCGTGTAGAACGGACCGCCGGCGAATTCGACGTAAGGCCTGAGCCGGCCCGTTCCTTCGAACAGCCACTTGATTTTCGGAGCGAACCCGACCCCATGGGTGAGTACAGGTTCTTGAAACTGAATGTAGACGATTTCGGCGCCGAACATCAGCTGTCCACGAAGCCAGCGCGGGCCGGCTGGGTCGGTCAGTACCATTGCCCATGAGGGCATGAACGCAGGACCGCTCTGCTTCGTGGTGGACTTGTCCGTCAGGCGGTGAGGCAACAGATAGCCGGCAAGTAAACCGATCTCTTGTGTGCCGACCGTGAGGCGCGGGACCACCTCGTCCGCCCGGCATGTGGAGGAGAAGAAAACACCAAGGAATGTGATCAGAGCGGCGAGCAGCGGTCGCGTCATTCACCATCCGGTTGAACCTTTGTCGGCGAGCCCTCAAGCCAACAGCAGGCGAGCAATTGTGACGCTTCCAAAGGTACCAGAGATCTGACGGCTGTCCAGAAACTGAGGAAATATTGCAGCCAGGTTTTCAAGATAGGCGATGGTGATATCTTAAGTACCCCTCATTATAGATGGATGTGCGGGGACAGTAGCACAGTTGTGTTAAGAGCGCATTATGAATCTGTAAGTTTTTTCACCGAAAGAAGAATTCTTTCGTCTACTCGAAGGAGGATTTTCCCTGACTCTTCAATCGGGCCAGCGCTTCTGCATCGCGAGACGACTCGATGAGCTTGTAGTGAGCGTCGATCATGACCGTTCGCTCGAGACAGCGAATCGCCGACAGGACATCCCCACGACGCCGATAGACGTCGGCCAACAGACGGAGGACGGCCGCTTCTCCGGCTTCGGCGCCGAGCTTGATGTAGTGTTCGGAACCATTATTGAGACAACGCTCCGCATTGACGAGATCACCTTGCTCAAGGAAGCATTGACCCATTTGACTGTAGGTCACTGCCAAGCCCTCCTCGTTTCCGACCATCCGATGGTACATCAGGGCTTGGCTGAACGACTGTTCAGCGTCCTTCCAACGCTGTTCCCGCGATTCTTCGAGGGCAAGGTTGTTGTACAAAATACCGAGCGCACGGTGGTCGTTCAAGCCGCGGAGGAGATCGAGTGCCTCCATATAATAGGGGCGGGCCTTGGCCGGATGACCAGTGCCGATATGGAGGTTCCCGAGATTGACGAGCGTGTGGGCGACGGCATGCGGATTGTGTTCAGTTCGTTGAAGGTCCAGGACCTCTCGGTAGCAGCGTTCAGCTCCATCGAAATCTTCAAGCTGGGCGCAGGTATTCCCCAAATTGCCGAGCGAGTTGGACAATGCCTGCACATCATTGGCGGAACGATCATCCTCCACTGCAGATTCCCATGCTGCCTTCGCCTGCACGAGGTCGCCACGGTGAAGAAAGATCCGCGCGCGATGCTTGTCAAGGTCAGACATGAGCGGTGGCTAGTCTCCGCCTTTCGGAACGTCCCGTCTGAACTCGCTCTGCATGTCATCCTCCTCCTGCATTCCAAGACCGGTCAGAAAGGATTCATACAGTTCACGAATCCGGGCAGTGTCGTGCGGCGACCTGCCTTCGGGAGAAGCAAGATAGCATTCACAGAGACGCACGCCCGTTTCAAAGTGCCTGGCCACGGGTTCTTCCGTGACTTGCTGCCAGGTAATGTAGATGCAGAAGGCTTGAAACGCGTACGCCAGAGGATGGCGCAGTGCAAGTTGCAGAAGCGCTTCATAGGCGTCGGAGGCCTCGGGACCGGCGCTCGATGAGAACAGTTCTTCGAGTTCGACGGCGGTATGCCAGTCACGGCCGAGCTCGGCTTCTGCGGCGGGAAATGCGGCACGCGCGGCCAATGCGGGATCGAATTCCATGCGTCAGCCCTCACGCTAACTGAGCTCACCGACCCCCGAGTGTAGCGTTGCCGCACAAGGCGCCGCAACTCGCCGTCTTCGTTTACTTTTCGACAAGCAGGTCTGTAGACTGGATCACGTGATGAAAGTCAATGAGCCGTTTGATGCTTCGGCTGACCCAGCCGCGACCGACCGCGTCGATCAGGTCATTCACTACCACCTCCAGACCAAGCACCACTTTCATCGCTATGCCCGTTCGGCCGGCTTTCTGGACTGGGCGAATCAGCCGGATCCCTTTCGGCGTTACGACGGGACGACCTTGATCTCCCTGCCGTTGCTGGCGCCCGACGAGGCGCCTTGTTCACCGGCCTATCATGACATCTATCGAGCAGGCGCCGTCTGTATTCAGCCGGTCACCTTACGGACATTGTCGCGTTTTTTCGAGCTCGCCCTGGGGCTTTCAGCTTGGAAAAGGGCCGGAGCATCGGAATGGGCGCTGCGCAGCAATCCGTCGTCGGGAAATTTGCATCCGACGGAGGGATACTTGTTCTCGCCACTCATTGACGGCCTCGAGCTGACGCCCGGACTCTACCACTACGCGCCGAAAGAACATGGCCTCGAGCTCAGAGCAGACACCGGAAGCGTCGACTCGGCCCGGCTGTTTCGTCCATTTCCGGCGAGTGCATTTGTGTTCGGCTTGGCCTCCGTCCAGTGGCGTGAGGCGTGGAAGTATGGAGAACGCGCATTCCGCTACTGTCACCATGACGTCGGGCATGCAATCGGCACTGCGAGAATTGCCGCCGCCACGCTCGGCTGGAAGGCGGTGCTCCTCGACGGCTGCGATCAGGACACCGTCGGGACGCTGCTCGGGACTCAGCGGACCGAGGATTACGCACAAGCAGAGCGCGAACATCCGGATTGTCTCATGCTGGTCTGGCCATCCGGAGAAGAACGGCGCCAAGACTCGCCGACGATACCGCTATACCTGGAGCCGTCGGACGTGTGCGGACTCACGCAGGCCAGATGGTACGGCCGGGGGAATCGCTTGAGCGCCGATCACGGCGTTGATTGGGACATTATTGACGCCGTCGGAGACAGCAGCTGCAAAAGCTCCCTTCAACGGCTCGCGGTGCCCTGGGACGGTCAATCCTCGACCGGGTATGAAGTACCGAATGAGCGGGTCCCGCCTGACATCGCGGCCGCTCAAATCATCCGTCAGCGCCGCAGCGCCGTCGCCTTCGATGCGAAGACCTCCATTTCCTCGACGACATTCTTCACGATGCTCGGTCGCGTCATGCCGCAGGCGAATCGGCCGCAGCTCTCTCGGCCGATGCCATGGGATACGTGGCCGTACGAGCCGGGTATCCATCTCATGCTCTTCGTGCATCGGATCGACGGACTCACGCCGGGCCTCTACTTTCTTTTGCGTGATCCTCATAAGCTGCCTTTCGTTCAGCAGTCGATGAATCCGGCGCTCAACTGGCAGCAAGCGCCGGGCTGTCCGGAGCACCTGCCGCTTTATTGGCTGCTCGAAGGTGATGCGAAACGGCTTGCGGCGCAAGTCAGTTGTCATCAAGACATCGCCGGCGACGGCGCCTTCTCATTCGGCATGTTTGCGGAATTCGAAGGCCGATTGCGTGAACGGGGACCATGGTGGTATCCACGGATGTTCTGGGAGGCAGGGTTGTTGGGGCAGGTTCTGTATCTTGAAGCCGAATCGGCTGGAGTCCGGGCGACCGGCATCGGCTGTTTTTTTGACGACCCCGTGCACGAGATCGTGGCCGTCAACGGACTGAGCCTGCAATCACTGTATCATTTCACGATCGGAGGGCCGGTTGAGGATCGCCGTTTGATGACCCTGCCTGCCTACGGCCATCTCACGCCACGCCGCCATGATCGAGATCACGAAAACGATGTTTAAAATTAAGAAACGAACCGACAAGCTGAAGCCCACGGTCCTCTACAACATTATCGAAGACTATTCAGAGTTCGATGCGCCGGGAAACGTTACGGCCTGTGCAATGACGCTTCCAGAGGATGTGACGGCTCATGCCAAGGTGCTGGCCGAGAGCTATGACGTGCCCCTCGACACCATGACAAGACTGCTCATGGAAGGCGGGACCTACGTCTACCCGCAGGAGCGGGGCATCCTTACGCGCGGGCTGTTCGCATGCGTGCTCGCGACCGGAGATGCGATCCCGAAGCAGACGTTCGTTCTCGACGTCACGCAATTTGCCGAAGCGGAGCAGACGGTGCGCGCCCGCTCAGTGTCGCTGCTCGAAGCGGCGAAGGAGGTGTTCTCTCGCACACTGCCGGACGAATTGAAAGCGAAGCTCGCGCGAAAGAACCTCGGATTGGACTATCGGACGCTCGATCGCGCCGTGGCCGCCGCCGGCGATGTCAAATACGTCGATTTCCGCAAAGACTGGTCTCCGCACTTCAAACGGCTTTGCATCATGCCCGACGGCCGCCTCGTGGAAACCGGCGGCATTGACGAGTTTGCCCGCTTGCACGGCATTACGCCTGCGCAGGCAAAAACGCTGGTCGAGCAGGGTGGAACCCTTGAGGTCGGCGGCGAGGTGCTCGCCTGCCAGATCGTCAACGGCCAACCGGCGGTCGCCCGGTTCAGCGCCAACAATTATCAAAAAGCCAAGGCCTTGGCGGCGGCGAAACAGCTGCATCTGATGGATGCGTTGAGCGAGGTCGCCTATGGGGATCCGGTCATGATGAGGGGACTGATTCGTAAAGAGCTCGCAAGCGGGCGACCGTGAACGAGAGCTGCCGGCTGTACGTGCCGCCGTCCTGTCCGCCGCTTGGGCCTCGGCTGGTGGGCTACTGAGCCAATTCTGTCTACACGGGAGCGAAGGGCAGCAGAGCCTTGACGCTATTTCGCTAGTTCTTCATTGACGGCTTCGACCATCTTCGTGAGATCGAAGGGTTTTTCGAACACGCGGCGGGCGCCGAACAACTTCGCGACATCGAGGAAATTGCGGTCGCCTTGCGCGCCGGTCATCGCAATGATGCGGGCGTCCAGGTACTCGCGAGTCAATTGGAGGGTGGCTTCCAGGCCATCGGTGCCCGGCATCAGAATATCCATCAGCACGAGATCGACTTTGTTTTTCTGATACAGGGACAAGCCTTCGCGGCCGTCTCGCGCTTCGAGCACACGGTGATTCGCTTTCTCAAGCACGTCTTTCAACAGATGCCGGATCGAATCCTCATCGTCAATGACCAAAATCGTGGCCATGCGTGCTCATTGCTCCATTTGAACTGCCGGATATTACATGTCTTGAGGCGATGTGTCTAGCGGGAAATGGTCGGCGTGAAGGGACTGCACCTAAGAAGGTCTACAGAGCCTCGTACAGCTGCTTCTGCGGACCAGCGGCGACTCCACCGAACAGTGTTGCGCGAATAGTGTTGCGGACATCAACGCGGATTAGAGTGGACAATTCGGTCACCTCCTGTAGGACAGATGAGACATTGACCATGACGGGACCATTTGATAGAAGCCAACCGACTACGTACGTACCTCCGCCATTACCTCCTGGAGCTTGTTCATGCTTCCGTGTGATTGGTCTTGGACCAGACGAACGTTGCTCAGAACGTCCGTGGCTGGCGTCTTATGCATGGGCGAACGCCTTCTCAACCCACCGTCGGCGCGGTCTCAGGCCGTGCCGTTGCCCGAAGCAGAACTGGTACTTTACAACGTGCACACGCGGGAACGCTTGCGGGTGCGATATCGAGACGAAGCCGGACAGTACGATTTGGGAGCGCTGGACGACTTGAACCACATTCTTCGTTGCCACCATACCGGAGAAGTGGCGTCAATGGACCCGCGCGTCATCGAACATATCAATATGGTCCAAAAAGCGCTGGGCGGCGGTGGGGAAATCCATGTGATATCCGGTTACCGTTCACCGGAATACAATGCCTTACTTGTCAGACGCAGCCGCCGTGCTGCCAGGCACAGTCTTCATGTCGAAGGTCAGGCCGTCGACTTCTTTATTCCCGGCGTGCGTGTTCGCGACATCCGACAGGCCGCGCTCACGCTGCAATACGGCGGCGTCGGATATTATCCTCGCGCGGATTTCATTCACCTGGATTGCGGGCCCTTCCGGTCCTGGTAATTTCGCCAAACTTCGTCCCTGTAGCCTTTACGCCGGTTTGAGAAACAGCACCGACAGCGGAGGCAGAGTCAAGGCCAGTGAATATGGAAACCCATGGCTTGGCTGCGGTTCCGCAGACAACCCGCCGCCATTGCCCATGTTGCCGCCGCCGTAGAGCGACGCGTCCGTGTTCAGCAGTTCACGATAGAAGCCTCCGTGCGGCGCGCCGATTCGATACGCATGCCGTGGGACCGGCGTAAAATTGCAGACGCAGAGCATGTGATCATCCGGGTCCCGGCCCTTTCTGAGAAACGCGATAATCGAGTTGGCCGCGTCGTGGAAGTCCACCCATTGAAAGCCGTGCCAGTCATGGTCGACGGCATGAAGAGCGGCTTCCGACCGGTACAGGCGGTTAAGGTCTCTCACGAGGTGCTGCACGCCCTGATGATAGGGATATTGCAGGAGATGCCAGTCGAGACTCGTATCGTGGTTCCATTCTTGTCGTTGGCCAAGTTCCCCGCCCATGAAGAGCATCTTTTTCCCCGGATGCCCGTACATATAGCCGTAGAGCGCGCGGAGATTCGCAAATTGCTGCCATTCGTCCCCTGGCATCTTGTTGACGAGCGAGCCTTTCCCGTGAACCACCTCATCGTGTGACAGCGGCAGCAGAAAGTTTTCATTGAAGGCATACAGTAATCCGAAGGTCAGTTGGCTTTGATGATACATCCGATGGATGGGATCATGTCTGAAGTATTCCAGCATGTCGTGCATCCAGCCCATATTCCATTTGAAGGTAAATCCGAGGCCGCCCGTGTAGGTCGGTCGCGAGACCCCGGCCCACGACGTCGATTCTTCCGCCAGCATCATGGCGCCGGGAAAATCGCGGTGCACGAGTACGTTCAAATCTTTCAGAAACAGCACTGCGTCGAGGTTCTCATGGCCGCCGAATCGGTTTGGGAGCCATTCACCCGCTTTGCGCCCGTAATCGAGATACAGCATCGAGGCGACGGCGTCGACGCGAAGACCGTCGATATGGTAGCGATCGAGCCACGATAACGCGCTGTTCATCAAAAAATTCCGCACTTCAACGCGACCGTAATTGAAAATGCGGCTATGCCATTCAGGATGGTAGCCGAGGCGCGGATCCGCATGATCGTACAAATGCGTGCCGTCGAATTGAGAGAGCCCATGAGCATCGTCGGGGAAATGCGCGGGCGCCCAATCCATCAAGACGCCGATCCCTGCCTGGTGCGCTGCGTCCACGAAGGCCATGAAGTCCTCCGGCGTGCCGTAGCGGCTGGTCACGGCGAAGTAGCCTGTGGATTGGTACCCCCATGAACCGTCGAATGGGTGCTCGGTGACGGGCATCAGTTCGAGATGCGTGTATCCCATCTCCTTGACGTACGGGATGAGTTGTTCGGCCAGTTCTCGATACGTCAGCCACCGATGGTGTTCCTCCGGGACGCGCATCCAGGAGCCGAGATGCACCTCATAGACGGAGACGGGCGCCTGGAGCGGATCGCGGGTGCGCCGGTTTTCCATCCACGCCTGATCACTCCACTGATAGGAAGAGATGTCTCGCGCGACTGAGGCGGTTTTCGGCCGGAGCTCTGAGGCGATGGCGTACGGATCGGCCTTGAGGAGAATCGTATCCTGGCCGCGCGGCCGGATCTCATATTTGTAGAGGGTGCCGTCTGTGAGACCGGGGATGAACAGCTCCCAGAGACCAGTGGCTCCCCGGTTCGTCATCGGATGCCGCCGTCCGTCCCATTGGTTGAAATCGCCTACGACGCTGACGCGTCCGGCATTCGGAGCCCAGACCACGAAATGGAGTCCCGCGATGCCATCGATCGTCCTGACGTGAGACCCAAGTGTGTCATACGCCTTGAAAAAGGTGCCTTCGGCAAACAGGTGCAAATCAAAGTCCGACAGCAGCGGCGCAAATGCGTAGGGATCATCGCGCTCCGAAACTCGTCCGGCATAGTCGGTGACCCGTAGCCGATAGCGAGACGCTTCCGGCCACTGTGGCAACACGACTTCGAAGAGTCCGGAATCATGGATGCGAGACATGGGGAAGGCGCGCTGCTCATGAGAGGAAACCAGAACCGCCGCTTGGTTCGCCTCCGGCAAAAAACAGCGGATGACCAGCGCGGCCGAGCCGTTCTGCTCACGGGTATGGGGGCCAAGAATCGCCAGCGGGTCCCAATGCGACCCGGTGACCAGTTGCTCAATATGTTGTCGTGAAAGCATGGACATGATGGTAAGCTCAAGCTCCTCTCGATGGTACGAGTCGTGAGTCCATTATGAAAGAAGGAGCCGGAGAATGCCACCCATAGGCGCCTGCATGACGCTCGCCATCGGAGATCCCCGTCCCCGCTGACCGGATTACGGATCACATGCCGTCACATTTCTCAATGGCTCTCGTGATCTTTATCTTTTGCTATGCGTTCATCGTCACTGAGCGCATCCATAAAACCATCGTAGCGCTTTCCGGCGGCACACTGATGATTGTCATGGGCGTGCTCACGCAGGAGGAAGCTTTTTATTCGCATGAGTTCGGCGTGGATTACAACGTGGTCTTCCTTCTGATCGGCATGATGATCATCGTCAACATCGTGCGCGACACCGGACTCTTCGAGGTATTGGCGATCTGGTCGGCGCAGCGTGCCGCGGCCGACCCGTTTCGCATGCTCGCTTTGCTGGCCATCGTCACCGCCGCTCTATCGGCGATGCTCGACAATGTGACGACCGTGCTGTTGATGGCCCCCGTTAGCCTCAGCATCACCAAACGCCTGGGGCTAAATCCGGTGCCTTTCTTGATCGTCGAAGCGCTTGCCTCGAACATCGGCGGCACCGCGACCTTGGTCGGGGATCCGCCCAACATCATGATCGCCAGCAAGGCGGAGTTGAGCTATCTTCAGTTCTTGTTGGTCCTTGGACCGGTGGTCGTGTTGATCATGGCGGTGTTTTTAATCGGGCTCCGGTGGTTTTATCGGGGAGCGATGCAGGTGGCGCCACACTTGAAGGATGCGGTCTTGGCATTGGACGCCAGGAAGGCGATCAAGGACCCGAGACTGTTAAAGCGCTGTATCGGACTCTTGGCGGTCATCAATGCGGCGTTCTGCCTGCATGGGCTGCTTCAAGTGGAACCAGCCACTATCGCCCTTGTCGGCGCAAGCGCGTTCATGCTCATTGGTCACGGGACAAAGCCGCAGGACGGCGATGAGTTGTCGTACTTGGCGGATGTCGAATGGAAAACCATTTTTTTCTTCATCGGATTGTTTATTCTGGTCGGCGGCTTGGTCAAAGCGGGGGTGATCGGGCGGCTGGCGGGTCAACTCGTCTCCGTCACGGAAGGTCATCCAGGATGGTCGGCGCTCTCCATTCTATGGGGCGCTGCGTTTCTTTCCGCCATCGTCGACAACATTCCGTTTGTCGCGGCCATGAATCCGCTGGTGGTCGATCTCGCCCGCTCGCTTCATCCGGAGATCTCGGACTATACGACGCTGGTTCATCAACCGGATATCATGTTGCTGTGGTGGGCGCTGGCGCTCGGCGCCTGCTTGGGCGGCAACGGGACTTTGATCGGCGCGAGCGCGAACGTGGTCATCGTGGACCTCGCACGAAAAGCCGGTTATCCCATTAGTTACCGGCAGTTTTTCCTGATCGGATTTCCGGTCATGGTGGGATCGCTAATCTTGAGCAGCCTCTATCTCTGGCTCCTCTTTCTGCGCTGATATCCGTCTCGACGAGCGCTCGCATGAGCGCTAGAGAAAGCACGATGGTCCGCTGCGGCCGTACTCGACGAGCCGGTCATAGGACATCGAGCAATCGGTACAATAGAATTCCGAAAGAGAGACGTCTGTCCCGGGCACCAGATGACGTGTCAGATAGTCCGCCATCGTGCACCAGTCTTGGTTCCCTGATCCATCCCAACTCTGATCTTTGACCCGGCGGCAGCCGGGACAGCAATATGTCAGGTGTCGATCGTTCATGCCAATCACTCCTCTCTGTGCTCACGTGACCTGAGAATCGCGGGCAGCACTAGGCGCCGCTCGCGGAGCATCGCGGTGAAGTAGACGGACGGACTCAGATGGTGGGATTCGGCGGTCGCAGAAGATTGTGTTCGTTCAGAACTCGTCTGACGCCGAGGGACGTTTCACGAAAAGGCGTCGCCGGCAGGGAAGGGGTCACATCCACCACCAAGGTCGGGAGCGAAAAACCCTCGAGCTGGGGATTGTCCGTTTGGTCGAGAGCAAACTGCATGGTCCACAGCGTCATCGTGCTGCCGAGCATGTACATGACGACGCAGAGGCAGATAAAACCGATGCCGTAGAGGATCAGCCGCGAGAGACGTGCCCCGTGGTCGCGCAGCATGCGAGTGCTCCAAAACTGCCCCTAGTCTAGGATGATGTCGCTCTTCTGTCAACGGCAGCGGATGCTGCTCAAGCCGCCGGTAGGATTTTGACGCCCGCTTCGGCAAACTTTTGCTCGATGGCAAACCGTAAATCGCTGGCCACCTCATAAGGATCGACATCCGGCCGGATTTCCAGCCAATAGTTTAAGGTAAAGATGCGGCCCTCGCCGCGGAATTCGTCGAGAAGGACCTGGGGTTGCGGCGTTTTGAGTACCTGCGGATGGCCGGCCGCCAGCCCCGACAGCAAACCCATGACGACTTGAGTGGGGGACCCGTAGGGCGCGCCGACCCGCAGGGAAAAGCGACCGATGCGGCTGGAATACGTCCAGTTCGTGAGCGTGCGTTCGAGGAAACTACTGTTCGGAATCAGCGTCACGACGCCTTTTGAATCGCGGACCGTGGAGGACCGAAGGCCGATCGTCGTGACGCGTCCGTGCACGTTTTCGACTTCGATCAGGTCGCCGACGCGCAAGGGCCGTTCGATGAGCAGCAGGATGCCGCTGATGACGTTTTTCAGGAGATTCTGGGCGCCAAAGCCGATGCCGATGGCGAATGCGCCGCCGAGGAAGGCAAAAATCGTCAAAGGGATTTTGACCCATAACAGGCTGGTGACAATGAGAACGGTGAGCAGCAGCGCCTGGCTCCACTGGCGCAGGAGGTTTGCCAATTCCGCGTCGATGCCGAAGCGCATGACTGCCAGCCGGCCGATGAGAGCCGCCAGGTACAGGCAGAGCCAGTAGCCCACGGCGAGGATCAGGAGGGCGGTAAGGATCTTGCCAACGGTCACACTGCGATGGCCCGTAATTTTTTTGCCTTCGACTTCGATGGTATCTTCTGCGCTGAAGACCTCCCAATTCCAGACGTCCTTCATCCGATCCCAGGCATGCTGCGACCACCCTTTCAGCCGTGCTGAGAGGGGAAGTTCATGTTGCTGCTCCTTGAACATAGACTTCCAGCGTTCCAGGAAGCGCGCCGCCTGATCCAGACGCTGCAGCGTCGAATTGTAGATGGCTTCACGTTCCCGGTGCGCATCGAGGAGCGCCCGCGCCTGCGTTCGGTCATCCGGCGTCCGGCTGTTTTTAAGGCGCGTTTCCAGTTCCGCGATTTGCCCCGCGACAATGCTCACCTGCTGTCGCACATAATCCCTCGAAGCCTGAAAATTCGTAAACAACGGCGTAAAACGCTCGTAGGCCTCTCGGATTTTTCCCGCATCGCGCCCCTGGAGGATGGCAAACCGGCTTTCCCACAATTGCCGCTCTCCTTCCACGACGTCGACGAGTAACTGGAGCAAATCGCTTTTGAGCGACAAATTGTCCATGCGTACGTGGCCCACTTCGATGGACTCCTTCAGCCTGCGGATGCTTTTCGACGGCTGCAGGCCCCCTTTCGACAGCCGAGTCGCCTGTGTCTCCATGGCGCCAAGCTGGTCGAATTGTCGGTGCCGGTCGGCAGTTGTTTGATCAAGCGCCTCGGCCAGATGCCGGCGCTCATCGGACAGGCGTGTACGGATTTTGCCCAAATCCGCTTCGGCAAACTCCACCTGAGACTCCACCGCCGTAAGCCGGTGTTCGGCGGACTCGAGACGAGCCTTGGCGTCGGACAGCTCTTCGCCGATCCGGGTCTTTGACAGATCCGTCGCCTGCAGCAGTGCAGCGGCCGCCCGCCGGCGCAACATTTCCAAGTCCCGCAGCCATCGCTGCCGATCGTCTGCCGGGCCGCCATGCGTGCTTTCCAGGCGCTCTGAGAGCTGACGTAGACGTTCTTCTGCGGTCTGCAATGATTCTCTCGCGCGGCCGGAACGGAGATCGATCAAGCTCAGCTGCGATTGCAGGCCTTCAACGGCAAGGCGCAGGGAAAAAACCGAATCCCACAGTCGGTCGGCAAAGAAGACCGAATAGGGCGGCGATTCGCCACGACCGTTGGTCTCTGTGGAAGCGGCTGATGCGGCGTCTGCTCGTGTCCGGCGCGCTTGTTCGAGACGTAGCGACTCGTCGATCTGTTCGTCCAGCCTGCGCACAATATGGTGAAGCAGCGTCCGGCGCTCGAGGAGTTCTTCCTGCGGAGTCCCCGGCGGCGCCCCAGACGTCATGGTCTTCGGCTGAGCGACCGCGTCAAGCTCAGCTTGTGCCTTCTCGCGTTTCGTCCGCAGCTCAGCGAGCGCGGCTTGATCCGTGGATGCGGCCGGCGTCGTTTCCTGCGGGCTATCCTTCGCAGTGTCGGCCTCCGCCGCGCGTCCGTTAGATGGCGTGAGCAGTGCGGCCAGGAGAAGCATCCCGAATACGGCAGCGCGGTGAATCTTCATAGGGAGCAAAGGTCAAGGCGGAGGAGAGGGAACTTTACGGCCGATGAGATTTGGTATCACGGCCTCATTGCATCCTGGACTAGGCGAATCCCTGGCGGCGCAAGCACCGGTGCACACGGATCATCTGTTGTGTACATCTCACACAGGCATCGTCTCCCACGGTTAGCACGATGAAAACTTCCTCGGGCATTTGCTAGTCGATAGGTGCGGATGCCTCGCTCATAGTGAGCAGAAGACGCACGTCGCGTCGGGCGCATCGGCCATACATGATCCCACGCCTCAAACCCGTCAAAGATCAGGTCATCGTGATCACCGGCGCGTCGAGCGGCATCGGGCTCGTGACGGCACGCATGGCCGCAAGGCGCGGTGCCCGGCTGGTGCTCACGGCTCGTAATCATCGAGCGCTACAGGAGGTCTCCGCCGAGATTGCGGCCGATCATTCGGTCGGCGGCATGGCCACCTATGTCGCCGCCGACGTCTCGGATGAATCGGCGCTTCGCCGGGTGGCCGAAGAAGCCGTCGCGAGGTTCGGCCGTATCGATACGTGGGTCAACGGCGCGGGCGTCACGGTCTATGGCCGGTTGATGGATGTTTCATTGGACGATCAGCGGCGCTTGTTCGAGACGAATTTTTGGGGGGTTGTCATCGGTTGCCGCATTGCCGTTCCCTATCTCCGGAAGGGCGGGGCCTTGATCAACATTGGGAGCATCCTTTCGGACCGTGCGGTTCCCTTGCAGGGGATTTACAGCGCCAGCAAACACGCCGTGAAGGGATTTACAGATTCCTTGCGCATGGAACTGGAGCACGACGGCTTGCCGATTTCCGTCACGTTAATCAAGCCGTATTCAATCGATACACCCTACGCCGAACACGCCAAGAACTATCTGGCCACAGAGCCGACGTTCCCGCTCCCGGTCTACGCGCCCGAAGTCGTCGCCGAAGCCATTCTCCATTGTGCGGAGCATCCGACGAGGGACGTGTATGCGGGCGGTAGCGCCAAGGTCATGGCGACGCTAAGTCAGGTGGCTCCGCGGCTGACCGACAAGGTCATGACGATGCTCTTTGACATGCAGTTGAGCGATCGGCCCGAAGAAGACCGCACGAACCACAGTTTGTACGCACCGACCACCGGCCTCAAGGAGCGCGGCGGACGGGCGGCGCATGTGGCGGAGACGAGTCTGTACACGCAGGCATCGTTGCATCCGCTGCTGACGAGCGCGGCGCTTGCCGCGACCGGACTCACGTTGGCTTCATGGCTGCGTCGCCGGACGGGGTCCGGCTCAAGAGAGACCGAGATGCCCCGCTGGTATCAAGCGGGGAGCGGCAGGCGGTGGCAGCGGGCGACTCAATAAGTAGCGGGCGACTCATAAGTAAGGTGAAGGAAAGCTGGCATCAGGATGCTCATGGCGACGACATGGTTATTGGCGGCCGCCGCAGCCGCCTTCATTCCTGCAAGTGGGGCGCAAAGCGCGAAACAGGACGCCCTACACTCGGCACAGTCGTTCTTGCAACGGGCCGCAGAACGCCAGCAAGCCGAGATCGCCTTGGGACAGTTGGCGTCGGAGCGGGCGGGAGATCGGCAGGTCAAGCAGTTCGGCGCGCAAATGATCGAGGATCACCGGAAGGCCGGCGCGGAACTTCGGCAACTGGCGACCAAGGAAGGCGTCGTGCTTCCGACCGACTTGACCATGAATCACAAGGACAAGCAGGAGCAGTTTTCGCGGCTTTCGGGCAGCGAGTTTGACCGGGCCTATATTGAGTACATGCTTCGAGATCATCGTAAGGACGTGAAAGAGTTCGAGCGACAGACCAAGGCGATTAAAGATCCACAGGTATTGCATTGGGCGGAAGGCGCGCTGCCGCTCTTGAAGAAACATCTTCGCCGGGCTCAACAGATCGCCAGCGCCATCGGCATGGACCCGCCAGCGGGACAGTAGGGCTGCTTCTCACTGTCACGCGGCAACGAGGAAACGCATGAAAACGCATCGGGTATGGCTCCAAGTCGTCTGCATCACCGGAGGGATAGCGGTCGCGTCGTGGGCGCTGGTCATGGATCGGGCGGGTCTTGCCCAGCCAACGCCCGAAGGCAGGAAACAGCAGGCACAGGTTGGCGGCATCGACGACGTGAGGCAAAAAGGGTTTGATGGCGTCGACTTCTCCTACGACGTTTTCGGCGCGCCTCCCGGCCAGGATGCCCTCAAAGTGGCCGAAGAGGTGATGAAGAAAGACATCGCTCAAAAGCCGGATGTCATGAAGCGCCAGCACAAGCTCTTGCATGACCGCTATGACCTGCACTGCCGCTCCGAAAAAGGAGTCACGATGACGAAGGGCAAACCGCAGCCCGTCGGTCCTACCGTCAAACTGAGCGGAGGCATGACGTGGGAGCAGCTCGGTCAGCTCTCGCCCGAGGAAATCAAAAAGAAGGGGGCGTTTCCACCTGGGTTCGACCGCCTGCCGCACGTCAAGCAAGCCGTCGGCGGGCAGGTGTTTCCGCAAGTCCAGATCAAGGAGTTTCCGAGACTCGAACGGTTCGACGTGGATTTTGACCTTCCCGAGTGCATCCTGCCCGAGTTCCCGCCGCCAATCTTCCTCACCACGCACCCGGAACTCGGCGACGTCTCACAAGGCGAAGTGCTGAGCATCGACAACTTTGACCGTCTCTTCCGCGGACTGGTGACGCCGGCACAACTCGACGGATTGCGCATGCTTGTCACCCAATTTGCCGAAGAGGAATTCAATGCCACTCATGACCGCAAATCGGCCAAGCCGAGCCTCGGCGTGAGTTGCCTCGATTGCCATGTGAACTTTCACACGACGGGGCAATTTCATCTGAACCCCGATACCCGACCGCAAATGGAACGCTTGCGCTTGGATACGGTCAGCCTGCGAGGCGTGTTCAATCAGCAAATCCACGGATCCAAACGCTCGATCCGCTCTGTGGAAGATTTCACCGAATTTGAGCAGCGTACGGCCTATTTCAACGGCGACCCGATTCGAGCCATGAAAAAAGGCATGAACATCATCGACCGGGTCCCCATCGCGCATATGGCGCAGATGCAGAACATGATCGACTTTCCGCCAGCGCCGAAACTCGATCCCATCACCGGCCGCTTGGACCGTACGAAGGCGACACCGCTTGAAAGCAAGGGTGAGGATCTGTTCTTCGGGAAAGCGAAGTGCGCGGCCTGTCATTTGCCACCGTCGTTCACCGATCACCAGATGCACGATCTGCATCTGGAACGCTTTGGGGCGTCAGCGGACGGCCCCATCAAGACCTTCGTGCTGCGCGGGATTAAAGATTCTCCGCCGTACTTTCATGACGGACGTCTGCCGACCCTCGAGGACGTCGTCGAGTTCTTTAATGTGGTCGGCGGACTAAAGCTGGATCAGGAGGACAAAAAGGCGCTCACCGCGTTTTTACGCGTCTTATAAGGCACGCGAGAGGAGATGTGTGATGGCGGACGCGATGACGGATGGATCCGTGCTTCGACATATTGAGGAGTTGGTGTCGCAAGAGCATCGGCTGCAGGCCCAAGAGACGCTCTCCGAGGAAGAGCGTGGGCGGTTACGGGCGGTGGAAATCGAACTCGATCAAACCTGGGACCTGCTCCGTCAACGTCGAGCCCTTCGCGCCGTCGGACAGGATCCGGACAAAGCCCAGGTCCGGTCTCCTGATGTGGTCGAAAAATATGAGGAATGAGTCAGCTGCGGTCATTGCCATTTGACGAAAGGAGGACAGAATGTCTGTCGTCGAAAAATCGATTGAAATCAACGTGCCGGTCGCCACTGCGTACAACCAGTGGACGCAATTCGAAGAGTTCCCAAATTTTATGGAGGGAGTGAAACAGGTCAGGCAGATCGACGATACGCATCTCCATTGGAAAGCCGACATTGGAGGCCAAGAGAAGGAATGGGACGCGGAAATCACCGAACAGATCCCTGACAATCGAATCGCCTGGCGGAGCCGTGATGGGGCCATGAATGCCGGCGTCGTGACGTTTCATCGGCTGTCCGATTCAAAGTCCAAGATCATGCTGCAGATGGAGTACGACCCAGAGGGCATTGTCGAAAACGTCGGGGACGCAGTGGGCGTCGTCAGCCAGCGCGTTGTCGGGGACCTCGAGCGTTTCAAGCGCTACATCGAGACTCGCGGGCGGGAAAGCGGCGCCTGGAGAGGGACCGTGACCTAGCTTCGGAAACAGCACTGCAGCAAGGAGTCTCACATGAACAGACATTGGTTCGTCGCCTGCGCGGTCACGGGTCTCATGGTTCAGGCTGGATCTGCCTTTTCGCAGGAGGCGATTCTTCCCCAGGGCGATCCCAGGCTTCGTGATCAGGCGGAGGAGCAGCAGCAGCGCGAGGACGCACGAGACTCGCGCATGAAACAACAGGGACAGGGGCCGAACTATCGTGTGCAAGGAAAGTCACAGGGTGGAGCGGGCGGCGCCACGGAAGGCGCTCCTCAAGGGTCGAGCCGTCAAGAGACGGGTCTCGCCGATCCCAGCGTGAATCCCGGTCAGGCGACGGGCATGCGCGTGCTTCGCGGCGAAGTGAAACAAGCGGGGATCAAGTCGATCGTCATCGAAGACCGCAATGGCAAGCAGACGACGATATCGATCGATCCGGCTACTGCGGGCGACCGGGACATCAGGCCGGGCGATGTGATTACCGGAACGGTGACGGGTCAAGGCAGGGCGGTGGCGATCCATAAGGAAGCGTCGGCGAAGAGCGAGGGTGGAATCTCAATGTCTGAAGAAGCAAAAGGAGGCGGCCATGGCGACATCTCGCCTGAACAGGCCCGGCAGAAGAGCGGCGAGCCGTCCGGCAGGCGCTGACATGCCGGCAAAAGCGCCGCGACGCCCGGCACGCCGTAGCCAGGAAGGCAGGCTTCACCAGGGAAAGTACGGGTCGGAAAATGCGTCGGTGACTCAGGAAACGCGGCTGGCTGCCGGATTAGGTTGGTTCGGCGTCGGCCTTGGCCTGGCTGAGCTGCTCGTTCCGAGACGCTTGGCGAGGACGATCGGAGTGCCGTCTGAGCATCATCGTTTTATCCGGGCCATGGGCGTTCGGGAGATCGCCAGCGGTCTCGGTATTCTCCTCTCTCCGTCCGCCCCTGCTGCGGTCTGGGCACGGGTCGCGGGGGACGTGCTCGATTTGACCTGTCTCGGCGCCGCATTCACCTCCAGGCGCTCCAATCGGGGTCGGTTGATGACGACGGTCGCCGCGGTCGCCGGGGCGACGGCCGTCGATGTGCTTTGCGCGCAGCAATTGACCCGCGGCGTTCGGACGCGCCAGCGTGCGACCCCGACCGTGGTGACGCTGACGATCAATCGGTCGCGGGAAGATCTGTACGAGAGCTGGCGCGACGTCACGAACCTTCCCCGATGGATGAAACATCTGCGATCCGTCGAAGTGCGGGGAGACCGTCGTTCGCATTGGGTGGCGTCGGGTCCCGCCGGCTCAACGGTCGAGTGGGACGCTGAGATCACCGAAGATCGTCCAAATGAACTGATCGCGTGGCGCTCCATTGAGGGATCGGCTCTCGATCACAGCGGCGTCGTGCGCTTCGAGCCGGCCCCCGGCAACCGCGGCACGATGATCACCGTGGAGATGCGGTACGCACCGCCGGCGGGCACGTTGGGTTCGGCGGTGGCCGCCTGGTTCGGCGAGGATCCGCCGCAGTCGATCAAAATGGACTTGAGGCGCTTCAAGCAGGTCATGGAAACCGGGGAAGTGTTGACGACCGAGGGGCAACCGGCAGGCCGTGCTGAAAGCGTTTCGCGGAAGTATGACAGCGCCGCCAGGCGGTGAAACAAGCGAGTCGTTTCGAGTCGCGAGTTCAAGCTCATCGAGAGAGCGTGAAACGGAACGCGAATCCCACAACCCGAAGCCCGACACGCGCAGCTGAAACCAAGACACTTCGGAGAATCATGAAAGCCAATTGTTGGTACGGCAAGCAGAAGGTCCAGGTGGTCGACGTCCCCGATCCGAAGATCCTCAACCAAGGCGACGCGATCGTCAAAATCACTTCGACGGCGATTTGCGGCTCGGATTTGCACCTCTATAACGGCTTTGTGCCTACGATGGAACGGGGGGACATTCTTGGACACGAATTCATGGGCGAGATTGTCGACGTCGGCAAAGCTGTGAAAAAGATCCGTGTCGGCGACCGTGTCGTCGTGGCGTTTCCCATTGCCTGCGGCAATTGCTTTTTCTGCCAGAGGGAATTGTATTCGCTCTGCGAGAATTCGAATCCGAATGCATGGATGGCCGAGCAGTTCTTCGGGCATTCGCCGGCGGGCATTTTCGGGTACTCCCATTTAACCGGCGGGTTCGCCGGCGGCCAGGCTGAGTATGTCCGGGTGCCTTTTGCCGATGTCGGCACGGTGAAGATCGAGAACGGCTTGTCCGACGAGCAGGTGTTGTTCCTGTCCGATATCTTTCCGACCGGATACATGGCTGCGGAACACTGCAATATTCAGCAGGGTGACACGGTGGCGATCTGGGGGTGCGGCCCGGTGGGGCAGTTTGCAATCCGGAGCGCCTTTTTACTTGGGGCGGAACGGGTGGTGGCCATCGACCGCGTGCCGGAGCGATTACGCATGGCGCGAGATGGAGGAGCGGAGACGATCAATTACGAAGAGGTCGACGTCTATGACGTGTTGATGCAAAAGACCGGCGGGCGGGGGCCAGATTCGTGCATGGATGCCGTCGGACTCGAGGCGCATATGCCTGGCCCGCTGTATTATTACGACCGCGTGAAACAAGCGATGATGATGGAGTCCGACCGTCCGATCGTCCTTCGCGAAGCGATCATGGCTTGTCGGAACGGAGGAACCATTTCTATTCCCGGCGTCTATGGCGGGCTGATCGATAAAATGCCGATGGGCGCCGTCATGAACAAAGCCCTTACCATTAGAACGGGACAAACGCACACCCAGAGGTATCTCCGTCCTCTCCTTCAGCGGATCAAGAACGGCGACATCGATCCGAGTTTCGTCGTGACGCACCGTTTGAAGCTGGCCGACGCGCCGTACGGCTTTTCAACCTTCTCAGGAAAGCAGGACGGCTGTATCAAGATCGTCATGACACCGTAGCAGGACTCACACGGCGTATGAGCGCTTGTGGCAGGCGTTCATCAGCATCGAAGCATCGAATTGAGGACGGCTCAAACCAACGGGAGGGTGATATGAAATCAGCAGCCATGATTGCCGCCGCCGCGTCGGCGTTGTTTCTCGCTGGGACGGTTTTCGCGGACAACGCCCATGACGGGGCCAAGACCGGGGCGCATCACCGGACGATCAACGGCGTCGTCATTGCGGAGAAGTCCGGAGTGTTGACCGTGAAAACGTCGGACGGCGCCACCATGCCGGTGACGGAAAAAGCTTCCCACCGGCATGGCCACGCCGTGCCGAAGGTGGGCGAAGAAGTGACGCTCATCCTCAACGAAAATAATAACGTAATCGATGTTCACCTCAAAGGCGCCGAAGGGGCGCACAGCTTCGTGACCGGCAAGCTCGTCTACGTCGGGAAGATGAAGCCTGAAATCAAATTGCAAACACCGGACGGCGACAAGACGTACCCGCTCGTGCGTCAAGACATCAAAACCGGGGGCATCGAAGAAGGGGCGCTCGTAACGGCGGAGTTGAACGAAGCGGGCGCGGTTATTGATTTGCATCGCGCCAAGCAGTGACCGTCGACAACAGAGGGAAGGCAGCCGCGACGGGTCGCAATGTGCCTGCGCATCCTGTCCAGCGCAAGACAGCTTGTCTAAATCGCCGGGGTATTGCCCAGTGATTCACGGAGCCTCGACGGCTGCAGGCTGCTCGACTTTGCGCTGTTTCACGCTCGTCCCTTATGGTCCGACACTTGCTCGCTTCATGATTGACGAGCATTCGTCAACCAACAAGGGGGTGTGCAAATGCGCGCGTTGTGGATAGTCATGGTGTTAGGTGGGTGGTGGTTATGGCACGGCATACCCAGTGTCGTCATAGGAGGCAGCAGTGCCTCACAGGAGCAAAGACCAACCGTCGGAGCAGTGGAACACAAAGACCAGGTCGTCAGCGAAGCCACTGACTCAAACCTACCTGGAGATCGCCTTGTCACCGGGAGAATCGTGGCGATACGCGGCAATCAAATGGAGATCGATATTGGGAACGTCAAATCTCTCTACGTCCCGGTTCGTCCCGCCAGAGTGAAGGGTCAGACCTTTGAAGTGGGTCAACCGATCATCGTCACCTTGAACGACCATAATGCGGTCGTGGACTATCACCATCCGAATGAGCGGTCGGATCATCAGGTGGTTCGTGGGAAATTGACGACACCACTGACTGTGGGCCTCGACAAAGCGGTGATCGAAACACGCGATGGCACGAAGACCTTCATGGTCACCGACCGCGCAAAGGGCAAACTCACGGCGATTCCCGTCGGCGTCGACGCGTTCTTCCTGGCGGACGAGAGCGGAAAGCTTGTCGATGCACAGCTTGCGAGTAGGGAGGCGGTGCACGAATCTGGACACAACAATAAAGCCAGGATCAAAGGCGCTCATGAACAGGTTCGCGCCACGTTTAAGGGAAAAGGCGGGCAGGATACGTTGAAGATCGCCGAGCAGGGGAAGGAACGCGAAGTGCCGTTTCGTCCGCCTCTGGAAAAGCTCGATCGCTTGAAGCCCGGCCAGGATGTCGTCCTGCTGATGGACGAGCAGGGCTATGTGCTCGAAGTTGCCACTCCTGATGTGATACCTGCCCGTTAATCACTCTGGTCGCATTGGCCTTTCTCTTCTGGTCAATGCGACCGGACATCTCGGTCCCTGCGATTCCATACGGATCACCGGCGAACCCTGGAAGAATTTGTTTCTCAACGAGGGACGCTACCAGGCTGACCACGGACCCGAAGCCGCTAAAATGGCCGGAAGCCCAAAACGTGGAACATCGGCCGCCTATTGTTTTTCAGGCGCGGCCGTTTCGCAGCGCGGTGAGCCATGACACGGCTCATCGCTGTCTGAATTTTTCTCACGGCATACGACGGTTTGAATCGCCTATGTGTCTGCGGCCGGGATCGAGGGCGGCGGCAAGGGCGTCGTGTTTTTCACCGGTTCACATTTTGTAGCGAAGGAGTTCCCATGGCGATCAACTTGTTAAACGATAAGGGTACGCCGGTCGACCGGCAGCATTTCACGTGGAAGGATCTGGTGCAGAAGCCGATCAGCAAAATGAACGTGGATGCTTTCACCCGTGTGCGCATCATTTTGATGAATGGCATCGAGTCGGAAAGCCTCCGGTTCAGCCATGCTTGCGCACGGATGAATAAAGAGCTTCAAGGCTACCTTGCCCGAGTACGACGCAAGGAACAACATCAGCAGACGATCGTCAACTGGCTCCTGCCCGCCGATCAATCGCCGCTTGAGACGACGATCGGCTACGAGCAGGTCGCGATCGAAGTGACGGCCGCGCTCGCCAAAGCTGAGCCTCATCCTTATATTGCGCAGGTACTCCGTTACGGCCTCCTCGAGGATTTCGACCACTTGTACCGGTACGCCGCGCTGCTCGACCGGCTGCAAGGCATCGATGCCAATACAATCACTCAAGGCTACACGGACATCGTGCCCGGCCGCCCGACGGCCGAAGAGCACCGCGACCCGCTGGACGACTTGCGCGAACATTATGACAGGAGAACGGCGGCTCCGCTCACAAAGCTGCACGCCTATACGATCATGGCCGGCGAGCATCAGACGCATGATTACTACATGCACTACGGACCTTGGTTTTCCGATCCGCTGGCCCGGCAACTCTACGCGGAAATCGCCTCGATTGAGGAGCAGCACGTCACCCAGTATGAATCGATCATTGATCCGACCGAGAGCTGGATCGAGAAGTGGCTCCTGCACGAAGCGAACGAAGTGTACAACTATTACAGCTGTGTCGAGCAGGAAGGCGATCCGCATGTCAAAGCGATCTGGGAACGGTTCCTGGACTACGAGCTGGGCCACCTGCAATTTGCCATCGACGTCTGCAAACACGTCGAACGACGTGATCCGGCGGAGTATCTGCCCGAAACGCTGCCCGATCCCATCGCCTATAAGAGTCACCGGGAATACGTCAGGCAAGTCTTGCGGGACGAATCGGACCTCCGGGCGAACGGCACGCAGTTCGTGAACAAGGACCAGGAGCCTGAACGGTCGGTGAACTATCGACGGCAAATGAATGCAGACGGATCGCCCACGGAGACCGTGGCGGCCGGTTGGCGGTGGAATCCCGGCGGGGAGCTGGTCGGGGCCAAAGGCCTGAGGGAGGCCGCGTAGTGCCGCGAGTTTCCGCCTACGAACGACACGAGGGAACATACTGGCGGCGTGCCATGCCGCAAACGCAGCGAAGGAGGCAATATGAAATCTCCGCAGTCCATGGGCATGAACCGCAGCGGGATCGACCAGTCGCCGCAAGGCGCTGAAGAGATGACGAAGGCCGTTCAGGAATTTCCTCCGACCTCCGAGGGGAATGCGCGCACGCTGATGCAATTGCGGACTCCTTACTTGGAGGTGGCCGATCCGATCGGCACGATTCCCTTGCCGGGCACGTTGAAAGGGGCGGCCAAGTCCGGCATGCAGAAATTGATGGGCCGTCATGCGGAGGTGCTGATCGACAAGCTCGGCGGTCGTCTGGCCTTCGAGAGAACCGGCACGCGTCTCTATGACGGGTTGCTTGCCAAATTTATGTCGAGAAAGGACGAGGCCACGATGCTCTCGGTCGACCAGCTCGAACAATTCCGAGCCGAGGAGGCGGCCCACATCGGCCTGTGCTGGGATGCGCTCCGGCAATTAGGCGCCGACCCCACGTGCGTGACGCCAATGGCGGATACGAACGCCATGGCGTCGATCGGTCTCATGCAGATCATCGCCGATCCGCGCATGACCGTCGCGCAGAGTCTGCATGCCATCCATGTGGCGGAGCTGGCCGACAACGACGGCTGGCAGCTGCTGATCAAGCTGGCCCGCGAGATGGGGCAGGACGACATGGCCGGTCGATTTCAGACGGCGCTCGAGGAAGAGGATCGACACCTTGCGGCGCTTCGCACGTGGATGGAGCAAATCTGCATGCAAGAGGCCGGGACGGACTAGCCACGGCCACGGGAAAGGAGGACTCGATGACCAGCCGCGAATTTACTCGGATCATCGGTATTGTTTTTGTAGCGGTCGGGATCCTGGGTTTCATTCCCGCGGCGAAATCGCCGGCTCTACCGGCCGCCCCGCATTTGAGCATTGACGGCGGATACGGCCTGCTGTTGGGCCTGTTCCCGGTGAATTGGATTCACAACCTCGTGCATCTCGCCATCGGCGTCGGCGCATGGAGCGCTTCGCGATCGATGGCGGACGCCCGTCGATACGCGCGCGGCTTGACGATCGTCTATGGAGGGCTGGCCGTTATGGGTCTGGTTCCGCTGTTGAAGACGACGTTCGGACTGGTCCCCTTGTTCGGGCATGACGTGTGGCTGCATGCAGGCACGGCCGCCGCGGCCGCCTATTTTGGATTCGGCCAGCGGATGGAGGCGATGGAGATCAGAGAACGGTACCGACGCGCGGCCTAACGTGAGGCGACGGCATGGAGAGGCTCGGTGCCGAGACGGCGTTGGAGCGCCCTCGCCGCCGAGATATGACTGAGGAGGTCCGGTCCGGCGCGAATCAACTCTTGTTGGAGTTGAGGAGTGCCTTCGGAATCCGCCGCGGCTTCGATAAAAAGAAACGCGCGGACGTGTTGACGGATCTCATGGTCGATGTACGCACGATCAAATGCGGGGCCCGTCGTTTCCCGCAGGTGGCGCATCTGCTCTTCCTGCGCCAGTCGCAGTTGCGACGTCAGTACGGACGGTTGCGGTTCGAGGGAGAGTTGTTCGGCGAGACGTCCGTTGGCTTGAGCGAATCCGCGATGTTCGTTCAACACCCTGTCGGCAAACGCGTGCACCTCAGGGGCAGTCGCTTTTTGCTGTGCGAGCTCCGCCGCGTCGATCTCGGCTTCACCGAGGGTTTGCAAAACGCTCATGACGTTGGCGTCCGACAATGTGACACTGGGCTGCGTTTCTTGGAGTAATGAGCAGCCCGCGAGAATCGGACAAAAGAAGAACGCCGCTGCCTTCGCTCCGTTGGCGTGCATCATGAACTTGGCCTTTGCAGTTGTGTAGCCTGGGTTGGCCGCGGCGTCTGTCTCTCGTTCTGCTGTGATTGACGTCCGCAAGGCAAGATAACAAACGGCGGCACACCGCCATGCCTGTATGCTAAACGCCAATGGTGCTCTCTGAGCCTGGGGAACATCCTAAGCCCGCCCCGGATCTGACGCCAACGTGACAAGGTCTCATCCCGGATAAGCTGTCCGCGTCAAGACACTCTGTTCAAAGAAATTGCATTGGGGCCGCCGTGCCCATTCACGCAATCGCGTGATTGCTTGTCCCTATCTCGCCGTGCCGTTCCTGCCAAAGGTCTGCGTCTTGCAATCTTCGAGATGATGATTTCTCGGGTCAGGAAGTTGCGAAAACCAAGGCCAAGGACGACAAGAGGAGGTGCCATGGGACGGAAAGCCGGAAAACGGTATCGGTATCGCACCAACACCCAGGATATGGATTGGCAAGAGGAGCGGGCAGGCGGCTCCGAAAATATTGGTGAGGGACAGCGGCTGCTGTCCGCCATCGCCGGAACCGGGCTGATGCTCGAAGGGTGGCGCCGCCGCTCTCTGGCGGGCGGAGCACTGGCGTTCGCCGGCATTGGGTTGCTGTACCGAGCGGCCAGCGGTTATTGCCCGGCGTTGGGCGCCATGGGAATCGACATGCGCGGGGTCCAAGACACGAACCGTCTCGGACGGCGCAAAGTGTCGACGGAGCAGTCCACGAAAATCCGAAGAAGCATCGAGATCAACCGGCCGCCGAACGAACTCTATAAGTTTTGGCGAACGCTCGACAATCTGCCAAGGATCATGAGCCACTTGCAGTCGGTCGAGGTGGTTACAGACCGCTTCTCCCACTGGGTCGTCAAGACAATGGCGGGGTTGCCGACGATCGAATGGGATGCGGAAATCATCAATGACGTGGAAAACGAACGGATCGGGTGGCGTTCGTTGAACGACGCCGACGTCGATCATGCAGGATCGGTGGAATTCGAACCGATAGGCGGGGATGGACGGCGCACAAAGGTCACGGTCACGATGCAGTATGCGCCAATTGCAGGTCGCCTCGGGGCGGCCGTCGCCAAACTCGTTGGGGAGGACCCGGACCTCAAGATTGCCCAGGATTTGCAGCGATTCAAAGAGTCGATGGAAGCCGGGAAGGCGGTCACGCCCGGTATGTAGTCGGGTCTGTGATCTTGAGGGTCGCAAGGGAAACCGGAGGAAAATCGCTCATGCCGCAAGTTACGTTCATGGGACATCCCTTGCATCCTCAACTGATCGTGATGCCTGCTGGGCTTGTGCCCTTCAGCCTGCTGCTCGATGCCATGCATGCCGCAACGCGTAACCAGTCGTATGCCGATGCCGCATATTACACGTTGATGGGCGGCTTTTTCGGTGGGCTGGCCGCGGGGGTGGCGGGGGCCGCCGATTACGGAACCATTCCAGCAGACAACAAGGCGAAGCAGGTGGGTCGTCTCCATGGGGTGATGAATGTAGGACTCTTGGCCCTGACCGGCTTGAATCTGTTGATGCGGAGAAAACGGCGTTCGCCCGGCACTCTGCCGATGGTGCTGTCATTCATGACGATCGCTGGATTGACCGTCTCTGCCTGGTATGGCGGCCACCTCGTCTATCACCATGGCATGCGGGTCCGGGGGACCGATCTTGCCGGATCGTCTCAGGATGCAAAGTTCCCCGGCGATCAACGAATCGCCCAGGCGCTCGCGTCAACCGCGAACGACCAAGCCTGAGTCTGCCCAATCGAGTCTCATGAACAGGCCAGTCACCGTAGAACCGCTTCGGCCGGACGATCATGTGCTCGGACCTGATTCGGCACCTGCCACCGTAATTGCCTACTGCGATTTTGAGTGTCCGTATTGTGGTCGAGCCTTCGCCACGATCAAACGGCTCCGGCAGCGCTTTCAGGAGCAGCTGCGCTTCGTGTTCAGACATTTTCCGCTGGTTGATAAGCATCCGCTCGCGCAGCAGGCGGCCGAAGCCTCGGAGGCAGCGGCTCGTCAGGGTCGTTTTTGGGCCATGCACGACCTGTTGTTCGAGCATCAGGATAATTTGGACATCGCCGATCTGTATCGTTATGCCGAGGGAGCCGGGCTGGACATAAGGACGTTCAAAGAAGATCTCCATGGGCGGGTCTATGCCTCGCGCGTGCTCCACGATGTCAAGTCCGGAAGACGAAGCGGCGTGACGGGGACGCCGACGTTTTTTCTGAATGACGAGCGGCTGGTAGACGACGATCGATTAGAGGACATCATCCGGCGCGCCGCATAACCGATTCCTATCATCACCAACCGAGAGGCGGCAAGAGCGCTCGAACAACGGGGGTTTCGCTATCCGAAGCCGATCGATACGTGGTCGTTCGTCTCTGTGGAAAAGGGCGACATGCGGCTGCGCGTCACGTCGGTTCCCGGCCGCCATGGGCCGCCGCTGTCCGATCTCCTCATGCCCGAAGTCATGGGCAGCATGCTTGAATTCGAGCCGGCCGGCGCTGCGCCGTTTCACATCTACATTACGGGCGATGCCCTTCTGTTCGACGGCTTCAGCGAAATTCCGCGGCGCCACAGCGACATCGATTTGGCGCTCGTGCATTTGGGAGGAACGAGCCTCGCCCTTGTCGGACTTTGAGCAAGAAGTGGTCGCGGCGGGCTGGCAGGATCGGGTGCACTACCTCAATCACGGCGGCACGTATATGTTCCACACTCCTCCCCAGCGGGCTGTGGCATAAGCCCGCGCCGGCTTGCGGGATCCACCAAGCGTGACTAGAGAATGTGCCAGTGCCCCGCTTGAGCGTTCGGAATTACTCTGGCCTGAACTCGCTGTCATGGGAATCTTGCGCGGAGGCCTGCAATGAAGAAGCCCACACGACCGTCCGCACGTCGTCCAAGAGCGCCCAAGCCGCGTCGGGCGCACGGGCAAAAGCGAGATGGTGGTGATGTCGAAACTGGCCGTCTCCTGAAGGAAATCGCCGAAGCGAATGAACGCATCGAGAACCCGGAAATGCACAAACGGGTAATTCCTAGCCGACCATGTTGAAGGTACCGAGGGCATCTTCGAGGACGGTCCTCCTGTGGCCACATCGCCCAGAAGGTGTCTTCGAACTGTCTCATCGCGAATTCTGAATTTAATAACGCTCATTTCAGCCATGTATACGTTGGGTATTAACGCCGCGTTTCACGATCCTGCCGCCTGTTTGGTACGGGATGGAAAGCTTGTTGCGGCCGCGGAGGAAGAGCGTTTTACGCGCATCAAGCACGGGAAGCGCCCGATTCCGTTCAGCACGTATGAGTTACCGTTCCATGCCATCGACTTCTGCGTCCGACAGGCCGGCATCAAATTAACGAACGTCGATCACGTGGCCTATTCCTTCGATCCCTACCTGTTGCTGTCCGACCGGGTCGACGACGCGCAGATTCCAATTCCGCTACATAGTCGCGGCCTGGAGACATCCGAATGGGAATCGCCTTGGGATCCT
Source organism: Nitrospira sp. (assembly GCA_035495295.1). Classification (GTDB taxonomy): domain Bacteria; phylum Nitrospirota; class Nitrospiria; order Nitrospirales; family Nitrospiraceae; genus Nitrospira_C. Next base: position 181,010 of record DATJGE010000073.1, on the reverse strand, counting down.
CTGTCTCTCTCAGCCATTGTGAATGCACCTCGCCATCTCGCCAGCGGCGTGCCCCATCATCTTCAGGAATATTGTCATGGCCTCGCCGACGCGGGTCCGGAGCACTGGCATTATGTGCCGCATCATCTGGCACATGCGGCCAGCGCGTTTCATGCATCGCCCTATCAGGAGGCCGCCGTCATGACGCTCGACGGCCGGGGCGAACGCGCAACGACGAGCTATTACGTCGGCCGCGGCCAGCAGCTCCTTGAACACGGTGCGGTCACTATGCCGCATTCACTCGGTCTCCTGTATGAGCAAATCACGAGCTATCTTGGCTATCTGCATTCGAGCGATGAATACAAGGTGATGGCCTTGGCCTCCTTCGGAAAACCCGAGTACGTCGACCACCTGAGAAAGTTGGTTCGTGTTGAGTCCGAAGGCCGCTACGTGATTGCTCCGCTGAAGCTCGCCGACTGGTTCGGGCCGCCCCGCGTTCGGGGAGGACCACTCGAGCAACGGCATTACAATCTCGCCAGGTCCGTTCAGCAAGTGCTCGAGGAAACCACCATCGAGCTTGTAAATTGGCTCCATGAGTCCACGAGACAACGGGCCTTGTGTCTGGCGGGCGGCGTCGCGTTGAATTGTGTGCTCAACGCGCGCGTGCGGTCGCAGGGGCCATTCAACGATGTGTGGGTGCAGCCGGCGGCCGGTGATGCCGGCACTGCCCTGGGCGCCGCGCTCTGGATCGACGCTCAGCTGTCACCGGCGTCCGGTATCCGCTCTTCGACGATGGAGCATGTCTTCTGGGGACCGGCCTACGGCGACGGCGAGATCGAAGCGCTGCTGCGGCGCGCCAAGTTGTCATACCGACGGCTGATGGACGTCGCCGAAGAGACGGCCGCGCTGTTGGAACGCGATCGCATCATTGGTTGGTTCCAGGGCGCGATGGAATTTGGTCCGAGAGCGCTCGGCGCCCGGTCGATTTTGGCCTCGCCGATCAACGCCTCCATGCAGGACCGCCTCAACGACATCAAGGACCGCGAGGACTTTCGCCCGGTGGCTCCTGTCGTCCTTGAAGAGGACGCCGGCGAATGGTTCGTCGACGCGCAAGTGTCGCCGTTCATGCTGTTCGTGTTCGATGTGCGGAGCGAGAAGGCAGGTCGTATTCCGGCCGTACGCCATGTAGATGGCACGGCACGCGTCCAGACAATTAATCGCGCACAGCATCCACTCTATTACGACCTGCTGCGGGCGTTTAAGCGGCGGACCGGCGTTCCCGTGCTGGTCAACACGTCCTTCAATGTACGAGGGGAGCCGATCGTCTGCACGCCACGTGATGCGGTCTCCGCCTTCTTCGCGTCTCCACTGGACGCCCTGGTGATCGGATCGTTTCTTGTCGAGAAATAGTGAGCAATGATGAGTGAACGTATGAAAGATATTGAAGTCCGTTTTCCCACATCGCGGATTGCTGACGACACTTCGGCCTTCACCCATCAGTTCTCACATCTTCCCGAGGTTTCAGTGGTGGTGGCGACCTTGAACCGGCCGCAGTTGCTTGATCGCTGTCTCGGTGCCCTGTTCAATCAGAGCGTACCGTTGTCCGCGTACGAGGTTGTCGTCGTCGATGATGGGCCGCATCAAGCCACGAAGGCGGTGGTGGACGAATGGGGTCGCCGCTGTCCATCCTTCTCGGTGCGGTATCTGACGGCGATCGGGACGCATGGTCCCGCCGCCGCGCGAAACGTTGGATGGCGCGCAGCGCGGGCACCATTGATTGCCTTTACCGACGATGACTGCATCCCCGACGCGGAATGGCTGTTCGCGGGTCTTCAGGCGCTGTCCCAACCACTGGTTGGCGCGGTTTGGGGACGGATTGTCGTTCCGGTACGCGAACGGCCCACGGATTGGGAGCGCAATGTTGCAGGACTCGAACGCGCTCCCTGCGCGACGGCCAATTGCTTCTATCGCCGGACGATATTGGAATCGGTCGGAGGCTTCGACGAGCGCTTCACCGAGGCGTGGCGCGAGGATAGTGATCTGCAATTCGGCGCGCTGGCCCGCGGTGTCAAGATCATCCATCAACCGGAGGCGCTGGTGACGCATCCTGTCCGGCCGGCGCGTTGGGGGATCAGCATTGCTCTCCAGCGTCAAAATCGATTCAATGCATTGCTGTACAAGAAACACCCGCAGTTCTACGGCCGCTTCAATCCGCATGAGCCGCCCTGGGACTACTATTTCACGGTCGGACTGATGCTTTCGGGAGCAGTGGCCGCCGTCAACGGAGCCGCGGCCGCGTCCGTCACGTTATGGACCGGCTGGATCGTCATGGCGGCGACGTTTTGCCTGCGTCGGCTCCGAGGCGCGACGCACTCTCCGGCTCATGTCATCGAAATGGCCGTGACGTCGCTGATCATACCGCCGTACGCCGTGTTTTGGCGGTTGTACGGGGCTGTGCGTTATCGGGTGGCGTTCTTCTGACCGAGAGCGCCAGTGAAGAGGAGGTGACCATGTCTGACAACCAGAAGCCCGAGAAACAAGAAACCGACGCCAACGATCTCATCCGGGACTATGAGGAATCTCCCGCAATGGAAGCGGAAGGCATCGAGGGCATCGACGACGAAAACCAGACTACGATGGAATGGTACGAGCAAGCACGGCAGGACACGGCCGTGCCTCCCGACGCTGAGCTCACGGGCGGCGATATTGATGCCGCATGGGATCAGGCGGCTGGCGGCGAAGAAACCGTCGGCGGTTCGAATCCCACCCCGGATCAGGATTTGGTCGATGAAATCGGCCGAGCCGTGGGAGTGGATTATGAGGACGCGGAGCCGTTGGATATGACCGGCAAGGTCGAGCGGCGCGACGAGCAGCGCTGGGAGCTACATCCCGCGTCTTCGGAAGATTTCGCCGCGCGTAATGAAAGTTATGACGTAGAGCCTCCGAAGCCCCGAAGTCAGTCGGAGCGGCCTGCCTCGGCGGAAAAAAGCACGCGCAAGGCTGCGTGATTGCCGTCTTGACGCAGGCCGAGCCTCTAGAGGCATAAGCGTCCATGCCGTGAGACAAGCTGTCCCCACTCGGACAGCTTGCCAAGGCGCTGCCCATGCCTCCGCTTCAACCTCCCACCGCGTACCTCCGGCCTGCGACGGCATATCCCTTGCTCGTCTACTACAAGGATTGACGAACGTGAAGGAGGAGTCTATGCCCCGACTGCATCGTTCACTTATCGTGCTGACAAGCCTGCTGGCCTGCGCTATCCCCTCATTCGCGGCCGAACCTCCGTCCGAGAGTCAACTCGAACGTTTGATGGAAATGGCCGCCCAGACACCGGACCGCCCGGATCATGAGTACGTCAGCAACAGCCTACAGGCAATGCTCCGGCAAGGCCCGGACTTGAAACTGTCGCAGGAGCAAATGGAGAAGATCAAGACGATTGCCGATCAATACGAGCGGACGAAACGGGACCGTGAAACGGCATACAAACGCAGCGAGATGGAGGCACTGAAGCTGATTCACGACAGCCGCAGCTCATTGTTTTCCATTGAAAATGCCGTCCAGAAGGCCGATCAAGAACACAGCCGACTTCGGATGGTTGGTATCAAAGCCCTTCGCGAGGCCAGGGATGTGCTTCGTCCAGAGCAATATGGCCAGTGGCGACAGGATCATGCCTCCCGGCAAATGGCTCAGGGGACGCCTCGCCAGGACCGCGGGGATCAGTACGACAGCAATGCGGCTGATAGCGGTCGGATTGCTCCGCATTGAGCCAGGGACTAATTCTCCACTAGCTCGGAAGGAGCTCATCATGCCTCGATCAAAAATGTGGTTTGCGGCTGCCACGCTCGTGGGAGTCCTAGCCCCGCCGTTGATGCTCTTGGTCTGGGCCGAGGGGAGTCCGGTCGTCCAAGAAGGAGCCGTGGTCCTGATGGAATTCACCATTACGGTGCCGGAATCACAACTCGTCATTCCCAAGAACATCAGTCAGTTCACGCCGGGCCATCACGAGCTATTGCCCAATCTCGAAAAGGCGCTCACCGGCATGAAGAAAGGGGACGAGAAACGGGTCGACCTCCCCTCCGACGACGCATTCGGCCCGTATGACGAAACCAAAAAGGGCGTCATCAGCACCGAGAGTCTGCCCCCGGGCACCCAGCCGGGCACAATTTTCACCACGGAAGAAGGCGTGCCGTTTGTCGTGACGGAACTCTCAGGTCCGGTGGCCTCGATCGACTTCAATCACCCTTTGGCGGGAAAGCATCTCATCATCGACGTGAAGATTTTGAACGTGGAATCGCCGACTCAGGAAGGCATGACCATGGAGGACCGGCCGGACATAACCATTTGACGAGGAGGCGTTATGCTGCCCGATCAGCCCTATAAGACCAAATCCTTCAATCTGCACGGCCTCGAGGGAATCTCCGATAAAACGATCGATACGCACTTGTCACTGTACGAAGGATATGTCAAGGCGACGAATGCTCTGCAAGGGCGGATCGCGGAATACCTGAAAGATGGGAACGTCGACCAGGAAGAGTTCCCGGCTTACTCGGAGCTCACGAGACGATTGGGGTTCGAGTTCAACGGCATGGTGCTGCACGAGTACTACTTCGAGAACCTCACGCCGAAGGCGTCGTTGAAGCCTGACAGCACGTCGGCGTTCCTTCGGCACGCCGAGACCTCCTTCGGAAGCTATGAGCGGTGGAAGACTGACTTCGTGAGCGTCGGAAAAATGCGCGGCGTCGGGTGGGCGATCTGCTTTCAAGATCCGGCCACTGGCCGGCTCAGCAATCACTGGATTACGCTGCACGAGCACGGCAACGTCGCCGGTTTTCAGCCGGTGCTCGTCTTGGACGTCTGGGAGCATGCGTTCTTGCTCGATTATCCGCCGTCCGAGCGCGCCCAATACATCACTGCATTTTTTGCGAACATCAACTGGCGCGTCGTCGAAAAACGGGTGACGTCCGATGCGCCGCATCTGCGCGCGGCCTAGTCCAGCGTCTGTTGCCTCGGGATTTACGCCGCCAGCTTCTCGGCGGTAACCGGGGCCGGCATGCGGCGGAATCGGCGGCAGGATAATGCGGCGAGACAGGCGGTGCACAGCAGCACGAGTCCGATGCCGAGTAAGCTCACGTGCGGTCCCATGGTATCGGCCGCCCAACCGAACCCCGCCATTCCGGCCATCGCCGATGCCATGGAGCCCGTGCTGAAGGTGGTGAACACACGGCCAAGGAGCGGTGCCGGTGTGACTTCTTGCAAGACACCCCACACGATTGGCATGAACAACGCGGTGCTGCCGCCGATGATCAGTATCAAGGCGCCCGCCACGAGGGGCGCAGTCAGCATGCTAAGGCCGCACATCGCCAATCCCCCGACAGCCATCGACCGGAAAATCAGCGTGAACCTCCCGTGCAAGTCTCCCTGCGCCAGCGACGCCAACCACGTCGAGGTGGCCAACATACCTGCCCCCAGGGCGGACCATAGCGCCCCCACCTCCAACGCTCCGGCGCTCAAGTTCTGTTCTGCGAACACCGGCAGCATGAAGGCAAAGGCGCTTGCTGCAAGACTATAGAGGGCGGCAGCGACCATCAGGACAAGCACCGTTTGCTCAAGGTAGACAAAGCGGATTCCGGCGAGCAGTTCCTGCGTCCAGGTCGCGGGCGGCTTCGCGCGTCCGTGGGTGTCCACCGGCCGCATGCGCATGGCGATCAAACATAAGGCGGAGACAAAGAACGTCACCGCATCGACATAGAGCACATTCTGCGAGCCGATCAATGCGATGCCGACGCCGCTAATGAGGGGACCGATTAAAAGCCCGGTGTTCGTAGTCGTCTGCAGCAACGCGTTGGCGGCCGTCAGCTGATCCCTGGTCACGAGCTGAGGCACAGAAGCCGAGAGCGCCGGACCGAAGATCGTCGAGACCACGGCGAGCACAAATACAGCGGCATACAGGCGTTCCAGCGTGAGCTGATCGAACGCATACAGCAATGGAATCAGGAGGACTAGCACACTGCGCAAGACGTCCACCCATACCATGACTATTTTTTTGTCGGCTCGGTCGAGGTAGACGCCGATCAATGGGCTTAAAACCAGCGGTGGAATAGTTTGCAACAACCCGATGACGACCATCTTCATTGCCGAGCCCGTCAGTTGATAGACGAACCACAGCAAGGCCACTCGATTCAAGCTGTCGCCGATCTGGGACGTCATCTGGCCCCAAAAGAGTAGGCTAAAATCTCTGTCCTTCAGCAATTGCCATCCCGGCAGACGAGACGTGGTGACCGTCGTCGCCCTCTGCGGCTGGTCAGCGTGTTCAGCGTGTGAAATGGTCATGGCACATGTCCCTTTGCGGGCGGAATCCGGTCGTGTTCTGCGGCGAGCCTGTCAATGACGCAACAAATTCATGCACAGAGCTTGCCAGATGATATAGCGGAGTCGGCTATTTCCGCACGCTCGATCGCCGGTAATGCTTCGACGAAAACCTCAGAGTTATAAGGCGACTTCCGTGAAGGACAGACGATGTCGAAATAAGACGAAAACTGCGTGAATCAAGACTAGGGAGACTCCCCGTTGTTGGGACCTGCGGTCGATGAGTAGTAGCATACATCGCAGGGGGGACATGACTCGGGTCTTCCCTAGGGATTCTCTCAAGTCTGCTCTCGGACGAGGGGCGGCTCCCGCCTCGGCGGCCTATCGGAGAGAGTGTCGAGAAACCCCCAGGCGGACAAGCCGGTTCCGCTCATGACGAGCCCGATCGTCACGATGGCCGTTGGGACGCCGAATTGCCCCGTGATCCAGCCGAAAAGGGTGATGCCGCCCATCGCCGCTCCCATTGCACCCAATGTATAAAACGCCAGTACGCGGCCAAGCATATGGCCGGGCGCCACTTCCTGAAGCACGCCCCAGGCCACGGGCGTGAGCACCCCGAGACCGGCGCCCAAGAGCATCAGCAGGACCGCGGCCGACGATGGCTGATTCGTGGGCACGAGGGCGAAGAGCACGAGGCCACTCATCGCGCTGGCAAAGGCGATGACCTTGATCCGGCCTTTAATGCTCCAGGCGCTCACGATCGTCAGGGCCACCGACACGCTGAGCAGCCCGACGCCGAGCATGGACCATAAATATCCCACTTCAACTGGCCCGAGGTCCAAGAGCTTTCGAGCGAACACCGGAAACAGCGTGGTAAAGGCGCTCGTCGCAAAGGTATACAGCGAGGCCGTGACCGTCAAAAAGATGATAATCCGGCGGCCCTTGAGCACATACCGAAAGCCGTCGACGACGTCGCGCCAAGTGGAGGAGATCGGTGAATGCGAAACACGGCTCAAGACGGGCGGGGAAAAGCGAACAGGCAGGAAGCACGCGGCCGATATGACATAGGTCAAGGCATTGAGGCACAACACTTCCTGGGAACTGAGCGCGGCGATTCCTAACCCGCTGAGCGCTGGTCCCAGGATGATGCCAAGGCTCGTGGTGATTTGCAGAAGGGCATTCGCAGAGGTGTATTGCGAGGGCATGACGAGCGACGGAACAGCCGCGGTCAATGCCGGGCCGAACACCGCGGTCGCCACGGCGTGCAATGTCACGAGGATGTATAAGGAGCCGACGGTGAAGCTGTCGACGGACATCCAGCAGGGAATCAGACCGATCACGACCGCCCGAACGAGGTCGGACGTGATCAGCAGCGCCTTTTTGGGAAGACGGTCGACCGCCACGCCGATCAGGGGCGCCAGCACGATCGCCGGAGCGGTCTGGAGGATCCCGATGATGCTCGTCTTGAGCGGCGATCCCGTGACGGAGTACACGAACCACAGGAGCGCGAGTTTGGAAATGCCGTCACCCACCTGTGAGACGACCTGCCCCCACCACACATAGGAGAATCCGCGGCTGAGCAACCACCGCGGCTTGGCATGGTGCTGCCGGTGGTGATGGCGGGAATGCGTCGATAAATCCTTGATGACACGCGTGAGCCGACCCTCCACGAACAGCATGAGGCTCAGGCCGAGTTCAGCCGCAAGGAGAGCGCCTGGAGCGCTCGACGCGGCTTCAGCCTCCGCGCTGACCTCCCTCTGGTGTCTTAGTCCTTGGCGATGAGTTGCACGCCGGCAGTATCCACGGCGCGTACGCCGGGAACCTGCCGCGCAGCCTCCGCCGCTTCAAGCGCGATGACCTGAAAGCGCGTCTTTCCACTGAGGTACACGATCCCATTTTCGGATTTGACGTCGAATCCGACGGCCTTCAGCGTTTCGCTTCGCGAGAGACGGTCCCGCACGACATGCGCAATGCTTTCGTCCTGTTTCTTGGCCAGTTTGTCCTTGAGCGCAGGCGTGACGCTTAATTTATTGCCGACGCTTTCGACGCCGTCGACCTTTCCCGCGATCTCGGCCACTTTGGCCTTGTCCTCTTCGCTGGGAACCGAGCCTGTGAGCACGGCCTTTCCCTTGTCCATCTCGACCTCTATGTCGAGCGGAAACAATTGCGGGTCTGCCATAAGCGCCAATTTGATGGCGAGATTCAAGGAAGTGACCGGCTTCTTAGACGGCTCTTCCGGTTTGGGCTCTTCCGCCTTGACCTTGTCGGCCTTGTCTTCAGCCTTCGCCTTTTCCTCTTTGGCCTTTTCGTCCTTGGCTTTGTCGTCTGTACTTTTTGCCTTTTCCTCCGAGGCCGGTTTCTCGGCTGTCGGTTTCCCGTTGCCCTCCGATTTGGCGTCGGCCTCCTTTTTCTTTGACTCGGCGGCTCGCGGCGGCTCCTTTGCGCGATCGCCCTCCTCCGTGGCATCGGCTGAGGCGCCGATCAGCGTCAACACCAGAACTCCACAGAGGGACCAGAGAATCATGGCGCTTCCCGTTGAGTGTTGCTCAGTGTGAGCGCTGTGCGCGCTCCGGTCGGTGCATCTTCGCTGGTAGCCTAACGGAAGCCTACTCGGGAATTCCCCAGGCTAGGGAGGCGTACAGCGCATGCCGAATTGGCGCCGCCGAAGTGCCAAACGCTGCCTCGACAGGGGAAACGCCTAGTTAGTGGACCGTTTCGACAGTTGGTATCGTGCTTTGATAGCGCCCTGAGCCCTATACCAAGGAAGCAATGAAGCCGAAAAGGGTTCTGGGAATTATCATGGCGGGAGGGAAAGGCGAGCGTCTCCTCCCGCTGACTGAGGTGCGCAGCAAACCAGCAGTCCCGTTCGGGGGCAAATACCGAATCATCGATTTCGTTCTGAGTAACTTCGTCAATTCAGACATTACTTCACTGTACGTCCTCGTCCAGTACCGATCGCAGTCGCTGATCGAACACCTCCGTACGACGTGGCAGATGGTCGGACGGCTGTCTCACAGCTTCGTCAGTGTCGTGCCGCCGCAAATGCGCGCACGGGACGGATGGTATGAAGGCACGGCCGACGCCGTGTATCAAAACCTGAACCTGATCGCCGACTGGAAGCCCGACGTCATCGCCGTCTTCGGAGCGGATCATGTCTATCGGATGGACATCCGCCAGATGCTGGACGAGCATCTGGCCCGCGATGCCGACGCAACGGTTGCCGCGTTGCCCGTGCCGGTCGAATCCGCGAGCGGCTTCGGCATTCTCGAAGCGGACGAGGAGGGAAGAATGATCGGGTTTGAGGAAAAGCCGTCCGCGCCCAAGGACATGCCCGGGCGCCGAGGATATGCGCTGTCGTCGATGGGCAACTATCTGTTCAAGACGAACGCCTTGGTGCCGCTGTTGAAACGCGACGCCTCGCGTCCAGGCACGCATGATTTCGGCCGCAACATCGTGCCGGAACTCCTCGAAGAGCATCGGGTCTACGTCTACAATCTCGAGACGAATGAAATCCCTGGCCTGCACCCGTACGAAGAGCGGGGATATTGGCGCGACGTCGGTACGCTCGAAGCCTATTGGCAGAGCAATATGGACCTGCTCGGTGAGACGCCGCTTTTCGATTTACGCAACCCGGCCTGGCCGATCCACTCGAGCGAGACCGAAGGGCCCATGGCCACGCTCGTGCGCACACGCGTCGACGACTCGATGATCGGGCAGGGAACGCTGTGTATCGACGCGGATATCCGGAAATCGGTCATCGGGAGAGACGTCCGGATCGAGCGCGGTGCGCATCTTGAGGAATGCGTCATCATGGACAATGTGCAGATCGCCGCGAACGCGCGGCTTCGGCGGGTCATTGCCGACCGCGGAAGCTGTGTTCCTTTCCAGGCGAGGATCGGGTACGACCGGGGACATGACGCCCGGAAATTTCACCTCTCGGACTCGGGCCTTGTCGTCCTCCCGCATCCGTCAGCGGCGCATGCCGAGCTGCTGAGGCGCGCATCATGACGGCGTTGCCTGACGGCACGGTCCCATTGGCCACCTACCGCCTGCAACTTCATCGCGCGTTCACCTTCCTCGATGCGGCCCGCACCGTGCCCTATCTACAGGCCCTCGGGATCACCGACTGCTACCTGTCTCCGATCAGCAAGGCGACGCCCGGCAGCGATCACGGCTACGACGTCATTGATCCGGTGGTCTTGAACCCGGAGTTGGGGCGGGACGAGGACTTCCAGGAATTCGTCCGTACCGTCCAGGCTCACGGAATGGGACTGCTTTTGGACTTCGTCCCCAATCACATGGGCATCGGGAAGACGCTGAACCGATGGTGGAGGGACGTGCTCGAGAACGGGCCGAACTCACGTTACGCAACGGCCTTCGACATCGAATGGCATCCGATCAAGCGCGAGCTCGAAAACAAAGTATTGCTGCCGATACTCGGCGATCAATACGGCGCGGTCCTGGAAAGTCAGGAGATGGAGCTCGTGTACGAAGACGGGGCCTTCGGACTGCGGTATTACGATCATCATTTGCCATTGGCGCCCAAAACCTGGGCGCACATCCTGTCGCACCGGCTGGAGCAGCTGGTGTCCGATGGGGAGCAGGCGATGCCGGTGCTGGAACTGCAGAGCATTCTGACAGCGTTGAAGAATTTGCCGGACACCGGCGAGCGTAATCCCGAACGGATCACGGAGCATTACCGTGAGAAGGAAATCGTCAAGAAGCGGCTTTCGGCCCTCATGGACGAGAGCCCGACGATCCGGACCTACGTCATGGACAACGTGCGGATCTTCAACGGCGAGCGCGGACATTCGGACAGCTTCGATCTCCTTGATGCGCTGCTCAATGAACAGTCTTATCGCCTTGCGTCCTGGAAAGTGGCGTCGGAAGAAATCAATTATCGCCGGTTTTTCGACATCAATGACCTCGCTGCGATACGAATGGAAGATGAGGCCGTCTTTCAGGAGTCCCATCAACTTCTGCTGCAACTCGTTCGGCAGGGCATCGTCAGGGGGTGCCGAATCGATCATGTCGACGGGTTGTACGATCCCGCCCGCTATTTGCGGCAACTCCGAGAGCTGACGACGACGCCGGACGGCTCGCAGCCGCCGCTGTTCATCGTGGTGGAAAAGATTTTGGGCAAAGATGAGCCGTTGCCGGACACGTGGCCGGTCCAGGGGACCACCGGATACGACTTCCTCAACCATGTCAACGGACTGTTTGTCGCCGGCGCCAACGAAAAATTCTTCACGCAGTATTATGCGAAGGTGATCGGGCGGGAGGACGAATATGCCGATCTCGTCTATGCCTGCAAGCAGTTGATCATGCAAGTGTCGATGGCGAGCGAAATCAACGTGCTGGGTCATCAGCTGAACGGGATCTCGGAGCGCGATCGCCGTTCGCGGGACTTCACGCTCAACAATCTTACGCACGCTATCCGGGAGATCATCGCCTGCTTTCCCGTATACAGGACGTACGTGACGGAGGCTGTGCAGACCGTTGCCGACCGAGACCGAGCCTACATCCACATGGCCGTCGCGCGCGCGAAACGAAGAAACCCGGCCATTAGCGGCCAAGTGTTCGATTTCATCCGTTCAATTCTCCTCAAGCAGCGCGAGACCCGTACCAAGCAGGACCAGGACGACCAAATCCGCTTCGTCATGAAATTTCAGCAAACGACAAGTCCGGTCACCGCCAAGGGCGTGGAGGATACCGCCTTCTATCGGTATCACCGGCTGGTGTCACTGAACGAGGTCGGCGGGGAGCCGGAACAGTTCGGGGTTTCGGTCGAGGAGTTCCATAAGCGGATGTGGGAGCGGCAAGCCCGCTGGCCGCACTCGCTGTCGGCCTCCTCGACGCACGACACGAAACGGAGCGAAGACGTCCGTGCCCGCATCAACGTGCTCTCGGAGTTGCCGCAGGAATGGAAGCTCAAGGTGAGTCGCTGGAGCCGCCTGAACCGGCACCATTTTAAGGAAAGCGAAGGCGAGCGGATGCCCGACCGCAATGATGAATATCTGTTCTACCAAACGCTGGTCGGAGTGTGGCCGCTCGAGGCCATGGCGGACGAAGCCTATCAGGAGTTCCGTGCGCGGATCCAACGTTACATGCAAAAAGCTTTACGCGAGGCGAAAGTGCACACAAGTTGGATCAACCCCAGTCCGACGTACGATCATTCCGTGCAGACGTTCATCGATGCCGCGCTACAACGAACGGCATCGAACCGCTTCCTCGAAGATTTTTTGCCATTCCAAGAGCGGGTGGCTCGCTACGGGCTGTACAACTCGTTGAGCCAGTTGGTGTTGAAAATCGCCGCCCCGGGCGTGCCGGATTTTTACCAAGGCACCGAGCTGTGGTCGTTTCATCTCGTCGATCCGGACAACCGGGGCCCCGTCGACTACGGCGTCAGGTCTGCGGTGGCTGAGGAGCTTCGCGCGACGATGAGACGGCTCGGCCCGGACCGCGCGGAGTTCGTGCGAGGACTGTTTGAACAGGCGCATGACGGGCGGGTAAAGATGTACACGATCATGGCCGGGTTGGAATATCGCCGGTTGCATCCCGCGTTGTTTCAACAAGGCGAATATCTGCAACTGGAATGCGGCGGCGCCAAGAAACAACACGTCTGCGGCTTTGCACGCCTCTATCAAAATCAAGCGCTCGTGACCGTCGTACCGCGGCTGGTGGCCACGCTCTGTCCTGACAGCAAGCATCCGCCGATGGGGTCCTCAGTGTGGGAGGACAGCTGGATCACCGCTCCACCTTGGCCCACGCTCGGGACGTTTCGTCATGTGTTGACCGGCGAAATCATCACCGCTGAATCCCTAAACGGCCGGCGTGTGCTCCCTCTCGCGAGGGTGTTCCACGACGCACCCGTGGCGCTGCTCGAACGCATCTCTTGAACCCTTGTTCCGATTTCGATTCCAACCCGACGCAAAACGTTGATTTTCTCTAGGGTTGCTCCCAGTTGGTGACCTCGAGGTGCATGGTATCGTCGAAAGAGACTACTCAAAATCTGATGGACATCACCAGATGCCGCTAGAATATCCTCCCGGCGCCACAAACCGCCCGGCAGCGACCGGTGAAAACCCGCTTTCCCAGGCGTTGAATGCAACCTCCGAGACATTTACCGACCTGGGAGCGGAATGGCTCGATCGGATCGAAGCCGTCATCGAGCGGTATCCCTGGCCCACGTTGCTGCTCGCACTTGGGCTCGGATACGTGATCGCCAGGCGGATGAGGTAATCCGATGCAAGAGACGCGACAGACAGGATTCGGCTTTGCAAGCTTGTTTACGGGCATTCTGGACGACGCCAAAACGCTCATGCGGCAAGAGGCGCAGCTGTTGAAGAATGAAATCAAGCTGGAAGCTTTCAAGGCCGGACGTGCGGCGTCCGGTTTTGGCATCGGCGCCGTACTCGCCGGCATCGGCGCGTTGTTTTTGCTGTTGATGCTCGTGCACGGTCTCAACGAATGGTTCTCATGGCCGATGTGGGTCTGTTACGGGCTGGTGGGAGGCGCGATCGTCGGGATCGGCATCACATTGATCATCAAGGCGCAGTCGCTGGCCGGCACCGTGCATGCCACGCCGCGGCGAAGCCTCCATGCGATGAAGGAAAACGTCCAATGGATCAAAGAGCGCATGATGTTGAAGAGGACCTGAAGAGCATCCTGCAAACCCGTCTGGCGCTTGGAGACAAGATCCAGACACTCGAGCGGCACGTCGAAGCGACGGTCGAGTCCACAAAAATGGCGGCGCTGGATGCCCTCGATATGGCCCGTAACAGGGCGGCGAGCTTCATCGAATCCACCACGAACCATCTCAATCCGACGGTGCAGGCCGGCCGGCGGCCTTGGATCATGGTCGGCAGCGCCATCGCCATCGGGTTTTTTGCAGGCTTGCTCGAGCAACGCCGCCGAGCGGGCATCTACCGTTACTATCCTTCCACGGCCCATGCGGCGGACGTGATGCCCGAAAGCGGACGTTCACGTGAGCCGAAAGGCGTGTATCCGTTCTATGGGCGCGAACACCCCCGTCCTCCCACGGCGACGAGCTTACGTTGGTCCGCCGATGAATCAGACGAGAAGGAAACTCCTCGATCGCAGACGGCGCTCAAGGATGCGTGGAAACCATTGCAATCCCTCTGGGATGAACTGGCTCACGAAGTTTCCCAGGAACGGGACCGCTTACAGCATGCCGCGCTTCACGCCGGCCGTTCGTTCATCCACGATATCGTCCGGCTCGCGGGCCAGTCGTTGGTCGATCGTCTGAGCCGGTCGATCGGTCCAGGAGTCTCCAGCCAGGCATACCGCCGAGCCCCCTACGAGTGATGGGCCGATGCCCCGCGACAGGATGTGCTTCTCCGCTGCAGCGCTCGCTGAGTCCGTCAAGGCGATGCTGGAAAGGATGAAGACATGGCGAGCCGTCGTCGTTGGTGGTTGATTCCCGCCGTTATTCTCGGTGTCCTGGTTCTGACCGTGATCATCGCCGCGTTCGTGGCTGACGAGCCTCTTCGGCAGTATGTGGAGGGGGAGGCGAATTCGGCGTTGCCGGGTTATCGGATGACGATCGGCGGTCTCGACCTGCATCCGTTGACGTTATCCGTCGAGCTGCGCGACATCGTGGTCCGCCAGGACATCCACCCGGATCCCGCCGTCCTTTCCATCCCCCGTGTCACGGCGCATGCGCAGGTCGCACCGTTGTTTTCGGGACAAATCGGCGCAGCCGTTTGGGTCGAGACACCGGCGTTCGCCATCAACCAAAAGCATGTCAACGGCTTTCTTCGGCGCGGCGACAAGGACGTCGTCAAAGACCAGGCAGAGGCCTGGCAGGCGAAGATTCGTGAGACCATCGCGTTCCGAGGCGCGTTTCACATGACGGACGGCCATCTGACCTACGATGACGAGCAAGCGGGGACTCAACCGCTTGAGGTGGAGCACATCGAGGTGGAGGTGGAGAACATGACGAATCGGCCTGAAGAAAACGATGAGTATCCTTCACGACTGCGCGTGAGGGCACAGTTTCCGGACGAGTCGCGGATACAGTTGGCGGGTCGGGCGAATCTGCTCTCGATCCCCGTACCTCGCGTCGAGGCCGATCTCAAAATCGACCGGCTGCAGCTCAAGAACCTCCTGCCGGTGGCCCGGCGGTTCAATGTGCAATGCCGCGAAGGGGCCCTCGATCTTAACGGTCGCGTGCAGTATTCGAAGGAATCCACCGTGGTCGCGATCGGCGACCTGCGGCTCGAGGATGCCAAAATCGACTACGTGCATTCGGCGGCGACGAAGCCCAAGGAAGTCCGCCGCGCAAAGAAAGTGGCCGAGACCGCCAAGGAAGCGCACCAGGATCCGACCGTCCGCGTGAAAGTCGACCATGCCAAGATCGCCCGCAGCGAAGTCGGCTTCGTCAACCAGGCCACGCACCCCGACTATCGCGTCTTTATCGCCGACCTCGACATGGACCTCGCCAATCTCGGCAATCGCCTCGAGGAGGGAACCGGCGTCGTCACAATGACGGGGAAGTTCATGGGCAGCGGTCGCACCGAGCTGAAAGGCACGTTCCGTCCGGAGAAGCCGCGGCCCGACTTCGACCTGAACGTGAAAATCGTCAGGACGAACGTCGAAGCGTTCAACAATGTTCTTCGCGCATACGGCGACATGGACACGCATCGCGGCATGTTCGCCTTTTTCAGTGAATTAGCCGTCAAGAACGATCAAATTCACGGCTACGTGAAGCCTTTGCTCAAAGACGTGGAGGTGTACGATCCCGAACAGGACAAGGACAAACCCGTCACCAAGAAAATTTACGAAGCGGTGGTCGGCGGCGTGCTCGGACTCTTAGAGAACAAGCCGCGCAACGAAGCGGCGACCGTCACGGATCTATCCGGTCCGGTCGAAAATCCGCATGCCAATACGTGGCAGGTCGTGGAAAAACTGGTGCAAAACGCGTTTTTCAAAGCGATCCTGCCCGGCTTTGAACGAGTGGGATGAGCATGAGCCCCTCCAATCCCTGGACGCTGGGCGGTCTGAGCCTCATCGAATTTGGCCGTCGTCTGTGGCGAGTAAGTCAAAAGGACGAATTGTTGGGTCGTGCCGCGCAGCTTTCGTATTACGCGCTGCTCGCCCTGTTTCCGGCCTTGATCTTCCTGACGGCGCTGATGGGTCTCTTCTCCGTCCAAAGGTTCATGCCCGAGTTGATGACCTACCTCCGCGATGTGCTGCCGGCGGATGCGCTATCGATGGTCCAGCGGTTTCTTACGCAGGTCGCGGAAGGCAGCGGCGCCAACATTCTTTCGCTCGGCGGACTCGGCGCGTTGTGGGCGTCGTCGAGCGGGGTCACGGCCATCATCGAGGCGTTGAACGTCGTCTTCGACGTCAAGGAAGACCGCCGACCGTTCTGGCGTGTCCGATTGATCGCGATTCTCCTGACCATCGGCTTGGCGGGCTTCGTGATTTTGTCGCTGGCGCTTGTGCTGTACGGCCCGACCATCGCCGAGTGGATTGCGGCCTCGATGGGATTTGGCGCCGCCTTCACCTGGGCGTGGAACGTGCTCCAGTGGCCAATCATCGCCACTCTGATGCTGATCGTCGTCACGGCGATCTACCACATTTGTCCGGACCGGCCCTCCAAACACTGGCGATGGGTGACGCCGGGGTCCGTGTTCTCAGTGCTGATGTGGCTGTTAGTGTCATTGGCGTTCAAGGCGTACGTCGACAACTTCGGGAACTACAACAAAGTGTATGGCTCGATCGCCGGCGTCATCGTGCTTATGCTGTGGTTCTATTGGAGCGGAGTGGTCCTGCTGCTTGGCGGCGAAATCAACGCAGAAATCGAGGCGGCGGCTGAACGCAAGGCCGCTGCCGGGAGCAGGCGGACGAAGCAGGCGGCGTAAGCCAGTGATGCATGATGGGTGAACCGTGCACGTGATCATGAGGATCGTCATTGAACACTGATCACTTCTTTCTGTGGAGGAACCATGGCTCGAACACTCTGGAAGGGGGCCATCAGCTTTGGCCTCGTCCATATTCCCGTAGGACTGTATTCCGCGGAAAAGCGCAATAATTTCGATCTGACGATGTTGGACCGTCGCTCAATGAAACCGGTCGGCTTCAAGCGCTACAACAAGGAGACCGGAGAAGAGGTGTCCTGGGACGAGATCGTCAAGGGCTATGAATACGAGAAAGGCCGGTATGTGGTCCTGACGGATGAAGACTTCAAACGCGCCAACGTCGAAGCGACGCAGACCGTCGACATTCTCAGTTTCGTCGAGCAGGATGAGATCGGTCCCATGTTCTACGAGACGCCGTATTATCTGGCGCCGGACAAGCGGGGCCACAAAGGCTATGCGCTTCTGCGCGAGACATTGAAGCAGACCGGCAAGATCGGCATTGCCTACGTCGTCATCCGGACGCGGCAGTATGTGGCGGCGCTCATTCCGTACAAGGACATCATCCTGATGAACACGCTTCGCTACAGCAATGAGCTGCGGGAGACAAATGAGTTGGATGTCCCTTCCGCTAATTTGAAGGAGGTCGGCGTCAATCCGCGTGAAGTGGAAATGGCGCGACGGCTTGTTGAGGGCATGAGCGGCCGCTGGAAACCTGACGAGTACCGGGACACCTATCATGAGGATTTGTTGGCCCTAATCGAGAAACGGGTGAAGGCCGGCCAGACGGAGGTCATCACAGAGCCCGCGCCTGAAGAAGAGGAGCGTCCGGCCAAAGGCCAGGTCGTCGATTTGATGGCGCTGTTGAAAAAGAGTGTGGAAGCAAAAGGAAAAGTGCGTCGTCCTGCGGCAGCGGCCAAGCGGCGCGGGCGAAAGTCAGCCCGGAAGGCGGCCTGAGGGCAAATCTCAGATCTCAGATTGCAGACGTGCTATTCCGAATTTGAAATGTGAAATATGCGATGTATCAAGCAGCCAGACGGCAAAACAGTCGCCCGCTCGGCAGGCCTGCGCTACGTGGACGATCGACGGCCGGGCATTCGACGAGTCAAACAGGGCAACGGCGTCGGCTATCGTGGTCCCGACGGGCGGCCGATCCGCGACGGTGAAACCTTGACCCGGATCCGCTCGCTGGCCGTGCCGCCGGCCTGGTCTGACGTATGGATCTGTCCCGATGCTGAGGGCCATCTACAGGCTACCGGCAGGGATGCGAAAGGGCGCAAGCAGTACCGCTATCATGCCCGCTGGCGCGAGGTGCGCGACGGCAACAAGTACGAGCGGATGATCGCCTTCGGCCGCGCGCTTCCCCGCATTCGAAAACATGTGGAAAAAGACCTCGCCCGTCCGGGCCTCCCACGTGAAAAAATCCTCGCCACCGTTGTGCGCCTGTTGGAAGTGACGTTAATCCGTGTCGGCAACGAGGAGTACGCCAAACAGAACGACTCGTTTGGGCTGGCCACAATGCGCGATCGTCACGTCCGCGTGAACGGCTCCGCGCTGCGGTTCGAATTTCGCGGTAAGAGCGGTATTCTCCATGCGGTCGATCTCGAAGACAGGCGGTTGGCGCGTATCGTTCGTCAAAGCCGCGATCTGCCGGGATACGAACTGTTTCAGTATGTGGATGCCGACGGCCGACGGCACTCGATCGATGCGGCCGACGTCAATGCCTATCTCAAATCGATCGCGGGCGATGAATTCACCGCAAAAGATTTTCGCACGTGGGCCGGCACCGTCCTGGCAGCCCGGGCCCTCCACGACCTTGCTGCTGCGTTCGACTCGAAAGCCCAGGCAAAACGCAATGTGCTGCGGGCGGTCGAAACGGTGGCCAAACGCCTGGGCAATACCAGGGCCGTCTGCCGCAAATGCTATATCCATCCGGAAGTGGTGCATGCCTATCTGGACGGCACACTGGCGACTTCGCTCAATCGGAAAGCCGGGCGCGAACTCCGCTCAAACTTACGCGACCTTTCCATCGAGGAAGCGGCCGTGCTTGCGCTCCTCCAGCGTGGTCTGCAGCAGGATGCGCGAAGGGCAGCGTAATGCGAAATAGCATTCATTCCCATCTCACTAAACCTCATCTGTTAATTGAACTCCAGCGCATATCTGATCGTTAGAGTAGACTTTCCTTCCACGAGACAATTGGCGCCGCTTTCAAGGGGTATCGCTAGCCATTGCCGTCAGGATCGGTTTATGGGGAGCTGCCATGAAGTGGTCCACTGACGGCTAAAATGCCAGATATGGTGTGCTAAGAAATCGTGGTACGTTTTTGGCGTAGCCGTTCACCGGATGCACTAGGGGTCCCCCTAGTACGCAGTTTTCCGCCTACGATGTACGTTGCTTCGGTTCAAACCCGCCAGTGCAAAAGGCCTTTTTCCGTCGGAGGAATCATGACGAAGCAGCCAGGCGACGAGCAAGAAAGAACCGCACTGGAAGATGCCCCCACTATGACGAACGGCGGGACAAGACGGCGCCATGACGTCGCCGAGCAACTCGGCGAGATCTTGAACGTGATGGTCGCCTATCGCAACGGTGATTTCAGTGTACGGTTGCCGTCGACCTGGACCGGCGTGCTCGGCAAGATGTCCGACGCGATGAACGACATCCTCGCCGTCAGTCAGCGGCGGGCGGAAGAAGTCGTCCGCATTTCTCGTGTCGTGGGAAAGGAAGGACGGTTGCGGCAGCGGTTGTCCGTCCCCGGGGTATCAGGGGGATGGGCGGATGAAATCGACTCGCTTAATACATTGATCGACGACTTGGCGTCTCCGACGACAGAAGTGACCCGCGCAGTCGGTGCCGTGGGTAAAGGCGATCTGAGTCAGGCGATGGCCCTCGAAAAGGATGGTCGTCCTCTGGAAGGCGAATTCCTCCGCAGCGCGAAGCTCGTGAACAAAATGATCGAGCAGCTGGCGGTCTTTACGTCGGAGGTGACGCGCGTGGCGCGCGAGGTCGGCACGGAAGGCAAACTCGGCGGCCAGGCCCAAGTCAAAGGGGCAAGCGGTGTGTGGAAGGAGTTGACCGATTCCGTCAACCAGATGGCGGGCAATCTGACGGCGCAGGTCCGGAACATTGCCGAAGTGACGATCGCCGTGGCCAATGGCGACTTGTCGAAGAAGATTACGGTCGACGTGCGCGGCGAAATTCTCCAGTTGAAAGAGGCCATCAACACGATGGTGGAGCAGCTGCGGTCCTTCGCGTCGGAGGTGACGCGCGTGGCGCGCGAGGTCGGCACGGAAGGCAAGCTCGGCGGCCAAGCAGTTGTTCCCGGCGTCGCCGGCACATGGAAGGACCTGACCGACAACGTGAACTCAATGGCCTCGAACCTTACGGCGCAAGTAAGAAACATCGTGGAAGTCACCGTCGCCGTCGCCCGAGGCGATTTGTCGCGTAAGATCACGGTCGACGTCCGGGGTGAAATTCTTCAGTTGAAAGAGACCATTAACACGATGGTGGAGCAGCTGCGGTCGTTCGCGTCGGAGGTGACGCGCGTGGCGCGCGAGGTCGGCACGGAAGGTAAGCTCGGCGTCAACGCGGACGTTCCCGGCGTCGGCGGGACCTGGAAGGACTTGACCGACTCCGTCAACGCCATGGCGAACAACTTGACCGCCCAAGTGCGCAACATCGCGGAGGTGACGACGGCCGTGGCGCGCGGCGACTTATCGCGGAAGATCACGGTCGACGTGAAGGGCGAGATTCTCGCGTTGAAAAATACGATCAATACGATGGTCGACCAGCTCAACAGCTTCGCGGCCGAGGTGACGCGCGTCGCGCGCGACGTCGGCACCGAAGGGAAGCTCGGAGTGCAGGCGGTCGTGCCCGGCGTCGGCGGGACCTGGAAGGACTTGACCGACTCGGTGAACGCGATGGGCGTCAACCTGACGGCCCAGGTGCGCAACATTGCCGAGGTGGCGACGGCCGTCGCGAAGGGCGACTTGTCGCGCAAGATCACGGTCGACGTGAAAGGCGAAATTCTCGAGTTGAAGAACACGCTCAATACCATGGTGGACCAGTTGAACGGGTTCGCGGCGGAGGTCACGCGCGTGGCGCGCGAGGTTGGCACGGAGGGCAAGCTCGGCGTGCAGGCGGTCGTCCCCGGCGTCGGCGGAACCTGGAAAGACCTCACCGACAATGTCAACAGCATGGCGAACAACTTGACGGCGCAGGTGCGGAACATCGCCGAAGTCGCGACCTCCGTGGCGCGCGGCGACTTGTCGCGCAAGATCACGGTCGACGTGAGCGGGGAGATCTTGCAGCTGAAGGAAACGATCAACGTCATGGTCGAGCAGTTGCGGTCGTTCGCGTCGGAGGTGACGCGTGTGGCGCGCGAAGTCGGCACGGAAGGGAAGCTCGGCGGGCAGGCCCAGGTGAAAGGCGTCAGCGGCGTCTGGAAGGAATTGACGGAGAGCGTGAACGAAATGGCGGGCAATCTGACCGCACAGGTCCGCAACATCGCCGAAGTCACGGTCGCCGTGGCCAACGGCGACTTGTCCAAGAAAATCATCGTGGACGTCCGCGGCGAAATTCTCCAGTTGAAGGAGGCCATCAATACGATGGTGGAGCAGCTGCGGTCCTTCGCGTCGGAGGTGACGCGCGTGGCGCGCGAAGTCGGCACGGAAGGGAAGCTCGGCGGCCAGGCGCAGGTGCGCGGTGTCAGCGGCGTCTGGAAGGAGTTGACCGATTCGGTCAATCAGATGGCCGGAAACCTGACCGACCAGGTTCGGAACATCGCCGAAGTCACCATCGCCGTCGCGAACGGCGACTTATCGAAAAAGATCACCGTGGACGTCCGCGGCGAAATTTTGCAGCTCAAGGAAGCCGCAAACACCATGGTCGAACAGCTGCGGTCCTTCGCGTCGGAGGTCACGCGCGTGGCGCGCGAGGTCGGCACGGAAGGCAAGCTCGGCGGTCAGGCGCTCGTGCCGGGCGTCGCCGGGACGTGGAAGGACCTAACCGACAACGTCAATTCGATGGCGTCGAATCTGACGGCGCAGGTCCGGAACATCGCCGAGGTGACGATCGCCGTGGCCAACGGCGACCTGTCGCGCAAGATCACTGTGGACGTGCGGGGCGAAATTTTACAGTTGAAGGAAGCGATCAACACGATGGTGGAACAGCTGCGCTCTTTCGCCTCGGAGGTGACGCGCGTGGCTCGCGAGGTCGGCACCGAAGGCCGCTTGGGCGTGCAGGCCGTCGTGCCCGGCGTCGCCGGAACCTGGAAGGACTTGACCGACTCCGTGAACGCGATGGGCGCGAACTTGACCGCACAGGTGCGCAACATCGCCGAGGTCACGACGGCCGTGGCCCGAGGCGACTTGTCGCGCAAGATCACGGTCGACGTCAAAGGCGAAATTCTCGAGTTGAAGAACACCATCAATACCATGGTGGACCAGCTCAACGCCTTCGCGGCCGAGGTGACGCGCGTGGCGCGCGAGGTCGGCACGGAAGGCAAGCTTGGCGGCCAGGCGCTCGTGCCGGGCGTCGCCGGGACCTGGAAGGACCTTACCGACTCGGTCAACGTCATGGCGACGAACCTGACGGACCAGGTCCGCGGCATTGTCAAAGTGGTCACGGCCGTGGCCAACGGCAATTTGCGCCAGAAGCTGACCGTGGAAGCCAAGGGCGAAGTCGCGGCACTCGGTGAAACGATCAACAACATGACGGACACACTGGCGACCTTCGCGGACCAAGTGACGAACGTGGCGCGGGAAGTCGGCGTCGAAGGCCGCTTGGGCGGACAGGCCAACGTACCCGGAGCCGCTGGCACGTGGAAAGACCTCACCGGCAACGTCAATCTGTTGGCAGCCAATTTGACCACCCAGGTGCGTGCGATCGCGGAAGTGGCGACCGCCGTGACGAAGGGCGACTTGACCCGGTCCATCCAGGTGGAAACCCGCGGCGAGGTCGCCGAGCTCAAGGACAACATCAACACGATGATCGACAACCTGCGCGTCACCACGGAGCGCAACCAGGAACAGGATTGGCTCAAGACCAACGTCGCCAAGTTTACGCGCATGCTGCAGGGGCAACGAGACCTCTTCACCGTCGGCCAGATGTTGCTTTCGGAGTTGGCGCCGCTGGTCGAAGCGCAGCAGGGCACGATGTACCAGATGGACATCGTGGAAGGGCAAAACCCGTCGCTGCGTCTTCTCGCCGCCTATGCGAGTGCGCGGCAGCCGGAGGACCGGGTGGAGAGCGGAGAGGGCTTGATTGGTCAATGCGCTCTTGAAAAACAGCGGATTCTGCTGACGGATGTGCCGCCGGCGTATGCGACGATTCAATCGAGTCTTGGTCGTGCGTTACCCGCCAACATTGTGGTCTTACCCGTGCTATTCGAAGGCCAGACGAAGGCCGTCATCGAGCTTGCTTCGCTCCACCCGTTCAGGGTGACCCACCTGGCCTTCCTTGAGCAGCTCACGCAGAGCATCGGCGTGGTGCTCAACACGATCGAAGCGACGATGCGCACGGAAAACCTGCTGCAGCAGTCGCAACAGCTTACGACTGAACTGCAATCCCAGCAGAAAGAGTTGACGCAAACGAACGAAGAACTCGAACGCAAAGCCAAGCAGCTGGCCGAGCGCAATACGGAAGTCGAACGCAAGAACAAGGAGGTCGAGCAAGCCCGCCGCGCGTTGGAGGAGAAGGCAGCCGAGCTGGCACTCACGTCGAAGTACAAATCGGAGTTCCTCGCGAACATGTCGCACGAGCTGCGGACGCCGCTGAACAGCATTCTGATTTTGGGCCAGCAGCTGGGAGACAATACGACCGGCAATCTGAGCCAGAAGCAGGTGGAGTTCGCGAAGAACATCCACAGCGCCGGTTCCGACCTCCTCAATCTGATCAACGACATTCTGGACCTGTCCAAGATCGAATCAGGGACGGTCACGGTCGAGGCGGAGGAGATGACGTTCGTGTCTCTCCGGGAAAGCGTCGAGCGCAATTTCAAACACATTGCCGAGCAGAAGAATCTGCCGTTCCATCTGGAGTTCGAGTCGGGTCTCCCGCGTGCCTTCACCACCGACCCGAAGCGCCTCCAGCAAATTTTGAAGAACCTCTTGTCGAATGCATTTAAATTCACGTCGCACGGACATGTGGCGATGCATGTGCGGATCGCGCATGAAGGCTGGACATTGGAGCATCCGGTGCTCAGCCGCTCGCACACGGTCATGGCGCTGGCCATCTCGGACACCGGTATCGGCATCGCGCCGGAGAAGCAGAAATTGATTTTCGAGGCCTTCCAGCAGGCCGACGCCGGCACGAGCCGCAAGTACGGCGGCACCGGCTTGGGTCTCGCAATCAGCCGGGAGTTGGCCACCCTGCTGGGCGGCGAAATCAAGCTGACGAGCGAGCCGCGGCAGGGCTCCACGTTTACCCTCTATTTGCCGCTCGTCTACACGGGCCCGTCCTCGCAGGGAATGCGGGCGCAGGCGACCGCGGCATTGCCAGGCCAACCGCCGACGATCGCGATTCTGCCGGTGGCGACCACCGAGGAAAAGATCGCCGACGACCGGGATTCCGTCAAGGACGGCGATCTCGTCGTCCTGATTGTCGAAGACGACCCGCATTACGCGAGGGTCCTGCTGGGACTGGCGCGCGACAAGGGCTTCAAGGGCATCGTGGCCACCCGTGGAAAGCAGGCGCTGGATCTCGCCCTGGAATACGTGCCGGCGGCAATTACGCTCGACATCTTCCTGCCGGACATGCTCGGCTGGACCGTGTTGAACAATCTAAAGCTGAATCCGAAAACCCGCCACATCCCCGTGCAAATCATCTCGCTCGAGGAAGAGCGGCAGCATGGTCTGGCGCACGGCGCCTTCTCCTACATGGTGAAGCCCGTGACGACGGAGGGGTTGGAGTCCTGCTTCGACCGTATCCGCAACTTCATCACGCCACACCTGAAACGGCTGCTTGTGGTGGAAGACAATGAGCTGGAGAGCCGCAGCATCACGGAACTGCTGTTGCACGACGACATTGAAATCGTGAACGTCGGCACAGGGAGCGCCGCCCTCGAGGCTCTGCGCACGCAATCGTTCGACTGCTGTGTGCTAGACCTGCGGCTGCCGGACATGAGCGGGTTCGAGTTGCTCGATCAGGTGAAGACCGACCCGACACTCGGCAACGTGCCGATCGTTGTCTTTACCGGCAAGGACCTGAGCACCGAGGAAGAGCGCCGCCTCAAGGCCGTCGCCAAGAGCGTGGTCTTGAAGGACGTGCAGTCGCCGGAACGGCTGTTCGACGAGACCGCGCTGTTCCTCCACCGGGTCGTCGCGGATCTGCCGGAAGCCAAGCAGCAGCTGCTGGAGCGCCTGCACCAGTCGAACGAGGCACTGCACGGGCACAAGGTCCTGGTCGTCGACGACGACGCCCGGAACATTTTCGCGCTCACGACGGTGCTCGAAAACCAGGAGATGGAGGTCATCAGCGCGACCAACGGCCGCCATGCCATCGAAATCATTGAGAACACTCCGGATCTCAGCGTCGTGCTGATGGACATTATGATGCCCGAGATGGACGGCTATACGACTATCCGTGAAATCCGCAAGCAGCCGGACTTCCGGTCGCTGCCCATCCTGGCACTCACCGCGAAGGCCATGAAAGGCGACCGGGAGAAATGCCTGGAAGCCGGCGCGTCGGATTACGTCGCCAAACCCGTGAATACCGACCAGCTCCTGTCCATGTTGCGCGTGTGGCTGTACCGGTGACGAATGGCGGGACTCGTGGAGATCTGACAAGTTGAAAATCCCGAAACTCGGCCCGTACACTCACAAGGAGCGGAGATCGGCATGGGGCATCCGCACGCACGCGCGCACGCACACGATGGAGGGGTGACCGGGACGATGACGACATTCAAAGAGCCGGCGAATATCCTGTTGGTGGACGATGACTCACGAAATCTCGACGTCCTGGAAAGCATTTTGTCCATCCCGGAGTATCGTCTGTTCCGCGCCCGCACCGCCGACGAAGCCTTGCTGGCGCTGATCGCCGAAGAGTTCGCCGTCATTGTCCTCGACGTGCGGATGCCGGAAGTCAGCGGTTACGAGCTGGCGCAGCTCATCAAGCAGCGCAAGCGCACCCAGCACATTCCGATTCTCTTTTTGACCGCGTACTATCGGGAAGATGAGGATGTGCTGCAGGGCTACGGGGCTGGGGCCGTCGACTACCTGAGCAAACCCGTCAATCCGCTCATCTTGAAGTCGAAGGTCGCGGTCTTCGTGGATCTGTTCCGCAAGACGCGGGCGCTGGCCACGATGAACCGTGCCATGGAAGTGGAAATCGAAGAGCGATTGAAGCAATTGAAAGCGTCCTTGCACGAGAAGGACATCCTGCTCAAGGAAGTTCACCACCGAGTCAAAAATAATTTACAGGTGATTTCCAGCCTCATCGACCTTCAGGCGGAGCGGATCACGGATCCCGCCACCCGGACGCTGTTCCGCGACACCAGGGATCGCGTGCGTTCGATGGCGCTCGTGCACGAGAAGCTGTATCAGTCGGCCGACCTCGCCCACACGGAGCTCGGGGCATACATCCGAAACGTGATGAAGGAATTGTTCCTCGCCCACGGCGAGGTGTCGTCGAAAGTGAGCCTGCAGCTTGAACTTGAACCGGTGTTTTTGCCGGTCGACATGGCGATTCCCTGTGGGCTCATCCTCAACGAGCTGGCCACCAACAGCCTCAAACATGCCTTTGTCGGCCGCGACCACGGAACGATCGAGATCCAGCTGACCAGCGTGCAGAACGAATCGGTGCGGCTCCTCTTCCGCGACGACGGATGGGGGCTTCCGGCCGGGTTGGATCTCCAGGCGGCCGAGTCATTGGGACTCCGGCTGATCCGTATGCTGAGCAAACAGTTGCGCGGCGAAGTGGTCACCCCTGTCGGTGAAGGCACCACGTTTGAACTGCGATTCCGAATTCCCGACACGCGCGTCGGGGCATCACAAGAGGCAAAGGCGGTGCTGAATGCCCAAGGCGAACATTCTCATCGTTGAAGACGAAGCGGTCGTTGCCGCTGATCTCGCCGGAAAGCTCGAACGGTCGGGGTATCGCTCCGTCGGCATCGTCGCCGACGGGGAAGACGCCGTCGAGAGCGCCAGGGCATTGGCGCCGGACCTCGTCCTGATGGACATCCGGTTGGCCGGTCCGATGGATGGGATCAAGACCGCCGAACGGATCCAGGCCACCCGCAACATCCCCATTGTCTATCTGACCGCGCATTCCGACATGGCCACGCTGCGGCGCGCGGCCGCGACGGAACCCTTCGGGTACATTCTCAAGCCCTTCGAGGAGCGCGACGTCACGACGCAGATCGAGATCGCCCTTTTCAAGCATCAGGCCGAGCGGCGCTTGCGTGAAAGCGAAGAGCGGTATCGGAAGCTGGTCGAGACCGCGATGGACAGCATCATCACGTTCGACCACGCCGGCCTCATTCTATCGTGTAATCCGGCCACCGAGAAAATGTTCGCGTATCGGATCGAGGAGATGGTCGGACGCAACATTTCCATGCTGATTCCCGCGTGGTTTGCCGACGGCTCCGACGACGTCTCTAAGGATGCGGCCAGCCAGATTATGCGGCTGATCGGCCTCTGGCGTGAGCTGAACGGGCGGCGCAGGCAGGGCGACGCGTTTCCGGTCGAGATCGCGGTCAGCGAAAGCTTTTCGAACGGAGAGATCCGGTACACGGGCATTCTCCGCGACATTTCCGAGCGCAAGCGTACCGAGGCTGAGCTGCGGTGGCGCGCCGGTCTCCTCGCACAAACGCATGATGCCGTCGTCGTCTGGCGCATGGGCGGCGGCATCATCTATTGGAATCATGGGGCCGAAGAACTGTATGGGTGGAAAGTGTCCGAGGCAGCCGGCCGTCCGATCCACCAGCTGTTGTGCACCGCCTTGCCGCTGTCCGAGGAAGAGTTTCACCGCCAGTTGCTCGAAAAGGGACGCTGGCAGGGCGAGATTCGGCAAGCCACCAAGAGCGGTCAGGCGGTCATCGTCGAAAGCCGGATGGTGACGATGAGCGACG
The DNA here is from genome assembly GCA_035495295.1 of Nitrospira sp. GTDB lineage: Bacteria > Nitrospirota > Nitrospiria > Nitrospirales > Nitrospiraceae > Nitrospira_C. Next base: position 152,780 of record DATJGE010000073.1, on the reverse strand, counting down.
AGCACGGGGGCATCCTGGTGCTCGAGACGAATCGGGACGTGACCGAGCGTCGGGCCATTCACGAGAAGGTGTGCCGGCTCGCGGAAGAGCTGGAAGATCGGGTGAAGGAACGGACGAAGGAGCTGCTGCAGTCGCAAACGCTGCTGCGTCAGCTGGCCTCCGAATTGACGATCGCCGAGCAGCGCGAACGCCGGCGAATCGCGACGGATCTGCATGATTATCTGGCGCAACTGCTGGTGTGTGCGCGACTCAAAGTCTCGCAGTGCCGGGTGCGTATGGAGAACGGGGAGGTCGAGGGCTGGCTTGCGGAATCCGACGACATTCTTCAACAGGCGCTGACATATACGCGGTCGCTGGTGGCGCAGTTGACGCCGATGGCGCTTCACGAGTTCGGCCTTGCAGCGGCGCTGAAGTGGCTGGCGGATCAAATGCGTCAGCAATATCAGCTGTCGGTCAACGTCGAGGTGCAGCCCGGCATCAATCTGACGTTGCCGGAGGACCAGTCGGTGCTCGTTTTTCAATCCATCAGAGAGCTGCTCATCAACGTCGCGAAGCATGCGCGGGTCGACGAGGCGGCGGTTCGGATGGAGCAGCGCGACGGACGTCTCGTGATCACTGTGGCGGACGAAGGGCTCGGTTCCGATCAGGCGTCGTTGGCGCCGCAAACCCTCTCTGCGAAATTCGGATTGTTCAGCATCGGCGAACGGATGCGCGCGCTAGGCGGCACCTTCGAATTCAAGTCCTCGCCGGGCAAAGGCACGAGGGCCGCCCTCAGCTTGCCGGTCCCTGCCGCCGCTGAGTTCTCAGGTCGGCAATCCCAGACGGCATCGATGACGGAGCCGGCTGTCCCGGAACCAGACTACGCGTTGACGCGATCGCAAAAATCAGCGTTTGGCAGCAGCGGACCGCGGTTGAGCGAGAAGAATCCGATCGGGGATACTCCCCGCATCCGTGTGCTGCTGGTTGACGATCATGCCTTGGTCAGGAACGGTCTCTCCAGCGTGTTGCGCTATCATACCGACCTGCAGGTGGTCGGCGAGGCCGCCGACGGACACGAAGCCGTTGCATTGGCAGCGACCTTGAAACCCGATGTCGTCCTGATGGACGTCAACATGCCGCGCATGGACGGCGTCGAAGCCTCCAAGCGGATCAAGCGGGACTTGCCCTCCACCGTCGTCATCGGTCTTTCCATGCACGACAGCGGTGACCACGAAAGTGCCATGCGGGAGTCCGGCGCGGCCGCCTATTTGACCAAGGACTCGGCTGCGGAACGGTTGATCGAAACCATCTTGCGATGCCGGGCGGCAAGCCTCACCGGCACCAGTGCATACCTGTCGTCATCCTCCCTGTCGGAGTAATCGTGGCCGACGAGCCCTTCCAGAGATTCGACGGCGAATCGGTCGTTCCGCTGGAGGTGCAGCAATTCGTGCTCGGGCGCATTGGTTCCATTGCGCAGCTCGAAGCGCTGATCATGATGCGAAACGCACCAGACACCTGGTGGGCGTCGAGTTCGTTGGCGGAGCGGTTGTACATCAGCGAACGGGCCTGCCGGACGGAATTGGATGCCTTGAAGGAGCAAGGATTAGTGCTCGGCAGACAGGGAGACATCGGCTGGCAGTTTCGCTATGCGCCGTCCACGGGCGAGTTGCGCGAATTCGTGGACCGGCTCGTCTATTACTATGCCAAGCACCTGGTCGTGATCTCGAACCTGATCCATTCCAAGCCGCGGACACGCCTTCATGAGTTTTCTGAGGCGTTCTCGCTCAAGAAAAAGGACGCATAGTGGTCCCCGCCTTCATCTACGGCTTGTGCATGCTGACGGCGCTGATCTGCGCCTGGCTGCTGCTTCAGGCATACCAAAAGACTCGATACCGCCTACTCTTCTGGTGCAGCCTGTTTTTTTCAGTGACAGCGTTGAATAACGTGTTTCTCGTCGTGGACAAAGTCGTGATTTCAGAAGGTGACCTCGCTGTCTATCGTTATGCGGTCGCGCTTCTCAGTCTGCTGATACTGTTGCCTGGTCTGATTCTTGAGCGAGAGTGACCTCATGATGGCGTTCGCCCATGTGCTGCTGGGTGCCGTGGTGATGGGAGACGTGATGGCGGCGCTGTTCTTCGTGCGGTATTGGAACAGGACCAGCGACCGCTTGTTTCTGTTTTTCGCGGCCTCGTTCGTCGCGGACGCCGTGAGCCGGATCGTCGTCGACCAAGGGATTCCGCCGTTCGGCCTTGAAGCGCTCGGCTACATGATCCGGATTCTGTCCTATGTGTTCATCATCGCGGGCATCGTATACAAGAATAGGGGTCCGCGCACGAGCCGCACAATGGCCCAGGCCAACCCGTTGCCTCAAGAGTACATCCGATGAAACAGCTTCGACGCATCCGGGAGTTGACGGAGTTGACCATCCTCGCGACCGATGGCGAGATCGGCGGCGTGCAGGAAGTCTATTTCGACGATCGGAATTGGGCGGTCCGCTATTTGGTCGTGAAGGCCGGCGGGTGGCTCCTGAGCCGTGAAGTGCTCTTGGCGCCTGCGGCCGTCGCCGAGATCGACGATGCCCATGGGATCCTGAAGGTATCGCTGACGAAAGACCAGATCAAGCGGGCTCCGCCGATTGAAGCGGCCAAACCGTTGTCCCGCGAATATGAAGAAGCGTACTTCCGCCATTTCCAGTGGACGCCGTACTGGGAGCCCGGGCCTTCAGGATGGGCAAGCGGGGTGCCGTTTCCAGAGACCCCGCCAATGCCGATCGACACGACGCTGCCGGCCGATGCCCCGAAGAACCCGCACCTCCGCAGCAGTAGTGAAGTGGTCGGCTACGACATTCGTGCCACCGATGGGGCGGTGGGACATGTGGAAGATCTCGTCATCGACGACGAGACGTGGACCGTTCGATACATCGAAGTCGATACCCGCAATTGGCTTCCTGGGAAGAAAGTGCTGCTGCAAATCATGCGCATCGATCACATGAGCTGGGCGGACCGCTCGGTCGCCGTCCTGCTCACGCAGCAGGCCATTGAATCCGCACCTGCCTACGATCCTTCCCGTTTGATCACGCCCGCGTACGAAGTGCAGCTGTTCAAGCACTACGGCACGCAGGCGGCCTGAAGAATACACCATGGCTTACAGGGATTCCGCCGTTAGCGGGCGGATACCAGGGTTGGGAACTCGGACACAAGAGGCCTAGGGTTTCGCATAGCAGCGGTTACATACAGACGGGGACAGCTTGTCCTCTTGCGGTCGATATATCCATGTCGATGCCGGGACAGGCTCCGGCTTCTATCCTTGAACCCCAAATGACCGCCTATTTGGGCCCCATCCCAAGCATTCATCATTTGGCCCTAGGAATTCTTTTTGCACAGGCAAAGGACTAGTCAGTGTCAGCGCGTCTTCCTGGCGAATGGAGGCGCGATGCAACGAACCTGGCGTGCAGGAGCTGATTATGAATGCCATCGCCTTATTTCTCATGCTGGTGTTGAACGGGAACATGACTTGTGGCGCTGAGCCGCCGGATCAGACGATGATTGGCGATCAGGCGGTCCAAGTGCAGGTGTACGATTGCTACTGGAGTGAGCGGACGAGCGCTTCCCACCAGTTTGTGGTGATTTCACCCGTCTGTCCGACCTATGTCGCCCAGCCGATTTTGCTCAAAGAGGTCCATGCCAACAAAGGCTGGGTCATGAATCGTTTCGGCGAATTTTATCCGTCCACCATAAATATCGAAATGATGGACGTCTATCGCCCACCCTGTTGAGTGTGACATCGAGCACACCGCTCTCACGTCGCATTTCCTCCATCCGACGCAATAGAACCAAAACTAGGGTTCCCCCTAGGAGTTCGAGCCAAGCAAAACCCACTATAATTCTCCCGCTCTACCAATAACTTAGACGTCTTGAGGGAGTTTGAGAATTACCCCCGGAGCAGGCTGCGCTCTGCATATTGATCTCGCAGCAGTGAAAGAGACATGACGGGCAATCAATTGACGCCAATCACACGTACGGTGCTCATGAAGCAGGGCACCGCCGTCATTGCGACCGCCATCGCATTGGCGTGCCGTCTTGCACTGGACCCCCTCTTGGGTCCTCAGCTTCCGTACGTCACGTTCTTCGTGGCGATCGCGTTTACCACGTGGTATGCCGGATGGTCCGCTGCCGTGACCGCGACGTTGCTGGGCGGACTTGTATCCGTCTGGTTCTTTGTCCCGCCACGGTTTTCCCTCGCGATCGCCGATATGTCACAGCAGGTCGGATTGGTGGCCTATTTCACGGTGGGCCTCGCCTTTGCCGCGTTCGGCGAGGTCATGCATCGCGCACGCCGCCGTGCGGAGAACTTGGCGGAAAACCTTCGCGTGACCGAAGAGCGGCTCGCATTGGCCCAGCGTGCTTCCGAAGTCGGCTCGTTCGACTGGAACGTGGAGACCGGGGTCAACACCTGCAGTCCAGAACTTTACGCCATCTACGGACTGCGCCCTGAGGATTTCGGCAACACGCAGGCGGCATTGGAACGCTATGTCCATCCGGACGATCGCGACATGATGCTGCGCGCGGTCCAAGCATCGCGGGCGAGCGGCGAGGCGACAGAGCGTGAGTTCCGCATCGTAAGGCCGAATGGGGAGATTCGCTGGCTCGTCGGCCGTTGGCGCTGGATTCGAGATGAATCGGGGCGACCTGTGCGGCTCACCGGAGTCAATTTCGATGTGACCGGACAGAAACGAAACCAGGAGGCCGTGCGCCGCAGCGAAAACGAATTGTCGGAGTTCTTCGATCATGCCAGTGTGAGCATCCATTGGGTTGGACCTGACGGCATCATCCTCCGCGTCAATCAAGCTGAACTCGACCTGCTCGGCTACAGCCGAGAGGAGTACGTCGGCCGGCACATCGCCGAGTTTCACGCCGATCAAGCGGTCATCGACGATATCCTTCATCGCCTTGCTTGCGGGGAGACGCTACGCGAATATCCCGCCAAGCTTCGGTGCAAGGACGGGTCGTTGCGCGATGTGCTGATCAATTCCAACGTGCGGTTCGAAGACGGTCGGTTCGTCCATACGCGATGCTTCACGCGGGACGTGACCGATCGGAAGTCGGCGGAAGAAAAGCTGCGGCACAGCGAGGCCATGGCGCGCGCGATGTTCGAGTCGTCGCTCGATCCCTTGATCTTGATGGATGCCGAAGGACGAATCCAGGATTTCAATCCCGCCGCCGAACGCACGTTTGGCTATAGTAAAGCCGAGGCCGTCGGGCGGACGGTGTCCGACTTGATCATTCCGCCCCACTGGCGCGAACGGTACAACCAAGGCTTACGGTGCCAGGGCGAGGCCAACGAGGCCACGGTCTTGGGGCGTCGGATTCAGATGCCCGCCTTGCGCGCCGACAGGACCGAGATCCCCGTGGAGTTTTCCATGACTGCCACGCGGCGGCCCGGGTTCGAGACCCTCTTCACGGCCCAGTTCCGCGAAATCTCGGACCGATTACGGACGGAGCGGGCGACCGCACAGTTGGCGGCCATCGTGAGAAGTTCGGACGACGCCATCGTGAGTAAGGACCTCAACGGCATCGTCACGACGTGGAACCAGGCGGCGGAGCGGATGTTCGGGTATGACGCCGCCGAGATGATCGGCCAGCCGATCCTCAGATTGATCCCGCCGGATCGGCAGGACGAAGAGCGGCGCATCCTTGACAAGATTTCCCGCGGCGAAACCATCAAAACCTATGAAACGCTGAGGCGTCGGAAAGACGGCACGGATTTCCACGTGTCGCTCACGATCTCTCCCTTGTTCGACGCGCAGGGCAGCATCATCGGGGCGTCCAAGATCGCACGGGACATCACGGAACGAGTCGAGCAAGAAAAAGTCCTGGCGCAAAACCGGGAACGACTGCGTCAGGCCTTGAAGTATCAGGAAGCCATCGTGGGCAACATGGGCGAAGGCTTGTACACGGTCAATCGGCAGGGCCAGCTCGTCTCGATGAATCGTGCGGCCGAGCGGCTGTTCGGGTGGACGAAAGAGGAGCTTGTTGGAAAGAACAGGCATGGTGCCATGCATCATAAGTGTTCGGACGGCACGCCCTTTCCGCCGGAAGACTGTCCGGTGTTGCAGGTGTTCAACACCGGCGCGGCGCTGTTGAATCATGAAGATGTCTTTATCCGCAAGGACGGCACGTCTTTCGACGTGATGTGCAGCGCCTCGCCGATATCGTCAGGCGATGAAGTGACCGGGCTGGTGGTCGTCTTCCGGGATGTCACGGAACAAAAACGCAGCGAGCAGGCCCTTCGCGACCGCGATCAGGCCATTACGGCCGCCAATGACGAGCTCGTTCAGCAAAAAGCTGTCCTGGCCGAAGCGAACCTCGAACTCCAAAGTTTCTCCTATTCCGTCTCGCACGATCTCCGGGCGCCGCTGCGAACGGTCGATGCGTACGTGCGCATCGTCGAGGAAGACCATGGCGAGCAGTTAAACGATGAAGTCCGCCGTTGTCTCGGCATCATCAGAAAGGCCGCAGGCCAGGCCGGTGAGTTGATCGACGATCTCCTGGAATTTTCCCGGTTAGGCCGTATCGGCATGGATTTTCGTCGGACGAAGATGACCGACCTCGTCCGCGAGGCGGCCAACGACCTGGCGTTGAGCCAAGGCCGGCCCGGCATCGACCTCACGATCGTCGATCTGCCGGACTGTCACGGGGACTGGCGCCTTTTAAAACTCGTCTGGTCAAACCTTCTGTCGAATGCCTTGAAATTCACGCGCGAGAGGTCGCTGGCGCAGATCGAGATCGGCTGGCTTCCCGACGACCGGCAGGCCGATGCCAGCGTCTATTATGTCAAAGACAACGGCGTCGGGTTCGACATGAAGTATGTCCACAAGCTCTTCGGCGTGTTTCAACGGCTGCATCTCAAAGAAGAATTCGAGGGGACGGGCGTGGGATTGGCGATCGTGCAGCGCATCGTGCAGCGGCACGGCGGACGGGTGTGGGCGGAAGGCAAGGTCGACGGCGGGGCCACGTTCCTTTTCTCCCTACGAAAGGCGATTCGATGACGAATGACATGGATATTTTGTTGGTTGAAGACAATCCGCAAGACGTCGAAATCACCTTGCGCGCGTTTCAAAAACACCGTATCGGCGGCAAGATCCACGTGGTCAGGGACGGCGAAGAGGCGTTGGAATGCTTGTTCTGTACGGGGCGATACGCGGATAGAAGCCCCTGTGCGCATACACGGCTTATCCTGCTGGATCTCAAACTGCCGAAGGTCGACGGCCTTGAGATCTTACAGAAGTGCAAATCGGATCCTCGGACCAAGCATATCCCCGTCGTGGTCCTCACATCTTCACGGGAAGAGAAGGATTTGGAGAAAAGCTATGGCTACGGCGTGAACAGTTATGTCGTCAAACCGGTCGACTTTCCGCAGTTCAGCGATACGGTGCGACAACTGGGCTTGTACTGGATGATGCTCAATCAGCTGCCGGCGGAATTGCCTGTATGAACATTCATCAGATCGGAAGGAGTGGGGCTATGGCCACGTTGCGTCTCTTGATCGTTGAGGATGATCCCACCGACGCCGAATTGACCATCCGTGAACTGCGAAAAGGCGGATTCGACCCGCAGTTCCGCCGCGTGGACACACGCGAGGCGTTTCTGCAAGGACTGGCTGAGGAGCGCCCGGACGTCATCATCTATGATCACAACTTGCCGCATTTCAGTTCCTCTGAGGCGCTGCAGCTGACGCAGCAGAGAGACTTGGGGATTCCGTTCATCATTGTCTCGCACGCCATCGGGGATGAAGAAGCGGTCGCCCTCATGCGGGGGGGGGCGGCCGATTATCTGCTCAAGGACCGGCTGGGACGGCTCGGTGAGTCCGTTCGGCACGCCCTCGAGCAACGGCGGTTGCGTGAAGAGCATGCGGCCGCACGCAATGCGATCGTTTCGCTGAATGCCGAGCTGGAACTGCGCATCGCCTCCAGGACGGCCCAGCTCAAGGTGGCCAACCATGCGTTGGAAATGGAATTGGGTCAGCGCAAACGCGCCGAAGAGGCGCTGCGCCGGTTGAACGGCGAACTGGAGCAGCGGGTGCTGGACCGTACCCGCGATCTCGTCGCCTCGAATCACCGGTTGCAAGCGTTGGCCAGCGAATTGACGCTCGCCGAGCAGCGCGAACGCAAGCGGCTCGCCTCGGAGCTGCATGATTATCTCGCTCAGATTCTCGCACTGGCGCGCATCAAGATGAGCCAGCTTCGGCAAAAAGTGACGACGCAACCGCCGGCCTCCCAACAGCTGGTCGCAGAAATCGACAGTCTGCTCGAAAAAGCCGGCGAGTACACTCGGTCTTTGATGGCGAAACTGAATCCGCCCGTCTTGGATGAATTGGGATTGCCCTCGGCGCTGACCTGGCTGGCCAAGCAAATGCCGCTGCACGGCTTGATGGTGGACGTGCGCCTCTCGCAGGAACAAGTCCATCTGCCCGACGACCAAGCGGTTCTCCTGTTTCAATCGGTGCGGGAACTGCTGATCAACGTCGCGAAGCATGCGGGGACCGACCGCGCCACGGTCTCGCTGAACATCGACCCGGACAAGGAGCTCCGGATCGAAGTCGAAGACCGCGGCCGCGGATTCGACTCGACCGCCATGGACACCAAGTCGGCGAACGGCCACTTCGGCCTCTTTAGCGTCAGAGAACGCATGCAGGCGATGGGAGGACGACTGGAGGTCCAGAGCCGACCGGGGCATGGCACGACCATCACCATGATGCTGCCGCTGGCGAAGCATGCGGCCGAAGGCAGCATGCCGGAGGCTTTTGCGGCAGCGGTGGAATCGAAACAAACGTCCCAGGAATCCATTTTCCAGATTCCGCATGCGCCGTATCATCCTCCCCCAGGCAATACCATTCGGCTGCTGTTGGTCGACGACCACACGATGGTCCGCCAGGGGCTGCGAAGTCTGTTGGAATCATACGAGGACGTGATGATCGTCGGCGAAGGCTCGAACGGCGAGGAGGCGATCGAGTTGGTCGAGCAACTGCGCCCTGCCTTGGTCGTCATGGACCTCAATATGCCCAAGAAGAATGGTATTGAAGCCACGGCGTGGATCAAAGCCCGCTGGCCCGAAACGGTGGTGATCGGTCTCTCCGTCCAGGCGGGGGAGGAGGCGCGCCGCGCGATAGTCAATGCGGGAGGCGCCGTTCTGCTGACCAAGGAGGCTGCGGTCGACGAGTTGTATCGGACCATCCGAGATGTCCTCGACGGCGAGGTGACCAACGGCAAAGGCGTAGCGGAAGTCCGATAGGGAACTATGAGCCAGACTCCTCGATCGTCAGCGGTGCGCACCGCCGATTGGTTTTTGAAAGGCGGCGGTGAAATGGCGGGGCGAATACGGGACCAGGCATGGCAAAGATATCCCCTTCGCGCTGCTCTATCTCATCGACCGCACGCGGCAGGAAGGCCGGCTTGCGGGTGCGTCAGGCCTCTGCCTGGATGAACCCTTACCGATCTCGATCGATTTGACTGCCGATTCTGAGAAGATCGCCTGGCCTCTGGCGCGACGGGCCACAACGTTCAGGCCATGCTCAAGGCGGGCGCCGTCCTCTTGCTCACGAAGGAAGCTGCCGTCAACGAGTTATACCGGAGGATGCGCGAAGTGCTGACGATGCACGTGGGAAACGGCTCGGTCGTCTCCTGACCGCCGGCAGAAGGCGCCGGGCGGCGGAGAGAAGCCGGCGACGGGCATTGGGATTGTGCCGCGAGTCATCATCTAGAACTGGAGGACGCCGATGGGCCAGAACATGCAGCTCGCAGAAGAAATTCGAAACCGTCAGGATGCGATCTTGAAAGATTGGATCGGGTATCAACTCTCCGCGCTCACCTTGAGGCGCGATTTGTTGAAGGAATCGGAGTTGCGTGAAGTGTCGCAGCGCTTCCTGGAACTGTTTGCCGAGGCCTTTGCCGCCACCTCCGACAGCGCGTCGCTCAGCTGGAAGGCGGTCAAGGACAATCTCGCCGAGATCTCGAGAGCCCGAGCGCTGCAGGGGTTTAGTCCGTCGGAAACGGCAACGTTTGTCTTTTCGTTGAAGCAGCCGTTGTTCGATCTCGCGCAGCAAAGAGCCGGTCATGACGGCAAGCGGTTTGCCGAATTGTTATGGGATCTCACGACGCTGTTGGACAAGCTCGGCCTCTACACCACCGAGGTGTACCAGGAGATCCGTGAGTCGGTGATCCACCGGCAGCAGCTGGAACTGATGGAATTGTCCACGCCGGTCGTTCAGCTCTGGGACGAAGTGGTGGCGCTTCCGCTGATCGGCACGCTCGACAGCAACCGGACTCAAGTCGTGATGGAAAATCTCCTGCAGCGTGTCGTGGAAACCGGCGCGCGCATTGCGATTATCGATATCACCGGCGTGCCCACGGTGGACACGCTGGTGGCGCAGCACCTGATGAAAACCGTGGCGGCCACGCGGCTCATGGGGGCCGACTGCATCATCAGCGGTATCCGTCCGCAGATCGCGCAGACGATCGTCCACCTCGGCGTCAATCTGAACGATATTATCACCAAGGCCACGCTCGCTGATGCATTTCAGGTCGCGCTCCATCGGCTGGGCGCGACGGTCACGAAGTCCGTGCTGCCCTAGGCCGGAGCACAAATGGAACGCATTCCAATACTCAAAATGGGCCCGTATCTTCTGGTGACCATCCAGGTCGATATGCACGACCGCGTCGCCATGACGCTGCAGGATGAGTTGACCGAACGCATTGTCTCCGAACGGGCGAGGGGCGTTCTGCTCGATATTTCCTCCGTGGACGTCGTCGATTCATTCATCGGCCGGATGATCGGCAACATTGCGTCCATGTCACGCATCCTTGACGCCGAGACGGTCGTGGTCGGCATGCGGCCGGCGGTCGCCATCACGCTCGTGGAATTGGGCTTGGCGCTGCCGAGCATCAGGACCGCGCTCAATGTGGACGCCGGCATGGCGCTTCTCAAGTCGGCTGGAAAGTCGAACAATGGCCGTCCTGCGCGATGAACTGATTGGTTTGCGATCCATGGACGACATCATCAAGGCCCGCCAGGTGGTGCGCGAATGCGCGATTTTGCAAGGCCTCTCGCTGGTGGATCAAACGAAGCTGGTCACCGCGGCGAGCGAGTTGGCGCGCAATACCTTGATTCATGGCGGGGGCGGGGAGATGCGCCTGCAGGCGCTGAACGACGGCTCGCGGCGCGGCGTCAAAGTCATCTTTGTCGACAGCGGGCCGGGCATCGCCGACGTCGAATTGGCCATGAAGGACGGCTACACGACCAAAGGCGGGCTGGGACTGGGATTGAGCGGGTCGAAACGGCTTGTCAACGAGTTCGAGATCGACAGCAAACCTGAAAAAGGCACGACGGTCAGCATTGTGAGGTGGAGATGACGGGGATCGCATTGTTGGAGCAAATTGCCGTGCCGGTCACGGAGGCCAGCCAGCCGGCTGCCGCGAGACGCGCTGCCGTCGCGCTCGCGCAAGAAAGCGCCATGGACGAAGCGGCCGTCGGGAATGTTGCGATCGTCGTGACCGAACTCGCGACCAACCTCGTCAAGCATGCGAAACGCGGGGAACTGCTGCTGCGACGGCTTTGCGATGACGGCACCGACGGCATTGAAGTCCTTTCGCTCGACAAAGGTCCCGGAATGTCGAATGTGGCACGGTCGATGGGCGACGGCTATTCGACGGCAGGCAGTCCCGGTACCGGATTCGGTGCCATGCAGCGTGCCGCCGGCGCGTTCGATGTCTATTCGCAGCCCGGCAAAGGAACCGCGATAGTCGCACGCGTGTTCGCGCATCGCCACGCCGTTTCAACCATTCGCCAATCGGTCGGCGTCGTCCGGCAGGCCAAAGCCGGTGAAGCCGTTTGCGGCGACAACTGGATTGTCCGTCGGCTCGCCGACGGCTGGGTTTGCGCGGTCGCGGACGGGCTCGGACACGGACTGATCGCCTCAGACGCCGCTACCGCAATCATCGAAACGGTACGCCGCGTCTCCTCCCGTCTTTCGCCGGTCGAACTCCTGGAAGCCGCGCATCAGGCCGCAAAGCCCACCAGAGGCGCGGCATTCGGCGTCGCAGTGCTCGATGGAGCGGCGGGCGTCGTCCGGTTCGCTGGCATCGGCAATATCTCGGCCGTCGTCGTCAACGGAGACGAACGGCGGCATCTCGTCTCGCATAACGGCATCGTCGGCCATGAATACCGAAAGGCAGCGGAATTCTCGCACCCATGGCAGGCGCAGTCGGTGCTGGTGCTGCACAGCGACGGCGTGAGCACCCATTGGGATCTTAAACACTATCCCGGGTTGCTCGCGCGCGATCCGAGCCTCGTCGCGGGAGTCCTCTATCGGGACTTCACCCGCGGCCGAGACGACGCCACCGTCGTCGTCTTGCGAGACCCTGTGCGCGAGCGCCCGACATAGGAGACGTCATGGGCCAGACCATCAGCGCCGTTGACATCAATTACGAAGACGATGTGGTCACCGCCCGGCAGCGGGCGCGGCAGGTGGCGCGCGTGCTCGGGTTCGAAGAGCAGGACCAGACCCGGATTTCGACCGCACTCTCGGAGATCGCAAGGCTGTTCGTCCACACGCATAAGGGCGGGCGGATCGAATTTGGGCTCGAAGGGACGACGTCTCCTCAAGTGCTGCTGATTACGATCAACTGGTCGGGCGCCGTGGCCGTCAAGAGCCACCCGGCTCCCGCGGCAAGCTTGGGGTCTTCGGGGCCTGAGTGGGAGTCCGCACTCATCGCCGCTCGCCGCCTGATGGATCAATGCGAAGTCCGATCCGATTCGCCGAATGATCCCGTCGTACGCCTCGCGAAAATTCTTCCATCTCGAGCCCCGTTGTTTACAGGAAAGGCGCTGGAACGGATCGTCAAGCAATTGGGGAAGTTCGAGGAGGCGCAAAATCCGATCGAAGAAGTGCGACAGCAAAATCAGGAGTTGCTGCGGGCTCTCGAGGAACTGCATGAGCGTCAACAGGAGCTCGTCCGCCTGAACGGCGAGTTGGAAGACACCAACCGCGGTGTGGTCGCGCTCTATGCCGAACTGGATGAAAAAGCCGGCCATTTGCGGCGCGCGGACGAGATGAAATCGCGGTTTCTCTCCAATATGAGCCACGAGTTCCGCACGCCGGTGAACGCGATTCTCGCGCTCTCTCATCTTTTGCTCGAGCACACGGACGGCGAACTGAACCATGAACAGACCAAGCAGGTAACGTACATCCGGAAGAGCGGCGAGGACTTGCTCGAGCTCGTCAACGACCTCCTCGATTTGGCGAAAATCGAAGCCGGCAAGGTCACGGTGAAGGCCGGCGCGTTCGAGGTGGCAAATCTGTTCAGCGCTTTGCGCGGCATGCTCAGGCCGCTGCTGGTCTCGAATGCCGTCAATTTGGTGTTCGAGGAACCAGCCGGAATTCCATCGATGGTCACCGACGAAGGCAAGGTCTCGCAGATTCTTCGAAACTTCATTTCCAACGCGATCAAATTCACCGAACAGGGCGAGGTGCGCGTGGCTGCCGCGTTGACCGCGGACGGCCGTGCCGTTGCCTTTTCCGTGGCCGATACCGGCATCGGGATTGCTCAGGAAGACCAGGCAAGGATCTTCGAGGAATTCTCTCAGCTGGATCACCCGATTCAAACGCAGGTCAAAGGCACCGGCTTGGGTCTTCCGTTATGCAGAAAACTGGCCCAGCTCCTCGGCGGATCGATTGAGGTCAGCAGCCGGCCCGCCGAGGGATCGACGTTCGTTGCCACGATCCCTGTCAATTATTCGGTCAACGACATCGAACGGGCGGAGCAGATCGACACCTCCGCAGCGGCCGATGAAGACAACCGGATGCCGGTGCTCGTGGTCGAGGACGAACCGGAAACGCGGCTTTTATACGAGAAATATCTGCGTGACACGGCCTTCCGGCCGGTCCCCGCCGGCAGCATCAGGCAGGCCCGTGAACAACTGCGCCGTTTTCCGGTGGGCGCGATCGTGCTGGACGTGCTCTTGCCCGATGAGCCTGCCTGGCAATGGCTCGCGGAACTGAAGCGCGAACAGGCCACCTCGAAATTGCCGGTGCTGATCGTGTCTAGCGTCGATGATCCACGCAAAGGATTCGCGCTGGGAGCGGACGATTACTGCGTCAAGCCCTTGCAGCGGACGTGGCTGCTCGATCGTCTGCATCGGCTGACGAAGATGGATCCGGATCCGGCCAAAGGGCCTCCACTCATATTGATCATCGACGATCAGGAGACGGACCGCTACATCATTCGCCATTATCTCGAAGAGTTCGGGTGCTCGATCGTCGAAGCGCCAGGGGGTGAAAAAGGTCTGGAATTGGCGCGGCGGTTGAAGCCGGCGCTCGTGCTGCTCGATCTGAACATGCCCGGCATGGACGGGTTCGAAGTTCTGGCCGCCCTGCGCGACGATGCGGCCATGGCTTCGCTCCCGGTCACGATCGTCACGTCGCAAATTCTGAGACCGGAACAATACGAGGCGCTCTCCCACGCCAGGAGTGTCGTCCTGAAGCACGACTTATCTCCTGCCGTCTGGCAGCGCGTGTTTCGCGACGCTGGGCTGGGATCTTTCGAAGTGGCCGCAGCGGAAACCATCAACCCGTCATAACGCCACACTATTTCATACACCGCAATCGCGTCGCCATGGACGCTGGTCGCGACGCTGTCGTCCACCGACCTGCATGAAATCTCATCTGGCGCTGTCGAAGGCGGGAGCGGGAAACTGGTCACCAATGCAGCGGTGGTCGACCAGCTCCATTACGCCCTCGCAAGCACGAACAGCAGCAGCTAGGCCGGGCGTCTAGTGTGTGTGACCGTGTCCCGAGGCCCAGGCGACTTCGACAATCTGGGCCTTCGACTCGGCCGCGGGCAGCACCTCATCGAACATCACGCTGTATGAATCCTGCATCAGCGATTGAAACTGCGGGAACTCCACTGACGGAACGCCGGCGAGCGTGGCCAGCGAAACGAGATATTCTCCGTGGCCTCGGGAAATGTCGAAACGCAGGTTGTCGTATGACGCGTTGGTAAAGAGCTGCAGCCGTTTCTTCGCCCAGGTGGGGTTGTCGCTTCCCACGGCACCCGGCGTCGTGCTGGATGTAAAGTCCGTGACGGCCCCCGTGATGTCGGCTCCGGCGGCGGTCGTACCACCGGTGATATCCGTTGTGGCGACAAAAGGAGCCTCGGTGACCTCCGTCGTTGCATTGGTCACGCAACCGGAGACCGATATGAGAACGCCGACGCTGACTACCATCCGCCAATCTAGGCTTTTCATAAAATCCTCCTCAAGACGTTCAACTATTATTGGGTACCTCTTTTATTGAATACCTGCTTGGTCGGGCGGATACGCCTCGGAAAAGCCCTATGAAAGTCGGTGATTGATGATGAAGGTTGGCAATGACCGACGGGAAAAGCGGCCGTTCCCTTAGTGTTTCACCTGAGTCGGCAATCGCGGATGCCCATTCATCGCCGGCATGCGACCGGTATCACGCCGGTCACCGAGCACGGTCTTTCCACACGGATCTTCTGCTAGGGTCCTTCCCAGGCCTGCCACCGTGATGAGGATGGTAAATGTTGAATTCGAAATGAGGAAAGAGTCTTCGCTCTCCTCACTTCCGCTTCCAGTCCTACACGCCATATTTGGGTTCAGATGTCTATTATGGTGACCTCTTCATCGGATGCTGTCGGGGAGCACAGGGCGCCGTCTTCGACTTGGCAGATGACCCTCGGCGCGCAGGTCGAGTCCGTCGGCGTCCGCTTTCGAGTGTGGGCGCCCAAACGGGCCCGCATGGACGTCGTCCTGGAGGACGAGGGACGGAGCTTTCCCTTGCTCAAAGACGAAGCGGGCTATTTTTCAGGTCTGGTTCCTATCGCCACGGCGGGAATGAGATACCGCTACCGGCTGGACAACGGCGAGTCCTACCCGGATCCCTGTTCGCGCTATCAACCGGAGGGACCGCATGGTCCGTCGCTCATCGTCGATCCGTCCGCCTATGAATGGCGCAGTCCCGCGTGGCCCGGCCTGCGCATGCCCGGTCAAGTGATCTACGAACTGCATGTCGGGACGTTCACGCCGGAAGGAACTCTTGATGCCGCCGCCGGTCAGCTCGACGAGTTAAAGGCCTGCGGCTTCACGATCATCGAACTGATGCCGTTGGCCGAGTTTCCCGGCCGTTGGAACTGGGGCTACGACGGAGTCGATCTCTTCGCGCCCGCGCATGTCTACGGCGATCCGCACGCGCTCAAGCGCTTTGTCGACGCCGCCCATGCCCGCGGTCTCGGTGTCATCCTGGACGTCGTCTACAACCATTTTGGTCCGGACGGCAATTATCTGCCCGTCTTCAGCGACTTCTATCTGACGGATCGTCATCCCAACGAGTGGGGACAAGCGATCAATTATGACGGGCCGGGTTCACCGGCAGTGCGGGACTTCGTGGTTCAGAACGCCTGCTATTGGGTTTCGGAATTTCGCCTCGACGGCCTGCGCCTCGACGCCGTTCATGCGATCTACGACGACAGTCCCGTTCACGTGCTGGCGGAACTATCGAAGCAGGCGCGTGAGGCGGCGGGAGAGCGGTCGATCGTGCTGATCGCCGAATGCGAATCGCAATTGATCCAGACCGTGATACCGATCGCTGAGGGCGGTTGGGGTCTTGACGGGGTGTGGAGCGATGACTTCCATCACGTCTGCCGCGTCGCCATGACGGGCCGCGCCGATGCCTACTACAGCGACTACCGAGGGACGGCGCAGGAGCTGCTGTCCGTGATCAAAAGAGGATTTCTCTATCAGGGCCAGCGCTATGAGTGGCAAAAAAAACCCCGCGGCACCGTCGTGAGAAACGAACCGGCGCACGCCTTTGTCTTTTATGTCCAGAACCATGATCAAGTGGCCAATCATCTGCACGGCGACCGCATTCATCGCCTTGCCTCGCCCGCACGTTATCGGGCGCTGGCCGCGCTCATGCTGCTCGCGCCTGAAACGCCGCTGCTGTTCATGGGTCAGGAGTTCGGAGCCTCCGCTCCCTTTCTCTTCTTTGCCGATCACCATTCCGAGCTCGCCGGCAAAGTCCACGAGGGACGGAAGAAATTTCTCACCGAGTTTCCTGAGTATGCGACGCCCGAGGCGCAGCAGGAGGTCCCGGACCCGGCTGATGACTCCACGTTCGAGCGTTCGAGAATCGATCTTTCAGAACGCGTACGTCACGCCGCCGTCTACCGGCTGCACCGCGACCTGCTACACCTGCGTCGGGAAGACCGTGTCCTTACCCGGCAAGACCGGTCGGCGCTCGATGGCGCCGTCCTCGGGCCTCAGGCGCTCGTGTTGCGCTACAGCGGTCCGCTGGACGACGACCGGCTGCTCGTCGTTAATCTTGGGCAGGACCTGAACTTCAGACCGGCGCCCGAGCCGCTGCTCGCGCCGGTCGCGGGAGGCGCCTGGATCCTGCAATGGTCGAGCGACCATCCACGCTACGGCGGCCCGGGCATTGTCAACCCTCTGACAGACGAAGGATGGCGGATCCCCGCGGCCACCGCGACGCTGTTTCGAGCCGAGAAGCCCTGATCTGGAGCGATCGACGCAATGACGAGCACGGCTGCAACGCCCACCGTCATCGGGACGATGACGGACGATCCGTTTTCGCTGCTTGCGAAAGAGTGGCTGGTGACCAACGGCCTCGGCGGCTATGCGTCGAGTTCGCTGCTCGGCATCGCCACGCGCCGCTACCATGGCCTGTTTGTTCCCGATCTGCCCGGCCGCGGCCGGACATTGATCATTCCCCGTCTGGACGAAACCGTCGAGGCGGGCACTCAGCGGGTGTTGATCTCAGGCGCCGAATATGCGGACGGGCGGATCGAGCTGGACGGCATGCGGTTTTTGAAGGAGATCCGGCGCGAATCCCAATCCCCCGTATGGACATTCGACGTTGACGGGTCGGTGCTCGAAAAACGGATCGTGGCGCCCCATGGGCAGAACACGATCTATGTGCAGTTCGGCTGTGTCAGCGGCTCGATACGGCTGCGCCTGCGCCCGTACATCACGTACCGCATGCACGACGCGAGGCTCGGCGAAGGTCATGCGGACGCCTTCGCGTTGACGATCAGCAACGGACAGTATGAAGTTCCGCTGCCGCAAGGCGCGCCGAGCCTGAAGTTGTGCCTGCGGCCAGGTAACGGCGTTTTTGTGGCGGATGCCGTCATCAGCGAAGACGTCTCCTACCGCATCGATCGCGACCGGGGTTCGGAACATTTGCAGGACCTCTTCAGCCCCGGCTACTTCGCCGTCGATCTGTCCGCAGGCCAACGCACCGCTCTTGTGGCGAGTGTCGAACCATGGAACATGCTCGACTCCGGGTGCGAAGACATTGTGCTGGCTGAGCAACGCCGTCTCGAAACATTGATGTCTCTCGCACCGGCCCTTCAAGCGGACGATCTCGGCAGGCAGCTCCAGTTGGCTGCTGATCAATTCATCGTCGAGCCTGGTGCCCGCCTTGAGGAGCGGGCCTTGGCCCAGGCGGCGGGTGATCAAGCGAGGACCATCATTGCGGGCTACCATTGGTTCGGCGATTGGGGCCGTGACACGATGATCAGTCTCGAAGGATTGACGCTCTGCACCGGCCGGCCCCAGGAGACGAGAGCGATTCTCAGGACATTCGCGCGCTACATTCAGGAAGGGCTCCTGCCCAACCTCTTTCCCGAGGGATCGCGGCAGGCGCTGTACCATACCGCTGATGCCACCCTTTGGTATTTCCACGCGCTTGATCGCTACCTGTCGGCCACGGGCGATCGCGATACCTTGATGCTGCTCTATCCGACGCTCAAAGAAGTCGTCTGCCGTCATCAGGAGGGGACTCGATTCAATATCGGCGTCGACGCCAAGGATGGGCTCTTGCATGCCGGCGCTCCCGGATATCAGCTCACGTGGATGGACGCGAAAGTGGACGATTGGGTCGTGACGCCGCGGCGCGGCAAGCCGGTGGAGATCCAGGCCCTGTGGTACAACGCCTTGCGGCTCATGGCCGAATGGGCGGTTCAGTTGGGGGACCAGCCGACGCAGTGGCGCGACATGGCCGATCAGGCCGAAAGCTCTTTTCACGACCGCTACTGGTTCGCACCGGGCGGATATCTGTTCGACGTCGTCGACGGCGAAGCCGGAGACGATGCCAGCCTCCGTCCGAATCAGATCTTTGCCCTTTCGCTGCGTTTTCCGATCCTCCGGAAGGAACGGTGGCGTCCCGTCGTAGACCTGGTCGGAGAAAAGCTGCTCACGCCGTATGGATTGCGGACGCTCGCGCCCGACCATCCAGACTACAAGGCGACCTATACGGGAGACCTGCGCGCCAGGGACGCCGCCTACCATCAGGGGACGGTATGGCCTTGGCTGATCGGGCATTACATCGACGCCCGCCTCAGAGTGTATGGCGACAAATCGGAAGCTCGAAGTCTCCTCGGAGCATTCAAGCATCATCTGCAGGATGCCGGTATTGGCACGATCAGCGAAATTTTCGACGCGGAGCCGCCGTTCCATCCGAGAGGCTGCATTGCACAGGCCTGGAGCGTGGCTGAGGTGCTGAGAGCCTATGTGAAGACAAGTGATGCGTGATCAGTGATGACCCATGCGTCTTCAATACAGAGACCATCCGGGTGAGACGAATTCATGACGTCCACTTCTTCGCCTCGTCATTCGTCATCCAGTACTCATCCCTCCGGGTGCGAAGTGCGTATCGGCACATCCGGTTGGCACTATAAGCACTGGCTGGGACCCTTTTATCCGGCCGAACTTCGGCCCAGTGAGATGCTCGCGTGGTACATGGATCGTTTCGACACGGTGGAGCTCAATAACAGCTTCTATCATCTGCCGGCCCCTGAAACCTTCGCGGGCTGGCGGCGGACGACGCCGTCGTCATTCTGCTTCGCCGTCAAAGGCAGCCGGTACATTACGCACCGGAAAAAATTGAACGATCCGTCGTCAGCCCTCCGGCGGTTCATGGAACCCGTCAACGCCCTGGGCGACAAGCTCGGACCGATCCTGTTTCAGCTGCCTCCGCGCTGGTCGTGCAATGTGCCGCGGCTGAATACGTTTCTCGAAGCCTTGCCTCGCGCGCGTCGATACACCTTCGAATTTCGCGATCCAAGCTGGCACGCTCCGGCCGTCTACCGGGCACTGGGCCGGTACAACGCCGCGTTCTGCCTTTATGAGCTGGACGGCTTCGAGGCGCCGTACCAGCTGACGGCCGACTTTGTGTATGTCCGGTTGCACGGTCCGGGACGTAAATATCAGGGAGATTATTCCGCGAAGCAGCTCCGAGACTGGGCCCGCCGGATCACGCGGTGGCGGACGAAGCTGAAAGCCGTCTACGTGTATTTTGACAACGACCAGGCGGGCTATGCCGCCAAGAATGCGGCCCAACTGAAGTCCATGCTGAATGCATGATGAACGTGACACCATTTGATTGCGCGCTCAATCAGGCGGAAGGCGCATGCCGCGCCCCTTAGCGCGCAAGGAGGTCAGCGATGGAAACGCGTGCGACGGTGGCTGAACATCCCATTCATCCGATGCTGATTCCGTTTCCGATTGCGCTCTGGATATTTTCTCTGGCCAGCGACCTGATCTTTCTGTTCGGATTCGGCGGCCCCGTGTGGAAGGACGTCGCCCTGTACACCATGCTCGGCGGCATCATCGGGGGAGCGGCGGCGGCGATTCCGGGTTACATGGACTACCGCTCGCTGACCGATCCGGTGATCGTCCGGGTGGCGCAGATGCACATGGTCATCAATGTCGGGCTCGTCCTGCTTTTTTCGATCAACGCGGGGCTGCGGATGGTCAGCGGGTCGGATGCGTTGCTGCCCGTTTTTCTGTCGCTTCTCGGCGTAGCGGCGCTGGGAGTCTCCGGCTGGCTGGGCGGGGAACTCGTCTATGTTCAGGGCGTGGCCGTCCAACCACAGCCCGAAGCACCCGCTCCGAAACGGCGGGCGGCCTGAAAATCGAGCACGGTGATGCGTGGTCACTGGAATTGCGAGTTTGGTGTTTCGAGGTAGCCGTGTTTCGGATAGACACCGGCTTCCGGAGCTGAGCAGTCGAAACCCGCAACCCGAACTCGCATCGAAAATTTGTTAGGAGCATCATGCCTGACACGGTTGCTGATCTGTTGGTCGACCGGCTGATTGATTGGGAAGTCGACACGGTCTTCAGTCTTCCTGGGGACGGCATCAACGGCATCTTTGAGTCGCTGCGCCGGCGGCAGGATCACATCAAATTGATCCAGGTCCGGCACGAGGAGGCGGCCGCTTTTGCCGCGTGCGGCTACGCCAAATTTTCACGGCGACTGGGCGTCTGCCTGGCGACCTCCGGGCCGGGCGGGCTGCATCTTCTCAATGGCCTGTATGACGCGAAGTGCGACGGTCAGCCGGTGTTGGCGATCACCGGTCATACCTTCCATGACTTGATCGGTACGCACTATCAGCAGGACGTGGACCTTGTGAAGGTCTTCAGCGACGTCGCGGCCTACAACGAACGGGTGATGGGACCCGCCCATGTGTGCAACGTGGTCGACGAGGCGGTGAAGACCGCGATCGCCCGCCGGACCGTCACCCATATCACGATTCCCAAGGACATTCAGGACTGGTCTGCCGACGGCAAACGATCGAAGGCCAACATCGCGCTCCACAGCGGCGATCTCTACAGCGAGGCGTTGCCGCTCCCCCCCAAGGCAATGCTACGGCAGGCCGCGGACATTCTCAATGCCGGATCGAAGGTGGCTATCCTGGCCGGACGCGGCTGTCTGACGGCCCGCAAGGAGATCCTTGCGGTTGCGGAAACGCTCGGCGCGCCCATCGTCAAACCGCTGCTCGGCAAGGCGGTCGTGCCCGATGATCATCCGTACACCACCGGCGGGATCGGGTTACTGGGTACCGCGCCCTCCCAAGAAGTCCTGGAAGAGTGCGATACACTCCTCATTGCCGGGAGCAGCTTTCCCTATCTCGAATTCTATCCCAAGCCGGGCCAGGCGAAGGCGATTCAGATCGATCTCGATCCGTCCCGCATCGGACTGCGGTATCCGGTGAACGTGGGACTTATCGGCCACTGCTGGGATGTGCTCCGGGCGCTGATACCTCTGCTGGAGCAGAAATCGGATCGGACCTTCCTGGGCAGCGCCCAGGAACGCATGCGCCGATGGAACGAACTCATGGAGATCCGCGGCACGCGCGAAGATCTTCCGCTGAAGCCTCAAGTGGTGGCGCGTGCATTGAACGAGTATCTCGATTCCGACGCCATCATTTGTAGCGACACTGGGACGATTACAACCTGGGCGGCTCGTCACATTCACATCCGCGAGGAGATGGAATTCTCGGTGTCGGGCACCCTGGCGACGATGGCCAATGGTCTGGCCTACAGCATCGGCGCGGCGGTGGCCTTCCCGGGCCGTCAGGTCGTGTGCTTCACCGGGGACGGCGGCCTGACGATGCTGATGGGTGAACTTGCGACCGTCGCCAAATACCGTTTGCCGGTGAAGGTCATCGTCATCAAGAACAATGTCCTCGGCATGATTAAGTGGGAGCAACTGGCGTTTGAGGGCAATCCGCAATACGGCGTGCAGTTGCAGCCGATCGACTTCGTGGCCGTCGCCCGGGGCTGCGGCTTGGCCGCCTACAGCGTTGAGGATCCCGCCCTCGTGCGGGCCGTATTGGGCGAAGCGTTTCACCACGCCGGTCCCGCGCTTGTCGAAGCGTCGGTCGATCCCAACGAACCGCCCCTGCCGGGAAAGATGACGACCGAGCAAGCCTGGCAATTCGCCAAGGCGCTGGCAAAAGGGCAAAAGGACCGATGGGACATCATTAAAACAGTGGTTGAAAATAAGATCAGGGAAGTCGTGTGAACGTCAGTACCACTCCTGTGCTCCGTGCCGATTCTGACGCGTCGAGAGTCCAAGATCTCGCGCTCAGAAGTCGGCAGATCTGAACATCAGCGTAGGGAGACGTCATCCGAGGCTCCCCTGGTATTCGGCGAAGGAAAAGAAGAGACGAAAAGAACAAGTCCTGACGAAGGGAGTGTCCGTGGCCCATAGCATTGCGAAAGCCGTCGTCATCAAGCATGGAAACCTGTTCTTCCTCGCGCCCCCCGAGGGCGAAGTCCCCATGTCCCGCGGCCACGGCTTCGGTCTGTACTATCACGACTGCCGGTATCTCAACGGGTATGAATTGCTTGTCGGCGGCGAGCACCCCGAGCCCCTGGCGGCGCGTTCGTGGGAGGGAGGCCGCGCGGTCTTTCAGCTGACCACGCCGGACTTCACGGCGCCCGACGGCAGGACGATTCCGCGCGAGACGGTCGGCCTGAAGTGGGACCGCGTCATCGACGCGGAGCAATGCGTCCTGCATGAACAGCTCGATGTCCAGTACTTCGGCTACGAGGCCGTCGACTTCCCCCTGACCATGCGGTTTCGCTCCGGGTTCGAGGATGTGTTCGAAATCCGCGGGCTGCTGCGGGAGGTCAAGGGTAAGCTCTTCAAGCCGGTGTGGAAGGATAAATGCCTGGTCTTCTCGTACGAGGGAGGAGACAAGATCCGGCGCAGCCTCGCCGTCCATTTTTATCCGTTGCCCGCTGCGGTGAAGGGGGACACCGTCCAGTTTCACATTTCGCTCAAGCCGAACGAGATCAAGCAGATCCGTATTTCGCTGGCTCTTGCGGAATCCGAGGAGCAGCCCAACCGGCTCTTTGCCCAGACGAGCGTGTATCGC
Source organism: Nitrospira sp. (assembly GCA_035495295.1). Taxonomy (GTDB): domain Bacteria; phylum Nitrospirota; class Nitrospiria; order Nitrospirales; family Nitrospiraceae; genus Nitrospira_C. The sequence continues at coordinate 129,046 of DATJGE010000073.1, read as the reverse complement.
GATCTGCATGCCGTCTCGCAAAACATCAAGGCGTCCGCGGAGCAGTGGCTCAAGCGCGAGACGGAGTTCCGCAGCGACAGTTTGCTCCTCAATCGTGTGATGCGCCGGTCGCTCATGGACCTGCACATGCTGAAAACCTCGATCTCCGGTGATGAATTCTTCGCCGCCGGCGTGCCATGGTTCGTGACGCTGTTCGGGCGGGACTGTCTCATCACGTCGCTTCAAACGTTGGCATTCTGGTCCGATACGCCGGCCGATACGCTCCGCCTGCTCGCGCGATATCAGGGCACGCAGATGAGCGACTGGCGCGACGAGCAGCCAGGCAAGATTCTGCACGAGCTGCGCGTGGGGGAGCTCGCACGGATGAATAAGATTCCCCACACGCCATACTACGGCACCATCGACGCGACGCCGTTGTTCCTGATCCTCATGAGCCGGTATTGCCGTTGGACGGGCGATGTCGACCTGTTCCAGGAACTGCGCATGCCGGTCGAGCGGGCGCTGCACTGGATCGACAAATACGGGGATGTCGTCGGCGACGGGTATGTCAGCTATCTGAGCAACACCAACAAAGGCCTCATCAATCAGGGATGGAAGGACTCTGGCGACGCCCTTGTCACCGAAGACGGGCGCTTCGCCGAGCCGCCCATCGCGCTTGTCGAAGTGCAGAGCTACGTCTTTATGGCCAAGATGGAGATCGCCGATCTCTACGAGAGGATCGGAGAACGAGACCATGCGAGCCGCTTGCGGGCGGAGGCCCGCGCGTTGGCGGCACGGTTTGACCGTGATTTTTGGATCGAGGACGAGGGCTGTTACGCGATGGCGCTCGAAGCGGGACACCGGCCGTGCCGCGTGATGTCGTCCAATCCAGGCCATGCCTTATGGGCGGGCATCGTCGATGACGACAAGGCTGGACGGGTGGTCCATCGGTTGATGAGGCCCGATCTCTTCAATGGGTGGGGAATCCGCACCTTGTCCTATAAGGAGCGGCGCTACAACCCGATGGGCTATCACCTCGGCACGGTCTGGCCGCACGAGAATTCGCTGATCGCGGCTGGCTTCCGCCGCTACGGCTATGACGAAGAGGCCACTCGGATTTTTGTCGGTCTCCTCGAAGCCGCGATGGACTTTGAAGACTATCGCCTGCCGGAGCTGTTCACAGGTTTTGGACGCGAGGAGTACGGCCAACCGGTCCGCTATCCGGTGGCCTGCCATCCGCAAGCGTGGGCGGCCGGCTCGATTCCGTTCATGGTCGAGACCTTTCTTGGTCTCATGCCCGATGCCTTCAATAAACGGTTGAAAATCGTGAGGCCGTATCTGCCTGAGTTTATCAATCAGGTCGAGCTCCGTCATCTGCGGGTCGGGAGCGCATCCGTGGATTTGCGGTTCGAACGCAAACGGGACGGACTGCTTGAAGCGCACGTCGAACAGGTGACAGGGGACCTGAAAGTGGAGGTCGAGAGCTGAGACGGCAAGGGTGAAAAAGACACATGGTGTCACCATCAGCACGGGGGTTGACGATGTTCTCCAAGATAGATCCGCTGGCCGGCGAGGACGAGGCCGTCGAGATGAGCGATGCACCGAATATTCGCTCGGCCATAGGCTTTTTCGAAGAGCTGTTTCGCGCGTGCGACGCCCCAAACGTCGCAGTCCGTTTCTGGGACGGGTCCGTCTGGAAGCTTCATTCCGACCAACGAACTGAAGCCACCTTGATCTTGCGGCATCCGGAGTCGCTCAGCCGGATGCTGCGGTGGCCGGTACAGCTGGCGTTGGGCGAAGCGTACATCTACGACGACATCGACGTGATCGGGTCCCTCGACGCGCTGCTGCCGCTCGCCGACCATCTGATGCAGCGACGGTGGTCGGTCATGGGCTGGCTGCGCTGCGGAGCGGCGACCTGGCGGCATCGGCACGTGGACCGCGTTCCCGAAGAAACGCGTACTCTCGTGCTGCACGGCCGGCGGCATGAAAAATTGCGTGACAAGGAAGCGGTCCGCTTCCATTACGACGTCCCGGTGGAATTTTTCCGACTGTGGCTCGACAGCCGCCTGATGTATTCATCCGGCTACTACCAACGGGAAGACGACGGGCTCGAGCACGCGCAGAGCCGGAACCTCGATTACCTCTGCCGGAAATTGCGGTTGAAGCCCGGCGACCGCATTCTCGACATCGGATGCGGATGGGGAGGATTCGCCCTCTATGCCGCGCAAGCACACGGAGCGCTCGTCCACGGAATCACGCTCAGCCGCCGGCAGGCCGAAGTGGCGAACCAGCGCATCACCGCCGCGGGCCTCTCGCGCCGCTGCCGGATAGAAGTGCGCGACTTCCGAGACGTCCATGGGGAGCGAATGTACGACAAAATCATCAGCATCGGCATGGTCGAACACGTCGGGAAACACCGGCTGGCTTCCTATCATCAGCACGCCCTGGAGTTACTCGAGCCGGGCGGGGCCTGTCTTACTCAAGGAATCGGAACCCGGGACGGCGAGGCCGGCCTTGGTCCCTTCGCGGAACAATACGTGTTTCCCGACGCCGAAGTGCTTCCCGTCCACGACATCGTCCATGCGGCAGAACGCTCCGGATTCGAGGTACGCGACGTGGAAAGCCTGCGCGAGCACTATGCGCTGACGCTTGAGAGCTGGGGGCAGCGTCTGGAAGACCATCATCAGCAAGCGGTGCGCGTTGTCGGGGAAGTGACCTACCGCGTATGGCGCGCCTATATGGCCATGGCGGCCTATCTGTTTCGGCGAGGCCGGCTGAGCGGGTATCAGACGCTGTGCGTCAAGGCCGAAGACGGGCGCGCCGGAATGCCGCTGACGAGAGACGATTGGTGTGAATCATTGCCTGCAACGGTCAGCCTCCGCAGGGATGCTGCGTAGCTGACATTCCCATGGGCAAACCCACGTCTCACGGAAGAGTCTCGATCGGATGGCGGCAGCTGCTGCGTGACCGCAATGTCCGTTGGCTCTATGCGGGCCAGATAATCTCGCAGGTGGGAGACGGCGTCAGCAAAGTCGCCTTGCTCTGGTTTGTGTACGCGATGACCGATTCGGCGCTGAAGATGTCGCTGATCGGCGTCCTGCAGACAATTCCTCCCTTGCTCTTCGGCCCGTTCGCCGGCGTGCTGCTGGACCGTATCGAGAAGCGCCGGGCCATGATCGTCATCGACGCCGTACGGACCGGCCTCCTCGCCTTGATTCCCGTTCTGTACGCTTTTGAGCTGCTGAGCTTGCCCTTGCTCTATGTCCTGGTGTTCGTGATTGCGATGTTTTCGATGGCGTTTGGGCCGGCCCTCAATGCGACACTGCCTTTGATCGTCAAAAAGGAGCAGCTGACCGGCGTCAACGCGTTGATGCAGAGCGCCATGACGATCGGTCAGCTGCTTGGACCGGCGCTGAGCGGAATTCTGATCGCCGCCATCGGGGCCCAGAATGCCCTCTACGCCAATGCCGCCGGATTCTGTATTTCCGCTCTCTGCAAGATTCCGCTGCGGCTCCCCCACGTTCGGGCCCACCGGTCGAGCGATAACTTGTGGACGCAGACGGTCAAGGATCTCAAAGAGGGCATCCGCTTCGTCTTCGTCAAGCAGCGCCTGCTGTTTCTGCTCATGATCGTGGCGTCGATCTTCACGTTGGGATCGACGGCGTTCGTCTACCTGTTGCCGGTCATTGGAGATCGGCTGTTGCACGTCGGTTCCGTGGCATTGGGTGCATTGTGGTCGTCGTTGAGCGCGGGGATCCTCGCGACAACGATGTGGCTCATCTTGAAACCGCAACAGACGGTCTGTGGACGCATCTGGATGATCGCCATCGCGGCGGCGATCGCCGCGGGGGCGGTGCCCGGCTTGTTAATGAGCGAATCGATTTTTCTCGCCGCCGGGCTCATCGTCGTCATCGGGGCGACCTCGGGCCTCATTACGCCGCTGGTCTCGGCCTCCCTCCAAGAGCGGACTCCGAAAGATCTCATGGCCCGTGTCTTCGGTCTCTTCAATACCGGCACGATGGTGTTTTCGATGATCGGCATGACGGTCTTCGGCTGGGTCGCCGATCGGTTCGGGCCGGGAGTCAGTCTGGTGACGATCGGCGTCGTCAATGGCGTCGCGGCCGGTGTGTCCATGGTGCTGCTCCCCTGGTGTTACCGCCTTGCCAAGCAGAGTTCGGCCCAGCCCGCACAGTCCCTTCGCCGGGCCTCCTAGCAGGGACAGCTTGTTCGTCGGCCGAGACAGCTTGGCCTGGCCGGTCGGCAGGACACTCAGACCAGAGGCCCTCCGGATGAGTGGTCTTGGACTTGCACACCTCGAAGCTCATGGCGAAAACAGGGGCGTGGTGTGCACTCTGGATGGCGGTCGCCTGTCTGCCACCGGTGGTCGAACAGTCCGGGGCCGAGTATTACGTTGCCGGGCAGATCGGAGTGAATTTTGCCGACCGACTCAAGGATATTCAAGGCACCGGCAGTCTCGTCGGCCTTCAGCCGGTGTTTCAGAACTTCGATCTGAAAAATGCCGTCCTGTACGGCGGAAAAGTGGGCTTTTTCCCAAGGAACGGCGCGATGGGATTGGAGCTGGACGTCTTCAATAGCCAGCCCAACATCAAAGCGATGGGCGACATTCCGGGGATCCATCTGCGCGTGACGAACGTCGGGCTCAATCTTTTGTTGCGGTACCCCGGTCAGACGTTTCAACCGTACGTGGGTTTCGGCGGAGCCGCCTTAATCGGCCATATTTCGCAGACGGTCGACGTGCAAAGTGATACCGACGTCGGATTCGGAGTGAATTTCTTAGCGGGCCTACGCGCCTTCGTGACGCCCTATGTGGCGGTCTTTACTGAATACAAATACACGAGGGGAAGGTTGACGTTCAGCGAAGCCTTCGGATCGGCAGGGGGATTTTTAGGAGACTATCGAGCGCAGCAGGTGGTGTTCGGCGTCTCGTACCACTTCTGAAGGACGCACACATGATGGCGATATACTCTTCCATTTCGGATTGGCTCGTCGGAAGTCTCAGCGCTCGGCATGCCCAGCTGTTCACGATGTCCCTATGCGTACTGGCGGTGACCGCCTGCTCGGGGTCAGAAGTGATTCCCTCTGAGTTCAAAGATCAGATCGATTCCTCGCTGTCCTTTCACGATATACAAACGTCGCCTCAATCCTACCAAGGCCGAACCGTCGTGCTGGGCGGCGAAGTTCTTGGCGCGAGGCGCGTGCAGGACGGTGTGGAATTGGAAGTCCTGCAGCTGCCGGTCCACGGCGATGATCCGCCGTCGGAACGCCGGATGGACTCACAAGGCAGATTTCTCGCTCTGGATCGCGGCGGAGCAGACCCAGCGTCCTTCCCAGCCGGCACGAGGCTGACGCTGGTGGGTGCGGTCACAGGAGAGGACACGCGGCGTCTGGACGAATCGACTTACCGCTACCCGACAGTCGATGTGAAGCACCTCTACGTGTGGGACGAAGACGGCTATCGCCAGCGCTCAGGCAGTTCCGTCGGCTTGTTCGGAGGAGTCGGATTCGGCTTTGGAGGCGGCGGCGGTGGCAGGAGCGGCAGCTTCGGCGGCGTTGGAATCGGGACCGGCTTTTAGCTTCAGACGCAGACGGCGGCCCAGCTCTTTGTTCGGACGCAAGCTGCTTTCATCATGCAGTCATTTCGGTTCCTCTCTCCGGTGAGCGGCACCTCACACTAGGACAAACCCTGGGAGTCAACTCTTTCATGCGCCCCGGACACATCGCCAGTCTGTCCACTCCCACTCCTCCGAGCATTGGTATGTTCAAGGCACTGTGTTTAAATGACAGAAGAACGGAGCCTGTGACGTGAGGCGTTTGACGAAGTGGACAGCATTATTGCTCGCCGCGATCGCGTCTGCGACTGTGCTGGATGCGTGCGCGAAATCGGCGCACCAGACAGGCCAAGACCAATTGGAACGTCTGGTTTCACAGGATGTGCTTTCCCAGGTGGATGAGACGGTGTCGTTTGCCGAGCTTCGCGCCGATCCGCGCCAATACATCGGGAGGACGGTCATGGTCAGCGGTTTGGCGTTGCAATCTCGCCGGGTGAAGGACGCAACCGAAATCGAAGTCCTGGAGGTGCCGACCGATCGGGGGTTATCCCCCTCAGACCGAAAAGCGAGGTCGGAGGGCCGCTTTCTCGCCGTGCAATCCAACGGCTTTCTCGATCCAGCGGTCATCGAAAAGGATTCCCCCTTGACCGTGGTGGGTGAGGTCAAGGGCGTCAAGACCAAGGCTTTCGGCGAGGGCGAATATGAATATCCCGTGTTGGACATCAAACAGTTGATTGATTGGAACGAGGTGCGTCGCAGCGACCTCGGCGACTTTGACTCGGACTACTATGGCCGGTACGGCGGCTACTACGGACCATGGTCGTCTTGGTATTACGGCTTCGGCGCACCCTTTGCCGGGCCATACGGCATCTATCCGTATGCGTACTATGGGCCGTACTATGCGTTTCCCCGCGGTTATTCCGTGCCGGCGCCTGCGCCTCCGCCGCCCTCTCAAACGCCGCGATTCTTCCACAAAGAGTGACCACGATGAAGCATCGTTCGGTCGCTGACCAGCTGCAGAAATATCGCCGAAAGCGGAATTTCGTGAGTACGCCGGAGCCGGCCGGTCATCCGGGGCACCGGCCTTCCCAGACGGCGCCGATGTATGTCGTCCAGAAGCATGCCGCCACACGCCTGCATTATGATTTTCGCCTTGAGTTAGATGGAACGTTGAAGAGTTGGGCCGTGCCTAAAGGGCCGAGTCTCGATCCATCGCAAAAGCGGCTTGCGGTGCACGTCGAGGACCATCCCTTGGAATATGCGGAATTCGAAGGCGTCATTCCCCCCAAGCAATACGGCGCCGGCACCGTGCTCATCTGGGACCGCGGCGTGTGGACGCCGCAAGGCAATGCGCGTGACGGATATCGTCAGGGGGTATTGAAGTTCCGGTTGGATGGCCAGAAGCTACACGGCGCTTGGACGCTCGTGCGCATGCAGCCGCGGCGAAACGACAGGAGCGACAAGGCAAAAGAAAATTGGCTCTTGATCAAAGAACAGGACGCCCAGGCGAAACGCGGGAAGGCCGGCGAGATTGTCGACACCATGACGAACAGCGTCCACAGCGGGCGGGGCCTGGCCGAGGTCGGCGGCGCCGGCGCACGCGTCTGGCAGTCCAATCGGAAAGAAGTGAGTTCGGGGTTGCGTGTTTCGAGTTCCAAGGTGGCAGACAGCGACAGTCGCCGACGATCAAATAGGCGCGTTCAATATGACGACTCGAAATCCGAAACGAGTAAGTCGGAACTCTCGAAACTGCCCGGCGCCGTCAAAGCGCGTCAACCGGACTGGATCGCGCCGCAATTGGCCACGCTCGTCGATGAAATGCCGTCGGATGAAGGCTGGCTGCACGAGATCAAGTTTGACGGCTATCGCCTGTTGTGCCGCGTCAAGAACGGCGAGGCACGGCTGTTTACGCGTAAGGCCAACGATTGGACTGCAAAACTGTCCGCTCAAGCGGAGGCCGTCGCACGTCTTGGGTTCAAGGAGGCATGGCTTGACGGGGAAGCGGTCGTCCTGACGGAACAAGGGCGATCCAGCTTTCAGGCTCTGCAGAACGCCTTCGATTCGCATTTCACCGGCACGATCGTGTACTGCGTCTTCGATCTCATGTTTCTCAACGGCTACGATCTTCGGCCGTCGCCTCTCATTGAGCGCAAGCGTGTGCTCGCCTCGCGTCTTGGCCGCACGACCGACCCGCATCTGCGTTACAGCGACCACATCATCGGCGACAACCTCGCCTCGCTCGAAGAGGCGTGCCGCCAGGGGCTTGAGGGCCTCATCGTCAAACGCATGGATGCGCCGTATCGGTCCGGCCGGGGGCGCGCCTGGTTGAAGGTCAAATGCGAGCAGCGCCAGGAGTTCGTCATCGGTGGATTTACGGAGCCTGCAGGGTCCCGACAGGGCTTCGGCGCATTGCTGGTCGGCTACTACGAAGCAGGACAGCTGCGTTACGCGGGCAAGGTCGGGACCGGATTTTCCGACCGTGTCTTGAAGACCCTCCATCGCACCCTTGTCGGTCTCGAGCGCCCGAAGCCACCCTTCGTAAATCCGCCGAGAGGGTATGAAGCCAAAGGCGCGCACTGGGTCGCGCCAACGCTCGTGGCCGAAATACGGTTTGCCGAATGGACGCACGAGGGGATTTTGCGGCAGCCGAGCTTCCAAGGCCTTCGCGCCGACAAGCCCGCGGCGGAGATCGGACGCGAACGGGCCCAGCACGTCGTCGAAGACCGGTCGCGCCCGGTGAACCGTCGGCGAAAGGATGATAATGAGCAGCCGGGAATGCTGACGAATCCTGATCGCGTGCTCTACCCGGATCTCGGCCTCACCAAAGCGGCGCTCGCGGCCTACTACAAAGTGGTCGCCGACTGGATGCTGCCGCATTTACGGGGACGGCCCCTGACGCTCGTCCGCTGTCCGGAAGGCTATCAAGATTGTTTTTACCAAAAACATGTCAACGACAAAGTCCCCAAAGCGATCGGCCGAATCGAGATCGAGGAAGACGGCGGGCATGACACCTATATGTTGGCCGAGTCGCGTGAGGCGCTGTTGGCTCTCGTGCAGATGGGGGTCTTGGAAGTGCATACCTGGGGGTCAACCAAGAATCACCTTGAGCGTCCAGACCGCCTGACCTTCGATCTCGATCCCGACCCCTCGGTGTCGTGGGCGCAGGTCATTGAAGCGGCCCAGCTCATGAAAACGTTGTTGGAAGAACTCGGACTCGTCAGTTTCCTGAAGACCACCGGCGGCAAGGGACTGCACATCGTCACGCCGATCCAGCGCACGTACGGATGGGACGAGGTGAAGGGCTTCGCCAAACTCGTCGCAGAGCATCTCGTGGCGACGATTCCCCAACGCTTCACCTCCAACATGGCGAAGCGGGCGCGCAAAGGGAAAATTTTTATCGATTACTTGCGGAACGCGCGGGGAGCGACGGCGATTGCCGCCTATTCGACGAGGGCCAAGCCGGGCGCTCCGGTGTCGGTCCCGATCGAGTGGGAAGAGCTATCGGAAGAGCTGCCATCGGACTACTTCACCGTCATGAACGTTCCCAGTAGGCTTCAACGGATGCGGCGTGATCCATGGGAGGCGTACTCGCGCTCGGCCCGCCGCTTGACCGCCGTCATGAGTCGGCGGCTCAAGGCCCGTTAACAGCTATCTCACATCTGATCTCTGAAATGAGATGTGCAATTTGAAATCTGAGATTTTGCCCGATCGCTAGGGTCCCTCTGAGTGTACAGGGCCCACGCGTGCCAACCAGAATCAATTTCACGCCTGGAGAAGCCACGTGTCGCGTCTGCGAGAACTTCAACGGTGCGGACAGAGTTATTGGCTCGACAATCTGACGAGAGCCATGCTTCGGAACGGCGAACTGGCACGCCGGATTGAACAGGACGGTTTGTCGGGCGTCACGGCCAATCCGTCGACGTTTGCCATTGCGCTCGCCAGCGGAGACTATGATGCCGACGTCCATCGCTTGGCGCGCGCCGGATACGGCACGGACGACATCTATGAGAAATTACTCGTGGGCGACGTACAAGAAGCCTGCGATCTTCTGGCCGAGGCGCATCGGGCCTCCGGCCGTATCGACGGCTATGTCAGTCTTGAGGTCTCGCCTCATCTCGCGCATGACGCCGTGGGAACGATGCGGGAGGCCCGCCGCTTTCGCGATCTCGTCGATCGACCCAACCTCCTGATCAAGGTCCCGGCGACGAAGGCCGGATTCCTTGCCATCGAACAGCTGGTCTACGAAGGCCTTTCGGTCAACGTGACGCTGTTGTTTTCATTGCCCGCCTACGAAGCCGTAATGGAGGCCTATGTTTCTGCCCTCGAGCGTCGATCCGCGGAGCGGCGGTCGGTGGAGGACGTGAGATCGGTTGCCAGTTTTTTTCTGAGCCGTATCGATCGGCTCGTGGATCAGTTATTGCTGCAGAGAGACCGCCCCACCGAAGAGCGTGCCGCATCCGCGACGCTCCGGGGCAGGGCTGCGGTGGCGTCTGCCAAGATGGCCTACCGCTCGTTCCGGCGTACGTTCAGCGGAGAGCGGTGGGAACGGCTGGCCGTCAAAGGGGCGCGGGTCCAGCGTCCGCTCTGGGCCAGCACCAGCACGAAAGATCCCTCTTATCGAGACGTCGTGTATGTCGAAGCCCTCATTGGTCTCGACACGGTCACTACAATGCCCCAGCAGACGGCGCGGGCCTTTGCCGATCATGGGCAGGTGATTGAGAATGCGGTTGAGCAAGCGGTGGAGCAGGCGGCTCGAACCATTCACGACCTCTCGGATGCCGGCATTGACCTCCACTGCGTCGCCTGGCAGCTCGAGCACGAAGGCATCAAGCAATTTATAGACGCCTTTGATCGCGCTCACCGCCAATTGGAGGAGAAACGGCAGCAGGCAGTCACGACACCGGCGGCCGCCTAGGAGGAAGATGTGACCTGAGGTCGCGAAGCGCAATGAAGGGCATGAAACGAGGGACACGTGAAGGTCGCAATCAACGGACTCGGCCGGATCGGTCGGTCGGTCTTTAAAATCCTCATCGCGAACGCCGAATTGGAAGTCGCGGCAATCAATGACGTGACGCCGGCTGATAACCTCGCGTATCTTCTGAACCACGATACGGTATACGGGCGCTATGCGAATCGAGTGACGGTGCAGGGATCCGCTCTCGTCGTTGCCGACCGTTCCTACCCCGTCTTTGCCGAGCCGGAGCCCGCGCGCCTGCCTTGGGGGCGTCTGAACGTCGATCTGATTTTCGAATGTACGGGACGGTTCAACCGGCGTGCTGACCTGGCCAGGCACTTGGAGGCCGGCGCCAAGCGGGTCATGCTCTCCGCGCCGGCACAAGACGAGGACATTCCCACCGTGGTCTTTGGAGTGAACGTCTATGACGAGAAGGACGGCCCGATCCTGTCCTGCGGAAGTTGCACGACCAACTGCGTCGCTCCGGTGCTGGAAATCATCGGACGGCGGCTGGGCGTGAGGAAGGCGATGATGAATACCGTGCACGCCTATACCGCCAGCCAGGCGCTCGTCGACGGGCCGAACTCAAAAATGCGTCGAGGCCGTGCCGGCGCGGCGAATCTCGTGCCATCGACAACCGGGGCGGCCGCTGCCGTGGCCCGTGCCTTACCCGCTGTTCGCGACAGGTTTCAAGGCACGGCCGTCAGAGTGCCCGTGCCTGTCTGCTCATTGTCCGATATTGTCATGCTCACCGAACGTGCGTCTTCCGTCGATGCGGTCAACCAGCTGTTCCTTGAGGAAGCGAGAAGCGAGCGCTATGACGGCGTCGTCGGTGTGACGGAAGATCCCGTCGTCTCTGCGGACATCATTCAGGATTCCCGAGCGTCGATCATCGACCGTGACCTGACGCAGGTGGTCGACGGTGATCTTCTCAAAGTCATGAGCTGGTACGACAATGAGTGGGGCTACGCGAACCAAATGGTGAGGCAGGCGGTCAGCATGGCGCAGATCGTTCCGGTAGAACCCGCGCTCTCTCGACAGTGATCGGTATTGAGTGATCAGGATCCGTGGGTGAGGGTGATCAGTGATCCGTGATCCGACAAGACAGTCGTCTTTGCGGATCACTCGTCACTGATCACGCATCACACTGCTTATGCGACGTCCGTCTGCGGCGCCAGGCTGTGCACCGCGCCGGCTCGAGCATGGGGCGCCGATGCGGTGGTTCGGGAATGGGACACGAGCCTTGGCTTGTGCGAAGCGGCCGCCATGCTCTCATAAATGGCCAGATAATCCTTCACCATCCGCTCGACCGTAAATCGTTTCTCAAAGATTTCCCGGCAGCGGCCGCGGTCGATCAGTGGAAGCCCGGCGATGGCCTGGGCCATCTCGCCGATGTTATCGCAGATATATCCCGTGACTCCGTGGTCAATGATCTCCGGGATCGAGCCCTGGCGATAAGCGAGAACCGGCGTTCCGCACGCCATCGCTTCGATCAACACGAGGCCGAAGGGCTCCGGCCAATCATAGGGGCAGAGCAACGCGGCCGCTTCGCCGAGAAAATCGTTTTTCTCCGCGTCGTTGATTTCGCCGACGTATTCGATCAACGGATGATCGAGCAGGCGCTCGATTTTCTGTTTGAAATAGGCCTGGTCGGCGGGATCGACCTTTGCGGCGATGCGCAGAGGCATGCCGACGCGCTTCGCGACTTCAATCGCGTGATCAGGGCACTTTTCTGGCGAAATGCGTCCCAAAAAGGCGAGATAGGACCCTCGTCGCTCGTGCAAGGAATACAGCGTCTTGGGAATGCCGTGATACACGGTGCCGGCCCAGTTGGCCTGGGGCAGCGGCTTTCGTTGTGCATTGGAGATCGAGATGACGGGCAGTTCGGTGTATTCATCGAATATCGGCTGCAGTTCCGGGAGGTCGAGTCGCCCATGCAGCGTGGTGACGATCGGCGCGTGAGCCCGTCGGCTCATCGGAAAACCCAAGAAATCCAGGTGGGAATGAATGATGTCATATTCCCCCGACCCGGCGCCGAGCGCCTGCTCTTGCATCAACACCATAGGAGCGTCGCGGTTGACAAGGCCGGTTTCATGAAGACGCAGAGCCCGTGCGCAGGCAGGCTTCAGCCGGGCGGCGGTGTTCGAGTCTCCGCTGGCAAACAGGGTGACGTCATGGCCCTGACGCACGAGTTCTTCGGTTACGTAGGACACGATCCGTTCCGTTCCGCCATAGAGCTGCGGAGGCACACTTTCCCAGAGCGGGGACAACTGAGCAATCTTCATGTGATTGATCCTTTCTCCTATGTAGAAAATGCGGGACAGGGCTTCCACTGGGGATGCTTTACTATGGCGAACGTTTGTCCCGACTCGAACTAGGGGAACTTCTAGCCCAACACCCTAGTGCCACCCTGGGCGCACTGTCGTTTGTCCCCTTGAGTGCGGCTCAACAGTTCACCCGATCAGTCTTCAGGGTTTCTCCTCATCACTTTCAGTGACATCACGGATAGTGTGCCCCTGAGTGATTCGTTAGTGTGGGCCACAACAGGGGATCGAAGACCCCGGCGGCTAGGCGACTGCCGAGCCGAGTGACCAAAAGGCGCAGCCGCTGATCGGTCCAAGAAAGACGACCGGCGGTTGCGGTGCGAGGGCAATGGAGGTTCGGGATGGGGAACCATGGCCAAACCGAAGGGGGCGGAGCCTTGTCACTTCTCGGAGCCCGCAATACGGCGGCGTCGGGGACCGAGCGCCGCACTCATTGGTACGCGCTCTGGACGCACAGTCATTGCGAACAGTTGGTCAGAGGGCAGCTCGATGCACGAGGGTATGACGTCTTTTTACCGACCATCGGCGTCTGGTCCTGGCGGGCGGGTGTCAAACACCGAATCCGACGGCCGTTGTTTCCGGGGTATCTCTTCGTTCGCGACGAACTCAGCGGAGCGCGCTACGTCGAATTGCTCAAGGCGCGCGGGTTGGTCGGCGTGCTGGGAGGGCAGGACGGGGCTCCGGGAGAAATTCCGGACGCGGAAATCGACGCCATCCGCATGCTCGTCCACTCCGAGTTGCCGGCTTCGCCGTACCCATACATGCAAACGGGGCAGCGGGTACGCATCCACGAGGGTCCTCTTGCCGGTGTCGAAGGAATACTTGTCGACCGGCGCGCCGGCAAGGGTCTGCTCGTGTTGTCCGTGCATCTCTTTCGTCGAAGCGTCGCCGTCGAAGTGGAATGTGCCTCGGCCGTGGCCGCATGACGCGCTCGACACGTCACCGTCCGGCGCGAGGCAGGAGCGTCGCCATGCGGCCACTCCGCCTGGCCTGTTGGGGGCTGATCATTCTGATGCTGCTGAATGCGAATCCCGTCTTCGCACAGCTGATGCAGGGCATCCCGCGTGGTCCGCTTGAAACCACGAGCGTATCGGGCGACCGGATGCCCGAGGGCGTCTACGTGATGCCCTGGGTGGCAACCGGCGTGGTGTACGACGACAACGTGTTTTTTAGGCCACAGGCTCAACGTCAGGACGATGTGTTTCTCCGGGTGACGCCTGGATTGCAGGGCAGCTATCAATCGACGCCGTTGACCGTGATCGGCAACTACCGGTTCGATTCAGAAGTGTACAACAAATTCAGCAGCCTGGATTCATTCACGCAGCGGCAATTCGGCACCCTCGAACTGCGGGGACGTCCGGCGAACAATCTGAATCTGAACGGCATCGTCGGCTACGCGCAAACACACACGCCGTTTGAGTTGAATTTTTTGACATCGGCTCAGACGGCCCGATTCAAAACCGAGCGGTTCTTCGTTAACCCCAGTGCCGAATACCGGCTCGATGCCAAGACGAGGGCGACGGGAGAGTTCGGCTATTCCAAGGATATTTTCAACAGCAACATCACGATCGATTCCTACATCCTCCGGGGTGGACTGGAGCGCCGGGTCAGCGCGCACGATTGGATTGGCCCGGCCTATGTGGGCCGTCATTTCCGTTTCGGCGGGAATTTCTCGGACCCGACGTCAGGGTTTCTGGGGGGAAATCCGGGGCCGGTCGACTCCTACGCGCCCATGGCCTCGTGGGCCCATGAATTTACGACGGACACGAGGCTGGATGTCCGGGCCGGGCCTCGCATCACAAACGGCAGCCTCGACAACCGCCCGGAAGCGTTCGTCGGTCTTCGGCGGCGGATTCAAAATGGCGAGGTCACGTTGGCGTATACCAGCGCGTTGACGACGGTCATTGGCACCGTCGGCGCCACCACGTCGGACAGCGTGATGCTGATGATCCTCTACAATCCGATGCGGCATTGGACGTTCACGCTCCAGCCGACCGCGGCGTGGATCCAAAACTCGGTGTTCACCTCGACCGTGTATACGGGCTATGTCGAAGCGGCGTATCAATTCAATAAATATGTGACGGCGAAGGGATCGGCATACTTTAGCTACCAGGACGGAAATTTCACGACGACGCCAGGAGGGCCGACGACGAATGTGATCATTCCGCGCAATGTGTATTGGTTGCGACTTGAATTCACTTATCCCACGCGGTGGGACTATTGAACCGGAGGTTTCACATGATGCTACGACTGTTCATAGGGATGGCGTGCGGGATGTTGTGGGCCGGGTCGGTGTTTGCCACCGAGACGGCGTCCGTGTCCAAGGAGCAGCAGCAGGCCGCGACGCTGGCCGATCAGGACCACGCCCTTGCACAGAGTCAGGAGGTCGGTGAGTACCGGATCGGTCCGGAAGACCTGCTCGATATTTCCGTATGGAACAACAGCGCGATCAGCCGGACCGTGCCGGTCAGGCCGGATGGCAAAATCTCGCTTCCTCTCGTTAACGACGTCCAGGCGGCCGGCCTGACGCCGAACCAGCTGCGAAGCGTCCTGCTCAAGAAGCTGGCCGAATACGTGCCCTCGCCGGAAGTCTCGGTCATCGTGCGAGAAGTGCACAGCTTCAAAGTGTCCGTCATCGGGGAAGTCAAGAAAACCGGCCGGCATGAATTGAAGGGCCGGGCGACCGTGCTCGACATCCTCGCGATGGCCGAGGGCTTTGGCGAATTCGCCGGCCGCGGCCGCATCGTCGTCCTGCGCCCGGAAGGGAAAACGATGCGTCAGATTCCCTTCAACTACAACAAGGTCATGTCGAGCAACGGCGCGCTCGAAAACTTCTTCTTACAACCGGGCGACATCATCGTCGTCCCATAACCGTTCGGAGCGAGTATGCAAGACCACGACAGACGATCGATTGCCGCCCTCGTCGGCGAAGTGTGGCGACGCAGAAAATGGCTCGGCATCGTGTTGTTCACGATGCCGGCCGCCGCCTTGCTCAGCCTCGCGGTGAGCCTGCCCAATCTGTACAGCTCGACGGCGACGGTCCTCGTCGAGCAGCAACAGATCCCCGAAGGATTCGTCAAGTCATCGGTCACCGGCGAGGCTGACACCCGACTGAATCTGATTCGCGAAAAGCTGTTGAATCGCGCGGGGCTGCTCGAGCTGGTTACGAAGTTCAACCTGTATCCCGAGCTGCGGAAAAAGGCGCCCGAAGAGGCCGTGGTCGACCGCATGAGAAAGGACATCGTCCTCGAGTTGAAAGAACTGCAGCGCCAAGTGTACGGGCGGGACGGGACGTTCGGCTTCAAGGTCAGTTATCGGGGTCGGGATCCTGACATCGTGGCGAATGTCACGAACACGCTGGCGGCCCAATATGTCGAAGAGAACCTCAAGATGCGGACGCATCAGGCCACCGAGACCACGATGCTGCTCAAGAAACAGCTCGAGGACATCAGGCGGCGCCACGAGGAGGATGAACGCAAGGTCGCGGCCTTCAAGCAGCGGCACATGGGCGAATTGCCCGAGCAGATTGAAGTGAATCTTTCGACGCTGGGCCGCTTGAACCAGGAGCTCACCTCCAACAGCGAGCATCAAATGCGGGTCTTGGAGCGGAGGGAACGGCTCGGCAAGCAGCTCATGGACCTGAACTCCGGCGTTCCGGCCACGAGCGTCTTCAACCCAGACTCCATGACGCATCACTTGGAGAAGCTCCGCACGGAGTTGACGGAGCTGCGCACAAGGGCCAGCGCCAAACATCCCGACGTCATTCGAGTGCAAGGCGAGATCGCCGCGATCGAAAAGGCGCTGGCCGAGCAGGCCAAAGACGCCAAACTCGATCCGGCCCAATCGGCCGCCTTGATGTCCAGCCCGGACGACATCAAGCACGCGCTGCGGGAGCTCGACCACGAGCTGAAAAATCTGAAAGCGGAAGAGCAGCGCCTCCGCGGTGAAGCCGCGGCCATCCAGCGCCGCGTCGAACGCTCGCCGCAGCACGCTCAGGAATTTCAGCAGCTCGAGCGCGATTACAAAATGACCAAGGACCTCTACTTCTCCGTGCTTCAGCGGTACGAGGATGCGCAATTGGCCGAAACGATGGAGCAGGCGAAGCATGTGGGGCAAATGCGCATCGTCGATCCAGGCATGCCCTCGCGCGCGCCGGTGGCGCCGAGCCGCCTCAAGCTGATGTTGGGGGCGTTGGCCTTATCGATTGCGATGGCGATCGGCGGAATGATGATGGCCGAGCACCGGGACCAGTCGTTCCACGACGTGGAGAGCCTGCGAAACTTCACGAAGGTGCCGATTCTCGTGCGCGTACCCGCAATTGTCACGAAGGCCGACCGCCTCCGTAAATACCGGCGTTCGACGATGAGGGCCGTGGCCTCGATCGTGAGTCTCGTGTTGATCGTCGGCGCATTCTCCTATCTCGCTTGGGACAACGAACAACTGGTCTGGATGCTCAGTGAAGGCCGGACGACGCAGCAAACCCGCTGAGGACCGTGAGTCCTCCTTCGAAGGATTGATGCTATGAAAGAACACATAAAGCCCGTCTTACGGACCTCGCCCTTGGAGTCGCATGCGGCGGCGAACTACGGCCACGTCGAACCGCGATCGGAGCCCATACCGGTTCTCGAGAAATCCGCGATTCGTTCGAAGCCGGACGACCGGCTGGTGAGTCTGGTGTCGCCCGCCACCATCGAAGCGGAGCAATACCGAACGCTTGGCATGATGCTGGAGCAGCGTCGGCATTCCGGCCTGCTTCAGGTCGTCGCCGTGTCCAGTCCGACCATGGGAGACGGGAAAACGGTGACTTCGATCAATCTTGCCGGTGCGCTGGCGCAGTCGCCGCAAGCCCGAGTGCTCCTCATGGACTGCGACTTTAGAAAGCCGTCGGTGCCGGCCCAGATGGGTTTACGCGACGGCGCCTTTCTTGGACTTCGGGACGCCATTTTGAATCCCAACCTAGCGATCAAGGACATCGTGCGGCGCATGCCTGCCTACAACCTGTCCGTGGCAACGGTCGGCCGGGCGCAAATCATGCCGCATGAAATCTTCAAGTCGACGCGATTTGCGGAGCTGATCGACGAGGCGCGCCGGGATTACGAATGGGTCATCCTGGACACGGCGCCGCTCGTGCTGGCGCCCGATTGCCTGATGATGGGCCGCAGCGTAGACGGATTCGTCATGATCGTCTCAGCGCACAAGACGTCCCGCAAGGAAATCGCCGAAGCGCTGAACATCATCGGTCCGTCGAAGCTGCTCGGCCTGGTCTTCAACAATGACGACGGCCTCCTCGAATCCTATGGTTATCGGACCTATCTGTCGGTTGCCCAAGCGCAGCAGGAAGAGCTGACGCGGCACGACTGAGAAGACAAACACGTGATCTCAAATCTCAGATCTCAAATCGCAGACGTAAGACGGGCACTGCAGATGGGCGTGTTTCACATTTCCGGTAGGGGCGCTAGGTAGGGACCATGCGACTACGACCGTTCGTGGAAAATATTCTCGTGCTCGGGCAGAGCAACTTGGCCAACGCCGTGACCGAAGAGATGCGCAAGCGGCGCCGATACCGCATTCTGGACCTGATGGAGCCCGGTGAGCCGGGACGCGTGTTTAAAGACGGCGTCCCGTTCGTCGGGTCGCTGGACCGCGGGCTGCGGACGATTCCGCGGACCCATCGAATCGTCGTCGCCCTGAGCGAACGCCGCGGTCGGTTGCCGATCGAGGCGCTGCTCGACGCCAAGCGGCAGGGCGTCGCGATAGAAGACGCCGTCCATTTGTACGAACGACTGACCGGAAAGCTCGCCCTCGACCAGCTCCAGCCGAGCCATCTGATCTTCGCACCGGAGCTTGGACGGAGGTCGCTCCACACGGTGATGCTCCGCCTGTTCAGCGTGGTGCTGGCCGCAGTCGGTCTCGTGGTGTGCGCGCCCCTGTTCGCGATCATCGCGCTGCTGATCAAGGCGGACTCGGCCGGCCCGGTGTTCTTCCTGCACGAGCGCATCGGCAAGGACGGCCGAAAGTTTTCGCTCGTGAAGTTCCGCACGATGGATACGGTCGTCCCCTCGCGCTCTGAGTGGGTGAGGGACAATGGCGACCGCATCACGAAACTTGGACGGTGGCTGCGGAAATATCGCCTTGATGAGCTGCCCCAGCTCTTTAATGTCCTGATGGGGCACATGAATGTGATCGGGCCACGTCCGCACCCCGCCTCCAATTATCATCTCTTCATGCGGAACATCCCGTTCTACGCGTTCCGTGCGACGGTGCGGCCAGGCATCACGGGCTGGGCCCAGGTGCGCTACGGTTATGCCAACGACCTCCAGGAAGAAATCGAAAAAATGCGGTACGACATGTACTACATCAAGTATCACTCGGTTCGCCTGGACGTCGAAATCATTGTCAGGACCATGGCGGTCATCGTGCTGGGCAGCGAATCGCCCAGGATGGGCTCTATTCCGAAAGACGACTCCCGCTTCAGCCAACAGGCGGCTGCCGTGGGGTCGATTCCGGAAGAGCATAGCCGTCTCGACGAACGACCGGCGGCGTAACGCGATGTTGACCGATCGCTCATCACCTATCACCTATCACTGAGAGTTATGGCGCAAGAACTCGAACTCGAATGGTGGCGGCCCGGAGGGGTGACTCACGAGGCATCGGTCGCCGAGGCACCGCCGGACACGGCGCAGGCCTGGCTGCCGTTCTGGTCTGTGATGGCGTTCACCGCCGTGCTCTTGTTCTCTCCGCAAACCTATCTGCCGGCCTTGGCACCGCTTCGTCCGGCGCTCCTCATTATCGCGATCGGCGTCCTCTCCTATGTCTCGGATCGCTGGTCGAGGAGATTGCCGATCGTTGAGTGGAATCGCGAGATGGGACTGATCGCCGCTTTGGCTGGCCTCGCTCTCTTCACCGTGCCGTTTTCACTCTGGCAGGGCGGCAGTGTTGCCGTGCTCGCGGATTACGCCAAGACGATCGCCATTTTTGTGCTGTTGAGCCATGTCGTGACGTCGCTTGCGCGATTGCGGCTCGCCGCATGGCTCCTGACCTGCATGGCCATCGGCTTGGGATTCTTCGCGGTCTACAATTTCATGACCGGAGCGATGATCGATCAGGGCGTCAACCAGGACCGCGTGGTCGGCAACGAGGGGGCGCTTACCAAGAATCCGAACGACCTCGCCCTCATGGTCAACTTGCTGCTGCCGCTCACCGTCGGGCTGTTTCTCGCCTCGACAGAGGTATGGCAGCGCGCCGTCCTGTTCGCGGCGATCGGGGTGGAGGCCGGCACGGTCGTCCTTACTTACTCCCGGGGGGGCGCCATTACGCTTGCCGTGATTGTGCTTGCATACCTCTGGAAGCTTCGTGGCCGGCGTGAGCGTTCGTGGATCTATGCGGGACTCTTTGCGGCGGTGCTGGCCCTTCCATTGCTGCCCTCTTCCTATTTCGATCGCATGAGTACAATCACGAACGTGCAGGCAGATCGCACTGGATCGGCGCAGGAGCGCATTGCCGACATGATCATTGCGGCCAAAACGATTCTTGACAATCCCGTCATCGGAGCCGGCATGGGAATGAACATGATCGCCATGCGCGAAGCGCGGGGCGGGTGGCTGCCAGTCCATAATGTGTATCTCGAACTTGCCCTGGATCTCGGGGTCTTCGGACTCGCGCTTTTTCTCGTGCTGATGTGGTCATGCATCCAAGCCGTCGCGCGGATCCAACAGAACTCTGTGCCGCCGGATCTGTACTTTCTGGCTCAAGGACTCGAAATCAGTCTGATCGCCTATGCCACGGCCGCCATGTTCCACCCGGTCAGCTACCAATATTATTTCTACTACATCGCCGGACTGGCCATCTGTGCCCGTACCATTGCTGGAACCATTCCGGGCCGCGCGTTGGAGGTTGCGGCATGAGCTGTCCTTCACGTGTGGAACTGGATGATCATGTCACGGTGGCGCCTCCGGTCGACGCTCTCGTGAACAAGGCGTCAAAGCCGCCGATCCGCCTGCTCAAATTCCTCGCCTATCTCGCCATCGGCGGATCAGAACGGCAGGTGCTCAACATCCGCGACGGGATCGATAAGTCGCGTTTCGACGTGCATCTTGGATGTTTCGGACGTTTCGACGAGCAGATTGGCGTGGATCTCAGCGGCACGCCGTTGGAGGTCTACAAAATCCGCAAGCTGTACGGGGTTCGCGCCATGAGGGAATGCCTGCGGCTCGCTTCCTATCTGCGCCAACAACGGATCGACATCGTCCATGCCTACAACTTTTACGCCAACGTGTTCGCTCTGCCCGCTGCGCGGCTGGCTAAGGTGCCGGTGGTGCTGGCGTCGATCCGGGACACCGGGGAGTACTGGACGGCCCGGCAGCGTGCGGTCAACAAAATCGTCTGCCGGCTGGCCGACGGCGTCGTCGTCAATGCCGAGGCCATCAAGCGGGGATTGGTGGCCGAAGGCTATCGCCCGGAGCGCATCGTCGTCGTCCCCAACGGTATCATGTGTCCGCCATTGCGCCCGACGCCTGATCGTGCGCTGCATCAGGAGTTCGGGCTCTCGTCGGACGACGTTCTGATCGGCGTCGTGTCGCGCATCGCGCGGCTAAAGGGGCTCGAATATTTCCTGGCGGCGGCGCCCGACGTTCTCGCGCGTGTGCCTCGGGCGAAGTTCGTGATCATCGGCGACAATTCCTTCAACCCTCAGTACCGAGAAGAGCTGAAGCGGCAGGTGAACAGGCTCGGTCTTCAGGAGAAGGTCGTCTTTACCGGCTTCCGGCTTGATGTGCCGCAAATCATCTCCTCGTTGGCAGTATCCGTTCTACCGTCCGTCAGCGGCGAGGGGTTGTCGAATTCGCTGTTGGAGTCGATGGCTGCGGCCCTTCCCGTCGTGGCGACGAACGTCGGCGGCAATCCGGAAGTGGTGGTCGAAGGCGAGACCGGTCTCCTCGTGCCTCCGAGGAAACCGTCCGCGCTGTCCGAGGCCATCTGCCGCGTGCTGCTGACCCCCGGCATGTGCCAGGCGCTCGGGCAGGCGGGACGGCGGCGCGTTCTCGAGCATTTCTCAAACGAGCGAATGATCCGTACGGTTGAACGACTCTATGAGAGCCTGTTGGACGCCAGCCGCCGTAAACTGCCGCGCGGCGCGTCGCAACTCTGAGCAGGTGGCGGGTGCACATCGAAGTCATCACTGAGTATTCGAAGTTTCTGGCGCTCGGAGCGGTCTGGAACAAGCTTCTCGAGCGATCGGGAATCGATCATCCGTTCCTCACCCATGAATGGATCAGCGTGTGGTGGGACTGTTTCGCTGAGTCGGCGACACCTTACATTCTGACCGTGGTCTGCGACGCGGACATCATCGCCATTGCGCCGCTGATGCTGAACAAGGCCCGGCTGTACGGATGTCCGATCCGCCGCTTGCAGGCCATCGTCAACGTCTATACCGAACGGTTTGATCTGTTGCTGGGCGAGCGCCCTCAGGAAGCCTGCGAACTGCTATGGGCATATCTGAAGGACCATGCGGACGAGTGGGACGTGTTGGAGCTGCGGCAGCTCCCCGAAGATTCCAAAACGCTCGAACACCTGCCTGCCCTCATCGAGCGGGACGGGTATCCCATCGGCCGATGGTCTGCCAACGATGCGCCCTATGTTGCGATCCGCCAACCATGGGATTCCTATTATCAGTCGTTGAAAAAGGCTCACCGGTCCAACGTACGGAACCACGCGCGGCAGCTTGAGCGCGAAGGGCCGGTGTCTCTCGACGTCGTCGCGATCGCCGATCGCTGGGAAGCCGACATGGAAGACGCGCTCAAACTGGAGGCGGTGACCTGGAAGGTCGACGAAGGCACATCTCTAAGGAGCCGCAGAGAGTCGGCCGTCTTCTACCGGCGGATGCTGCAACGCGCCGCGCAGCTTGGTTGGCTGCACCTATGCTTCTTGAAAGTCGGGGCGGCCCGCATCGCGGTCCGGCTTTCCCTGCTGTATCGCAACAAGTTGTTCATGCTGAAGTCGGGTTACGACGAGGCGTATCACCGCTATTCTCCCGGCCAAGTGCTGACGGAGCGGCTGCTGCGCGAGGCCTGGGACAAGAAATGGGACGAGGTGGACTTCTTGGGCGACGAAGAACGATGGAAGCTGAGCTGGGCCACCGACCGGCGTCCGCATGAATGGCTGTTTGTCTTTCCGAACCGAGTGAAGCCGAGATTGCTGCACGGCATGAAATTCCGAGTGATTCCTGGCATTCGGCAATCGAATCTGTTTCCAACGGTGCGGCGGACTATGCTGAAGCTCGGCATGGGCATCCATGGCGATTAACTGGAGCGATACCGGCATGATGTACGTTCCTGCTTGGCAAGGATTGAGGTTGCGCGACTTCGCGGCGGCGGCCACGGACACCGTCGCGCCGTTTCCCTTGCATCACTCAGGCCGTGCCTTTCATACGGCCAGGAGCGCGATTTATCAGTTGTTCAAAATGCTCGTCGCATCCGGCCGATCCCGCGTGCTCGCTCCTGATTACCACATGGGCAATGAGCTTCGCGCCATCCGGGCGGCGGGGGCGCAAGTGGAGTTGTATGCGATCGATCGCCAGGGGCGGCCGGATCTCGCGGCGTTGTCCCGGCAGGCGGCGCGCGGGGCGGACGTGTTGTTCTCGATTCACTATGCGGGCTGGGCGCAGCCCATCTCGGAATTGCGCGCGCTGTGCGATCGCCACGGTCTGCGGCTGGTCGAAGACTGCGCGCTGGCCCTATTGAGCGAGTCGGAGGGACGGCCGCTGGGATCGTTCGGCGACTACGCCGTCTTCTGTCTGTACAAAACGCTGCCTGTCCTCGATGGGGGGCTTCTCGTCCAAAATCGGCATGCGTTTCGCGACTTGGATCACTTGCCGATGCGACGCATCGGCCGGATCTTCGAACTGGGCCAGGCACTGGAGTTGTGGACTGAACGCTTTCGAAGCTGCGCTCCGAAGCGGGGAGCGGCCATCGCAGCCGGCAAGCGTCGCGTCGGCGCCCTGTTGACTGCGCTCAGGGTGAAGCGCGTGCCCGTCGGAGACATTGGATTCAACGCGTTCGATACCGATCTCGCGATGTCGAGCTGGTCGGAGCGGCTGCTTCACCGTCTCGATTACGCGGCAATCCGAAAGCAACGGTGCGTGAATTTTTCGCTCTTGGCGGACCTGTTGGCGGAATCCGGTATCGCTCCGTGGCGGGACCTGGAACCAGGAGTCTGTCCACTGTTTTTTCCGTTGCTCGTAAAGGACAAGGCGGCGGCCGCACGACGGTTAAAGGCGGCCGGGGTGATGGCCACCGAGCTCTGGAATGAAGGCGACCCCCAGTCGGCGGCGCTCGAAGGGGAGGCAGCCAAATGGTTGAGGCGGCATGTGCTCGAGTTGCCCATTCACCAGGACGTCCGGGAAGCGCAGATCCGGTATATGGCCCGTCAGGTGAGCGAAGGACACATCGCGCTGGAACAGCGACCGGTGCGGACATCGCGCGGGGCCGCCGGCCGCCGCATTCGAAGCACTCCTCAGGCAGTCGCATCGTAACGGAGGCACCATGTCACAACAGGCTTCCTCGCTTGAATCTCGCCATGAGGTCGAACGCCGTTTCCACGATGAACGAATGGCAGGCCGTCAGGCCGATGACCGTGATTTTTACGCGGTCGGCGGGATGGATCTGGTGTTGGACGCGTATCACCGGGCCATCGGCGATCTCAATGGAAAAACGGTCCTGGATTTCGGGTGTGGAGACGGTGCCCGATCGATCCACTACGCAAAGAACGGAGCGACCGTGTACGCCTTCGATATTTCGCCCGAAAGCGTGCGCAATCTCGTGAAGATGGCCGCGAATGCAGGGCTTGAGGAGCGAATCCACGCCTCGGTGATGCCTGCCGAAACGCTGACCTATGCCGACGGCATGTTTGATTTCGTGCTTGGCGTGGCCATCCTCCATCACACCGACGTCACACTGGTCGAACGCGAAATCGCGCGGGTGTTGAAGCCGGGAGGGCGCGCGCTCTTTATCGAGCCGTTGGCCCACAATCCGTTTCTCCGGCTCTTTCGCGTGCTGACGCCGAACCGTCGCACGCCCACCGAGCAACCGATGACGGTGGGACAGATCCGTCGCCTCATCGGCTGTTTCCGGCAAGGCGGCTTCCGCGGATTTCATTTGTTGTCGATCGTGCCGCCCGGCCTGCTGTGGGCCACGGGCAACCGCGCGCTGTTCAAAACTCTCATGCGCGTGACGCAAGTGCTCGACCGTTGGTTGCTCGCCATCGGGCCGCCGCTCCGGCGGTATTGTTGGATGGCATTGATTGATGTGAAGAAGTAGAGGCATCAGTTTTTTGGTTTCATCGAAGTGGGAGGATTTATTTTTAACGCTTTATACCATGGGCGCCGGGTCTCACCCGGACCACAGGAGGACACAGTCATGGACACGGCAACGATCGTTCCGGCTGTTGAAGATACGTCTCACGATGGTCCTGTCTTGATCGAGGCGAGGGCGGACACGAAGACCGAGGCGATCCCTCTTCGCGTCGAGCTCATCCAGGACGACGAGACGTTCTTGCGCATGGGGCCGATGTGGAACCGGTTGGTTGACGAAGCGTTGGTCGATCATCCCTTTCTGCGTCATGAATGGGTCCGCACCTGGTGGGAATGCTTCAAACCCGAAGGGCGGCTCCATATTCTCGTCGTCAAGGAAGGGACCGAACCGATCGCGATCGCCCCGCTGATGTTCGATCAGGGACGCGTCTACGGCTGTTCCGTCCGCCGTTTACGAGGGATTGCGAACGTCTATACGGAGCGCTTCGATCTCATACTGACCCGGCGGGCAAAGGAAGCCTGCCGAGCGATCTGGAAGTTCCTTGCGTCGGAAGCGTCCACGTGGGACATGCTGGAATTGCGTCAAATTCCCGAGAACGCCCGTGCCGCCGAATACCTTCGTTTCTGCGCCTACGAGGACAAGTTCCTCCTCGGGCAATGGCATTCTTCCGACGGACCGTACATCCCGATCGATCAGCCCTGGGAGAGCTATGTGAAAACGCTGTCCAAGAAGCACATGTCGAACCTTCGGGGGCGGGCGAAGGGACTGCATCGCATCGGGGACGTTCGCCATGAAATCGTGACCGGCGGAGAGCACCTGAGCCGCAGCCTTGACGAAGCCTTCTTGTTGGAGGCTGCCGCCTGGAAGGGCAAGGCCGGCACCGCGATCATGAACCGCCCCGATCGCCTAGCGTTTTATCGCAGTCTGCTGACCAGGGCGGCGGAGGGCGGATGGCTGCAGCTGCATTTCCTCACGATCGAAGGCAAACGGATTGCCGTGCAAATGACCTTGCTCGTGCACAACAAGCTCTACATTCTAAAGTCGGGGTACGACCCGCATTATGCGCCGTTCGCGCCGTCGCTCCTGCTCTGCGAATTGATGCTTCGGGACGCATGGAAGCGCAAACTCACCGAGGTTGATTTTCTCGGAGACGCCGAACGGTGGAAGCTCGAATGGGCGAATCACACAAGGCCGCATTCCTGGGTCTTTATCTTTCCGGATCGGATGCGCAATCGGATGCTGCATCACTTGAAGTTCATGCTGCTCCCCCGGATCCATAAGCATCCCTTGTATCGGGTGGTGAAATCAGTCGGACGGCGGATCGGTTTGCATTTGCACGACTAAACCATGTCGGACGGTCGGATACTACGATGAACGCGTTGGCCATTTATCGTCTGGGCAATTGGTGCTACGAGCGCCGCATTCCAGTCCTCCCGGGACTTGCCTACGAGGCCATTTACCTCTTGTGCCGGGCGGTGATTCCCATGTCAGTCGAGTTCGGAGTAGGCACCCAACTGGCGTATGGAGGGTTGGGTGTCGTGCTGGATGAGCGGACGAAGATTGGACGCTACGTCTCGATCGGCCACGACGTGACGATCGGCGGACGGTCGCGTCGATGGGGGGTGCCGGTGATCGGTGATCGATGCGTGATTGGGGCGGGGGCGAAGGTACTGGGGCCGGTTGCCGTCGGCGAGGGCTCAGTCATCGGCGCCAACGCGATCGTGTTGGACGATGTACCGCCTCACAGCGTCGTGGTCGGACAACCGGCGCGCGTCGTCCGCCAGGGGATCGATATTCAGGATTACAGTTCTCTCCAGCCTCCCGGCGAAGGGGATCGGTTGTCGTTCCGAACGGCCAACAACCTTCTCGTGACCATCATCGAAGACCCCGGAAAGCTCTCGCATGTCACGGACGAATGGACCGACTTGTTGGAGCACAGCGGCCAAGACTGCCTCTTCCTCACTCCTGAATGGCTCACCACGTGGTGGCGTTGCTTTGAGCGAGACGATTGGACGCTTCGTTTCATGACGGTCCGCCGTCAGAACCGATTGCTCGGGATTGCGCCGCTGTTCTCGCGGGCCCGCACCGTCGGCGGACTGCTCACGTATCAGTCTACGGAGTTCCTCGGCACCGGCGTCATCGGCAGCGATTATCTGGACCTTATCGCGAGACGGGGGGAAGAGGAAATCGTGCGCGTGGCGATGACGGATTATTTCAGCCACGCAAAACCGCTGCTGACGTTGAGCCACCTTCCTGCACGCTCGGCGGAGGCCGACGGCATGGTGAATGAGCTCGAATTGACCGGATGGCACGTCAAACGCAGCATCATCGAGAGTTGCCCCTACATCACGCTGAAAGGGCACACCTGGGAATCGTACCTGGACTCGCTCGGCGCCAATCATCGGTACAACTTTACGAGGCGCCTCAAAAATCTGCGCAAAGTGGGCGCCGTGGAGTTCGACGTTGTGGAAAAGGAGGAGCAGCGACGTGACGCCTTGCAGTCGTTCTTGGCGCTGCATGCCGTCGCGTGGCTGGATCGCGGCGGCTCACAGGCGATGCAGACTGCGAGAGAACTCGCATTCCATGACGCCTTCAGCCGGACGGCGCTCGAGCGGGGTTGGCTCCGGCTTTTTCTGCTTCGGGTCAACGGACGTGCGGTCGGCGGGCTATATGGATTTCGCCGGGGCCCTCGCTTTTACTTTTATCAGTCGGGATTCGATCCCGCGTGGCGCAAGCACAGCGTCGGCTTGGTCACGATGGGGCTCGCGATCAAGCATGCGATCGCCGAAGGGGCCGAGGAGTACGATCTGCTCCATGGAACCGAAGCGTACAAATTCCGTTGGGCGAACGAAACGCGGGACCTTTCACGGGTGCATTTGTTTCCGCCTTCATGGCGCGGCTGGCTCCATCGGACTTGCTTCGAGGCCGAGACTCAGGGAAAGCAGGCGGCTCGCCGCTGGCTTCCGCCGGCGATGCTGGACCGCCTAATCAAGAGCCGCGTGGGAGTCTGACATGGCGTTGCGCACGATGGTCAAAACGGCACTGGCGGCGGGACTGCGATGGACCGGCGCCAACACGGTGATCGAAACGATCAATGCCACCAAGCACATTCCGCTCGTCATCGGCTACCACTCGGTCGTCGAGGATATTCGCATGCATCACGGGAGGGCGATCATGCCCAACCTGGTGAGCTGCAAGATGCTCGAACGGCAACTGGACTGGCTCGGACAGCATTTCAAGTTCCTGACCCTTGACGAATTGGGAGAGCGGCTGGAGAACGGAGATCCCTTCAACGAGCCGCTGGCCGCCGTCACATTCGACGACGGCTATGCCGGCGTCTATCACCATGCGCTCCCGCTCCTTCAGCGAAAAGGCATTCCCGCAGGGATGTTTGTGGTCACCGAGACGATCGGGCGCCATCACCTGCAAGTGTATGACAAGTTGTATCTCCTCCTGTCCCGGGTCCTTCCCATGTTGCACTTCGATGCCGAGCGGTTCACCACGCTCTGCGAGAGGCATGACGTGCCGCTCGCAAGACGGCAAGGCGTGAAGGAGGTAATCGGGGATCCATTCGCAATGATGCGGATGCTCTTCACGACGCTGACGCAAAAACAGCTGCGACGGGCGATTGAAGCTTTGGAAACCGTGGTGCAGATCAAAGACGAAGATTTCCCCGCCCTCCAGTCCTTGACATGGGATATGGTCCGAGCTTTGGATCGTGCCGGGATGACCATCGGGTCGCACACGCAGACACACGCGCTGCTGACGCTCGAAAATCCAAAGCGTATGGCGAATCAAATCGTGGGTTCATTGCTGACCCTTCAAGAAAAGCTCGGCAAGCCGGTGGCGCATTTTGCGTACCCCGACGGCCGCTTCAATCCGTCCATCGTCTCCTGTGTCGCCGAGGCAGGCTACCGGTTTGGCTATACGACGTGTCTCCATCGAGATTCCCGCTATCCGTCGCTGACGATTCCACGGAAGCTCCTGTGGGAAAATAGCTCGCTGGATCCGTTCGACGGCTTCTCGAGCATTCTCATGCACTGTCATGCCCATTGGATCTTCGACCTTTTCCATCGCTGTCAGCAGGACCATCACGACCGTCCAAGAAACGGACAATCGACGACGCTGCAGAAGAAGGAAGAGCGCGTGTCCCCTGTGACGTCCTCCTTTATTTAAATCGCACATGTTGAAGCCGGCTTTGCTGATCATCGCGGGACGGATCGTCGGCTTCGTGGCGGCCTTCGTCACTCCTCTCATTCTCGTCCGTGTGTTCGACCTTGATACGTTCGGGACCTACAAGCAATGGTTTTTGCTTTACATCACGTTGCTGACCGTGACCCAAATTGGGATGTCGGAAAGCCTCTTATTCTTTCTGCCAAAAGCGAAGGACGAGGCCGGGCGCTACGTGATGAATTCGTTTCTGTTTCTGACCGGGGTCGGCGCGCTCGCCGCCGTCGTTCTAATGCTCTCCGCCGGAGCGATTGCGCGGTGGATGAGCAACCCTGCGTTGGAGCCGCTCATCCCGCTGCTGGCCTGGTATCTGCTGCTGATGCAGGCGTCCATCGGGTTGGAAACGGTGATGACCGCGCGCAGCGCCTACCGCTCGGCGGCTGTCGCGTACGCCGTGACGGACGTGATGCGTGCGCTGTTCCTCGTGATGCCCGTGCTGATCACGTCCTCGCTGCGCTCGCTGCTGCAGGGCGCGGTGGCCTTTGCCGCGCTGCGCTGCGCGTACACCGTCCATTACTTTTGGCGCACGTTCGGCGCGCGTTTCCGGCCCGACGCGCGCTGTTTCGTTCGGCAACTGGCGTATGCGCTGCCGTTCGCGCTCGCGGTCGTCGCCAGTATCGCGCAGGAAAACTTGCATCAATACGCGGTGTCGGGATTGTTTGATGCGGCCACCTTCGCCGTCTATTCGGTCGGATGCCTGCAGATTCCGGTCGTCGACCTGGTCGCCACGACCGTCTGCAACGTCATGATGGTCGGCATGACCACGGCGATTCATGACGGCCGCGAGTCGGAAGTGATCGATCTCTGGCACGACGCGGTACGCAAACTGGCCTTGGTCTTCTTTCCCTTGGCGGCACTCCTGTTAATTGTCTCTCGCGATCTGATCGTGATGCTGTTTACCGAAGCGTACGTCGCGAGCGTTCCCGTGTTCATGATTGGTGTCACTGCGGTGCTCTTCGCCGCAATCCCGATGGACGGGCTGTTGCGCGTCTATGCCAAAACTCATGTCTTACTGGGCATCAACCTTGTACGGCTGGCAATCATTGCATGGCTCATCCAGGGCGCTATCCGGTCGTTCGGGCTGGGGGGTGCGATGCTGGTGACGGTCCTCGCGCTTGCCGTCGGCAAGGCGATCGGTCTGGGGGCCGCGGCGTCGTTCTGGGATGTCGGTCTCGGACGTCTGCTGCCGTGGCGCTCGCTGCTGCTCGTTGCGGCCGCCTGCCTGGCGGCGGCGGTCCCGGCGCTCGCCGTCGGGTACGGATTGCCGGCGCCGCCGATGGTGCGGATGCTAGTCATCGGGGTCGTGTATGGATCGACGTATGCGGCCGCGGTGTTTGCCGGCGGGCTCTTGTCGGCACATGAGCGCGCCGCATTGTCGACGTCGATGGGCCGCCTGCAGTTGATGCTCCCTGTCCGATATCAACACAAGACTTCCTGAGGTGCAACGTGTGTGGAATCGCGGGGATCGTATCCCACAAGCATCGGGCCGTTGACGTCGAGGAGTTGCGGGCGATGTGCGCGGCGCTCGTGTCCCGCGGACCCGATGATGAAGGGACCTTCGTGAAGGATGGGGCCGGACTCGCGATGCGCCGGCTAAGCATCATCGATCTGGAAACCGGCCACCAGCCGGTTTCCAACGAGGACGGCTCGATCTGGGTCGTCTTGAACGGCGAAATCTACAACTATCGCGAGCTGCGAACCGAATTGGAGCGTCGTGGTCACCGCTTCTCGACGGCGACCGACACGGAAGTGATTGTGCACCTGTATGAAGAGCATGGCGCCGACTGCGTCCAATCGCTCCGCGGCATGTTCGCCTTTGCCATCTGGGACGGCCCGCGTCGCCGTCTGATGCTGGCTCGAGACCGGCTCGGCATCAAGCCACTGTACTACGGCACGGCGGCCGGCCGGTTCGTTTTTGCATCTGAGTTGAAGGCGTTGCTGCAGCTGCCCGAGGTGGAGCGGCGGCTGAATTGGGAAGCGCTCGCCCACCTCCTCGCCTACGCGACGACTCCCCCGGGCGAAAGCATTGTGGACGGCATTCACAAACTCGAGCCCGGCCACCTGTTGCGCCTCGATCCGAAGCGCGAGCCCGTTATCGAACGCTACTGGACGCTGCGATTTCAACCGGATGAACGCCGTTCGGAAGCCGATACGGTTGAAGAACTGCGCGCCAAGCTCCTGGAATCGGTCCGCTATCATATGGTCAGCGACGTTCCGGTCGGCGCCTTCTTGAGCGGCGGGATCGACTCCAGTTCGGTCGTCGCTTCGATGGTCGCCGCCTCGACCTCCCGCATTAAGACGTTTTCCATCGGATTCCGGGAGCAGGAGTTCGACGAGCTCCCCTATGCGCGCCTCGTCGCCGAGCGGTTCGGCACCGAGCATCATGAGCTCGTGCTGGAGCCGGACGTCATGGACCTGCTCGATCACCTCGCCTGGGATCTCGACGAGCCATTCGGCGATGCTTCCGCGATTCCCACGTATATGGTGTCGCGTCTCGCGGGCCAGCATGTGAAGGTCGTCCTCTC
This sequence comes from Nitrospira sp., assembly GCA_035495295.1. Taxonomy (GTDB): domain Bacteria; phylum Nitrospirota; class Nitrospiria; order Nitrospirales; family Nitrospiraceae; genus Nitrospira_C. Next base: position 97,156 of record DATJGE010000073.1, on the reverse strand, counting down.
AGGGGACGGCGGCGACGAATTGTTCGGGGGCTATGACAAATACGTGGTCGAAGGCCGGGACCGGGTGGCCCGGTTTTTGCCCGGTTCCGTACGGGCGCTGCTTGCTCGGACCTCGGATGCGCTCCCGGAGGACGCGAAGGGCAAACAGTATCTCGAATATCTTTCGAAACCGGACGGCGAACGCTACCTGCATGCGACGACGCTGTTCCGGGTTGATCATCAACAGCGCCTTTTGACCGATTGGGCGAGGGAGCAGGTCGGAGCCGCGCAGCCGGAGCGGTCGCGCCTCGAACGCCTGCGGCGTCATGACGGCCATTGGTTGTCGATCCTGCAGGAGCTCGATTTCGGCCATTACTTGCCGCTGGACATTCTCACGAAGGTCGACCGAATGAGCATGGCGCATTCTCTCGAAGCCCGGGTGCCGCTGCTCGATCACCCCTTCGTCGAGTTTGCCGCCACAATTCCGGCCGATTGGAAACTGCACCGCGGAAAAACCAAGCACATTTTTGTCAAAGCGCTGCGGGGCTCGTTGCCCGACGAAATTCTCGATCGGTCGAAAAAAGGATTCGGCGTCCCCCTCAATCGATGGTTCCGCGGGCCGCTTCGTCCGCTCGTCAAGGAATTGCTACTGTCGGATACCTTTCGGCGCCGAGGAATCTTCGACGCCGCCTATGTCAAACGTCTGATCGAGCGTCAGGAGCAGGGCCGGCCGCTGGATCTGCATCTGTGGACGCTGATGTCGTTTGAGCTGTGGTGCCGCACGTTTCTCGATCGCCGGAGCACCGCCGCAGTTGGGCGCCCTGGCCGAGCATCGTCGCCAGCCGCCGGCCGGCGGCCGTCCCACGCGCCTCCGTTGGCGTCCCGGATGCCATGACGGAGCAGCATTCAGAGGAGAGCGAGATGGCGACGAGCCGATCGTCCCGACCGAAAATCGCCATGGTCGCGCCGAGTCTGGGAATCCTCGGCGGACAAGCGGTGCAAGCGAAGGTGCTTGCCGATCACCTGCGCGCCGACGGCTATGCGGTGGAACTCGTACCCATCAACCCACCGTTCCCGCGCGGCGCCGGATGGTTGAAGCGCCTGCGCTACATCAGGACCGTGGCCAACGAAGGCTTATATCTGCCGACGCTGCGCAAGCTGCGGTCGGCCGAGGTCGTGCACGTCAACTCGGCCTCGTACTGGTCCTTCTTATTGGCGCCGTTGCCGGCCATCGTCGCGGCCCGTCGGTGGGGAAAACCGATTCTCCTGAACTATCACAGCGGCGAAGCCGACGATCATCTCGCCAACTGGGGGACGCTCGTGCATCCGTGGTTGAAGATGGTGGACAAAATCGTGGTGCCGTCCTTGTTTTTAAGAGACGTCTTCGCCAGGCATGGCTATGAGGCGGAAGTCATTCACAACGTCATCGATACCGGCCGCTTCCGCTATCGCGAGCGGCTGCCGCTCCTTCCGGAATTTCTCTCCGTCAGGAACTTCGAACCTCATTACGGCGTCGAGTATACGCTGATCGCGTTTGCGATGATCCAGACGGTGTTTCCTGCCGCCTCCCTGACTGTCGCCGGACAAGGTCCGCAGGAGCCTGAGCTGAGACATCTCGCCCAGGCCCTGGGCTTGCGGAACGTGCGCTTCATCGGTGCCGTGGAGCCGGCCTCGATGGCCGATCTGTATGACAGCCATTCCGTGTTTCTCAATTCGTCGTTTGTCGACAATCAGCCGCTCTCCGTCCTTGAGGCGATGGCTTCCGGCATGCCGGTCGTCAGCACGCCCATCGGCGATATTCCGAACATGGTGGAGGACGGCGAATCTGGGACGCTCGTCCGAGTCGGCGATCCGTATGCGATGGCCAAGGCGGCGACGTTGCTGCTCCAACAACCCGAGCGCGCCGCCTTAATGGCGGCGCGCGCCAAGGAGTCGCTCATGCAATATGACTGGTCCAAGGTCGGCCGCGCGTGGGCCGACACCTATCGGCGGCTGGCGTCCGCCTCACCAAACAAGGAGGCGGCCTAACGATGTGCGCCATTGCCGGGATTGTGAAATTTGACGTTCGCGAACGGGTCGAACGCTCCCGTCTGGTGCGCATGGCGGACGCGCAGCAGCATCGAGGGCCGGACGGCGCCGGCCTATGGATTGACGGTGGTGTGGGGCTGGCCCATCGACGGCTGGCGATCATCGACGTCGCCGGAGGCCATCAACCGATGACCAACGAAGACGACAGCGTATGGATCGTCTTCAACGGCGAGATCTACAACCATGCGGTCCACCGGCGGGAAATGGAGCGGGCCGGCCATCGCTACAGGACGAAGAGCGATACCGAAACGATTCTTCATCTCTACGAGACCTACGGCGCCGGCTGTGTCGACCGGCTGCAGGGCATGTTCGCGTTTGCGATTTGGGACAGACGCCAGCGCCGGCTGTTGCTCGTCCGGGACCGCCTCGGGATCAAACCGCTCTACTATGCTTCCACCGATCGGGAACTCCTCTTTGCGTCCGAGATCAAGGGCATCGTCGCCTCGGGCGGATTGAAGGTCATGTTCAATGAGACGATCCTGCCCGAATATTTGGCGAATCGCTATGTCGCGGGTGAGGAGACATTTTACCGTGGCGTGAACAAGCTCCTGCCCGGTCACCTGCTCGAGTGGTCGGCGGAGCAGGGATGCCGGGTGCGCCGGTACTGGCATCCGCCGCAGGACAGCGTGCAGGAAGAGATACCGCTTGCGGAGCGGGCCGAGCAGCTGAAAGCCGATCTTCAGCGGGCGGTGCAAAGCCATCTCATGAGTGACGTGCCCCTCGGCTTGTTTCTCTCCGGCGGATTGGATTCGAGCGGCCTCGCGGCGCTGATGGCGCCGATGATGCCGCATCCGGTGAAGACCTTTGCCGTGGGGTTCGCCGAGCGCGAAGCCAATGAATTGCACTATGCGCGGCTCGTTTCCCGCGCCATCGGCGCGGACCACCATGAGGTGGTCGTCTCAGCCGATCAGTTCATGCAGGCCTTGCCGAGATTGATCTGGCATGAGGATGAGCCCATCGCCTTCCAGTCGAGCGTCCCCTTGTTTTTCGTCTCCCGCCTCGCCCGGCGGCACGTCAAGGTGGTCCTGACCGGCGAAGGCGCCGACGAACTGTTCTTGGGCTACGACTACCGCTATCGCGTGACCGCGCTCAATGAGCGTCTCGGCCGTGTGTACTGGAAGGGGGTTCCCCGCTTTCTTCGCCGGCGCATCACGGGGACGTTGCCGCATTTGCCGCTGCCCATTCAACGCTATGCGTCTCGGAGCGTGCTGGCGTATGAACCTGGACCGCGCGGTGTATTCTTCGACAATTTTTCGGTATTTCCCGAGGCGCTGCAGCAGTCGCTGCTTCTCGAGGGGCGCACAATGGGAACGCTGGATCCGTATGCCGAAGGGCTGCGGTATTGGGATGAGCACCGCGGCACGCTGCTCGAGCGAATGAGTTACGCGGACGTCGCGACCCACTTGGTGGAACTGTTGATGAAGCAGGATCAAATGAGCATGGCCGCGTCGCTGGAAAGCCGGGTGCCATACCTCGACCATCAGCTCGTCGAGCACGCCATGCAGATTCCGGGCGGACAGCGGATGAGGCGATGGCAGACGAAACTCGTGCTGCGTGAAGCGTTGCGCGATCTCGTGCCGGAGGCCGTGCTCACAAGATCCAAGATGGGATTTCCGGTCCCCTTCGGATCCTGGGTGCGCGGCGCCTTCCGGTCGACGCTCGATGAATACGTGTTGAGTCCGCGGGCCTTAGACCGGATGCTCTTCAGGCCGGAAACCTTGCGCCGCCTCGTGAACGAGCACGTGACCGGCGTCCGTTCTCACGCCGACCGTCTGTGGCTGCTCGTCAATCTCGAGTTATGGCTGCGGATGGCGGTTGACGGCGAGGAAGCGGAGCCGCTGGAGGAGCGGGTGGAGAGGATGGCGGTCACGGCCTGATGGCGGTGCGTGCAATGAAACCGATTGCAGCGAGGCTCAAACACATTGCCGTCATGTCGCCCGCCGAGTGGCATGAGCGCGGGCGGCAGCTGCTGTTGAAGTCCGGTGAGCGGTTCTTCGGCGTCCACCAGGGCGAACTATCGGACAGGGCCTTTCGCCGGCATCTGGCGTCTCCGTTCGATCAGGCGCCCGTCGAAACGGTCGCGCAAGACGTGCTGGAGGTGATGCGGGGGCTGGACTTCAGCCGGCGTCCGTTCATGCCGCTCTTCGGCGCACGCGAATTGACGGCCTCCATTTTCCGGCGGCGGTTTCCCTCCGAATGCGAACGGTTGCTTCGCCGTGCCGACCGGGCCGTCGCAGGCCGCTTCGATCTTCTCGGCCTGGTCAATCTCTCGTTCGGCCATCCGATCGATTGGCATCTCGAGCCCTTGTCCGGGAAACGAACGGGGCGGGTGCACTGGAGTGCAATCAATTACCTCAACCCCAATGTGGCCGGAGACAAAAAAATTACATGGGAGCTGAACCGGCACGGGCATTTCGTCACCCTCGGCCAGGCCTACCTCCTCGCGAAAGACGACCGCTATGCTGAAGCCTTTACCAGCCAGCTGACCGGCTGGCTGGACGCCAACCCCCCGCGCCGCGGCATCAATTGGAGCAGCGCGCTCGAAGCGGCGATTCGAGCGATCGCCTGGCTATGGGCCCTGCCGTGTTTTGCCTGGTCAGAGCGGCTTTCGCCGTCGATGATATGGCGCGTGTTGAAGAGCCTCGTCCAGCAAGGCTCCTACATCGAATCGTACATGTCCCATTACTTCGCGCCCAACACGCACTTGACCGGAGAAGCCCTCGGATTGCTGTACTTGGGCACGGCGTTGCCGTGGGTGGCCCATGCCGCGCGCTGGCGGGAGCTCGGTCTGCGAATCCTACTCGAACAGCTGCCGCGTCAGGTGCAGGCGGACGGCGTCTATTTCGAGCACGCATCGTACTATCATCGATACACGACCGACTTTTACATTCACGCATGGCTCTTGGCGCGGGCCGCGGGTCTTGCGCTTCCTCCGGCCGTTCAGCAGTCACTTGCGCGGCTGGTCGATCACCTGCTGTGGATCACGAGGCCAGACGGAATGGCGACAGTGTACGGGGATGACGATGGCGGCCGGCTGTTGACGCTCCATCAGCGCCCGGCCGGCGATTTCCGAGACACATTGCAGATCGGGGCGGCATTGTTCGCAGACGGCAGGTGGAAATGGGCGGCGGGGCCGCCTGGTCCGGAGGTGCTCTGGCTGCTTGGTCCAGAGGGACTCGAGGCCTACGACCGTCTCGCCTCCGTCGAACCCGAGAGCGTGGTGCGGCGCTTTGACGCCAGCGGCTTCGTCGTACTGCGTGACGGATGGCACCAATCTTCGAGCTATGTGTTCGTCGACGCGGGCGCCCATGGCGCCATGAATTATGTCCATGCGCATGCCGATGCCTTGTCGTTCGAGTATGCGTCCGGCGGCGTCACATGGATCGTCGATCCCGGCACGTACACCTATACGAAGGATCCGGCGCTCCGGGACGAGTTCCGAACGTCCTCCGCCCACAACACGCTGCTCGTCGCAGGACAGTCGCAGTCGCAGCCCAACGGGCCATTTTCATGGAGCCATGTCGCGGACACGAGGCTGCACGAGGTGACGGCCGAAACGGATGGGGCGACCTGCATGGCAGAACACAACGGCTATGAACGGTTGGATCCACCGGTGCGCCACCGCCGCCGGATTCAATTGCTCAAACGACCCGACCGCCCCTCAGGCTCCTATCTGTTGATCGAGGATCGTGTCCGAACATCAGGCTCCTATCGGTATCAGCTCAGATTCCATCTTGCCGCCGGCTGTAAGGGGGCAAGGGCGGACGGCGGGTTCGTCGTCCAGCATGAGAATGGTTCCCGGCTTGGGGCAGGGATATGGCTGGTCGACGACAAACGCGCAGCGACCGGGCTTCCCATCGTGATGGAAGAGGGATGGGTATCGCCGGAATATGCCCGCCGCGTAGCGGCGCCGGTGCTGACGGCCGATGCTGAGGGGACAGGCGATCGTACCTTTGTCACGGTGTTCGCTGTTCTGGAAGGGGAAGCGGCCGTTGATCTGGGACGCTTGGCGCGCCTCAATGTCGAGCAAGACGTGCTTGCGGCGTAAGCGATGCATGACCTCAGATTTCAAATCGCAAATTTCACCGTGAAGCCGCAAGACGCGGGATCATCGCGAAGGTCTGAGGTCGGTACGAGTTATCGAGAATTTGACATATGAAATCAGAGATTTTTTAAAACATGCGACTCCTCTGGCTCAAAACCAATCTGCTCCATCCGGTGGACAGCGGCGGGAAAATCCGCACCTACTTCATGTTGCGTGAACTGAAGAAACAGCATCATGTGACCTATTTGGCGCTCGACGACGGCACGGCCGCTTCGGATGCGGTCGAGCGGGCGAACGAGTACTGCCACCATCTGATCCGTGTCCCGCACCGTACATCCACAAAGTTTTCCTTCAGGTTTTTCGCCGAACTCGCAAGAAACATGCACTCGGCGCTTCCCTATGCTGTGGAAAAATATCGGTCGCTTGAATATCGCCGGCGTATTGAGGAGGAGCATCAAAAGGCGGACGTGGTCATCTGCGACTTCTTGTTTCCGAGCGTGAACGTCCCAGAGCAGCTGTCACGGCCGTCGGTGTTATTCCAGCATAACGTCGAGGCGGTCATCTGGAGGCGTCATGCCGAGACCCAGCGCAGCCGGCTGGCCCACTTCCTGTTTCGTATGCAGTGGCGCCGAATGGACGCCTTCGAGCGCGCGGCCTGTCATCGATTCGATGGCATTGTCGCGGTGTCGCCGCAGGACCGCTCCATCATTGAACGCGACTATGCGGCGCCGCTGGTCAGAGACATCCCGACCGGCGTGGATACGGACTACTTTCGTCCGTCGGGCTCCATCCGGTCGGAACCGCTTCATCTCGTGTTCACCGGGTCGATGGACTGGCTGCCGAACGACGACGGGATGAAACATTTCATTCGCACGATCCTGCCTCGCATCCGTGCGGCCTGTCCTGACACGGTCTTGACGATCGTCGGCCGGAAACCGTTTCCCGCGCTGACGGCAGTGAGCCGTGAGCTTCCGTACGTGCGCGTGACGGGGCAGGTCGACGACGTGCGCCCCTATCTCGAGCGGGCCGCCGTATATGTGATTCCGCTGCGGATCGGAGGCGGCACCAGACTCAAGGTCTTTGAGGCGATGGCCATGGAGAAACCCATCGTGTCGACGTCCATTGGCGTGGAAGGGTTGCCCGTCGTGAACGGGACGGACGCATTCATCGCCGATGAACCTGACGCCTTTGCGGACGCCGTCGTGCGGCTACTCCGTGACCGGGCCCTTGCCCGGCAGGTCGGCGAAGCGGCGGCCCTCAAGGTGAGGGCGCAGTTCGGGTGGGCGCCAGTGGCCGGATCCTTTATTGAGGCCTGCGAGTCGGCTTGCAGGCGCTGGAAGCACGCTCATGACCACTGCGACGTGCGGTGGGCGGACGCCGCTGCCGGCGGCTCGTCTTACGTCACTCCACAGCCACTCAGCTTGTCCTGACAGGAGGGTTCGAATGCGATTGAGCGTCTTTGGTCTCGGCTATGTCGGCTGTGTGTCTTCGGCCTGTTTCTCGCACGACGGCCATGAAGTCGTGGGCGTCGATACGAATGCCTTGAAGGTCCAGATCATCAACGAGGGGCGCTCGCCGGTCGTTGAGCCCGGCGTCGACGACCTCATGGGGGCGGCCATCAAGGAAAAGCGGCTGCGAGCGACGACGGATGCGGCGGATGCTGTGCACCACAGCGATCTCTCGCTGGTTTGCGTCGGAACGCCGGGCCAGGCCAACGGGAGTTTGGACCTGACCTACGTCAAAGGCGCTTGCAAACAGATCGGCATCGCGTTGGAAACGAAGCGCCGGTTTCATGTCGTCGCCATACGCAGCACCATGCTGCCCGGCACCATACACGACACGGTCGTGCCGACGCTGGAAGTGTATTCCGGCAAGAAACACGGCCGTGATTTTGCCGTGGCCATCAACCCGGAATTCCTGAGGGAAGGAACGGCGATCGCAGATTTTCATCATCCGCCGTTCACGCTGATCGGCGCCGACGACGGCGAAAGCGCCAGCATGCTTGAGCGGATGTACTCGCACCTCGACGCCCCGGTCGTCACGATCGGCGTCAGGGAGGCGGAGATGGTGAAATACGTCTGCAACTGTTTTCATGGGCTGAAAGTGGCCTTCGCCAATGAAGTGGGGGCGCTCTGCAAGGCGTTCGGCATCGACAGCCATCGGGTGATGGAGGTGTTCTGCAAGGACACAAAGCTGAACCTTTCGCCGTACTATTTGAAGCCCGGATTCGCTTTCGGCGGTTCCTGCCTGCCCAAAGACCTGCGCGCCCTAGCCTATCAGGCGAAGACCGCCGACGTGGACGTGGCCTTATTGAATGCCGTCCTTTCGAGCAATCGTCGTCACATCGAGCGTGGCGTAGAGATGGTGCTCCGGACCGGCAAAAAGCGCATCGGCGTCCTCGGCCTGAGTTTCAAGGCCGGGACGGACGATCTGCGGGAAAGTCCGATGGTGTCCTTGATCGAAACGCTGATCGGCAAGGGACTGCAAGTCTTGATCTTTGATCGGGAAGTGGAGCTGGCCCGGCTCTTCGGCGCCAACAAAGATTACATCGAGCAGGAAATTCCGCATATCTCGTCATTGATGCGGCGGCGGCTGGATGAGGTCATCGAGCAGTCGGAAGTGATTGTGCTCACCAAGAGGTCGGACGAATACCGGGCGGTCCTCGAGCAGGCCACGCACCCGCCCCCCATTATCGACCTCGCGCGTGTCATGGACGGCAGGCGATCCGACGGGGGCTATGAGGGAATCGGCTGGTGAAGCGTCTGCGCCGTGGCACGGGCCAAACAGGGAGGAGGCAACCATGTATGCGTTGATCGCGGCGGCTGGGTTCGTGGGTTTGTTGCTCTCGCCCACCTTCGGGTGCGCCAGCGCACCATCCGCCGAGCGGAAGCCGACGGCCCTGCCGGAGGGGCCCAGGGAATTCGTGGACACGGCCTTGGTCCCGTCGTCGGGACACATCATTCGCGTGCATGACGGCGACGATCTTCAGGATGCGATCGATGTCGCCCAGCCGGGAGACACGATCATCCTCGATGCCGGAGCGACGTTCAAAGGTCCCTTTACCTTGCCCAAAAAGACGGGGACGGGGTGGGTGACGATTAGAACCAGCACTCAGGACAAACAGTTTCCCGCTCCCGGGACACGGGTCTCTCCGTCGCATGCCGCGCTCATGCCGAAGCTCATCTCGTGGAAGGGGGGAGGCGTCGTCCTCGCGGATCGAGGCGCGCATCATTACCGGTTCATCGGCATCGAAGTGACGCCTTCTGAAGGGACGTATCTCTATTCGCTCATGTTCTTCGGCACGAACAGGGAACAAACGTTGGAGGAATTGCCTCACCATATTATCGTCGACCGCTGCTACATCCATGGAGATCCGAAGAAAGGCTCCCGCCGAGGCGTGGCGTTGAACGGCCGCCACATTGCGGTCATCGACTCCTATGTCTCCGACTTTAAAGAAGTCGGAGGAGACTCCCAGGCGATCATCGGCTGGGGCGGCGCCGGACCGTTCAAAATCAGCAATAACTATCTCGAAGGCGCGGGCGAAAACATCATGTTCGGCGGAGGCGATCCAGTCATCAAAGATCTGGTGCCGTCGGATATTGAAGTCCGCGGCAACCTCATGATCAAGCCATTGCGCTGGAAAAAGAACGAACCGGGGTTCGAAGGCACGCAGTGGACCGTCAAGAATCTGTTCGAGTTGAAGAACGCCCGACGGATCATCGTCGAAGGCAACGTGATGGAACACAGCTGGGAGGAATCGCAAAGCGGCTTTGCGGTGATCTTCACGGTCCGGAATCAGGACGGCAAGGCGCCGTGGTCGGTCGTTGAAGACGTGCAGTTCGTCAACAACATCATCCGTCACAGCGGCAGCGGCATCAACGTGATGGGACATGACAACAACCGGGCATGGGATCAAAGCCAGGAAGCCAAGCGCATCCTTATCCGGAATAATCTTTGGGAGGACATCGGCGGCGACCGGTGGGGCGGCAGAGGCATCCTCTTTCAAATCCTGGAGGGCACGTCCGATGTTCGGATCGAACACAACACCGGGTTCCAGCGCGGCTATGCGCTCTTCGCCTTGGGACCGCCGCACCAGCGGTTCACGTTCAGAAACAACATCGCCCCTCACAACGAATACGGCATTTACGGCAACGGCGTCGGCGTCGGCTACGCCGCCGTGGATGCCTACTTTCCCGACGGTGTGGTGACTGAAAACGTCCTGCCCGGCGGCGACGCGAGCCGATATCCGGACGGCAACGTGTTTCCGGATTCCATCGATGCGGTGCCCTTCGTCGATCCGAAGTCGGGAAATTACCGCCTGGCGGCCGGGATCAAACACTTGAAGGGGCCAGGCGTCGATGCCGCCGCCCTGTGTGCCGCGCTGAGTGCCCAAGACGCGAGGGAGCAGCCGATCTGTGCAGCACGCTCCGCTGGCAACGGCCAAGGCCGAACCATCGCGGCGCAGTAGGATCGTCAACCTATCCTTCAGGGCCTGTCAATGAGGTGTGACCAGTGGAATGGCTGACCGGTGCGCACATTGCACTCATCGCATCCTTGACCTTGCTTGGGTACACGTACGTCGGCTATCCAGCGCTGTTATGGCTGCTGGGCCGGTTCCATCGGGAGGAGGCCGCTGCCGTGGATCCTGCCGTGTGGCCGGAAGTCAGCATCGTGATTGCGGCGCACAACGAGGAGCAGGTCATCGGCCGCCGCATCGAGAATCTGCTCGCGCTCGATTATCCGCCGGAGCGTTTGCAGATTCTGATCGGCTCTGACGGGTCGACCGATCGGACCAGCGAGATCGTGAAGGTGTATCGCCGGCCGCGGATCGCGTTCCATGACTTTGCGCTTCAGCGGGGCAAGGCGCAGGTGTTGAACGATCTCGTCGCACTGGCGCGGGGAAAATTCGTCGTCTTTACGGATGCGAACACGTTTTTTGAGCCCAGCGCGATCAAGGAACTGATCCGCGGATTCCGGCTCATGCCGTCCGCCTGCGCGGTCGTCGGCAAACTGGAGTTCCGCACCGCGGAAGGGACCGTCAATCCGGACAGCTTCTACTGGCGGTATGAAACGCTGCTTAAGACGCTGGAGTCGCGGTTTGGCACGGTGCTTGGGGCAAACGGCGCCATTTATGCCATCAAACGGACATGGTTCCACGCCTTGCCGGCGGGGACGATCGTGGACGATTTTTTGATTCCCATGCTCATGCGGCTCGAGCGAGGGGGCATGGTCGTATTCCGGCCGTCTGCGAAGGCGTGGGAAATGGTGCCCGAAACGGTGCGCGACGAATTTCGGCGTCGAGTCCGCATCGGGGCGGGCGACGCCCATGCGCTTCGGCATACGTGGCGCCTTCTCTTGCCGGACCAGGGCATGCTGGCCTTCACCTATTGGTCGCACAAAATCATCCGATGGCTGGGGCCGGTGCTGCTGCTGACGGCCTTCGTGTCAAATCTGTTCTTGGCGGATCGTGCGTGGGGCCGCGCGCTGCTCATCGTGCAACTGGCGGCTTATGCGCTGGGACTGGCCTCGCCCCTGCTCGCGAGAGTTCCGGTGATTGGACAGGCCGCGACCGGGGCGTGGTACTTCATGGTCATCAATGCGGCGCTTCTCCTCGGAACCTGCAAGTACATCACAGGCCGGGCGGCGCCCGTCTGGCAGCGGACTCCGCGCACCGCGGAGCGGTTGGAACGACTTCGCGCCCATCGAGGCCAGAGGAAAGCGGCCGCGCGGTCTCAGGAGGACTCGCCGGCCGCATGAATTCATTGAAACCGGAGGTTCACCGGGGCGGCGGGGGGCGTAGTATCGCCGCCGTTCACGAGGAGCTGGGACGGCACTTTGACCAGGAAGGCGTCCATCCGATTGCCCCCAAGGTTGGTAGTCCAGATGAAGTATCGGCCCGTGACGTCAAGATTGCCTTTCGGCTGTTTCGCGTAAAAGTCGCCTCCGCCGCTGGCGTTCGGATCGGTCATCACCGGCGCGACGATGAGCTGGTCGGCGGAGCCGTCGATCCTGAAGCAGGTGATTTCATTCTGAACCGCATAATTCGTCGACGCGTCGCTGCCGCAGGCATATTGCTGGGAGGATGGCACATTGGGCTTCGCGTTTTCGTGGGAGATGTGTTGGACGGCCGAAACGTTCCAGTTCACGTTGTATTGGACCACCGGGCCCTCGACGATCGAGGGGTTGAATGACCAGAGAACGGACGCATTGGGCAACGGATTGAAGTTATCGGCGCCGACGGCATAGCCGTATCCCGTGTCGAGATGGCCCAACGTTCCATTCGGGCCGCTGATCCTCGTTTCATTGCCGGTCTGGTTGTCGAAGATCCGCATCCCTTCATCGTTGGGCACGCCGAGGTCCTCGAGACTGATCGTCCACCGGCCGCTCTTGTCGAGATTGCACTCGTCGAAGACTCCGACTTTCGGATACCAACGGAACGTTTTTGTCGTTTCCATGTAGACGAGGCAACCGAGATACTCGCCCGTGCTCGCGACTTGAAGCGTGGCGCTGTGCACGAGGTCATCGTTGCTGCTGTGCATTTGCCAGACGTTGCGGTCGCTGCCGAACTGCGTGGACACGTCAAACACGGTTTCAAAGGTCTGGTTCACGACGTCGTAGCGCAGCATTTTAGGCCCATCGTACATATATAAGGTGTTCGGACGGCTCGTATTCGCGCTGAAATACCATCCTTCGGCCGTAGAGTTGACGTATTTGCTGCCGGGCGGGAACATCGGGCCGACTTTGGTGATCGTGTCGGTGGATTTGTTGAGCTTAAACAGCGTCGGTCCGGACCCCCCGCGGCCGTTGGCCAGGCTGAGGAAAATCCACATGTCATTGCTGTTTTGATGTGCATTCGAATTCCGCCAATACGAATACCCGACATACCACACACAGTCCTGGCCGCCGGCACAGTCGGAGGCGTCCGTAATTCGCACCGCCTTCGTATTATAGGGCGCGGGGAAGGTGAATGTGCCCCTCGACGTCGGGACGAATGATTGGAGCTGGGCTGTACTGTACCGGGTCCGAGTGCCTGAGCCGTCTTTTTCAATCCAGCCGCCCGGAAACGAGGTCGTCGTTTGGGCCACGGCTCCCGAGGCCGCGGTAATCAACAATCCTCCCAAGAAGAGCCAGAGCGAGCGTTTCGACATGCCAACCTCCGATTGTCCGTTGAGCCGGGCGCCCTGCGGGCGCACGATGCAGCACTAGGGAAGACCCTAGCACCGCTGGACAAACGGCGGATGAAGGTGCGTAAATCGATTGTGTGAAATTCGAAAACATTACGTAAGGAAAACGTAAAAAAAGTGTTCGATCCGCTGCCGACCATGACCTTTCATCAACTACGCGAACATTGGAGGGCCGATCTATATCGGCATACCGGCGAAACCGCTTGGCGCCAGCTCTTGATTCATATCCTGTTCTCCGACGGGGGCGAGCGCTTCAGCGACGGCGTCAAATATATGTTCTATTTGCGTCTGTGCCGATATTTGAAAACCCGGCGGCCCCGAATTGTGTTCTGGCCCTTCTACCGACTCGCCATGCGGCTGTTCACCCGGTACAAATACAAATTCGGCTGCTCGATTCCCCATACCACCTCGATTGGGTTCGGCTTTTACATCGGGCACATCCGGGACATCGTGATCAATGAGCGCGCCATCATCGGCGACAACTGCAACATCAGCCAGGGAGTAACCATCGGACAGGCCAATCGCGGACGGCGTAAAGGAACGCCGGTGATCGGCCGGAACGTCTACATCGGACCCGGAGCGAAAATCGTGGGGGCCGTGACGGTGGGAAACGACGTCGCGATCGGCGCCAACTGCGTCGTCACCGATGACGTGCCTGACCATGCCGTGGTGGTAGGCGTGCCGGGAAGGGTGATCTCGTTCGAAGGATCGGCGGGCTATGTCAATCGCACCGATTATCCCCGCAGCCGGAGTACAGGAATGGACTCTGCGGCGGGGACGGAGAGCTCCAAACGGCAGGGCGGGAAGCGATCAAAAGCCGTGTCCGCCGTCGGATTAACAGGGCAGGGAGCTGCTAGTCGGGAAGAGCGGGATCGAGCCGATATCCGACATTACGTACAGTGAAGATGCGCCGCCCTTCGGCGCCGAGTTTATTTCGCAGGCTCCGGATGTGCACGTCGATCGTGCGGGACTGCAGGTCGGCGTCTTTGCTCGCTCCCCACACTGATTCGAACAACGCGTCGCGGCTCAAGACCCGGCCGTTTGTCATCAGCAAGGCGCGCAGCAAGCTGAACTCTTTGGACGTGAGATGTATCGGTTTTCCGTGGAGCGTCACCTGATAGCGATCCAGTTCCATTTCTAACGCGCCCACCCTTAACACGCGGGCGGGATCGGTCGGTGCCGAACGCCTGAGCCGGCCTTTGACACGAGCAATGAGCTCATTCGCCTGAAACGGTTTCGTCATGTAGTCGTCGGCGCCGATCTCCAAGCCGATCACCTTGTCGCGTTCCTCGTCTTTCCCGCTGAGCACGATGACGGGAAGATGGGCGGTAATCGGATCCTGCCGCACCCGGCGCAGCACTTCGAGCCCGTCAAGGCCGGGGAGAATCAGATCAAGCAGCATCAAGTCAGGCTTCTCCCGGCGAACGGCTTCCAGCGCCTCCGGCCCGTCCTGGGCGACCGCCACCTCGAAGCCCTCGCGCTGCAGCAGGCTCCGGAGGAGGTCAACGACGCTGTCCATGTCTTCGACAACGAGGATTTTCGTCATGAGCGGCCTGGGAGGGTGTTAAGGTTCTATCAATCGGCGGCGTATTGAATATCGCACGAGGCTGGCGGTGTCATGAAGATCCAGCTTGTCCATGATGCGGTGCCGGTGGGACTCGGCCGTCTTCACGCTCACGCCCAACAGGCCTGCGACTTTTTTCGTCGTCATCCCTTGAGCGACCAGTTGCAACACTTCCCGCTCCCTGGTGGTGAGAGGGTCGGAAGGAATGTCGCTCTTGGCCAGGAATGCCTGGATCACGGTCTGGGAAATGCCCGGGCTTAAGTAAAAGGATCCTTTCGACACGTCGCGGATCGCATGCACGACGTCCGTGACCGGCTGTGATTTGAGTAGGTACCCTTTGACGCCGACTTTCAGCGCCTCAAGAACGAAGGCGTCGTCCGTATGCATGGTCAGCAGCAAGGACTTCGTGCCGGGCGACACCCGCCTGATTTCACGCACGACGTCGAGCCCATTGAGCAGGGGCATCATGACGTCGATGACGGCCACATCGGGTTGGATATCCTCCGCCATCCGGACGGCCTCCCGTCCGTCGGCTGCCTCGCCGACGACGGTCACCCCGTACGTTTCAATCAGCGCCTTAACGCCTTGTCTGAGCAACGTGTGATCGTCGGCCAGCAGCAACCGGCAGGAGACAAGCGATGCGGCTGGCTCGACACCGCCTCTAGTATCAAGGCGGCTAGTCCTCGGAGGCGGCATGACCTGGGCTGTAGTACGAGAGATCACGCAAAACTCCTTTCGTTGCGATCCATCACCCCCTGAATAAGCCCTCAACATCGTGATGGATTACCGGGCCGGCCCTTGTCGCACCGCCGCGGCGGCAACTCCATGGTGATCGTATGCGACACTCTGTCACATGATCCGCCTCGATGGCACCTAGGGAAGCGCCTAGTTGGACTGCTTGCGAAACATCACTAGAGTGAGCCTCGTTTGATGGAGGTGCGACATGGTGACTCTTCCGACGTTGGCCGTATGCTGCGTCTGTAAGCATGTCTCGCAAGGCGGTTCGCCGTCTTCCCCCTGGACGCCGATGTCGGCGTTTCTCGAGCGGCATCACCTCCGGCCCATCGATGTTCGGGTAAGCCACACCTACTGCCCCGTCTGCTACGAGCAACAAGCCGAAGCCTGGTCGATCGACGGCAAGAGCGGTTCCGAACGGACCACGCCTCGCGCAGCTTAGTCGCTTGTCCTTCATTGACTTCTCCCTCACCGGCCCACCCCACATCCTGACATTCCGTGCGCTCTGCCGGTCATTGCTGCCCTATCCACCGTTCGTCGAGGCTCTGAGCGGGGACGCCTTCGTCTGCAACCGATCGAGTATCGACGAGACGACTGCGCGTGCAAACCTCCCGTTCGAACGAGACTCGCGCTCTGCGATACTTTGATGTCGCGGGCATAACAGGCGGACAGCAAGAAGTGCACCAATACGGAGCTGACGCCGTGGTCTTTCCTAGTGCGGGGATTGCCTAGGAAAGGTCCTTGTTTTCCGGACAACCTGTCCCTAGACGCAATATCTCTGGACAACTTGTCAGGCAACGGTGGGTCGTGCGCGTTGATGACCGGACAATCTTATCCGCTCGCTCCTCCGCTCGCCGGATGATGCCGCTAGAAAGGCGTCGGTGCGAAAGGCCGCGATATGGTTTATCTCAGTTCGACGACAAACGTATCGATCCGAGTCGACAGGCTGAAATCTCCGTTCGATCCTCCGAGCGTACCGTCCCAATAGCTCGAAAAGAGCGCCCACCGGCCATCGTTCGAAATCTGGGCAAACGCCTGCCCGTAGAAGGTGCTTCCCCCATTATGATTATGGGCAAAGCGCCAGACGGTATTCGAACCATCCGTCGCTGCGAGGATGATTTCACCCAGCCACGGCAATGCACTCGGCGGAGCTGTCACGTCATACCGGGAGAACAGGATCGGCGCGTTCGGGTTCGTCGAGGCGTTGAACCATGAGCTGTGTTCGCCGTCATACCACCCCGACGTCGCGTATGGCTGCATGATGAATGTGTATTGCGCGGCGTTCATGAGATCATTCGGGTTGCGCACGACGGCCCCGCGCGAATCCTGCCCGTTGACCGAACCCGAGCCGTTGACATACTTGCCATTGCCGAGCGATTGATGGCCGCTGGAATAACGGTCCGCGCCCGTCACCAAGGACCATGTGTTGGTGTTGAGGTCGAGCACTGCCGTGCCCTGGCTGTTCCAACTCGCCTGCATGAATTGAAGGCCGAGCCACATTCCACCCGCGCTGCCGTTGACCGAGTGAATTCCCAGCGTCTGCCCTGCCGCGGCAGTCGGCCAATTCGGATCGGATTGCGTGACCCCGTTGATCGTCCTGCTCGCGATATCGATAAGCTTCGCCTCCGAAGTCGATGGACTGACGCAGAAGAGTTTGGTGTAGGTGTCCTGACTCCCGGCTCCCGCCGCAGAACAAACCCAGTCGTCATGGCCGACAACCGCCACGTGGTACTGGACCTGCTCCCCGTTCGGCGTCGCGCCAAGAGTGCTCATCGCCTGGCTCGCAATGTTGTACCGTTTTAATTCCGAGCCGTATAAAAAATAAATCGTGTCGGGATCGACCGCCGACCATTCCCAGTGGCCGTCGAACGCAATCGGGTGCAGGGGGCCGGCTTGAAAGTTGGCGGGATCGAATGCTGCCCAATATGAGGATCCATTCCCGCCCATCAGCTTGATGGCTGTCGAATTCGCATTCCAGGTTCGAAAAAAACCGGCGTCTTCTGGAATCAAGGAGCTCCCGCTTGCCGTCTGGTTGTCCGTGACGCGCAGAATGCGAGAGCCAAACGTCGGATCGATCAAGACCGAGTTGGCGGGACCGAGATCCGGAGGAGGGCTGGGGCTGGCCTTTGCATCGGTTCCGCTATAGGCGGTGTAATTCGATGGCGCCAGTTGAGCCGTCGATGACGCTCCCGGACCGTCGCTGCCGCCGGACGAACAGGAGACAAGAAGTGACAGGACATAAAACGAGAACCAGGTGGACGCATATCTTCGAAGAGTCATTCTGTCATTACCTCCGGGATGGTTCAGCGAAAGGAGGTTCCAGTGACGCCGCTCCACGGCACGCCCACGAGAACTCCGACATCGGCCGACTGACTACGAAAAACACCTAAAGAGAACGTAAGAGACACGTAAAGAAAAACTGCGTTTTCGTGAAAGAATTCAATGCGTTTAGCTAAAGGTCGAACGCGCAAAAATTTTGTGTTGCTATCAGCAACCTCTGTGCCCTTGAGGCGGCTGAAAAATGCGTTGTTTGCGAGGAGCGGCGAGAGAAGATGTGTAGGGATGAAGGAGAGCGCCTGCAGTGGGCGCTACAGGATTCCACGCAGGTAAACAAACGGTAAGATTTACGCAAAGCAGACGTGAAGGAATGTGTCTCGCGGTGCGCGGAGAGCGCGCGCGCCGCATGACGCAGCACGCGCATCGATCAGCGGAATCAAACATGCACAGAAGGGAAACGCAGTTACAGGTGTCGATGAGTGCGGAGCGGGGTGGAGGACGTGTTGCTGCGGAGCGGGATGGAGGACGTGTTGCCGCACGGCGCCCGAGTGCCAGGCACCGATGCAGCGGGTGACGGTCGGGGGAGTGTCAGCGGGTAGGGGCGGGCTGGTCGGTTGCCGGTTCGTCGCTTGGCATCGCACGTCGTTGCCGCGACGCGCGCTTCGTATCCGATACGGTCGCCGGCTGCGCCGCTCCGGCGAATACGCCGTAGAGAGTCGGCAGCACAACCAACGTCAACAACGTTGAGCTGACCAGTCCGCCGATGACGACCACGGCCAGCGGGCGTTGAACTTCCGATCCGATTCCGTGTGAAAAGGCAAGCGGAATCAAACCCAACATCGCGACCAGCGCGGTCATTAGGACGGGGCGCAACCGGAGAAGGCAGCCGCGGATGATCGCCTCGTCATCATCGAGTCCTTCGGCGCGCAGTTGATTGATGTAGGACACAAGCACGATGCCATTAAGCACGGCGACGCCGAATAGATTGATGAATCCGACCGATGCGGGGACGCTCAAATATTCCCCCGTCAGCCAGAGAGACACGATTCCCCCGATCAGTGCGAAGGGCAGGTTCAAGATGATCAGCGCCGCATGCCGGACGGAGTTGAACGAGGCGAACAGGAGCAGAAAGATGAGTCCGATCGTGATTGGCACGATGATCTTAAGCCGCGCCATGGCGCGCTGCATGTTTTCGAAGGATCCGCCCCAAATCAGGTCATAGCCGGTCGGGAGCGCCACCGTGCGGGCAACTTTCGCCTGGGCTTCCGCGACGATGCTCTCGATGTCGCGGCCAAGAGTATTGAACCCCACATAGATCCTGCGCTGAAGGCCTTCACGGCTGATCAGCGCCGGTCCTTCGCGCAGTTCGATTTTGGCCAGTTCTCCCAGCGGGATCAGGGCCCCGCTGGCGGTGGTCAATAAGATATTCCCGATCGTCTCCACGCTGTCCCGGTACTTCTTCGGGTAGCGGAGGATGAGATCGAAGCGCCGTTGTCCCTCGTAGACGCGCGTCGCCGCTTCGGCGCCGATCGCCGTCGAAATGATTTCCCGGATATGGGACACGTTGATGCCGTAGCGCGCGATCTTGCCGCGATCGATATCGATCGTGAGATAGGCCTGGCCGAACAGTTGCTCGACGCGCACGTCCTTGACGCCGGCGATGCCCGCCATGATCGTCTGCACCTGCTCGGCCGTCTTGCGCAGCTGATCGAGATCCTCGCCGATGATCTTAACCGTGGCTTCGGACCGCACACCCGACAGGAGTTCGTCCACGCGTTGTTGGATGGGTTGGCTCAGCAGAAAGTTCGCCCCGGGCACGCGCTCGATACGCCGTCGGATGGCGTCGTCCAGTTCCGGTTTCGTATTGGCCGTCTTCCATTCGTCCATCGGTTTGAGCGAGACGACGGGATCGCTTGCATTGGGCTCCTGAGGGTCATTGCCCAGCTCCGAGCGTCCGATTTTCGAGACGACCATCCGGACCTCAGGGAATTCCATCACCGCCCGCTGCATTTCCATCTCGATCTCGATGGACTTTTCGAGCGAGATGCTGGGAAGTCTGATCGTCTGCGGGGTAATCGCCGCTTCGTTGAGAATGGGAATGAATTCGCCGCCGAGAAACGGAAAGAGCGCAAGACTGGCGCCCAGCATGCCAACCGCGGCGGTCAGCACAACCCGGCGATGACTCAGCGCCCAGGTCAGGGAGGGCGAGTACCACCGTTTGGCTTGCCGCAACACCCACGTGTCTTCTTCCGTCCCTCGCGTGAGGACGAGCGAACAGAGCGCGGGCGACAACGTGAGAGACAGGAGCAGCGACACGAGTAGCGCGATCATGATCGTATAGGCGAGCGGCTTGAACATTTTGCCCTCCATGCCCTGGAGGGACAAAATCGGCAGGAACACGAGAATGATGATGAGAATGCCGAAGAGAACCGGCTGGGCAACCTCTTTGGCGGCACTCAGCACGATGGCGCTGGAGCTGCTTGTGCTGCCGGGTGGGCGTTCGCTCAGATGACGGTAGACATTCTCCACGACGACGACGGATCCGTCTACCATCATGCCGATGGCGATCACGAGACCGCCGAGAGACATGAGATTGGCCGTCAAGCCGACCTGATCCATGACGATGAAGGTCGCCAGCGGGGCAACGACGAGCGTCGCCGTCACGATGAGCGCGCTCCTCACGTTGCCGAGAAACAGGAAGAGGACGAGGATGACGAGCACGATGCCCTCAAGGAGCGCCTTGTAGACGGTGTGCAGCGCGGCGACGATCAATTCCAAGCGATCATAAAACGGCACAATGCGGAGGCCGCCTGGTAAAATCTTCTGCTCGTGGATGTCCTCGATCTCGTTCTTGACGGCTTGCACGACTTCCCGGGCGTTGCCTCCACGCAGCATCAACACGATTCCCGCCACGACCTCACGCTGTCCGTTCAATACGGCCGCGCCGTGGCGCACCGCATGGCCGATCTGAACCTCGGCCACGTCTCTCACATAGATCGGCGTGCCGCGCGTCTCCTTCACGACGATGTTCTCGATGTCGTGTAAGGTCTTGATCAAGCCGATGCCTCGGACGATGAATTTTTCCGAGCCTTTTTCCAGGATGTTGCCGCCGGCATTGGCGTTGTTGTTCGCCACGGCCGTAAAGACGTCGTGCAGCGCGAGATCGTATTTGCGCAGAAGGCCGGGCTCGACCATGACCTGGTACTGCTTGACGAAACCGCCGATCGAGTTCACATCGACGACATCGGGCAATCCCTTGAGCAGGGGCCGGATTACCCAGTCTTCGAGCGTCCGCCGCTCCATCAGCTCGCTTTCCGTCAGGCGGTAATCCGGGTCGTTGTCGTGCGGACCTTCCAGATAGAATTGAAAGACCTCGCCGAGTCCAGGCGAATTCGGCACGAGTTCGGATCGAGCGCCGGGGGGCAGGCTGTCCTGCACTTCGAGCACACGCTCGAGGACAAGTTGCCGTGCCAGGTAAATGTCGACATCGTCGCGGAAGACGACCGTGATCATCGACAAGCCGACCTTCGAGAGGGAGCGAATGTCGGTCAGGCCGGGGGCACCCGTCAGTTGGAGTTCGAGCGGGAAGGTGACGAACCGCTCGATTTCGGCCGGCGACAGGCCTTGCGCCTCCGTCACGACTTGGACGAGCACGGTGGTGACGTCGGGAAAGGCGTCGATGGCGATCGTGCGGAAGGCATGGATGCCGCCGGCTGCGATCAGGCAGGCCAGGGCGATGACGAGCACGCGCTGTTTCAGCGCCAGATCAAGAAAAGAGGACATGACGTCAGATTTGATCCGAGAGCAGTTCGGATTTCAGCACGTAGGCGCCCTTGACCACGACCGGCTCTCCCTCCCGCAGTCCGTCGATAATCTTGATCACCTCGCCGTTGGTCTCACCCAAGGTCACGTCGCGGGCCTCAAACGTGTGGGCATCCCGCTGTACGAACACGAACCGTCGGTCGCGCTCCCGTTGCACCGCGCTTTCGGGCACGACCAGCACCCCATGCTCGGGCAACGAATGAACGCGGATGGTCGCATACATTTCGGGCTTGAGTTTCCGGCGGGGGTTCGGCAATTCCAGGCGCAGATTCATGGTACGCGTCGCCACGTCCAACACGTCACCCACATAGGTGATCTTGCCGTGGAAGACCTCCCCGGGATACGCCGTCAACAGCACTTCCACGAGTTGTTCCACGCCGGACGTGTCGCTCCCGACATCCGCCCGGATGAAGGTAATGTCCTTTTCCGGGATGTTCGCCAGCACCCACACCTCCGAAAGATCGGCCACCGTGAACAGCTTCTCCGTGACCTCCACGACCTCGCCCTTCGTGATATTGCGCGCGATGACGCGGCCGTCGAACGGCGCGGTAATGGGGACGTAGGACAGGATCTTCTGCTCGTGGTTTAGCTTCCTGATCTGTTCCTCGCTCATGCCCAGCAGGCGCAGCCGGTCTTCGGATTCGCGTTTTTCGGCCCGAAGACTGAGCATTTCGCCCTGCCTCCGTTGTGCTTCGGCGAGCCCAATGACCTTCTCTCTAAGCAGCATCGTCGCGCGCTCATAGGCGCGCTCCGCCACGTAGAGCTTCGCCACCGCTTTGAGATAGGCGGATTGTGCCATCCCCAGCTCGCTGCTATTCAGCATGGCCAGCAAGTCGCCTGCTTTCACCTGTTGGCCGAGGTCGGCGTAGACGTCCACGACACGGCCCCTGACGAGGGCGGTGATGTCGGCGGTTGCGTGAAGGTTCGGAGCGACGGTGGCTGGAAAATCGCGATGCAATTTGAACTCGCCGCGCACGGCTGGCTGGACGAGAATGGCTCCGCTCCGGACTTCTTCCGCCGTGAGCGTCACGAGGCCTGTCTGGTGGGCCTTTTTGGTAGGCTTCTGCGGCGGTGATTCCTGTGCGGCGCTGTTACACCCCGCCGTCGAGAGAATGGCGGCGAGCAGAAGGGGAAGTGAAAAGACAGGAGACGTGATACGGCCTCTTCCATCAGGAGTACGGTGCACATCATGGGCCTCTCGCACGGCTGTCCCGCTCACAGCAGGCCTCCGACGGCGCGTTCCAAGCGCGACAGGGCGACCGAGAGTTCAAACCGAGCCTGCGCGTAGTCAAACAGGATTTGCCGCTGCACCCGCTGCGCGTCGAGCACATCCAGCAGGCTCGCGGCCCCTTGCTGAAAGCTGAATTTGGCAATCCGCAGCGCTTCCTCCGCCTGACGCATTAGCCCTTTTTCAAGTACTTCGATCAATTTCGCGGTCGTTTGGGCGTCCTGATAATACTGATTGACCTGTCGAAGCAGGTCGTTGCGCGTGCGCAGCAGTTCTGCTTCCTCCTTGCGTTTGGCGCCCAGCGACCCGGCGATTTCTCCCTGCCGTTGGTACCAGATCGGTGTGGGCATGCTGACCCCGACGTCGAACCCTTCGCGTCCATACTCGCGGGTATAGCTTGTATTGAGGCTGACGTTCGGCACACGGTTATGCCGTTCGAACTCGATTGTGCGGTCCGCTTGGTCGATGGTCCGGGCGAGACGTTGGATCGCCGGGTGTTCGTTCATCGAGCGCGCCGTCAAACGGTCGAGATCGAGACGTGGAGGGAAGACAAGAAAATCGCCGGTCACGGCGAAGTTGGAGCCCAGGGCTCCCGCCGTCAATGTATCGAGGATGACGCGCGTCACACGGACCGTGTTTTCACTGCGTGTGACGGCCTGGTTGGCTTTGAGCACCTCAACTTCTGCCTTGATGAGTTCGAATTGAGGCGCTTCTCCGAGCCTGACGCGCGCGGCAACAACGCGGCGGACGTCCTCAACGATCGTCAGATTGTTTTTCGACAGTTCAAAATCGCGCTGGGCGAGCAGCAGGTCGTAGAAGGCCACCTTGACGTCGGTGGTCAGGTTCAAACGCGTTTCGATCAAGCCGACGGACGCGCCTGCGAGTCCGGCTTCCGCCGCTCGTTGCCGGGCGGCTCGTTTGGCAGGCCATTCGATCGGTTGACTGACCGCGGCCATGTATTCCGTCGCCGATGTCGGAATCTCGCTGCTGATCGGACCGGCGTCCCTTAGATAGCCTTTGCCGCCCTCACCCCTGATGGTGGGATTGGGATAGGCGCCGGCCGCCGCCCGCTGTCCCGTGCTTTGATCGATGGCGGCCATCGCTCCCGCGACCATCGGATTGCGTTCGATCGCCAACCCGACGATCTCATGCAGCGCATACGTCGGCTGTCCGTTGTCGGCGTCTGCGCCGGCGGTGAATACTGCGGAGAATATCGTGACTATGAGGGCACCACACCATGGTTTCATAGCAAGCCTCACTCATGTTCCTAGAGAACAGCGCTTGGATCTGTCTGGGTGTTCGGAACGAAAAAACTGTGGGGAGTTACGAGAGGGTCGGGGGACGGAACCAATCGGAAACGAAGTTCGTCCGCGGACAGGAGGAGTTATCCACCGTACAAGTGCGCGCGAGATGGATGATGCGAAATGCTTCTCCCTGGGCGAGGGCCAGTTCCTCCAGTGCCCCTTCGCCCTGATCGGATTCCGTCTGCCCGTTGGTCGTGCCGGGCAGTTGCTCCTGCGCTTCGAGGGGGACGGCGGACCATTGGCGCAGCCAGTCATCGGTACAGGCCGTCGCCACGAACTGAACCGCGAAGGTCGCGAACAGGAGGCACACCACTCGTTGTCCGAGCATACGGAACATGACGCTTGACCCCCGAGGAAACCGCGCCACCGTACCATGATGAGCACCCAATCGGCAATTCCATCCGCTCGTGCCGGCCGTGCATCACTGGAAGCTGTTGACCACAATGATTAAACCATCCCATGTTCGTTGCGATGCCCCATACTGGGGGTATCCCGAGTCGCGTCGCCTGAGTGGGGCCGTTTATAGTTGCCATTCAAAAATGCTGGTCTCGCGTCGGTCGACGAGGGACGCGTTGTCAAATCGCAAGACAGTTTGGTCGGTGGTGAACGGCTCTCGTCTTCCACATCCTACATTTTCATACATTTTGACCGAGCGGCGGAGATCGATTAACGGTCCGCGTTTTGCGACATT
This sequence comes from Nitrospira sp., assembly GCA_035495295.1. Classification (GTDB taxonomy): domain Bacteria; phylum Nitrospirota; class Nitrospiria; order Nitrospirales; family Nitrospiraceae; genus Nitrospira_C. Next base: position 72,239 of record DATJGE010000073.1, on the reverse strand, counting down.
TATGGGGAAAGGGCCTACCGAGGCCTGCCACCAAACAGCCTTGAAAGGAGCGCACCCATGAATTTGACCGCAACACTCGGACGCAGTATGTTGGCCGTGATTCTCATCGGCGCGGGAGGGGGCTATGCTTCCGCGGATCAACAAAAGTCCAACCAGGGTGTCGGCAAAGGAGAATCGTCGCAACAGAAAAGCCAGCAGGGACTCGGCGTGGAGGGAGGAGGATCGTCCGATGTGATACTCGGAGGACCGGAAGCCATCGTCGGGCAAATCGAGCAGATCCAAGGCGATGAATATGCCATTAAAGGCGACAAGGGCCAGACCATGACACTTCGCCTGACGAAGGATACGAACATGGTCTGTGCCGGAGGTGAAGGCGCTAAAATGAGCACCGGCCGGCAGGAGATGAAGGAGCAAAAAGAGATTCCAATTTCGCCGGCGACGGAGAGTCAGATGAAGAGCCACGACGCCTCCAAGGCCCATCAAGAGATGCAGGCGCTGAACGATCCGAACCGGCAACAGTCGGAGCATCAGATGCCGGCTCCATCCAAGGATCCGTCCCAATTGAAAGAGGTAGTGGGGTCCACCGATCAGTCGGCCAACAAAGATGTGGCGCGCGGCTCAGGCTTTGCCGTCGGCGGCTCCAGTGGATGCCAGTTCAAGGCGGGCGATCGAGTTCGAGTCGAAGCATCGGATATGGGTACCATCACGACCATCAAGCGTATGGAACAATCATCGTCCGGATCGAGGATCGCAGGAAAGGGCGAAGACCACTAACGGCAGGGCAACCTTTTTCGCTTCCAGATCTCGATGAGGTCTGGAAGCGAAATCACCGGAATTTGGGGGCAAGGATGAATGAACCAGAGAGCATGGCGCACGTGCGAGACGAGGCGATCCGAGGCAAGGGAGGGAAAGGCAAGGCGATCATCAAACGAGGGAAGACTGAGGCGCCGTCCCGCCCGCAAGAGGCCTCGGGCGAGAGCCGCCGTTCCGAGAGCCAGCAGCCGGCGCCGTCGGGATCCGGCGGCAAAGGCGAGGGCGACCCGCAAATGCTGATCAAAATCCAGCAACGTGCGTACGGACTGTTCGAGGCCGGAGGCCGCGAGCACGGCCACGACCTCGAGCACTGGCTCGAGGCGGAACGACAAATCACCGGCTCGTCGGATCGCTGCGAGACGTAGTCGACTGGAGGGGATGCCTTCGAGGTCTCTCGTTGGCCCCTCAGCCGGGGACCAACTCCTGCGAGAGTTCTTCCCACTCGGGGGCTCGGACGACGATGCGCCCATAGCGGAGGACGAGCTGGAGATCGCAGTGGCGGAGCGTGTGAAGGCGGTGTGCGATCATGATCGTCGTGCGGCCGGCGGTTAAACGCTCCATGACTTCGACGAGGTCCGCCTCTGTCCCGGCGTCGAGTGCACTCGTAGGTTCGTCCAAAACGACGATCGGGGCGTCCCGCAAAAAGGCGCGTGCAAGCGCGATCCGCTGACGCTGGCCGCCGGAAAGGCGGGAGCCTCTCTCACCGACCTGAGTGTCGTATCGGTCCGGCATGGCCGCGATGAAATCCGCCGCGTGCGCCGCCTTGGCGGCCGCCTCCACTTCCGCATCCGTCGCATGCAGCTTCCCATAGCGGATGTTCTCAGCAATCGTCGTTGAAAAGAGCTGCGGATCCTGCGGGACGATGGCGAATTGCTTCCGCAAGTCCGTTACGCGGTAGTCGCGCAGATCTTGTCCATCGAGAAGCACCACCCCTGCCGTCGGATCATGAAATCGCGTCAAGAGATTCACAATCGTCGATTTGCCGCCGCCGCTTGGCCCGACAATGCCCACACGTGTGCCGGCTGGAATATGAAACGATACGTCGCGAAGCACGGGCGGCGACGACGAATAGCAGAAGCTCACCCCTCGGAACGCGACGTGCCCCTTCGCTTTCACCAACGGCAGGGGCTGTGGCCGGTCCGTCACGAGCGGCGGGGTGTCGAGAATGGCCAGCGCTCTGCGGAAGCCGACAAGGTGCGACTGGAGTTCGGTTAATTTTTTCGCAGCCGTATCGAGTGGACCCGCCAGTTGTGCCATATAGGCCATCAACAGCAAGAGATCGCCTAGGGAGAGATGGCCTTCTTTGACATGCGTGATGCCGATGTATAGCGCGATTGCCGTGCCGACCGTGACCGTCATGCCGAACATGAAGTCGAATCCGCTTCCAATCGACGCCAGTGCATTATGCTGGCGGACCCAGTTCATGGCATGACCGAGAAACCGCCGCTGTTCGTGTTCTTCCCGCCCGAACGCTTTCACGAGCCGTGAGGCGCCTAGGACTTCCTGTGCGCATGCGACGGTCGCGGTTTCGGTCGTCTTGACATCCGACCATTGTTTCCGCAGGCGGCGGCCGCACCGGTGCGTCAGCCAGAACAACAGCGGCAGCATCGCAAGCCCCACCACGGCAAAAGGCCGGTCGATTGTCAGCATCAATGTGGCCAGGCCTGTCAGCAGGCAGCAGGCCTTGAGAAACGGCAGGAAGGCATCGATCGGGATCTGCTTCACCGACGCGGCGTCGTGCTGAATGCGGTAGACGGAATCGGTGGGACCGTGCGCTTCGTGGTAGGACGCGCAGATCCGCTGCAAGTGTTCGAAGAGACGATGACGGAATGCGTAAATTATCCGTTCGCCGGTGTAGGACGACAGGAGCCACAGGGCCATGCTCTGAAGATGCATACAGAGGGCGATGGCGACGTAGCCGGCGCACATAAACAGAAGCAGCGTGCCCGGGGACGACTGGACGCCCGCGGGAAGCCATCCGGCGAGGAACTCGGGAAGCGGACGAGCGCCAATTACGCTGTCCACGGCCAACGTCAACGGCAGCGGCGTCAGAAGACTGAGTGGAATCGACAGGAGCACCACGACCGTCAGGGCGGTGAGGTGGCCACGGAACGGAGCCATGAAGGGCCACGCGCGGCGCAGGAGATACAGCGTTGAGCGGTGTTGGTCTGTGCTATTGCCTGACATGAATGGCTTCGGATGACGGATGCATAGTAATGAGCGGTTCGATGCCGTGCAACGGAGACAGGAAAGTCGAAGGTAAAAATCATGTAAATGTTTGGAAACGATTCTCCCGCCCAGTCGGACATTTTGTCCGCGACGCCGGACACGCTGTCGTGACCTGGAGGCTGGATGCCGGCCGTTTCATCGTCGCAAGGCTCTGAAAATAAGAGGCAGGAATGCGAGCGCTGGCGGTCCGCAGATTGCACGCACATTACAGCGGGAGAGGAATGCTCAGACCAACCATCCTATCCCACACACCCATTTACACGCGAAGGAGGCATGTATGCGGAACGGTGATTACGAGTATTACGAAGACGATGCCATGGGATGGTCCGCTTTCGTCGCGGGCGCGTTCATTGGCGCAGGCCTGGCCCTGTTGTTTGCGCCGCAGACTGGCACGGAACTGCGCGGCATGTTGAGAAACTACGCCGCTCGAGCCAAGGACGAAGCCTGGGAGCGGGGGCGGTCTGCATGGGACAGTGCGGTCGAGCGCGGCAAGGAATATTACGACAGAGGTCAAGAGGCCGTTCAGGAAGCGGGCCGCTCCGCGCGTGAGTTTGCACAGAGCGGCAAAGAGGCGATGCGCGAGGGCCGGGAAAGCTCGCACCGAGGCGGCTGAACGCTGACGCTTGGCTCGGCGCCGATGAGACTGCATCCCACAGACGAGGCACCGGATAGCACCGAGCCGTGGGACGCGGTCATCGTCGGCGGAGGATTGGCGGGTCTCTCGGCGGCGGTCTACCTCGGACGGAGCCAGCGGCGCACCCTGCTGGTGGATGCGGGCGAAAGCATGGCGCGCTGGGAACCGGCCGTCGAGAATTATCTCGGCTTCCCCGAGGGACTCAGCGGCCCGGAGCTCCTGGACCGTGGACGCCGGCAAGCGGAAAAGTTCGGCGTTCATACCAGGTCGGATCGGATCCAGCGCCTGAAGAGGGACCGGGACGCATTCCTTGTGAAAGGGTCTTCGACCCACCGAAGCCGTCGCGTTTTGCTCGCGACCGGATTGACGCACTTGCTGCCCGACATCCCCGGGGCGGACCTGTGTCTTGGGCGAAGCGTGCTTTTTTGCAAGGACTGTGACGCTTATCGCGTGCGCGGCAAACGCGTTGCCATCTATGGACGCCGAAACGAAGCCGCCCGCTATGCGCTCGCCATGATGGCCTTTTCGCCCGCCGTCGCGATTCTCACGGATGGACATCATTCCGCCTGGGACCAGTCGTGGCAGCAGGCGCTCGAGGAATATTCGGTGCCTGTGCTGCATGAACCGGTTCAAGCCTTGTTGCATCGGGCAGGGACACTCGAAGCGGTGCTCTTTCGAGACAGGGGGCGCTGGGCGGCCGAGGCGTTGTTTGCCACCAGGGGAGATGTCTACCACACCGCATTGGCTGAAGGGTTGGGTGCCGCTCAGGATGACGAAGGACAACTCATTGTGGATGGAGACATGCGGACGACGGTTGCCGGACTCTATGCGGCGGGCTGTGTGACTTCAGCCAACTGTCAAATGATTATTGCTGCCGGCCAAGGAGCGACGGCCGCCCAAGCCATCGAGCGGGACCACTTCGATGAGAGTTTGCGCAGGCACGGGCTTCGGCGCTCCCAAGGCCTGTATTCCGAGGTCGAGAGGACATTGAACTGACATGGAAGCGATCACCGTCAGAGACTCCGGCAGTGTACGAGTTGCCGCGATCGGCGATTTGCACTGTCCTCGGACGTCGCCACAGGAACTACGGGAATTGTTTCACGATCTCGGCAGCGAAGCCGATGTGTTGCTGCTCTGCGGCGATTTGACTGACTACGGAAAGCCCGATGAAGCACGCGTGCTGGTCGAGCAACTCAGCCAATTGAGGCCCATGCCGGTGGTTGCCGTGCTCGGCAACCATGAATTCGAATGCGGGAAACAGGACGAAATCACGCGCATCCTGTCCGACGCTGGCGTCATCGTCCTCGACGGCACGGCGGTGGAGATTTTGGGGATCGGATTCGCGGGGGTCAAGGGATTCTGCGGAGGTTTCGGCTCGCGCGCCCTTCAGCCGTGGGGCGAAGCGGCGCTTAAGCAATTCGCCCGGGAGTCGGTCGAGGAGACCGTGAAATTGGAATCGGCATTGGCGAAACTCCGGACACCCTCGAAGGTCGTGCTGATGCACTATGCGCCCATCGTGGAGACGGTCCGTGGAGAACCGCCGGAAATCTTCGCCTTTCTCGGGTCCAGCCGGTTGGAGGAACCGATCAACCGGTACGAAGTCACGGCGCTTTTTCACGGCCATGCGCACAACGGCAGTCCGGAAGGCAGAACGCTGGCGGGCACTCCCGTCTATAACGTTGCCCTGCCTCTCATGTACAAGCAGTTTCGGGATCGGCGGGCGCTGCGCTTCGTTGAAATCCCATCGGTGGCTGCGCCGGTCGCCTCGTAACACGGGACCGGAGAAGGGACGTCGATGCATTTAAATAATCATGAAGTGGCTCAAGAATATGCCGGAATGTTGCAATCGGTCGACGTTTCTCCTGATCCGGCTCATGACGTATACCGGGAAGTCTTGTCGGTTCTGCTCAAAGCCAAGGTGCCGTTTCTTGTTGGCGGAGCCTTCGCCTTGGAAAGCTATACAGGATGGCTCAGGCCTACCAAGGATCTGGATCTCTTCGTTCAACCTGCCGATCGATTACGATTGATGCAGCGGCTGTCCGAGGCCGGTTTTCGCACCGAGTGGCGGTTCCCGCATTGGCTCGGCAAAGCGTACAAGGAAGAGAGCAGCATCGACATCATTTACAGCTCCGGCAACGGCCTGTGTACGGTCGACGAAGCCTGGTTCAATTATGCGCTGCCGGCTGAAGTCCTCGGCGTTCCCGTGAAGGTCGTTCCCGCGGAAGAAATGCTGTGGTCGAAGGCGTTCGTGATGGAGCGCAATCGCTACGACGGCGGCGACATCGCCCATCTGCTCCGAGCTCGGGCGCAGAGCCTGGATTGGGCTCGGCTCTTGTTCCGTTTCGGCGCGCACTGGCGCGTCCTATTCAGCCATATCATTCTGTTCGGCTTCATCTATCCTGAACAACGATTGAGGGTCCCCGACTGGTTTATGCATGAGATGATGCGGCGGCTGAAACTCGACATGCAATGTCTGCCGGCCGACCGCATCGTCTGCCAGGGGACGCTGTTGTCGTGGGCGCAATACCTTGGCGATCTCGATCGCGGCGAGTACCAGGACGCCCGTCATGCGCCCCGTGGAAAATTATCCTCTCACGACACACAGTACATGACGGCCGTTCTTCAACAGGAAGAGGAGGAGGGACGACAACATTGACGCTGTTCTACCTCGGCGCCGCGGCCGCTGAGTTGCCTGGCTCCCTTTCACGCCTCGGCGCTCGTATTCGCCTGTCTTATCCCGACGACCCCGATTTTTCATTCTCATCTGTCCGACGCGACTCAGCTGATTCACGTTCTCAAGAGCCTGTCGATGGGCGGCCTGGTGCGCGTCGCTCCGTGTGGCGCCGGCCTTATGCCGTTATACGGTTTGGATGCAGGCCTGGAACGAGCCAACAGGGTCGAGGCGTCACCAACGGCGTAGATACGTGCTTCAGGCGCTCAAGTACAGGACGAATTCAAGCCTGTGAGATCATGAATTTCAAAAGTCGAATCTGACACCCGAAATCCGTTTCTGGAATAGAGGAGGTCAATCATGCATATACGAAGGTCGATTGTGGCGGCCATCCTTGTCGCAACTGCCGGCTGCGCAGGGGCACAGCACGCCGGCAATGGTGTGACGGCTTCCAGTCAACAGCAGACCGCACAGCAATGGAAGGAATATCGGGCCCAGGCCGCCTCGCTGCGCGAAATGGCTGACCGTCGGCAGCTCGAGGCGGATCTGCTTGCCAGGGAAGTAGGCTCGAACGATCCCAGCGTCGACAAGAAGCGCCGCCTGGCCGATGAGCTCCGTGCGGCAGCCGTCGATGCCGAAAATAAGGCCAAAGCCCTGAGCGCCCAGGTGCCGCACAACATGGTGCAGTGAAGACCATCTCACAATCACAGATTTCAAACCGCTACGGTCGAGGTCTGAAGACTGGAGATTGAGCTCTGCAATCCGAAATGTGAAATATCGCGAGAGGAGGGAGTCATGCCGATGACAATGGTGCAGGATCCGGCCAGAGCGAAAGAATTCTTCGAAGCCAAGATGGCATTTACGACCGGTCCCGTGGAATTGGAACGAATGATAAAGGAGGGCAGCGTCAACGTTGTGGATGTTCGAGCCGCCGAAGACTACGCCAAAGGGCATATTCCGGGAGCGGTAAATCTGCCAAAAGAGCGCTGGGGAAGCCTCCAGGGTTTACGCAAGGACCGCACAAACGTCCTCTATTGTTACTCAATAGTGTGTCATCTGGCGGCGTCGGCCGCCGTCCAGTTTGCGGGACAGGGGTTTCCCATCATGGAGTTGGACGGCGGATGGCGCTGGTGGAAAGACGATGGCTTTGACGTCGAAACCTGAGAGTACGGACAGCGCGCGCTTTCGGCGCGACGACTCGCGTGAGCACCATTGACCGCGTATCTACCTATCCACGACTATGCGCTGGTCGGCGACTGCCGGACCGGCGCATTGGTCTCCAGCCGGGGATCCATCGACTGGCTGTGTCTGCCGCGCTTCGACAGCCCGTCCTGCTTCAACCGGCTCCTTGACTGGGAGCGGGGCGGTTATTGCGAAATCCATCCTGCCGGCTTCTATCGGACCAAGCGCTTTTACGAGGGTCCAACCGCAGTGCTCACCACGGAATTCGAAACGGCCGACGGCCGTGCACGCCTGACGGATCTGATGCCTGTGTCCGTGGATGCCCGCCAAGCCGCCGCGACGTTCCCGTTGCGTCAGGTGTTGCGGCGCATCGACGGCGTCGAAGGCACCATCGAATTTTTGCTGACGGTCAAGCTCCGCCCGGACGACGGGCGTACGGTGCCGCGCTTCGAACAGCGCGGTCGCGCCGGGTATTCCGCTGATTTCGGCGGACGCATGCTGTTCGTGGCCGTCGATCTGCCGATGGAGATCGGGGAGGGTACGTTGAGCGGCCGTGCGGTCATCTCCCGCGGCCAGTCGGTGACTCTGTGGCTGTCCTATGCCGAAGATGCTCCCGCTGTCTATCCGCTTTTGGCTGACGCATCGAGAGCGATCTGGGACACGCAGGCATATTGGACCGAGTGGACGCAGAGTTGCCGGTACAGCGGACTTTGGCGTGAACAGGCCGTGCGGAGTGCCATCACATTGAAGCTCCTCAGTTATGCCCCCTCCGGGGCGATCGTTGCTGCACCGACCACGTCGCTTCCCGAACGGTTCGGCGGCGACCTGAATTGGGATTATCGATATTGCTGGCTGCGGGACGCCTCCTACACGGCCCATGCCTTTTTTCGGCTCGGCTTCGACGCGGAAGCCCGCGCCTTCACCCAGTGGATGACGCACGCCACCACGCTGACGTATCCCGAGTTGCAAGTCATGTATACGGTGCATGGTGAGGCATGGATTCCGGAACGGTCGTGGTCGTTGTTTGAAGGATACCGGCGCTCCCAGCCCGTCCGATTCGGCAATGCCGCGTCGTATCAGGAGCAACTCGACGTGTACGGCGAAGTGCTCGATGCGCTGGCTCTGTACGTGGAGGCGGGATATCCCGTCGACCGCGACACCAAACGCTGGATCGTGGAAGTCGGGAATTTCCTCTCTTCGGCCTGGCCCTATCCCGATCATGGAATTTGGGAAATCCGTGGGCAACCGCGCCATTACGTCCACTCCAAAGTCATGTGTTGGGCGGCGCTGGATCGCGTCGAGCGTCTTGCGCGTATGGTCGGCGTACGTCCGGCTACGACCGTGTGGGGACAGGCGCGGGAGGCGCTCGTCCGCACTGTGCTCAAGTCGGGGTATTCCAAGACCCGACGAAGCTTTGTGCAGGTGTTGGGCGGGACGCGACTGGATGCGGCGGCGCTCATGTTCAGTCTCACGGGCTTTATTGACGGACGCGATCCCCGCATGACGTCGACGATTTCAACCATTCAACGATGGCTCACTCGCGGGCCGTTAGTCTATCGGTACGTCGCCGAGCAGGAAACCGGCCGCGAAGAAGGCGCGTTCCTGCCTTGTAGCTTCTGGTTGGTGGAAGCCTTGGCCGCCGGAGGCCGTCTGGAAGAGGCGGAAGATCTCCTCGGCCGGTTGGCACCTCACGCCAACGACGTCGGATTATTCCCCGAAGAGATTCGTCACCAAGACGGCGCATTTCTCGGGAACTTTCCGCTCGCATTTACCCATGTGGCACATCTCGGCGCGCTGTTACGCCTTGCAGGCAAAGTGTGATGACGGCACAGTGAGGGTGATCAGTGACAAGAGCAGGGATGCGGATGATCCGATCACTCTCCTAAATCTGATAGAAAGCGCCCAAGACCGTGCCATAAGCGACGTGCGCGATCAAGACGGCAAGAGGAGTCCGGTAGCCGTAGTTTAAGGCGAGAAATCCCGGCGGCTCGAGCATTCTCGTCGGCCGCGGCCCCGTATGATCGGAGGCCATCCGGGGATGAACGCCGGGAAGGAAGGGCAGCACTGCGAGCAAAATGAACGCGGTATGGGCGATGCCCATCAATGCGCCGAGCCACCAGGTCGCCATGCCGAAGCCGTGGAAAAACAGCACGTAGACGAGGGCAATCCACCAACCGTTGAAAAAATGCATGACGAAGCCGACGATCTTCGCCCGGTCGCGGTCAGACGTGACCATCGTTCCCAGCAGAAGCGTGGTGTCCATTCGGGTGAGGTGAAGCGCTTGGCCCGCGCGAAGCAGGGTAGTCAGCAGACCGGTTGCCAGCAGCCCCCACAGCAGTACATCGCCGACGTGCATAAACCCGCTCTCCTGGGTCTCACGCCGGCCGATGATTCAGAAGCGTGTACCTGACCGGTCGCGCCGCCCTGTGGGCCGAGTCCACGAACTCGAGGCCACAGGCGGCGACCGGGGTTCGCTTTAGGCGGCTTTTTTCCGACGTGAGCCTGACGATTTTTTGCCGCCTTCGAATTTCTGCATCAGCTTGGCTTTACGTTTGGAGACCTCCTCAGAAATGCTCTCCGACTCAAAGCCGGCTTCCTCAGCCTGCGGGAAAACTTCTCCTTCTTCTTCTTCGATGTGGTGCCCCACGATTTCGCCCAAGACCTTGAACTTGGTGGCGAATGCCTCGTCTCCCGCATCCATCTTATGCAGTTCCTTGATCAGCAGTTTGGCGACGTGATGTTCCTCTTTTGCCTCGTTCACCGTCTCTTCGTTGTCAATGACTTCCGCGATCGCCGGGTAGACCAACTCTTCCTCGAGCGCCGAGTGAACCTCTAATGCCGTCAAGGCTTCGTCGGCGATCGATGTTCGGGTGCGCTTATCGGCGTCTTCAAAGCGGGTAAACAAATCCTGCACATGGCGATGGTCGGTCTTCAGCATTTCAAAGACGTCGCCGCCGGATTCCGCTTCAGTTCCATTATCCATCTCGTTTTCTTCCATGTCATCGTTTTTGGATCGGGGCTCCCGCATGGTTCCTCCTTTTACATTTCCTCGCGGTCTTCACGGCGCATGATGTGCTGGAACAGCTCGTATTGCTCTTGGCAGGCGACGCAGCGCCGTGCAAACGGCAACGCCCGCAGCCTCGCCGGAGAAATGGGCGCGTCACAATCTTCACAAATGCCGTAGGTGCCTTCATCGAGCCGTCGCAGGGCCTCATCCAGCTGGATGCGTTCCTGCGTTCTCGCTTCGAGGAGAGCGATTTGCTGGGCGCCGGTGGCGTCGCGCAGGGACATGTCCTCGACATCGAGCACCGAGCTGTCGCGAAAGTGCGTATGGTTGTCCCGGTGCTGTGCGATGAGATGATCGATTTCGCGTTGAAGCGTGGAACGCCGTCCGATGAGCAAGGTGCGAAGCACTTCCGGCCGCCTCTCGTTTGTCTGGTTGTCCATGAATGACTCCTCGTAAGATGTTGAGCGGGCTCCGCATCGCATTGTGCAAAAGGAGGGCCACTCAACCGCTGGCACTCTTACGTCAAAAATGCCCGAGACCCGACGCATTGCCGACGCCGATGCCTCTCACGTTGCGCGACTTGTCTCGGCTGAGACAAGGTGTCGAAGAAAATTGGAAAGGGTAAGGCAGAGGAGCAGTGCTCCTCTGCCTGTGCCGTCTTTCGCCGACTCCGCTCGATGGGGCAGTCATGAAATTGAGAGTGGGCGACTCCCAGGCTCAATGACGAGCGATCCGAAACGGGGGCGCGCCCGGATCGTTCATGCCCCATCGTGCTGCGATCGGCGGAAGACAACGCGCTGCCTTTCCGACCTCGCCCGCGTGACGCTCAAGCGGCGAGCGACGACTGCGATGTCAGATCGTCCTTGCGCCGTTGCATCGTCATGCCGAGCGTTTGGACATCGAGCTGCGCCGCAGCAAGAGGCAAAATGGCATCCTCCTCCTCCGACACATGCTCGATGACCGCGTCCTCCAGCTCCGTAAACAGATCCCGGTAGTCGCTGCTCTTCGGGTCAAGCGTCCGCAGTTGCTGGATCAAGTCCCTGACTGTCCCGTGACTGTCGTAGGCGGCCGTAATGATCTCGGATTCCGTCTCTTCGTCTTCGTCGTCTTCGTCCAACACGTCCAATTCCGCGCCGTCGATCTCGTCATAGGCGTTTTCGGTGTCAGGGTCGGGGTCGATTTCGCCGTCGTCCGTGACATCAAGGCCGTTGCCCTGGGATTCAGAGTCCAAGGATTCCAGCTTCGACTGTACGGCTGGATACAGCAGTTCCTCCTCGATCTTCGCGTGGATATCCAGCTCGGTGAACAGCCGTCTGGCAATGGGCCCCTTGTCGTCGTCCGACGCTGCATGGAATTGTTCAAACAACTTCCGAACCTGCTTGTGGTCGGCCTTCACCAACTGCACAGCATCTTGAGGTTGCGAGCTCTTTGGCTTTTTCGGCGTCCGCTTGCCCATGGTATCCTCCTTGCCATTCACGAATTGCGCCCTGCGTCGCGGGTGTTATCCATTGACGACGGTGCCGCCGTTGGGATGCAGCACTTGACCGGTCGTATAAGACGAATCCTGCGACGCAAGAAAGACGTAGCTGGGGGCGACCTCTTCGGGCTGCCCCGCGCGTTTGAGCGGAACGTCTGAGCCGAACGTGGCAACCTTGTCCGCCGGGAACGTGGAGGGGATCAGCGGCGTCCAGATGGGACCCGGCGCCACGGCATTGACGCGGATCTGCTTTTCCGCGAGCGCCTGTGACAACGACCGCGTAAACGCCACGATGGCGCCCTTGGTAGAGGAATAGTCGAGCAATTGCGGGTTGCCTTTATACGCCGTGACGGACGTGGTGTTGATGATCGTGCTGCCTTCCTTGAGGTACCGCAACGCCGCTTTACCCATGTAAAAGTAAGAGAAGATGTTTGTACGGAACGTGCGCTCGAGTTGCTCCGATGTGATCTGTTCCAGACTGTCCTGAGGATGCTGTTCCGCGGCGTTGTTGACGAGAATATCGAGCCCGCCCAACTCGGCTACGGTGCGCTCGACGGCGTCGTGACAAAAGGCCTCATTGCCGACGTCTCCGGCGATCAGAAGGCATCGGCGTCCCTCTTGTTCGACCAGACGCTGCGTTTCCTTGGCGTCTTCATGCTCGTTGAGATACACGATTGCGATGTCCGCGCCTTCCTTGGCATAGGCGACAGCGACCGCCCGTCCGATCCCGCTGTCGCCGCCGGTGATCAATGCCACTTTATTGTGAAGTTTGCCGGATCCGCCTTGCCCTTCGTTGTCAGTTTTGGGACGGGGAGTCATCGCTTTTTCGACGCCGGGTTGTCGTGATTGGTGTTGCGGCGGACGGTGCGCCTGTTTCGATGGTGACATGCATGCCTCGTGATGGTTGCTCGTCGAAGCGGCAGATCCTGGCCCATCCGCCGGGGTGACATCTGCGCCACGCGGTCAGGACGGCTGCTTGTTCTTTCCGCCAGAACGCGGAAGTGAGATCGTGGAGAAGGCCGGTGCAAGAGACAGACCTGCCTGGCCTCACCTCGGCATACCAGGATCTCCCTCGAACGTAGGCCGGTGGGGCGAGACGTTCGCTCAAGGCATTGGACAAACTGTCTGACGCAGGACAGGGTGGTCCAATGCTGACGGGCCTCGATCGGATCATCCCCTTGCTGGACATGTCGTTTACCTTCCAGGCGAACGGAAGGGCATTCGATTTGCACATCTCCCCGTGACCGCACGATGAACGTCGCAAGAAAACTACAGAACCAGTCGAAATTGCAGCAGCAATCACCCAGGATGCCCTCGCGGGCGCAGGCCTCACAGTCGTCGCTCTTCGTGCCCGGACGTAATTGCTGGCGCGTGGAGCGTGCCGAGCGCGCGGCCTTTCTCATCGACGGCGAGGCGTACTTCCGTGCGTTCCGCGCCGCCGCGACCGAAGCCCGTCACAGCATCATCATTCTGGGTTGGGACTTCGATACCCGGATCAGCATGTTGATCGATCGCGAGCCCGACGGATTTCCGGACATGCTCGGAGAGTTTCTCCACGCCCTGCTCATCCGGAACCGGCACCTTCATATTCATGTGCTGACCTGGGACTTCCACATGATCTATTGGAAAGAGAGGGAATGGTGGCTGCCGTCGAAGCTCACGGCACACCGTCGCCTGCATTTCCACAAGGATGCCGCGCATCCACTCGGTGCGTCCCATCATCAAAAGGCGGTCATCATCGATGATGCTCTCGCTTTCGTTGGCGGGTTGGATTTTGCGCAATGTCGATGGGATACGAGCAAACACGCCGGAAACCACCCGAGACGCATCCTCCTGAACGACGGCAGTCCATGCCGGCCCTTTCATGACGTGCAATTGATGGTCAGCGGTCCGGCAGCTGCCGCACTTGGAGAATTGGCCCGCGACCGCTGGCAGACCGCGACAGGACGTCCGCTGCCTATGCGGCGGCAGGGACGTCATGAGAATCTTTGGCCACAGTCATGGACACCCGACATGACTGAAGTCCCAATCGCGATTGCGCGAACCGCTCCGGCATTTGGGACCAGGCCTCCGGTCGCGGAAGTGGAAGCGCTGTTCCTCGACTGTCTCAACAAGGCGCGGCGGTATATTTACATCGAAACCCAGTATCTGACGTCACGGACCGTGGCCGATTGCCTCGCTACCCGTTTACAGGATCCGAAGGGGCCCGAGATCGTCATGGTGCTGCATCCGAACAGCGACGGATGGCTCGAGCAACACACGATGGATGTGCTCAGAGGGCGTGTATTGGAGCGTCTGCGAGCGGCCGACCGCTTTCACCGGTTGAATCTCAATTATCCTAAGATTCCCGATCTCCGAGGGCAGTGCATCAGCATGCATAGTAAGGTGTGCATCATCGACGACGAAGTCGTGCGCGTGGGCTCAGCCAATCTCAGTAACCGCTCTATGGGATTCGATACAGAATGTGACTTGGCCATTGAGGCGGGGGGCAGTCGCGCCATTCGCCGGGCGATTGCCGCCTTTCGCCGTACCTTGCTTGCCGAGCATCTCGGCGTCAGTCCGCAGGCGGTTGAGCGGGAATTAAAAAAGGACGGATCGCTGATCGGAGCCGTCGAGCGGCTTCGCGGCGGCGGGCGTTCTCTGGGCTGCTTCGACGGCACCGTCTCGGCCGACGTCAATGAAGTCGTGCCGGACGAAGCGTTCATCGACCCGAGCCGTCCATACGAAACGCAATTCGTTCCGGCGGAACGCAGGAAGCCTGCGTTGCGCCAAATTGCCATCGGAGCGGCGGGGCTGCTCGGCCTTGTCCTGCTCGCCGGCCTGTGGCAGTGGACGTCCTTGCGCGATCTCATCGACGTGACGTGGCTGGCCGCCCGTCTCGAGGAAGTACAGAGCGGCCCGGCCGCACTGCTCCTGACGGTGGCAGGCTTTCTCATCGGTGGACTGCTCGTGATGCCGGTAATACTGCTCATTGCCGTCACGATTTTGGCATTCGGCCCCTGGTGGGGCTTTTGGTATGCCCTGCTCGGAATGACGGCGAGCGCGCTCCTGACCTTCGGCGTCGGCCGATTGCTGGGCCGCCGCCTCATGGACCATCTCTCGGGATCATGGGTGCACCGAATCAGCCGGGCGCTGGCCTCCAAAGGAATTCTGACCGTCATGACGCTGCGGATCTTACCCGTGGCGCCGTTTTCGATTCTCAATGCGGTGGCTGGCGCCTCCCATATCCGGACGAAGGATTTCTTTACAGGGACGGTACTCGGAGAGCTGCCGGGGCTCATCAGTCTTGCGCTGTTTCTCGACCAGATGACGGAGACGATCCGTCACCCCGGACTCGGCAGCGTGTTGCTCCTGATTGTGATTGTCGCCGGCATCCTGTTCATGACGTGGGCATTGACGCGATGGCTTTCCAACCGGCCGCAGGACGTCCGCGGGGAGCGCTGACCTTCCCGGTGCCACAGGGCAGAGCATTGCGCCGGCTGAGCCGTGACCATGCGATTAACCTTCGCGACGTATAACATCCATCGATGCGTCGGACGGGACGGGCGGTATGACCCGTCGCGCATTCGCGATGTGATCCGCGAATTGGATGCGGACGTCGTGGCGGTCCAGGAGATTGATTCCCCGGACCGGCACGGACTCGAACTGGCCCATTGGCTGGGTGAAGAATCGAAGTATCAAGTCATCGCCGGACCCACCCTCTTGGAGCGCAAAGGCCATCACGGCAATGCCGTCCTGACGCGCTGCCAACGGGGGGAAGTCCGGCTCATTGATTTCAGCGTCCCGGCCTACGAGCCGCGGGGCGCCATCGACCTCGATCTCACATGCGGCGGCGTCACCGTTCAGGTCATCGCGACGCATCTGGGTCTGCGGCCTTGGGAACGCCGGTTTCAGGTCGAGCGGCTGCTCCAATGCGTCAGGCCGAACTGCGTGCTTATGGGCGATTTCAATGAATGGTGGCTGTGGGGACGGCCGTTACGGTCGATCAAGGCGATTTTCGGGCACACACCCGCCCTGCCTACGTTCCCTTCCGTGCGACCGGCTCTGGCGCTCGACCGCATCTGGATCCGTCCGACGGGACGTCTAAAATCCGTGACTGTTCATCGGACACGGGTTTCTCGCAGGGCCTCGGATCACCTTCCACTCAAGGCGGTGGTGGAGTGGCTGTCGGAGGAGAACACCGACGGGTAGGCCGAGGTGCGTACCCGTCGGCGAAGAGCGAGACCGGTCCTAGTCCGGTGCGCTTACCGCGACCGACTGGTCCGGCTCGGCGACGAGGTCTGGAATCGCGGTGTCCATGACCTTCAGCGCTCGTCCGTCTTCATCGAGGCGCAAAGCGATGCGCGCGCCGACAATGACGTTCTCAAACAGATACGCTTTAGGGACGTCGAAGTAGATCGGGCGACCGAGGTCGGTTCGCAAGAGCCCTCTGCCCGCAGTCAAATCGAGTTTGAGCAGCGTGCCGGATACCAGGTGAAGGGTGCCTTCCTTCGCTTCGCCCGTCTTCCCTTCGCCTGCGAAAGCCGGAGGCTGACTCATGGTTGCGGCCAGCACGGCGCCCAAGAGAACGGTTGTCCAAGCCGTGAGTGAAGCGTGATGCGTCATAAGGATCTCCTTCCTTGACCTACGCGCCTTAGCCTACCCTCGGTCGACCGTTACGGCGGGGGACCGGGCGTGGGAGAAGGCGGCGGCATCGTCGGACCGGGCCCTGGAGTCGGCGGAGCCGGCGTCGGCGGAGGCGGCGGAGTCGGCTGAGGAGTGGGAAAGGTCGGGCCGGGGCTCGGGTTCGGAGGATCGACCGCCACGGCCGGTTCGACCGTGCCGACCGCGAGAACTCCGCCCAGCACGTTTGCCAGCAACAGTGGCCAACCGCGCACCATAAGATTTCTCGTTATGCCGCCTGGCCGAAATCGTCGCCGCGGTCCGTCTCTTCGTCGCGCTTCGGCATCGAGGGTTGCGACACCTCTTCGAGCACTTTGCCCGTCAGGTGATGATCTTGTGTCTGCACCGCAATGTCGCCGACGGACACGATGCCGACCAGTGCGCGGTTCTTATCGAGGACCGGCAGGCGCCGAATTTGCTGACCCGCCATGATGGCGGCCGCGTGCTCAACGTCGTCATCCTCGAAGCAATAGACCACAGAGGGCGTCATGGCCTCTCCCACGAGCATCGCCTTCGGGTCGCGCGTTGCGGCCAACACCCGGACGACCAAGTCGCGATCTGTTAATACTCCCACCAGTCCTTCGGCATCGCATACTGGGAGGACCCCTATGTCCAGCGTCTTCATCAACTCGGCGGCTTCTTCGGTCGTTGCATCCGGAGAAATCACCTCGGCTTGCGGCGTCATGACATCTTTTACATGAAGCATGGCAGTGCCTCCTTCGTTACGTCAGGCCATAGCGGCCGCCATGTCGCGGCAGGCGGCGGCGCAGCGTCGGCATTCGACGGCACAGTCGCCGCAGAGTAGATGGTGTGCAGAATGTTGCTCGCACACGGCCGCGCATCGGTCGCAGATCTCTGCGCAGGACCGGCAGAGCAGCTCGATCGACGGAGAGAAGCGGCTCATCCATCGGGCCGAGAGCGTACAGAGATCGGCGCAGTCTTCGCATAGCCTGATGCAAAGTTCTTGGAGTTCCTTGTGACTGCCTCCTTCCATGCCGATCATGTCATCGGCACAACGATCGCAAATGTTCGCACAGGCTGCGCAGGCCTCGAGACAGTGCTGCATGTGTGCATTCGGTGTTTGATCAAGGTGGTGCATGGGCCTCCTTTGGTCGTCGAGAGCGTCGTCAGCTGACTCGACGCAAAAGACAGACCACGAACGAGACGCGTCTCGAAAACGTTCAATAAAAATCACGCGACTCTCTGCGACTTATCCGCCGCTGAAGCGCGCCACGCCCGCAAATTGTCCTCGAAAAGACAAGTTGTCTCGTCTCCTGGGGCGGATGTCGATCGATTGTCCAGGTTGCGCTCGAGCAGTTGGACGGCCGCCGACACGACGGCGTCCGGCGCGACGCCTTTCAGACATCGATGATGCACCTCCGGACAAACGCTCTTATAGCAAAACCGGCACGGCACATCTTCGAACAGCACTCGGCAAGGCACACGCCATGGCGTGTGTTGAGGATTCGTGAGCGCGTATAAGTCCACCACGGGTGTGGAGACCGCGGCGGCCAGGTGAACGACGCTTGTATTGTTCGAAATCACGAGCGGGGCTTTGGCGATCAACGCGGCGAGTTCTTCAAAGCTCAATCGGCCGGCGAGTGAGTGCGAGCGCTCGCTCATAATAGCTTGCGCCTCGGCGATAAGAGCCGCCTCTTCCTGCGAGCCGGTCCAAAGGATTTGGCAGTCGAAGTCGCGCGTCAACTGCGCAGCGGCAGCAGCAAAGGACTCGACGGGATACCGGCGGGATGGGGCGGACGCTCCAGGATGCATGACGATCCATCGCTTCACCGGATCGATCATCTGGCACAGCAGACGATCGGTGGTGCGAAGGGCGGCGCCGCCGATGCTGATTGACAACCGGTCGTCGGCGACGCGGCCTCCGAGTGCGGCCGCCAAATCCAGTTGGCGGCGGACCTCATGCCGCACGCGGACGTCTGGCTCCGTTTCACGGACCCATTCGGTGAGCAGGTGGTAGGGATTTTCCCGGCAGTGGGCCGCTCGCCGCGGGATCTCGGCAAGTGTGCACAACAACGCCGCAGGCAAGGCGCTTTGCGTGTACACGGTGAAAATGGCCGCCGCATCGAAGCGCTCGGCTCGCAGCCGCGCGATCATTGCGCGGTCGTCAGCGCTCGAAGTCGTGCGCACCGATTTCATCCAAGGGGCTTCATAGACGATGACGTCCTCGACGCAGCGTATCAGTCGAGCGGCTTCTCGCCCGCTGCGCGATGTCAGCAATGTGAGCCGGCGTTCCGGCATCGTCGCGGCAAGCGCGCGCAGCGCCGGCTCGGTCATGAGGACGTCGCCGGCGGCATCGAGACGGACACACAACACATGCCTTGCCTGATCCCATCCTGCCGAGGAGGAAGCAGACGTCGTCATCGTTCCTCCGGTTGCCGGTTGAACAGCGCTCCGCTCGCTCGGCGCTCTCCCGACAGGACGATGAGCTGCGCCGCTTCGAGCAGCGTCCCGGCGAGATGATCCGGCCAGCGGGTTTCCGTGAGCTGCCATTCCGTTTCATGTCCATTGTTGAGCAACACGGTGCGGCATCCGGCCCACCGGCCCGCCTCGACATCGTGCAGAATGTCTCCCACCATCCAGGATTGGGCCAGCTCGACGCGCAAGTCACGAGAGGCGTGCACGAGCAGGCCGGGGCGCGGCTTGCGGCAGAGACAAGAGACCGCATACGGAACGACCGTGCCATCGGGGTCATGAGGACAGTAATAGCATCCGTCGAGAATGATGCCTTCCTCTGCGAGCCGGCGTTCGAGATAGTTCAGCATCCGTCGGACATCGGGTTCCTCGCAGCGCCCTTGGGCGATGCCGCCTTGGTTCGTCACGATCACCAGGGCATAGCCGGCGCGCCGCAGCAAGCGCAAGGCCGGGAAGACGTCGCGGTAGAAACGTACCCGGTACAGGTCGGTGTTGGGTGGCTGGTCTTCGACCAGCGTTCCGTCCTTATCCAAAAATACGGCGCGTCTCATTGGCGTCATCCTCGCCGGCGTCTCAGGACGGAGGAATGGTTTTCCCGGTCACATTGATGAGTTGACGGCGCCGCGGTCCGCTCGGCCCTTCTTTCCCGCGGCGCGGCCAGTCCAGGACCGATGGAAGGGATTGCCGGTCGGCCCGGCGCCGGTCCGCAGATGCCATGCGTTCCTGGATCAGATCGAGAAGGATGTGCAGCACGAGTCGGTGGACGTGCCTGACATCCCTGAGCTCCGTAAGCGGCACATCGAGGACGACGTCGGCGAGATCGTCGAGCCCGGCGGAATCAGCGCCGCACAACAGTATGCGCTGCAGTCCCGCCATGCGCGCCTGACGCAGGCAGGCGATCACCGAGGGCGGCATCGCGGTCGCGCACACGCCGACCAGCACATCATCGGAGCGCCCCAACGTATCCACCTGCCGAAGCAGATGGCGGTCCGCCGCGTTCCAGCTGGTCTCGGCGGCGTCGCGTAAGGCGATTGCCGGCCACCCCGGATGGCTGACGAGCCGGCTCGTGAGGCCTGAGGCCCAGTCCTCCGCGTCCTGGGCGCTGGCGCCCTGCCCATACACGAGCACGCGACCGCCGCGCGAAAAACAGTCGCCCAACCGCACAGCGGCTTCGGTCAGCGGGTGTCGCAGGCGTCGTTTTGCTTCCTGTAGCGCGTCGATCGCCTGGTCCATCGCCCGGTCTACCGACGTGCTCAGCGCGGCGTCGCGCTTCATGCCGCCTTCGAGCATGACTTCGCCGTAGAGCTTCGAGAGCCCCTCCGCCACATGCCCCCAGGTAAACAACTCGTTCACGCGTTGAACGGCCTGTTGTCCAAAGACACGCAGAAGCGTAGGGCTCGAATAGAGCAATCGAAACCGCTCTGCCAGGGCGTCCGGATCGCCGGGAGGCACGAGATAGCCGGTCTCTCCGTCGCGGACGGAGAATTTTAAGCCGCCGACATTGGCCGCGATCACCGGAGTCCCGCACGCCATGGCTTCCAACGGCGTGATCCCGAACGGCTCATACCATGGGGTGGTGACGAAGACGTCCGCCGCGCTGTAGTAGTACTTCAAATGGCTTCGCCCCCGCCGGCCGACGAAGCAGACGCGGTCTTGCACGCCCAGTTCATGCGCAAGACGCTGCAACCGTCCGATCTCGGGCGTCCGTTCAGGATCCGGTTCGTCTGATTCTCCTCCGACGACCAGAAGTCTCGTCGGCGCGTCGTGATCGACCAAAAAGCGCGCATAGGCGCGGATCACGGTATCGATTCCTTTTCGAGGAACCATGCGGCCGACATGGAGGATGATCCCTTCGTCCGCCGGCAGGCCGATGGCCGTTCGAGCCGATGCCTTGTCGAGCGGCCACAACTCTTCCGGATCGAAGCCGCAGGGGACGATGACGATGCGCGACGGATCGGCTCCGTAGAGTCGGATCAGGTCGCCGGCGTCCTGTGGCGCTTCCGCAATCAGGCGGTCGGCTTCGGCGACGAGGCGATCCTCGACGCTGAAGCGGACGTCGGGAAAGCCGTCGGCCTGCTGCTGATGCAATCGGCGGACGCGTCCCAAGGCGTGAAACGTGATGACGAACGGGATGCCCAGCCGGCGCTTCATTTCTGCAGCGACAAGCCCCGACATCCAAAAATTCGCATGGATGAGGTCGTACGCTTTGCGTTGATGTCGGCAAAAACGAACCATGTATTCGGTGAACTCCTGCATGAACGGATACAGGTCTTCCTTGCGGATGTACCGCGGAGGCCCGGCCGGAACGTATAGGACTCGGATCCCTTGGTCCCACTCCACCACCTCGGGCAATTGATCGTCGTCACGGCGGGTGAAGACGTCGACTTCGTAGCCGAGCGAACTGAGCGACTTAGCCACCTTGGCCACGTAGAGGTTCTGTCCGCCGCAATCGACGCCGCCGAGGACGCTCAAGGGAGACGCATGTTCGCTGATCAACGCAATTTGGCCGCGCATGGTATGCCTGTTGATGATGTAAATGGTGTAGGAGTTTGGCGGATGACGCTTGTGAGCGTCCGGTCCCAATCTGCCGTGAAGCGCTCGAGACTGAAACGTGACTGTGCCACTGCACGTGCTTCTTCCCCGAGACAACGTGCTTGATCGGGGTCGGCAAGGAGCAGCGCCATCCGTTGCATCAGGCGGTCGATATCGGCCTCGACGACGCCTGAGACATCGTCTCGCAGCACGGTGGGCATTTCGGTGACGGGCAGCGCCACAATCGGCAGGCCGATCATCATCGCCTCGCAGACGGCAAGGCCGAAGCTGGTGTAGCGGACCGGATGGAAAAAGAAGCGGTATCGCGACATAAAACGCGGCAGCATCTCGTGTGAGATCTCACCGAGGCCGCCGGCCGCTTCCGAATTCATACCGATGACGTCCAAGGGAATGATCCGCCGAATCCGTTCGACCAGATCAGCCCCGACGCGGCGTCCTCGCCTAGGCAGGTCATTGATGACGACGAGGCCTCGCGGTAATTCTCCGCTGTATCTGACATCGGCCGCGGGGACGCCGTGTTCGATGACGCTCGTGGGCGTGGCGCCGTTGTCCCACATCAGGCGGTTGAACTTGGTCACATGCACCACATGCATTGAGGGATCATCGACGATGTGGCGGCTGTCGGTCGGATCGTCCGGCGGATCGTGCTCCAGATACAGACGCGGCAAACGCCGCTGCTCGGTCGTCAACACTTCATATTGATCGTCGAGGTAAGCCGACTTCGATTGAAACAGGATCGCGTCGAAGGACATCTCTCTGAGGCGGTCCACCGGTACGTCGCGGACGCGGTCCGGCCAGGGAAATCCAGGCGCGCGACCGCTATATCCTGGACGGGACAATCCCACGGGCAGATACCAGTGGTGAGGCGTGTGTGTCAGGTAATACAAATAATTGCCGTGAATGTGCCAGGTCAGAATCCTGAGGGGCCGAGGAGCGGCAGGCATGCGACTCGGCTCGACGGCCGGCGGAGCGGCCAATACACGAGCGGCCAACAGACGGTCGGCTTCCTCGAGGACTTCTCGAGGACCGGTCGCTGTTCCAATGAACACTCGATGGCGCGCTCGATCGAGCGGGTTCCACCGAATCGGATCGGATCCGACGGAGAGGATCACGCTGGGCGTCCGCAGAGCGGCGGCGACATGCGAGACGCCCGTGTCGTTAGCGATCAATACGCGCGCTCGGCTCAAAAGAATTCCTAGCGAACCCAATGTCGTCCGACCGGCGAGATTGATGGCTGTCGGAACGGCGCGCAGCAGCTCCTCTGCGAGCGGCCGTTCTTCTTGGACGCCGCTGATGGCGATCCGGAGGCCCTGGTCGGCGAGGCCGCACGCGACATGGACAAATTTCTCGATCTCCCACCGACGGCTCAAGCCTCGCCCGCCCGGATGGATGCAGGCAAAACGGTCGGGTGCAAGCCATGCGGCCTGCGGCAAACCATCGAAGTCCGACTGGTCCTGCGCTGTCAACGGAAATTCGAGATGATCGCCCTGCTGAGGGACGCCCATATGCTCGAGCAGCCTGAGGTGACGATGAATCTCCGAGCAGTCCGCCGGGTACGGAATGGATTCATCGAGGACGGCGCCCGCGGCCGCGGGCTGCGTGAATCCCCAGGTGCGGGCGGCGCCGCAGAGGCGGATCAAATCATTCACGTACGAGCCGTCGCCCTGCATCTGAATCAGACAATCGAATCGACGCGTACGCATGGCGGCAAGGAATTCGGCGAGCCGTGAGTACTCGGGCTCCTGCTCGGGCAATCCCGGGTAACCGGGAAATTCGATGAATTCGTCGAGATAGTGGGAGAACCGCTCGACGAAGGCTTGAGCCCAGGGCAAACCGATCAGCGCGATCGTGGCCTCGGGGAAGGCCGCGCGCAGGGCGCGAAACGCCGGCACACTGCACAGGAGATCCCCCAGGTGCAGCGCGCGGAAGATGGCAATCGTGCGCGGCGGACATGTAAACGAACGGGCGGAGCGCATGTAAATCACCGGCTTAGGAAACTGAACGGTAAAGGCACAGTCACGCGCGAGATGACGACCGGCGTGCTGTTTGCGAGCGCATCGATCGCTGGCTCCGGGCGGCTCCCTGACGAACACGCTGGGAATTGGTTGCGGCTTTCCCGCGCGAGGGTGTGTCGTTACGTCCGGTGCGTCCGGCTTTCGTCAAAGAGGCTTTCGCAACGCGCGTCGTGTTCCGCGATCGGCGACGCGCTGATTGTTTCCCCATTCGCATGGAGTCTCCTTGTGAGGTTCGTCAGGAATTCAGGTGTCGTTGTGCAAAGGATAGACCTTTCGCGCGTTGACGGCGGAAACGCTTCTACGGAGAGACGTTCGTCATCCTCGTCGGAGTAGGGTTTGTTGGGACAAGCGTCTCCCAACGACGACAAGCTGTCCTGTTCCAGACAGTCTGTCTGTCGAGGAGTATCTGTGAACGCGAAGGGCGGCGACGTCCTGTTCTCCGGCGAGAACATCTCCCAGCGGCGGCGCCGTATGAGCCTCGTGTGCCTTGCCGCCTCATCAGGCGGCAGGTCGACCAGGCGTCGAGGCGTCCTCTGTCTGCGGCAAGGGATGATGCCAGGCGAGGGATAAAAGATTCTTGCGAGCCGCGGGTCTTTCCACTTTTCCCTCCGCTTCCTCGAAATGAGCCTTCCGACCCAGTGATGGCCTGCGCGCCTTGTTCGCGCGAGAGTCGATGACCGCTCTTTCCCCCCGACGATCGCTGTTCGGTTTTTTGGGCCCGCACGTTTTGCTGCCGTTACACTTCCGCCGACAGGGGAAAGTGCGAGGTTCCGAATTTTCTTCGTGGCATGGAGAGATCCTTTGTTCGCGTGGACATTCCTCTGACCTTCCTCTCATGATAGCGATCGCTTCACTCGCGCCTACTCGGAGACCCTCCAGTCACGGGATCTCAGAGAAGCCGATCTCCGATCGTTCAAACGAAGGTCCGGCGGCCAAAAGGGCATACCGAACGACAGAGAAAAATTACTCGAGCCCTGACTTGTCAGGCAGGCCATGAGGGATGTGGCACCGGAGAAAGTCGCTCCACAACTGCCGCCACACGGTCCATCGATGGCCTCCAGGCGCTGTGAGGACGTGCGTTGATGGCAGCGTGGCTGCGAGGAGGCGATGCGCGTCCACAAAAATGTCTGCGTCCCCGAAGGCCAGAAAGACGTCCGGCCTCACCGGATGGCGGTGCCCTCGGGATGCGAGCCAGGCCCAGAGGGCCCCAATCTCGTCGGAAGGATTGACGCTCGACGTCCATGGAGCCAGTCCTCCGGCGCCGCTAATTTCCTTGATGAGGGTGTCGGTACCCAGAAAGGGTGCGATGGCGACAACCCCGCGCACGTCGTTATGATACTCACGCGCGTAGAGCAACGCGCCGAATCCGCCCAGAGAAATGCCCGCCAACCATATTGCACGGTAGCCACGGCCTGAGGCTGGAACAACGACGTCGCGGTGAAGCTGCGCGAGGATCGTCCTGTCCGCGTAGTAGCCGTAATGTGCATCGACCAACAAGACGTCGGCCGGCCACCGGTGCGCCCGCACAAGGTCGACAAAGCCCCAGTCTTCGAAGTCTTTTGCGTCATCGCCGATGCCGGGCAAGCAAATCAGTAAATCGCGAACCCGGGAGGCGCCGTTATACGGACAGTGTCGAATCAGCAATGGCCGAGGGGTAGGGAGAAACCGGAGGAGCGACGGATATTGCAGCGACAGCCGCGAGACCGCGATCCGTTTCCATTTTGCCAGGCGGGCGCGCACCATGCGGGGGCCTCACGCGGCCAACGGCTGCGCGTCGCAAATCCAATCCACATTGTACCGGTGAGCGTTCCTCTGAAGGAACTGATCAAGCTGGGCCAGCGGGAGCGGCGGCGGCAGGCCATACCGCTGATCGATCGTCTGAAGCAGCGCGTCGTGATATCGCGCGTAGACCGAAAAATCCCTGGGAAAGGCATTAAGATCGACACCGATGAATTTGCTGCGGGCGGACCCCTGTTCGATGAGCCCCCGCCACTCGGCAGCCGTCGGCAAGCCGATCGAATCGACGCCATGGGAAAACAGGGTAGCGTAAATTTCTTCAAACACCCGCGTCGTGAGGTACGATTGCAAGGCGGAGAACGAGCCTTCCGTGTTGAAGACCATCCAAAACGGAATTGATCCAGTGCCAAGGCACCAATAGGGTTCCATCAGAATGAACGAGTCGACCAGCAAGCGCGTCGACGGGAGGCCACGGCGCTCGTTCCACCAGCGATGCAGATCGGCGACGAGCGGGCTCATTGCTTCCGGTTCCTCGAACACCAGCCGCCGCACCGAGCAGGCGCGCTGCGCCGCGTAGGCCATGACGTCCCGCCCGAGTGCCGGCGCGAAGCCCCATTCGGCCTCTGGCGCCATGCGATCAGGTGGCGGCGGGTCCCATTTCGTCCGGTGGGAACGGTATCGGCGCAAATACTCTGCCACGCGAGGACCGCCTTTATGCATTTCTTCCGCCGTGGCGCCGCCCAAGGCGCCGAATTGAAACAGGTGACGGCCGCCGCAGTCGCTGACGGGCCACGAGAGCCGGCAGTCGACGACCATGATCGTGCCGCCCGGTTCGAGACATTGATCGAGAAACGTCCGATAGGTCTCGCCGAGCGAGAGTTTTTTTAAACGGAAATAGCTCATCCGGCGCACCATCAACCGATCCTGCACTGGATCGTGCATATGATGGAGCTCCAGGTCCGGATTCCGCTCGAGCACAATGCGCGCCGGTTCCCGGGCCCATCGAAGCTCGTCCTTAGGCTCGTCGGGATGGACGTTGGACCTCGCCACAGGAACCAAGAAGGTTTGTGGAAGCCAGGGAATGCCGAGTGCGGCCCAGAGATGAGTCGCTGCGCCGTTCGAGGAGCCGATGGCGACCGCCGGATAACGCCGCTTGGGATATTGACTCACGGCCCAGCGCGACAGGTCGAGATCGCTGATACGGTCAAGGCGGTTGGCGCCGATGGCCTCCAGCCAGCCGCTCCATATATAGACCTGTTCCTGCAGGAAGGGCGGAAGATGGTTGACGCCGGCCGACAATGCCTTGACAAGAGGCATGGTCCATCGCGGCACGGCGCCGAGCATAGGAAAATCCCGTCCATGCAAAAAACGGCCGAGTGCCGAAAGCATGGCCGATGCGGAGTCGAAGTCTGCGAGGTAACTGGGTTTGTCTGACATCGGCTATAACCGTAAAAAGGGGCGGATTGCCTCCACGAACATCCCCGGGGCGGTGTACGTAATCGTATGCGCAAGGCCGGGCATGACCAATAGCTGTCCGTCCGGCAGCAGGCGCACCACTTTTTCAGCCCAGTCTTGCGGCACGAGCACGTCACGAGAGCCGCGGACGACCAGCGTCGGCACGCTGATGTCTCTCAGCTTTGGCTCCAGTTGATCACCGAGCGCCATTCTTGCCGTGGCCACAATTCCGCGCAAGCCCGCTCTCCAGTAATCTCTGAACATCAGTCGGCCGAGACGGGGCGACTCAATGCGTGAATTCTTGATGAGGCGGAGCACCTGCTTCACGACCGATCGCGCGGCGGGATCGACCGTCGGCCCTTGAAGGACGAGACGCTGTATCAAGCGCCCATACCGTGCCGCGAAGTCCACGAGGATCTGACAACCGAAACTGTTGCCAATGAAATGCGCCCGCCCAAGGTCCAGGCGCTGTGTCCACTCGGCAAGCCGGTCCGCGAGATACCATAGGGCCGGCCCCCGCGGAGGCCGATCGCTCAATCCGTAGCCGGGCAGGTCTGGCACGAACGCGCGCGTAAAGACCGCGAGCCGCTCCGCGGACGGCATCATATAATCGCCGGCAAGCACGAACCCGTGCACCAGGACGACGGGCGCGCCGGACGACCGGCCTCCGATTCTCGTGAACATCTCACCTGTCGAGAGCGGCACTCTTAACTCTGTCCATCCGGTGCTCATACGTGTGCTCAGGCCGATTTCTTTATGGGTCAGCCTGCTTTGCCACCAGGTGGCCAGCCACTGTTCTCGCGTGGCGGCCCGCAATGCTGGCATGGCAGTGCGGCGAAAGTGACGTTAGGCGGCGACGATGCCTTGACGCACCAAAGAACGAATCCCCCCGACATTGGATCCACGCCGCCCGATCGGTCATCGTCGCACGGGCACATCGAATGATCGGCGAGGAAAAGAACTCCTCGAGGCGCGCATCGGCGGCGAGGTGTTCAACCCAGCCCAACCTTGCCACCACCATGCGGCGACGCCCAATCCGCCCAAGGCGAGCCATGTCCGATATCGATTAAGCCATGCTTGGACGCTAAAGTTCTGCGCTCGATGACTGAAGACGCCGCGAGCCCCATAGTCCCCCGGCAGAGGCGTGTAGAGATTATCGGGGCGCCCTGGATCGACCGGCTCATGCGTCTGCTGCGACTCATAGCCAATGGCGGCGAGATAATGGTCAAGCCAACCGGGAATGAATTTGTTCCCGACGATCGCCTTGACTGTCGGGAATCCGACGGAAAAGTCGCGGCGGCGATGGTGCGCGACCCAATAGACGGCGCGCGCAATGACTTCCGGTTGGTAGATGGGCGGCACGGGCTGCGGATGGCGGGGCATCCGGGTCTTGATCCAGGAGAACTGCGGCGTATTCACCGCCGGCAGCTGCACGCTTGTCAGATGGACGCGACTGCCATCGTGAATCAGCTCCGAGCGCAATGACTCGGTAAAGCCATGAACCGCATGCTTCGCGGCGCAGTACGCGGACTGTAACGGAATCGAACGGTAGCCAAGTGCCGAGCCGATCTGGACGACGACGCCTCGGTCGCGCGGCACCATCCGACGAAGCGCGGCCAATGTACCGTAGACATATCCCAGGTACGTGACCTCAGTCACGCGTCGGTAATCGGCGGGCGTCATTTGCAGGGCGGGCGACAGGACCGAAACCATTGCATTGTTGATCCAGATGTCGATCGGACCCAGTTCACGCTCGACGCGTTCCGCCGCCTCTTCAACCTGACGGTCGTCAGCCGTGTCCGTGCGAATGGCCAACGCGCGTCCGCCGAGGCGTTCGACGTCGTCCGTCGCGCCGGCCAATCCGTCGTTGCCCCTCGCCAGCAGACCGATGGCGGCACCGTGCCGGGCGAATTCTCGTGCAATGGCCCGGCCGACGCCGGCCGATGCGCCGGTGACGACCACGACTTCAGAGGTGCCTCGGCCGTCGTCTTGGACTCGATTGGTTTGGCGTCGCTCGTTCATCGATGGTGCTCCTCTACAGTCATTGTTTGGCCGCTCCGACGGTCGGGTCGTACCCTTTATATGACTCGTTGCCGATACTGAACCAGACGGAAAGCACCAATAAAGCCAACAAGAGGTAAAACGCGAAGCGGAATGCATCTAAATACGGTGTGCTGAATATCCCGAAAGCGTAGAGTGCCGCGACGATTACCGCCGTCAGCAGCAACCCAATCAGCAGCGTCAGCATGGGTACCTCTCAATCATCGGAGCGATTGCCTGGCTGTTCTTGATTCACTTCGATTCGTCGGCCGGCTGCGCTGTTGCCGGTTTACTCACTCCCGGCAAAGGCGATTGTGCTCAATAATGCGTTTTCTGCCTGGCGCGAATCGAGCCTGGTGTGCTGAACCACGATTGGTTGATCGGACTCGATCAGACTGGCGTAATCCCGGTCGACGGCAATCGTGGCAGGGTCCGACAGGTTGTTGAAGCGCACGTGCTTCGTGCGCTCCGCCGGCACAACCAGGCGGTAGGGACCAACCGGCGGCTGATCGGAATAGAAAATCGTGATCGAGACATGTGCGTCCTGCGATCCCGTGTTCAAGAGGCACACGCTCTCATGACTCGTCATCTGTGGCTGCGGACCGTTGCTTGAGGGCGGAATGTATCCTTCGGCAATCGCCCATCGTTTTCTCCCAATCGCTTCCATGACGTCCTCTCGTTGCTGTCTCTTTGGCCTACACGGAAGAGGAAAACTGCAAACGAAGTGCCGAATATCATCGAGAGCGGTCGCTACCCTCAGCAGCTGAGCGCACATCTCGAGACCATGAGACCTTCTGTCCGTGGCCAGACAAATTGTCTGGAGATTTTGTCGGAAGATGGCCCAAAGGCTGGGAAAACCCCCGACTTAGAGGCGGCCTATGATTTGCACCATGCTGTCCTGAGATTCGCGGCTTTGGTCGTGGGTGTAGACGACCGCCCGAGGTTTTTCCAGGTGCGTCGATGTCGCAGGCGATGCGTCAAACGGGGATGGTGATCGGATTAACGATGATTTTGACGTTTCCGGTGACCGTGGTATCCGGAGCCGGGTCCCAGAAGCAGTCCGATCACATGGTCCGGAAAGTCGGCGTACCTTGGAAGAGCCCCTCGCAGGTCCAGAGTATATCTCCGTTCGGAGAACACCGCATCCCTACGACGAAATCGGAGCCGCGAGAGGGAATCCATAGGTGACATATGAAACAGCGTATGGCGAGTAGGCAGGACGAAGGATGTGAAAGGAGTTCATTCAGAGGACCGGCGGAGTCTGGGTCATGCGACCGAGGCGCCGCCCATCCGCTGCCGTCGGAGACGGACTGGATGAGCGCAATGGCCAGTGAATGGGTCCAACGACGGTTTTCTACCAATAACAGGAGGGCTTTCATGAAGACTACAATGCTTGGAATTCTGGTGTTGACCTTGCTGACCTGTTTCGTGACGACCACTCCGGTACTGGCAGAGCCGACAGGGTCCTCGACCATTGCCGGCGGCAACACGCCGGACCCTCATAAGATGCCGCAAGACAAACGGACCGATCTCATTCCGGGACAGCCAATTGGCCCGAATGAGGAATACGCGACCACGCCAGTGCGGCAGGGCAAGCTGAAGGAAGTGACGGACAGCAAATGGCTGAATCAATCCGTCACCAACTCGCAGGGGGAGAAACTCGGAAAGATCACCAAGGTCTTGAAAGATGAGCAGACGCAGAATGTCGAATATGTGATGTTCCAGACGGCGGACGGTCAGACGGCGAGGCCGCTGCCGTGGAGCCGCTTCCAGGAGAAGGGTGACAAAATCGTTTTCAATGGGACGAAAGATGAGCTGCAGACCAACGTGAACCCGAAAGAGTTCAAGGACATGTCCCCTGATCTGGCGATGTTTATGGACGACATCGAACAAAAGAGAAACGAGCCGAAATCCACCGCAGGCGAAGCGAAAGCCGGCGATCCAGGATCTTTGTCAGGTGCCGCCACAATGGGCGAGGACCAGGCCGGGATGCATCGTGCGGCACCTCCGACCCCTGCGCCAAGCTTCGAGCACGACGCCGACAAAGCGAAAAAGAAATAGCTCCTCGGTCAGCCATGTCCCGCCCGGTCGTTCGCAGAGCGACCGCGGCGGGATACTGGCGCTGCCCATCCTCAAAGCACCTTCCTCGTCGATCCTCCGCCGTTTCTCGTTGGAGCGTTTGTCCGATGAGCACCTAAGTTGTCTTCTATCGCGGCCGTGAATGCCCCGCAAATCGGCCTCCATCAAGAGGGCCGGGCAATTCAATGCGGCCTGCGTCTTGCAATTCTCTCGGATAACAGACCAGCGCCGCTCTGAAACATTTTCACCGACAGTTCAAGGGAGGGAGGACAATGAAAGGACAACGCATCATCCTTGGGTCAACTCTATTGCTGCTTGCCGGTTGTCAAACCATCGGCGGAGAGAGCATGCCGACGCTGACACGTACCGGTGAAGTCAAGGACGTCATTGTCCGTGACAGCGTCGAACCCACATCGGTGATCGCGAATCCCGGCGATGAAATTCGTTGGATCAACAAGCGCCAAGGGACGGTCCGGGTGATTTTCTTGAATCCGATGACGGAAAACCTGACGTGCCAGCGAAATTTCGGCGGACCCATGGGATTTGGAACGAAGCGCAACGAATATTCGGCGAAATTGAAGCCCAACGACACAGCGAGCGTCTGCTTCCGTGATCCGGGAGAAGTGAAGTACGTGGTGCGGGCCGAGTCGGGCGACCCGGTCGGCGAGCAAAACATTGCCGGCCATATCACGGTCGGTGGTCGGGACACGGCTCACGGAGCCACAACCAGTACGGAGCAGCGGCGAGCGGCGAACGTCGATGAAGAACGGGCTGTCACCCGCTAGGGGAGACGCCAGGGCCGTGACTGGGGTTCTTGGCAAGGGTGAGCTAGAGAGTTCACTAATGTCACCGGTCATGGCCCTGTGGTGTTATGGGCCAGGACGCAAAAGACTCTTTCGTTAATCGTGTTGTGTGGTAAGGAGGCGTCATGATGCAATTAGTTCGTGACTGGTATGTCGCACGCGAAGTCAATCACGACGAGAGCTTGACCGAAACGTTGACGGAGTGGTTCAGCCGCCGACCCTCTTTGCGTGACGTGTCCGTGTATGTCGCGGACGGTGTCGCCACATTGCGTGGTTCGGTTCCAACGAACCGGGACAGAGCGTTGGCAATCGAGTTGGCCTGGGATGCGGGAGCCGACGACATTCAGGACGACCTGAAATTGACACGCCCCCTGGCCGCTTAAGAGTTCCCGTAGGCACATCCCTTGGCCGGCGTCGAAGCGGCTTGATGCCGGCCACACTTCTCATACATCCAACCTAGATTCGATGAGAGGAGGGAGGGTGTTTCCGCTTCTCTTTCGTGGGGTGTGACGTCTGCCATGCGATTTGCTGCGGTCGCCATAGATTACGACGGAACGCTTGCCGCGGACGGCACTGTCCATCCGTCCACGGTGGCTGCGCTTGAACAGGTGGTCGCCTCCGGACGGAAGTTCATCCTCGTCACCGGCCGCATGCTGAGGGAATTGCTGCCTCTGTTCCCACAAGCGACGCTGTGCGCGAGGATCGTCGCAGAAAACGGGGCGGTCTTATATCGTCCGGCCACCCGCGATCAGCGGCTGCTTACGGATGGTGCCTCAGCGACGCTGACGGAAGTCCTGCGGCGGAAGGGCGTCGCTCCGCTCGATGTGGGCGACTCAATCATTGCGACGGTCAGGCCGCACGAAGTCACGATCATGGAAGCCATCCGCGACCTCGGCCTCGAGCATCACGTCATTTTCAACCGGGAATCGGTCATGGTGTTGCCGCCCGGTGTCACAAAGGCCACCGGCCTTGCGGCTGCCCTCGACGAGCTCCAGCTGTCACTTCACGAGGTCGTCGGCATCGGCGACAGCGAAAACGACCATGCCCTCTTTCAGGGAAGCGAGCTGGCCGTCGCCGTTGCGAGCGCGGTCCCGACGCTGCGCGACGCCGCCGACTGGGTGACAGCCAAGCCGAACGGAGCGGGGACCGCCGAGGCATTGCTCGCGCTCGTCGCCGACGACATGGCCAGCCAGGCGAAACGCTTGACCAAGCACCGGGTGAGGCTGGGATCCGGCCCGAGCGGCGAACCGATTACGATGTCCCCGGTCGGAGACAATGTACTGATTGCCGGGACGTCGGGGAGCGGCAAATCGACGCTGGCCCATGCGATGCTCGAACAACTGATCGATCACGGCTATCAAATCTGCGTCGTCGACCCTGAAGGCGATTATTCCTCCATGGAAAAGATGATCGTTTTCGGCAATTCCCAGCGCGGCCCTACCGTGAACGAAGTCGTGACGGCGCTCGAGAACCCGAAAGCCCAGGTCATCGTCAATCTGGTCGGACTTCCCCTGGAAGATCGGCCGGCATTCTTCTTAGAGCTGCTGCCGAAACTTCAGGAAAGTCGTCTTCGCAACGGCCGGCCTCATCGTATTCTGGTCGATGAAGCGCACCACCTGCTGCCGAAAAGCTGGCGCCCCACGCGGCAGAACGTCCGCGATCTGGAGAGCCTGCTCTTTGTGACCGTGCACCCCGACCGGCTTTCGGCGCAGCTGCTGGAAGCGATTGACGTTGCGATCGTGCTCGGTCATGAGCCGCTTGCGACGCTGCACGCGATCGTGGATTGCGAACAAGAGCGGATCTCGGCCGCGCCGCCGCGAGAGCTGAAGCCGGGTGAAGCGCTGCTGTGGCGCAAGGCGCAGGCGCAATCCGTTGAACAGCTGCTCATGGCCGTCCCTCGCATGGAACGACAGCGACACCGCCGTAAATACGCCGAAGGAGAGCTGCCTCCCGAACGCAGTTTTTATTTTCGTGGACCGGACGGCAAGCTCAATCTGCGCGCGCAGAATCTGATCATGTTCCGTCAGATCGCGGACGGCGTGGACGATGAGACATGGCTGCATCATTTGCGACAGGGCGATTATTCTCACTGGATGGAAACGGCCATCAAAGATCCTTTGCTGGCGCAAATCGTTCATGATGTGGAAGCGAGGCCGGACCTCTCCGCCCATGACAGCCGCCGACGGGTGGCCGACGCGATCCAGGAGCGCTATACTTTGCCGGCTACCGGAGCCTGAGGCCGAGGAAAGGAGTGCACATGCGTGTCGTGTTGAGCTTGCTGATCGGAATGTCGGCGTTGACCGCTGGCGCATGCGCCGAGGAGCAGGGAAAGAGTTATTGGCTGCGTCATGCAGCGCTCACGCTCTCGCAAGCCGCTGAAATCGCCGAAACGAACGGCCCGGGCCGTGCGGTCGGAGCGGAATTGGGCCATTCCGGAAACCGCGTGTATTACGACGTCGAGATCATCGACACGGGCAATGAATCGCGGCGGCTGCGTGTCGACGCGGAAAGCGGAAAGATCGTCAAAGGCCTGTGATCATCGCGCGAGCGAGTCACTCCGCTCCCGTCATCTGATGGGCGCCGGTGGAATGGGTTCGGGCTGCGGAGGAGGAACGGGCGAGGGAGGAATTGGCCGCCCCGGAGGTGCGGGAATAGGCGCTGGTGGAATCGGTTTCGGGTCGGTCGGGCTTCCCTCCGCCGTCGCGACAACCGCAAACAGAAAGCACAACAACCCCATCGCGGCCGTGCATTCGCGACGCTTCACGAGTCGGCCGCGCGCTGGATCGTTGGTTGCGGCTCTATCCACGGTCATCGACGCTTCCTACAACCGCACCCCATCAACTCGCTCGCCTGATCTCAACGTTTGATTGCATGCGAGTGGTCGATTCGACCAGGGCTGCCTCCGCTGTTCCAAGTATGCCGCCGACTGCGGACGTCATCAGGCTGATCAGTCCCAATCCTGAGAGCCACAGCGCAATCAGTCCCAAACGGTCCAGGGCTTCAGCTCCAAAAGACGCCGCCCGCTGCTTCAGGCCTCGTCCGGCATCTTGGACCGGCCCTACGAGTCCTATTGTCGACTGCACGACGTCCCTGGCCTGGGCGTCCGTCATCCGGTATCGGTTCATCATCAGATTGACGGCGGCTTCCCGGTCGAGCGCCGACAGCCTGTCACGCAAGTCTGCCAATGATTCATCCGTAATTCGGCTGAGCACTTGCCCTTGCCTGTCGGTCGTCAGACGTCGATCGGCATCGACGTCGTCAGGCTGCAC
Source organism: Nitrospira sp. (assembly GCA_035495295.1). Taxonomy (GTDB): domain Bacteria; phylum Nitrospirota; class Nitrospiria; order Nitrospirales; family Nitrospiraceae; genus Nitrospira_C. The sequence goes on along the minus strand of DATJGE010000073.1, from coordinate 37,180 downwards.
TTCGGCGTTGACGGTGGCGCGAACCACCGATTCGATTTCACGCCGTAAATCATCGATAGTGAGACTCACTCGGGCCGCGGAACGAGACAGGGCAAGCGACGGGGCCTGTGACAATCCATGGGTTAGAGTGCGAAGGGTCGTGCTGAAAATGGAAAACGTCCCGTCGATCATCGACGCCATGGCGGATGTGATGAGCCAGGCCAATATCAGCCAATTTACACCCCATACGACGATTCCATGGTAGAAGCCATCGCTGCGTTCGGCGCTCCCGCAGCACCGGGCCGTCATGTAGCCGCCGGCGAACGCCGAAGCCAGTATCGAGAAGCCGGTCCACAGAGCGGCTCCCACAGGGATGCCTTCCGTTGGATCTGCGTCATGGAGATCGATGGCCCAGGCACCGAAACCCAGGCCCGCCAGTGTCAATACGACTTGAAGGGACAGTCCGACTGCTGAGCCCGCGAAGACGGCGGTCCATCTGATACGAGGGGTGATCCGGGGGCTTCCCATCGACCATTCGGTGAAGGTCCGATCGACTTCCATGGCCATCAAGACGGCTCGTGGCCGGTCGGGTTATGCCGCGAGGTAGGGGGCGTGAGGCTGCCGGCCGCCCTGATGCGCCGGTTTGGGCAATCCGCTCACGGCAGAGCGAATCGTGCCAAGCAATTTCGAACGGTCGAATGGCTTTTCCAAGATGGCGTAGGCCGGCTCGAGCAGTCCACAACCCGGCTGTCCGGTCACCAAGAGGTCGCTGGTCGCCAAGATGACCGGCAATTCGGGCCACATGGCCTGAGTCAGGTCCAAGAGTTCCAAGCCATCCATCTTCGGCATGTGATAATCCGTCAACAGGACGTCGTATCGCCGCTTTTTGAGGGCGTCGATGGCTTCCAACCCGTCAGAGGCCTCATAGACGTTGTATCCGGCCTCGCTGACGATCGAACAGATGAGCGATCGAACGGCCTCATCGTCCTCCGCCACGAGCACTCGCTTTCCGTAACCGTCCATTGCCGCCTCCTTGGGTCACTTCCCCATCCACCACCAGGGGTAGCAAGGTTCGGACCGTTGACGTACGGAACAAGTGATCAAAGTCTTTCGGATTTAGCTTCGACCCCCAGGAAATACCCCTGAGACGAGGACGCTCTGTCCAAGGGGCGGACAAGGTGTCCGGGTCAGCAGGGGAAACCAAAATACCGGAGCTTTCGCAGCAGCGTTTTCCGGTGAATCCCGAGGATTGTCGCCGCGCGGCCCAGGTCCTGGTTATGGGCTTCCAGCACGCGCAGGATGTGATCTTTTTCCAATTCAGCAAGGGTGACCCACCCGCGTGCCTGAGCAGCCGCCTGTACGGTGGCGCTCTGAATGCTCTGCGGCAGGTCTTCGGGAAAAATCACCGGATGCGGCGTCAGGGCTAGCGCGCGTTCGATGGCATGCTCGAGCTCACGGATGTTTCCCGGCCACCAGTACCGATTCAGCAAGGCCATGGCCTCCGGAGAAATGCCGGTGACCGGGGGGTTTTTCTTTCCGCCGTACATTTGAATGAAGTACTGCGTCAGGAGCGGAATATCTTCCGCCCGTTCACGCAACGGTGGAATGTTGATGGTCACGACATTCAAACGGTAATACAAATCTTCTCGAAACGTCCCGGCCTTGACCAGTTGCTCGAGATCCTTTTTGGAGGCGGCGACAATGCGGACATCGATCGTCATGGGCGACGTACTGCCGACACGCCGGATTTCGCGCTCCTGAATGACGCGCAAGAGCTTGCCTTGCAAGACCGGCGACAGGTCGGCCACCTCGTCCAGGAAGCAGGTGCCGAGATGGGCTTTTTCCAGAAGGCCTTTTTTCGAGGCCACGGCGCCGGTAAACGATCCCCGCTCATGGCCGAATAGTTCCGATTCTAGGAGCGTTTCCGCGAGCGAGCCGCCGTCGACGGCCACAAAAGGGCCGGCGCTCCTCGCGCTGTTCGCGTGGATGGCTCGGGCAATCAGCTCTTTTCCCGTGCCGCTCTCGCCCTGGAGCAGCACCGTGCTCTCCGTGTTGGCGACGCGGGCGATCGATTTGTATACCGACACGATCCCCGGACTGCTGCCCACGAGATTATCGAAGCGGTAGCGATGCCGGAGCTGCTCTTTGAGCGCCTGGTTCTGCCGAGAGAGATTCTTGTGTTCGAGAGCCCGACGAACGACCAAGCGGATGTCATCCACAATAAATGGCTTGCTGAGATAATCGAAGGCGCCGGAGCGGAGTCCATCCACAGCGGTCTTGAGGGAGCCGTAGGCCGTCATCAGAATCACCGGCACGTCCTGGTGGCGAACGCGGAGCTCAGCCAGGAGACCCATACCGTCGAGGTCCGGCATGTGAATGTCGGAGATGACCAGATCGGGGGAGCGGCTGCTGATGCGATCGAGCGCCGTCTTGCCGTCTGCAGCGGTCTCGACAGTGTACCCTTCCTTCGAGAGGATTTCCCGAAGAAGAGTGACAGTTTCTTCGTCGTCATCGACGACTAATATATGAGAAGGATCGTCCATTAATGTGTTCCTTTGCCGGCGGCGGGTAGTTGAATGGTGAACGTCGTGCCCTTGCCGGGCTCACTATCGACGGTAATCCGTCCGTCGTGCGCCCGCACGGTTTCTTGGACGATCGCCAGGCCGAGCCCCGTCCCTCTCCCGGCTTGTTTGGTGGTGAAGAAGGGCTGAAAGATTTGCGCCGAATGATCGGGCTTGATGCCGTGCCCTGTGTCCGCGATTTCGATCGAGACAGCGCCCGCCTGGTGTATCCCTCGGCCCAGCGTGACGGGATCGGCGGACGCCGTCCGCAGACAAAGCGAACCGCCGTTGGGCATCGCTTGGAGCGCATTTTCAATGAGATGGTTGAACGCTTCCTGCATATGCTGACGGTCTGCCTCGACGAGCGGAAGATCCGCGGTCAGTTCGGTTATGCAAGCGACGTGCTGGCGTTCGCATTCGGTTCGAAAGAGGCTGGCGCATTCGCGTAAACAGTCATTGATATCAATCTTCGTCCGGACGGGGGGCGCGCGCCTCGTATACAACAGCAGATCTTGAATGATGCGCGACGTCCGCTCGATCTGCGCTTCCACTGTTTGCAGCCGTCCTCGCACCTTGGAAGGCAGCGACAAGTCTTCCATGAGCAGTTGGACGTGACCGGACAGCGCCGTCAACGGCGTCCCGATCTTGTGCGCAACCGTGGCCGCGAACTGGCCGATCGCGGACAGCCGCTGGGCGCGAGCGGCCGCGTGCTGCGCCGCGGACAGCATTTCGTTCGAGCGGGCGAGCGCCTCATTTTTTGCCCTAAGCTCCTCGCTCGTATGGCGCAAGTCGGCTTCTGCCTGCTTGCGGTCGCCGATGAGGCGGAGGACAACGGCGAGCCCGGAGGTCGTTCTGTCGGGACCGAGCACTGTGAACGCCTGCACATGCAGCCAGTCCGCGCGGACGATGTCCTGTCGACACTGGATCTCATAGGCCAGCGGTTCTCCGGTCTGCCGAAGCTGCTTGAAGCGCTCCGGCGACAGACCGAGCGCTTCCCATAGTGTGCCGGGCGGTTCGGCACTCAACAGTGCATCCCGCGTTTGTCCAACCAGGCGGAGAAACGCATCGTTCACTTCCAAAAGCCTTCCCTCGAACGTGGCATAGGCGATGGCATCCTGCGATGAATGAAATATGCTCTTAAACCGCTCCTGGACCTCGTGCAACGCAGCCTCAGCGCGTGCGCGCCCATGCTGCTCGAGCAAGAGCCGATAGCGGCCTTCGCTTTCCCGCAACGCCTCGGCGATGCGGCGGTATTGCAGCAAAAAGAGACCGGTGAACAGCAGCACGACGAGTCCCAGGCCGCGATTGATCAAGGCGACTTCGTAAGAAATGCCTTGTTTCGAGTCGAACATGCCAAACAGCAGCAACCCGCTGCTGATCGCCAAGGCCACCCCTGTGTATTGCGGCAGCAGTTGAGTCGTGAGCACGACCGGAATCAGGTACAGCAACCAGACTGCCACACCCAAGGGCAGAATGCGGTCCGCAGCGAAGGTGGCGAGCGTCACGGTCAGTAACAGCACCACCGTGACGACCAACTTGGTCCCTTTGTCCATTGCTCCCGTTCTTTGTTCCTCTATTCCCATGCCTCGTGTTCCATGTCTCGTGTCGGGACAAGTTGTCCCGTTCTTCCGGCTGAGAAACAACAGTCGAGCAAGATGTTCTATGGCATTGTTCGTCGTGATTTCAACAACCTAGGTCTCCATCACCTGCCTGGCAGTCTTTGTGCTTTCCCAGGGGATGAGCAATGGCGGGATGGAATGCAGGCCCGCCCGGGCAGTGAACCTTTTCTGGGAGAAGGAGACGCCAGCATGAGCTGTGAGCGATGCGGAGGTTTCAAAGTGTTCGATTACTTCGACGGCCCGTTTCACTGCAGCGGCTATCGTTGCATCAACTGCGGCGCGATTACGGACATGCAAATCGCTATGGCCACGCAGACGAGAACGGTAGTCCCGCCGCGCCGGACAAAGTCTGTGCGCCGAGCGTCACTTGTTACGCCGCAGACCGGGACGGCACATGTGGGTCAAACTGAACACCAGCCATGAGTCCACACCACGACTGGATCGTGCCGGTTGTTGACGCGCACCGGCACGCCGGAGCGTCCCTGAGCTGAAGAGTTTGGGGACCAAAAGCGACGTCAAGGCCATCTTCCGAGCGGCAGCTTTCATAGCAAGCCTCCTTGCCGATCCTACCGATTACTCGGGCACTTAAAGCCAGTGTCCTCGAAGACTAGGGGGGAGTACACTGGGATAACCCCTAGGCTAATTTTCTGCCCAGCCTCTTGGGGATCGGTGCAGGCTCGTTCAAACACACAATCGAGCCAGGGCGCAGAACGGTAAAGCCCAGACCGGTCATCCGGCCACAGCGTCGCCATCATCCCGAACACGGTTTTAATCATCCTTTCTTCAATCAGCGCCCACCAAGCCAGTTGTCCGGGAGGTGTAGAAACAACCTGGTCGGGTACAGCAGCCGCCAACCGGAACCCGTACGGCTCTGTGAGCCGCTCCAGTTGATGGGCCGAATACCCATACAAGTAGGGAAACGTCAGGAGGTTATTGCAGGCCAGGGCAACGTCGAACGGCCCACGAAGTGGCCTCGGTAATTGCCGGCGGAGACCGAGTATCCATGCGAAACAGGCCCCATTGGGAACGCGCAGCACGAGCAATCCTCCGCTGCGCAGCAGCAGGACAGCCTGTTCCAGCAACGGCCGGGGATCCGGCAGCTGATCAAACGTATTCCAGACGACGACAGCGTCGAACGATCCCGCGGCAAAGCGCGCCTCCTCGAGCCGCCCTTGGAAGATCGGAAGGCCTCGTTCGCGGCAAAAGGCCGCTACATCTTTGCCTGGATCAACGCCTACCATGTCCCAACCCTGCTTTTGACCCTCAACGAGAAAGCCGCCAACAAAGCTGCCCACTTCAAGGACTCTTGGGCGTGACCGCTTACGCGTCTTGGCCAAGTATTTAGCGACGAGCGGCACTTTCGTCCTCGCCCATGACCGTTGGGTTTCAAGTTCCGCCCGAAGATATCGCTCATCATAGTGCTCGCGTTCATACGCTTTCGTGACGGCCTGTGCTGCCGGTCGCGGATTGCGATAGAGCAGCCCGCAGGCATCGCATGCGACGAGTGCCGTGGCATAATCTTGTGTGAAGTTAATGCGATCAGTCGCCGTTGCGGCGTCCTGCTGGGACCATCGGCTGCGGTAAAACGATTCGAGGAATTGATGTTGGGCGGCAATCTCTTGGGCGGAGCAGATCACATGAAAACGGCCGCATCCGCAGAGCCCGCATTCGACCAGCATCCGCGGTTGGCGTTCAAGATCCAAGGCTCCGGTGCTGGACTTTCCGACCGTTGATCCCATGTGTCGCGCCCTCTCGGGCCAGACCTTACTCTAGGAGTGGTGCCCCGAAGCGCCTACTGGGCAGAACCCAAGACGGGATCCGAAGATCGATGCCCTGACACGTAAGGCTGCGGGATTTTATCGCCGGGAGAATAAAACTAGGGGACCACCTAGTAGGCTCGCCTACTTAACCGGCGTAGCGTCCACTTGGGCCAACCCCTAGGAGAGGAGGAGAACATGAAGCAAACGCCGACCGTTCTTTCTTCTTTGACGCCTGACTATCCGGGCCGATCCGGCGATATCACCGGAAAGATTGTTCAGATGGTGAAGCATCGCCAGGCCTGCGACATGGAGGACTTGCTGGAAGCCTGTTCCTCCTATACGTGGAACCAAGTCTTTCTCGAGGTGGATCGCTTGAGCCGGACCGGTGAGTTGCGTCTGTTCTCCAAGCGCGCCGGAGTCTACACGGTGACGCTTCCTGCGGCCTGAGGCTCTGTCCCTCTCGCTGCACGGTCATGATCATTCTGGGGGCAGCGTCTTCTGCGGCGCACGATTCGCCCGTTGGTAACGCCTGAGCGCTTCCGGAAGCCGTTGAGCCAAGTGGTCCATCCGACGGTCGTACGTGAAGTGCTGAAGCACGGCGTCTCCTCCGTCCTCCTTCGCTTTCATACGCTCCCAGAGATGCAGCAATTCGCGAGGGTCATACCCTGCGTCCGCCATCATCGTGAGGCCCGCATCGTCCGCATGCAGTTCGTCTTCGTACGTATACAGCGGCGGCTCGTGCGCCTCATTGCTTGTGCAGGTGGAAGGCGGCCGCTGCGCCGACGCGAGTGCATGCACAAACTCATGACTGAGGAGCGCCGCCAGTCCGGCTTCTGTCTCAGCGAAGCGGAACACGCCTGTATGTACGCTAATGCCGCCGTCGGCACCCACGAACGCATGCATGCTTGCAGGGTCGTCGTAGACGGCAATCACCCAACACGTGGCGCGCGCGCGGGCTCCGTAGTCGGATCGCCAGGCGGCGGCGATAAGGCGAGAAGAGACACGCAGCACCGGTTGCAGGCGTATGGGATCGGCGATGCGGAGGCCGACAGCCGTCGAAACGTCGCGCACGGCCCGAGATGCGGTGCTGTCAGTGAGTAGGCTGATTCTGGCCGGCGTCCGGACGACGTCTTCGCTGGCACAAGCCTGAACGACGATTGCCAACGCCAATCCCGAATACCAGCGGCTTCGCATGTACCACCCTAAGGCGTAGTTCGCAGTGGCTAGAACTCGGGGATTGCCTAGTAGAGGACCTCGCAGGCATGCGGTGTAGTGGCGAGAGGGACAAGCGGGGCCATAGGCGGAGCCCACCGTATGCGTCACAGCTTTGCGTTCCGACAATGCGCGTTGAATGCGAGTCTCGTCGCGCTGACTCTCGCACCGCTTTGGATGTCATCGTCGGCGCGCTCGGAGAGCACCATCGCCCTCGATCAGCTGAACGCCCAGCATGAGGTTTCGGGTACGCTCGCCAAACTCGATGTGGCTGCGGGCAGGGGAATGTTGATGACCGATCTGCAAAAGCCGATTTTCTTTCGTCTCGACCGTCCGGAATTGTTCGAGCGTTTATCCGTCGGCGATCGGGTGACCATGCAGCTCGACGATGAAGGACGCGTGCTCAAAGTGATCGAAACGCTTCCGGCGGAAGTGCACGAGCCTCCGCCGCCCGCCAAATAGAGGCGCTCATGCACGGGCTGGCACTCGCCGTCTTCTGCGCGACGACGGCATTTCTGCTGGCGTCGTGTACAGTGCCGCGCGAAGTCACGAAGACCGCCCGCAGCGCCATCGAACAGTTGCTCCTCGCGGAGGCCCTGAACCGCAGCCTCCTCGACGTGACCCTCCCGATCTCCGCGGATGAACCTTTGTATATGGAAGTGACCGGCTTGCAGCTTGGCTATTTGTCGCCGCTGGTGTCCATGCCTTCCGTGTCCTCCATGGGAGAAATGAGCACGACGGCGACGAGCACGACCGCGTATTTTTCGCCGGCGGGAGACCTGGCATTTGTCAGGGAAGCATTGGCGAGTCACCTCGGCGTGCTGGGATACCGCATGGTAAAGCGCGAAGACGACGCGTCGTATGTGATCCGCGTGGTCGTGCAATCGTTTGGCACGAATCAGTCGACGTCGTTTTTCGGCATGCCGCCGATTCAAAGCGTGCTCATTCCGTTTTCGCTCCCTCAATTGACGGTCTACCAGAACCTTGCCCAGGACGGTTATGTGCGCTATGGGGTCGACGTCATCGACCGCACGTCGGGAAGGCTCTTGTACACGACCGCCTGGCACAGCCACCGCACCTATCACGATCAATACACCATCCTGTTTTTCTTTACATTCCGGGTCACTGATCTCGAAGATGCGCCTTGAAAAGGCAGGTCTCCTCGACGCGCTCGACCTTAAGGCCAGCTCTGAGATAGGCTCACCGGGGTCGAAGGTCTGACTGGTCTGACTAGGGGTCTCCCTAGTAGGCACAAAGGGCGGGGCGGCCATACTGTGCTCGCCTATCGCCTTGTCAGACCCGTGTTTTTCCACTGGGGTTCCAGTTACGGGGCGAACGACCCGTCGGGGCGACGAATTACCCAAGAACATTCAGCAATTTTTCAACCGGCGGCAGTTTTTGAACCTGCGCAGGTACGAGGAGAGGCATTTATGACCGGAGAGATGGCGACGATCCTCAACGTCGACGATCAGGAAGCTGGCCGATACGCGAGGCGACGAATGTTGGAACGCGCCGGCTATCGGGTGATCGACGCGACCTGCGGGGCGGATGCGTGGCGGGTGCTCGAGGACGTCCGGCCTCAGCTCGTGTTGATGGATGTGAATCTGCCCGACATCAGCGGCTTTGATTTGTGTCGGCGCATCAAGAACAGGCCTGAGCTGACGGACATCATGGTGTTGCATGTCTCGGCGTCGCGCGTGACCGGAAACGATCGGGCCGTCGGGTTGGAGGTCGGATCGGACGGATATCTCATCGAGCCCATCGATGAAAAGGAGTTGCTGGCGGCGGTGCAATCACTGTTGCGCTTACGCGAGCGGCAGCAGGAGAACGAAGGCCTGGTCGCCCGCCTCCGCCGCAGTGAAGAATTGTTCCGCGGTCTCTTTGAGCAGGCCGCCGTCGGCATGTGCGTCGTCGGATCGGACGGCCGACTGCTCCGGGTCAACGACAAACTGTGCAGTATTACGGGCCGCGCTGAGCATGATCTCATGAAGCAGGAACTGCGCGATCTGACTCATCCAGACGACCGGGCGGAACACGAGAGCCAGGTCGGCACGCTGCTGCTGGGCGGCATCTCCGAAGTCTCCCTCGAGCAGCGACTCCTGCGGCCGGATGGAGACACCATATGGGTGCTGGTCACCTTGTCGATCCAATGGGATGCCGGCGGCCGCATTCAATCCTTGATCGGAGTGATCGAAGACATCGACGCCCGCAAGCGGGCGGAGCTCGAACTTCGGACGCATACGGCCCGCCAGCAATTGCTGAGCAACATCATGGACCAGTTGCTTCGCGTCGATGATCCGGCGGACGTCATGCAGGACATTTTCGCTTCTTTGCGGGAGAGCGTCGGCCTTGACAGCTTTCTCGATTATGACGTGACTCCCGACAACAGCGGCATTCGCATGTCGTCATGGGCGGGGATTCCGGAGGACGCGCTCGAGCCCTTGATGTCTCTCAATTTCGGGCAAGCGCTGTGCGGCACGTCGGCTTCTTCCCGGAAGCCGGTCATCGTCGATCGGCTTCAGGCGTCGAACGACCCAAAAGCCTCACGGATGCAAGCGGTCGGCGCCATGGCGTATGCCTGTTTCCCGCTGATTGTCGGCGAGCGACTGCTGGGAACGCTGGCGTTCGCGACGAACAGCCGCCAATCCTTTGATCCGGACGATCTCGAATTGCTGGAAGCGGTGTCGAATTACGTCGCCATGGGGAAGGAACGGCGGCGCCTGCTTCGAGAAACTCGGCAACGCGCCGAGCAAGTGGCCGAGCAGGAGGAACGCCTGCGTTTTGCCACCGACGGTGCCGGGATGGGCACGTGGGACGTGGATTTGCGGACCGGACGTGTGGTGTGGAACCGGCAGAATGCGCTCTTACTCGGATATGCCTCCGAAACCACAAAAGCCTCAACGAAGCACTGGTGGGCGCTCGTCCATGAAGATGACAGGCCGCTCGTCCGACAGGCAATGAAAAATGCGAGGACCAGCGGCTCGCTGTATCAAGCGGAGCACCGGATCCGCCGCGCGGACACGGGAGAATTGCGATGGCTTGCGCCGTACGGCCGCATCCATTACAACGACGGCCGTCCGACGCGGTTCGTCGGCGTGACGTTCGACATCACCGAACGCAAGCACGCGGAGATGCAGCGGCAGGAATGGACGAAGGAGCTTGAGCGCAGGGTCAACGAGCGCACGAAGGAGCTGGTGCGTACGCACGACCGGCTTCGCGGCCTTGCGCAAGACTTGACCCTCACCGAACAGCGGGAACGGCAGCGCATCGCCGGGGAGCTGCACGATTATCTGGCGCAAATGCTCGTCGTGACTCGGTTGAAAATAAATCACGCCTCGCAGATGATCTCCCCGCATCCGGCCTCTGCTGTGTTACAGGAGGCGGACCAATTGATCGATCAAAGCCTCACCTATACCCGCACGGTGGTGGCCGAATTGATGCCGCCCACGTTGCGCCAGTTCGGACTGGCGGCCGGTCTCCGCTGGCTGGGCGAACGAATGGAGCAGCAAGGGTTGGTCGTCCATGTCGATGTGCCGCGAGTCACACCACCACTGTCGGAAGATCATGCGACGATGCTGTTCCAATGCGTGCGGGAGTTACTGTTCAACGTACTCAAGCATGCCGGCACCGACCGTGCGTCGGTCACCATGACGGACGACGGTCAGGGCAAGCTTGAGATCGTCGTCCGCGACGAGGGCGTCGGCTGCGATCCAGTCGCGATCCGTGAATCGCGGGCAGACAAGTTCGGCCTCTTCAGTATCCGAGAGCGGATGGAGGCCATCGATGGATGGATGGAGCTGGAGTCACGGCCTGGTGCCGGCACGACGGTGACCCTAGGAGTCACGGCCGGTGACGGAAGGTTGGAGCTCCCGGTTGGCGGCGGCGCCATCGATGCGTCGGCAGCGACGGCTCAGACCGCAGGAAGCACCCCACTCAACACGCAGCCCGCGATCCTGACACGGACCGTGCGGGTGCTGCTGGTGGACGATCATGCGATGGTCCGCCAAGGCTTGCGCAGCATCCTCGACGGCTATCCCAATCTCGACATCATTGCCGAGGCGGGCGATGGGGAAGAAGCGATCACGCTCGCGCGGCTCCTGAAACCCGATTTGATCGTCATGGACGTCAACATGCCCCGGCTCGATGGGATCGAGGCGACGAAACGGATCCGAGAAGAATTGCCGAGTACCTATGTCGTGGGCCTCTCGGTCAATGAGGCGGAGCACATCGTCAAATCGATGAGAGCGGCCGGCGCCTCTGCGTTTTTGACCAAGGAAAGCGCGGCGGATCACCTGTATGAGACGATCGGGGCGGTGACACGAAAGAGCCATGTCGAGTGTTCAATGGACGCATCGATCCGCTAAGGTGCATTGAACGTTCCACGTCTGCAATGGCTCTTTCGATGGCCGACTCTACGCAATCATACGAGGAACTCCTCCGGGAAGTCGCTTCGCTGAAAGAGCAATTGGCGGAGCGCGAGGCCTGCGCCGAACGCACCCGCCGTGCGGACGAACAGGTTCGGCTCGGCGAACGGCTTCGACGCGTTGCCGCCGAGGCATCCTTGCGGGAGAGTGAGGCGCGGTATCGGACATTGGCCGATACCATGCCGCAAGTCGTCTTCATTGCGACGGCCTCGGGTTTCGTCGAATACGTCAATCGGCCCGGCCTCGAATACATGGGTCTCCGGCTCGACGAGGCGATCGGCTTCGGTTGGTTGGGCGCGATCCATCCGGAGGACCGCCAGCTCGTCGCCGACCGATGGCTTGAGTGCCTGAAGATCGGCAAGCCCTACGAATTCGAACACCGTCTCCTGCGCGCCGACGGCCAGTATCGCTGGCAGCTCTCGCGGGCCGTTCCCATCGGCGGCGACACCGGGGCCATCGTCCGCTGGATCGGCACTTCGACCGACATTCATGACCATCGGCAGGTAAAAGAAGACCTGCGGGAAAGCCGCACGGAAGCGGAACGCCAGGCGGAAGAGCTCGACCGGCTTTATCAGACCAGTCCCGCGGGTCTGGCCTTCATGGATCCGCAACTGCGCTTCATCCGGATCAATCAGACACTGGCGGACATCAATGGGTTTCCGGTCGAAGCCTACATCGGCCGCAGCCTGAGAGAAATGCTATCCCCCGCTCTGGCCGATCGTCTCGAGCCCGTGCTTCGCCGGGTGGTGGATGAAGGCGAAGCGGCCATGAATGTGGAAATGGAAGGGGAACCGCCGGCTGAGCCGGGCAACGTCCGTTACTGGCTTGCCAATTATTATCCGCTCAAGGGCCGAGACGGCACCGTCCTTGGCGTGAACGTCGTCGTGCAGGACATCACCGAGCGCAAGCGGAGTGAAGACGCCCTTCAACGATCCCACGCGTTTATCCGCCAGATCATCGACACGGATCCCAATCTGATCTTCGTCAAGGACAGTCAGGGCCGGTTCACCTTGGTGAATCGGGCCGTTGCCGACTGCTACGGCACGACGGTCGAAGAATTGGTCGGGAAGACTGACGCGGACTTTAACGCCCAACGGCAGCAGGCGGCCGACGTTCAGGTCAACGACCGCGAGGTCCTCGAAGGTCTTCACGAGATGTTCACGGCCGAAGAAGTCATCACCGACGCGTCGGGCGGAGTGCGATGGCTTCAAACGGTGAAACGCCCGATTCTCAATGAACAAGGCAAGGCCAACTATGTGCTCGGCGTGGCGACCGACATCACTCAGCGGCGTATGGCGGAAGAAGCTTTGCGGCGCAGCGAAGAGCTCCTGCGCCTGGTCACCGACAGTTCGCCGATTGCCATGGCCTATTGCGACGGCGAGTGCCGGCTGCGCTTCGTCAACCGCGCCTATGTGGACCGATTCGGGATGGCGCCTGAAGACGTCATCGGGAAGCCGCTGCGGGAGGTGGTCGGGATCAACGCCTACGAGAGCATTCGAACCTATGTGGAGGCGGCGTTGTCCGGCGTCCGAGCAGACTTCGAGGCGGCGGTTCCGTACGAACAGATCGGTACCCGCTATATGCGGTGCGCCTATGTGCCGCGCATCGACGAGAGAGGACGGACGGTCGGGTTCACGGAGGTCATAGCCGACATCACCGACCGGAGGCGAATGGAAGAGGCGCTCCGCGAAAGCGAAGAGCGGCTGCGTCTCGCGCTTGAGGCCGGACAGATGGGGGCGTGGGACGTTGATCTTGCGACCGACCAGACACGGTGGGACCGAAAAGAATGCGCCCTGCTCGGCATACCGGAACGGGGCGTGGCGCCGTCGGCCGATGAATTTTACCGCCGTGTCCATCCGGACGATCTCCCGCTGGTGGAGAAGTCCGTCAGAACGGCGGTGCAAGAAACCGGGGCCCTTGAACATGAGTTCCGTGTGGTGCGGCCGGACGGAGCAATCCGCTGGCTGGCCGCCAAGGGCCAGGTGATGAACGACCGGCAAGGACAGCCGGTGCGAATGGTCGGCATTAACTTCGACGTGACCGAGCGCAAGCGAACCGAGGAGCGCCTCCGGTCGTTCACGCAGGAACTCGAGAGCCGTGTGGCGGAGCGCACGCACGAACTGACGCAGTTGCATGCGAGATTGCGCGCCTTATCGACCGAATTGAATCTCACCGAGCAGCGTGAGCGCAAACGGCTCGCAACCGACCTTCACGACTATCTGACGCAGCTGTTAGCGCTGGTCTGCATGAAGCTGGGGCAAATTAAACGTCTGTCGCCGCAGACGGTGCAGGCCGAGCTTACGCAAACGGAAAGCATTGTCAATGAAGCGCTCATCTACACTCGGACGCTCATTGCGCAGCTCAGCCCGCCGGTGCTGCATGAGTTCGGGCTGCCGGTCGCACTGCGATGGCTGGCCGAGCAGATGATCCGGCAGGAGCTCTCCATCGAGGTGCGGCAGCTGATACCGGACCGGGTCTCGTTACCCGAGGATCAGGCCGTCTTGCTCTTTCAATCCGTGCGAGAGCTGTTGATCAATGTCCGAAAGCACTCCGGGACGCATGAGGCGGTGATGACCGTCGAGCGTTGCGGCGACGACTTGCGCATCACCGTGCGCGATGAAGGAAAGGGCATGGATCTGTCCGGCGTGAACGCCGTCGATCCGCCCTCCGCAAATTCGTCAAAGTTTGGATTGTTCAGCATCCGTGAGCGGATGCTGGCCATCGGCGGGCGGCTGGAAATCGAATCGGCTCCAGGGGTCGGTACGACCTCCAGACTCACTCTCCCACTGAACGCCGATGCCGAGGAAGAACGCGAGTGTTTCGAGCCGTCGTCGGATCGGCCCCCTTCCGAAAGCATCGGCGAAAAGGAAGCACGCATTCGCGTCTTGCTCGTCGACGATCATCCGATGATTCGGGAGGGCCTGCGCGGTCTGCTAGACGTGCACGAGGATTTATTTATAGTGGGGGAGGCTTGCGACGGCGAAGAAGCCTTGTTCCTGACGGACAAGCTTAGACCGGATTGCGTGATTATGGACGTGAATATGCCTCGAATGGACGGCATCGAGGCCACGCGGAGGCTGAAGGCGGCTTTCTCGGGGACTGCGGTGATCGGCCTCTCGGTCAACGCTTCTCGGGAAGTCGAAGTCGCAATGCGGCGCGCCGGCGTCGACCAATTCCTTTCAAAAGAAGCTCCAATCGAACACATCTATCGCACAATCCTTGTCGCAGCCCGCAAGTGAACGAACCGGGCACCGGCCAGGCCGAAGCCGGCACCGTCGCTCGCGCCTCCGAAGAGGCTCCTGGCCATCGCAATGTTAACGAGCGGCTGGCGCCGGTTGGCCCTGCTCCGCTTGGGCTTCCGCCCGCTGCTGCGAGTCCCGTTGTTTCTGCTGGTCCTCATCCTCTTTGATGAGTGAGGCCTTACGGATGGTCATGAGCGTTTTGGCCTGGCCATTGGGAAAAATCCAAGCATCAACGCGATCGCCGGCCTGCGGATGGCCGAATTTTTCGGTTTCCGTCCCCACGTGAATCTTGGCCTCTTTGCCGGTCTCATCTTTGACGACGAATTCCTCTCCGTTGATGGAGACGATGTCGACGACGAAGTGTTTCGCTTCTTGCATCGCGCCCTCGGCCGTCGAGTGGGAGAACATCGTCCAAACGCCCAAGATGAGACTGGGTAACCACATCATAAGAGTTCCTCCGGGGGCAACACTCAGACACCACGCGGCGTGTCGCGAGCATGCTCTGTGAGGGGGTGAGAAAGAATTACGCCACTGTCCGTTCGGTCACGTCACGGGGGGACGTCGTCCCATGACAAAACTCACCGCGGCGAAGATCAAGAACACGACGAACAGCACATAGGCAATCTGCGTGGCAGTGCCGGCGACGCCCGACAGGCCCAACAGACCTGCGATGATCGCCACGACTAGAAATGTGACAGCCCAGCTCAGCATAACGGACTCCTTTCGTCACGATTGATGGCACGAACCTCTATGACCGCTTTACTGGTACACGGTCGTCTCTTGCGCGGTCTTCAAGCGGCCTTCGATCTCATCGGCCTCGCGGTCCCGGTTGGTGTTGCGCAGAATCGCGGCAAGCACCTCAAGCGTCGATACTAATTGCGGATCGCCCGGCCGCACGCGGCTTTCTTCGAGAATTGCGAGCGATTTTTGGATCAGCCGTTCCGCTTCCCCCATCTGGCCTTGGATGGCGTAAAAGCTTGAAAGAGTCTTGAGCGATAACGCCGTCCGCGGATGCGTCCCGCCGAATTCCTTCAGATTGATCGCCAAGGAGCGCTTCAGCAGCGGTTCGGCTTCCCGGTACCGCTCCTGCGTAGCATACAAAATTCCTAGGTTCTGAATGGTCGCACCGACGCCTGGATGGTCCGCGCCCAAGCCTTTTTCGCCGATGGCCAGCGCGCGGTTGAAGAGCAGTTCCGCTTCCAGCGGCCGTCCCGAGTTGGCATAGACGACGGCTAAATCATTGGCCGCGTCGGCGACTCGAAGATCGTCGAGACCATATTTTTCCGCCTGCTCCAACGCAGCCGTCAACAACCGTTCCGCATCTGCCAGTCGTCCTTCGTGTAGCGCTTGCAGACCACCCTGCCTCCACGTGTTCCATAAGGTGTCTTGAGCAACGGCGAACCCAGGCCATGCGAGCGCCGCCACCATCATGAATCGCATCCATACCTGTGGTGGGATCCATTTCTGTGCCGCCAGGGTCATGGTCGCGCTCCTCTCAGGCGTTGGTCCGCTCCTCCGCCGCTCGCGCCAGCGCAAGTTGGTCCCGAATCGCCATTTCCATAAGACAAGGGTCGCAATATCCGTCGATGATGTCATAGTGGCCGGACGCTAACTCCCCGCACGCCATGAACGTCGTGGGATCCATCCATTGATCGAATTCCGAGCCGAGGTCTGCGCTCAGAGGCTGAACACGCCAGCAGGCTGCGCACATAAGAATGGGTCGTTGGTCCTGCATACTTCACCGTACACTGCGCTGTAGTAGCCACTAACTAGGGGCTATCCCAGAAATCGCTGCAACGGGACCCCAGAGCGCCTTGGCTGTTTTGGGCACAACTCTCGGAGCATGCTGACCAAGCCGCCGGTCGCTTTTCCGGTCTCGCTGGCTACTTGTTCAATCGCGCCATGCCGGTCTGGGCATCCACATAGACGGTTTGGCTCTTGTTATTATGATCAATGACTTCAATCTTCCAGATTGTCCGGTCGCCGTCCTTGCCAAGATCGGCTTCGGCCGCTTTGCCGGGGACCGCCTTCACGGCGCTCTTGATCGCTTCTTCCATGCTGATTTTCGCAGTCGCGATCAATTCCTTGTTCGTCTCGAAGAGCGCCCATGCCGGGCCGACTGACAACGCGCCGATAACGATGGTGGAGAGCATCAGCCTCAACATAGTAGTGACCTCCTTGAAAAGTGTTTACCTAACCGGTTCGCGTTCGACTGGATCGGGCTTGTTGCCCTGGAACCACTTGTCCGCCCAGCCTGCGATGTCGTCTTTTTGCGCGCCATACCGCTCCTGCACTTTGCCGAGAAACGTGTCGTAATTCCCTTCGATCTGGGTCAAATCGTCGTCCGTGAACTTGCCCCACTGCCTTTTGAGTTCGCCTTTGAACTGCCCCCACTTGCCTTTGAATGTATCGGCGTTCATGCACGTCTCCTTTCCGTTTCGGTACTCAGGATAACTGCTGTTCATGCTACCGCGCGCAGGCAAGCGGCCCTGCTGGATGATCCCCTGGGGTCCAGAGGAACGTGCCCGAGCGATTATCAGAGTCTGCGGATGCGCGAGCATCGTTGCGGCGCGGGCGCGAGCATCTTTGCGGCGCGGGAGTGATGCCAAGGAGGGTCCCGCAAGACTGGTAGCACCGGCCCTCAGGGTCGGGCGCTGGGAAATCCTCTGAGAGGCTTGCGGATTGGCACGGCAGTTTCAATCTGCATCAATGCCAGTGAGCGCCCTTTGAGATCGTAATGTTTCCCTTCTGTGACGAGCGGCGCATGAGCGGGAATGACCTCTTGCACTGTGTCCAAGACCAGTTGCCATTGCACGTTGACTGGCGGAGAAGGCAGCGTGAACTGGATCGGTTCATGATGGGCGTTGATGAGCAAGAGGAACGTGTCGTCAAGAATGGGATTGCCCAGATGGTCTTTTTCCTCGATACGGTCTCCGGCCAGCCTCACTCCAAGACAGCGGATGTATCCCTGCTTCCAGTCGTCCTCCGTCATCTCCTGGCCGTCCGGCCTGAACCACGACAGGTCTTTGATGTCGGCGCCGTAGATGCTCCGGCCCTGAAAAAATTGCCGGCGCCGAAAGACCGGATGGGCCGCGCGTAACATGATGAGGGCGCTGGTAAACGTAAAGAGGGCCTGCTCTTCGCTCGAGATATCCCAGTTGAACCAGCTGACTTCGTTATCCTGACAATACGCGTTGTTGTTGCCGCCCTGCGACCGTCCGATTTCATCGCCGCCGCAGATCATCGGCACGCCTTGAGACAGCAGCAAGGTGGCCAGCATGTTCCGCTGCTGACGCGCCCGCAATTCCCGAATGGCAGGATCATCAGTCGGACCCTCAATGCCGCAGTTCCAGCTCTGGTTGTCATCGGACCCGTCCTTATTGTCTTCCCCATTGGCCTCGTTGTGCTTCTCGTTATAAGACACCAAATCGCGCAGCGTGAAGCCGTCATGAGCGACGACGAAATTAATGCTGGCGAACGGCTTCCGGCCGCTGCCTTCATAGAGATCGCTGCTTCCCGAGAGGCGATAAGCTAGCTCACTGGCTTGTCCGCCGTCGCCTTTCCAATATCGCCTGATCGTGTCGCGGTATTTGCCGTTCCATTCGGCCCAACCCGCCGGGAAATTGCCGACTTGATAGCCGCCTTCGCCGATGTCCCACGGTTCGGCGATGAGTTTCAGCTGTGAGAGCACCGGGTCCTGCTGGATGATATCCAGGAAGCCGCCGAGCCGGTCGACGTCGTGCAGCTCGCGAGCAAGCGCGGCCGCCAGATCGAATCGGAAACCGTCTACGTGCATCTCCAGCGCCCAGTACCGCAGGCTGTCCATGATGAGCTGCAGCGTGCGCTGGTGCCGGACGTTCAACGTGTTGCCGGTGCCGGTATAGTCGAGGTAGTAGCGGGGCTGATCCGGCACGAGACGGTAGTAGGCGGCGTTGTCGATCCCGCGGAAGGACAGCGTGGGACCGAGGTGATTTCCTTCGGCCGTATGGTTATACACGACGTCGAGAATGACTTCGATTCCTGCGTTGTGAAGGGTTTTGACCATCGTCTTGAATTGATTGACGGCATGTTCGGGCTGAGTCGCGTACCGCACTTCCGGCGCGAAGAATCCGATGGTGTTGTACCCCCAGTAGTTCGTCAGACCTTTGTCGATGAGATGTTTGTCGGCGACATAAGCATGGACCGGCAGCAATTCGATGGCCGTCACCCCCAGCCGTTGGAGGTACTCGATGACCGGCCGCGTCGCCAATCCGGCGTATGTGCCGCGTAAGGACTCCTGGATGAGGGGATGCCTCGCCGTAAATCCGCGCACGTGCATTTCATAGATGACGGTTTCGCTCCAGGGACGCCGCAAAGGTTTGTCTTCTCCCCATGTGAATGCCTGCTCGACGACGACAGATTTCGGGACGAGAGATGCGTTATTCCGCTCATCGAACGACAGATCGCCCTCCGAATCGCCGATGGTGTACCCAAACATGGAATCGGACCAGCGAAGATCGCCATGCAACGCTTTCGCATAGGGATCGATCAAGAGCTTATTCGCATTGAAGCGATGGCCCGCTTGCGGCTCGTACGGACCGTTCACACGATAGCCATAGAGTTGGCCCGGTCGCGCCTCAGGGAGGAAGACGTGCCACACTTGGTTGGTCCGCTCCTCGATTCTGATCGCGTGCGTCTCCTTTTCCTGATCGTGATGATCAAACAGGCAGAGCTCCACTCCCGTCGCATTTTCAGAAAAGAGGGCAAAGTTGACGCCTTCGCCGTCCCAGGTCGCGCCCAGCGGGTATGGATGACCAGGCCGCGTCGTCACACGTGGCATACCATTGCTCCTTTACATTCGTCGTCGCATTGCACCGGCCGCGACTGCAGCCATCCCTCATGGCCCTTGCTGGCCGCCATCAATTTGTCCGTGCGCCCGCCGCCTAAGACTTCGCAAGCAAACTCGCTAACTCCTCCGCGTGCTCCTCTTCTTTTGCCGTCACGTCTTCAAGAAGGCGCCGCGTCGTCGGATCGTCACCGCCGATGTACTCAATCATCTGCCGATAGCTGTCGATCGCGATCCGCTCCGCCACTAGATCCTCTTTAATCATGTCTTCCAGCGTCGTCCCCTCGGCATACTGGGAGTGGCTGCGGTCGAGCAGGCCCTCCGGCGAGAGATTCGGCTGGCCGCCGAGTTGAACGATCCGTTCGGCAATCCGATCGGCATGCTCCTGTTCCTCCCTTGCATGCTCGAGAAATTCGCTCTTGACGCTTTCGGAGGTCATGCCGTGTGCCATGAAGTAATGGCGCTTATACCGTAAGGTGCAGACAATCTCGGTGGCCAAGGCATCGTTCAGCAGTCTCAGCACGACCGGCGCCTTCGCTTTGTACCCCGGCGTCATGGCGCCGTTCTCAATTTGGCGACGGGCACGATCGCGGATCGTTTTCACATCGAGGACAAATTGTTGCTCCGGCATGGCAACCTCCTTGGTGATGAGCTCATCGTTGTGATGTGCGGGGATGCCGACAGCGCTGTAGGAAAAAAGGAAGGGATATAGCGCTTCACGGACTCGACCTGCCCTCAGTACGGGTACGAGAACGCCCCCACCATCCTTGCAGGGGCATCGATATGTGCAGATGCAGGGCCATCTTCCCCTGGAAGAACGCCCAGTTATCGCATCGCGAAAATGCGCTGGTGTTTCGTCGTTATTTCCTTGATCACCGTAAGCCTAGAAGGACTTTGCCGACACTCGGAGGACCCCCAGGGCACAAGGTTTTTGGCTAGGGACTGGCCTAGTTCTCGCATGCACGTAAGTCGAGGTAAAAACGAGATGACGGTTCGATGTCCTTGAACCGGGGGCGGATTTGTACCATGATGGGGGCAGCTCCTATCTAGGGGAATGGCATGTCCTTACACACGCATACTGCAAAAGTGCTCTTGGTGGATGATCATCCGCTCGTCCTGGAGAGCATCCGGCACCTGCTCGAGCCGCACTTTACTATCGTGGGCATGGTCCAGGATTCCGGCGACATCATCAGCCGAGCGCTGGAACAACGGCCTGATGTGATTCTCCTGGATGCGTGCATGCCAGGACTCAGCGGATTTGCCGCCACGAAGCAGCTCAAAAAACTGCTTCCGTCGGTCAAGGTCATCCTTGTGACAATGCTCACGGAAGCGATCTCGATCAGTGAGGCGTTTCGTGCCGGCGCGAGCGGCTATGTGTTGAAGCAATCCGCGTCCGACGAATTGCATGCGGCCATTGAAAGCGTGCTGGCCAACAAGCGGTTCTTATCGAAGAAAATCGATGCGGAAGTCCGGGAGGCGGTGGAGCACGAATGGTTCAGACCGGAAGGCTATTCAAGCGATTTGACCGGCCGCCAGCGCGAGATCTTGGTGCTATTGGCGGAAGGACGGTCGACACGTCACATTGCGCAGCAGCTGAACATTTCGATGAAGACGGTCGAATTTCACAAGGCCAATATCACGCGAAAGCTCGGAGTGCACACCACCTCGGACCTCATCAAGTTTGCGCTCGCCCAGGGGATCACGACCCTGCAGTTCTAACCGGCGCTTCGCTTGCAGATCTCACTTTTCATCGTTTCACAGAGGCCGCGCCGTACCATCTGAGATTTGAAATCTGAATCTGAGATTTCGTTGTATTCTCAATGGATGGACGTCAAGCCAGCCGCAATCGCATACTTCGTCAATTCGGCCGCCGTCCGGAGTCTCAATTCCTTCATGATCCGCGTCTTGTGAAACTCAACGGTCTTGACGGACACGTTGAGAATCGAGGCGATTTCCTTCGTCGCCTTGCCCTCCGCCACGAGCTGCAGCACTTCCCGCTGTCGCGCGCTTAACGTCTGTGCGAAGCCGACCTTCACTTCACCCGGAGCGCCGGGGGATGAGGGGTTCACGGCTTGATCGACGAGGCTTTGCGCGACCATCGGAGAGACGAACGTGCGGCCTTTCACAACCTCGCGGATGGCCTGGACCAATTCCGAACCGACTGATTGCTTTAGCACATAGCCGGAGACGCCCACACGAAAGGCCTGGGTGACGAAGTTCGGTTCGGAATGCATCGTCAGGACAATGATTTTCAGGTTGGGATTGTTCTTCTTCAATTGTTGCGAGGCGTCAAGGCCGTTCAGCAAGGGCAGTGAGATGTCAACGACGACGATGTCCGGTTGAAGCTTTGCCGCGGCGGCTACCAGCGAACGACCATCAGCCACAATGCCAACCAGCTCGTATTCCGGCTCAAGCAGTTTTTGAATGCCTTCGGCGACGAGCACGTGATCGTCCGCGAGAAGGATACGGTAAGTTTCAGACATAGGATGTACCCTCGCAAGGATGTAAGGGAAACGCTAGTGCCTGGGTATATGAAAGAAGTGTACCTGGCTTGAACAAGCAGCCTCAAGGGGAGAGATCACCACCGGAGCCAGGGGTCCGCCTAGTGGGGAAATCCTTCCTTATGCCTAGAACCGCGGACATTCTTCGTAGATGCCGGCATTCCTATTGGTGTCTCGCTTCACATGCGCAGCCTGAGCTCAATGGCAGTTCGGCAGCTGGTCAACGGATCGACAGCGTGGTTCTACTTAAATTACCGTCTGGACGGGCCAAACAATAGCGGCGAAAGAATCTTTGAGCGACTAGGAGACAGGACATGGCGACTCGAAGGTATCTCCGTTCTCTGGCGAGAAAAGAGTTTCGCGGCCGGCTCGTCGCCATTTTGGCGCGCAGCGAGCGAGAGCAATAGAAGTAGGCGAAGCCGTCTCTCATATGGTTCCAGACGTCAGCAAGGGTGATCCCGCGCATTCTGCACTGACGCTTGGACAAGGTGTCTTTATTGACCCCGTTTCAGGACAGCTTGTCCGACGTTTCCCATCTCATTCTCGCGACAACCCTTGAAAACTTCCAGATTGTCCCGCACTGCGCGAGCGGTGCGGTTTTTGCTGAAGGACGGCAACGCGCCTATCTCGGTGCAAGGGAAGTGGAGGCTGGACCGCGCACCGGTGACTATTCACCCACGGGTGGGCGCTCTGCGGACGCAGAGACCGTGGGGTCTGTCATCGAAAGGAGACTGTCATCATGAGCAGCAAAAGAATTCCGTTCACTAGCCGGACGCTGCGGAGGTCGATCGTGGGAGCCGTATCGATTCTCGCACTTGCTCCGTTGCTCTACTTTGCCGCATGCAGCAGCGGCAGCGACAACGGCGGCGGAGGAAGCACGAACAACAACACCAATAACAATCCACCGCCCGGCGCAGCGAATCAGTTTGCCTATGTCATCAACTTCTTTGGCAACACCGTACAGCCGTATTCGACGGATGGGAACGGCAATCTCACGCCAATCGGTAATCCCGTGACCGTCGGCTCGCATCCCCACAATGTCACCGTCGACAAGGCCGGTCGGTTCGTGTACATCGCAAACCACGATTCAAATTTTGTGTCGGGGTATCGCGTCAACGCCGATGGAAGCCTGGCGCCCATCAATAATGCCCCTGGCAGCCCGGTCACCAACTTGAACAACAACGACCCGACGGACAACAATCCGCACTGGTCGGCATTCGATACGACGGGAGGATTTCTCTATGTGATCAATGGCGTGCCCCCGGTCCCAAGTACCCTCAAGAGCTATCAAGTCAACGCCGATGGCACCCTGACCCAAATTGGGACCTCGGGGCTCCTCGCCCAATGCTTCCACGGGCATAATGTGGCGGTGGCGCCCAACAACAACTTTATCTATGTGGCGTGTGAGGATAGCGGCGTCGTGTACTCGTTTGGTCGAGGTGCCAACGGCGCGGCGACCGGCGGGACCCCCACCGTGGTGACCGCGCAAAATGGCGTGCCTCCCACGGCGCCGTCAGCGGTGGTCGATCCCTCGTCCAGCCACTTGTTCGTCGGCGTCACCAACGGCGTGACCGTGTTCAATATCGATCCTGCCACCGGCAACATCTCGGGGCAGACGAATTTTCCGGCCGGGAACACGCCGCATAGCGTGACCATTGATAATAACGGCCACCTATACACGGGCAATATCAACGACGGCACCGTCAGCGCCTTCAGCATCAACGGCGGCACCTTGACGTCGCTGGGGGTCGTCAAGACGGGAGGAGAGCCCAATCAGGCCGTCGTGCATCCGGACAAGACGGTGCTGTTCACCGCGGATCAGACCACCAGCACGGTCACGCGGTTCGCCATCGCCGGCGATGGGACGCTCAGTCCGAATCCGGGGACGACTGCAGCGACGCTTCCTGGCGGGAGCGGGACAAACGGCATAGCGATCACGAATAAGTAACGGGACTCACAACGGCCGCTTCATTTTCTAGCAGAGGGTGAGGCGGCCGACAGGTGTCGGTGTCGATTATGGAGTCAGATCTAGGAAACAAGCGTCGTATGCGTTCATCGCGGCAGTGGTCCACGATGAGGAGAGCCGGTGGGGTCTGCGAGGCTCGTCCTGTCAGCACTGGAGATCGACAGCGGGATCACAGAGCAGCGGCCCGATCGTGGGCGGTCTCATGTACTGCGTGGCAGGGTCCCTCGCCCCAAGGGGAGTGTGGATAGCGGGACCGCCGGGCATTCCTGGAAGGCCGCCTCCGGCGCCGGAAAACACCGGAATACGCCCGGTCGCGGCCGTAGCTTCTTGACTCGTTGTAGCCGGAGTGAGCACATTTGCCGGCAGTCCGCCGGTCGGCCCGGAAGACGGTTGGGTCGGCGAGATGGTGACCGGCGACTGCTGCGCCTGCGGATTCTGCGGCCGCTGAATCGAGTTGGGCACGCTCTGGGCATGCGAAATCAACTCCAAGGCGAGTCCGCCAAGTGATAAGACCGTGACTGCAACGAAGGTCCTATACGTCCGGCGTCCCATGCCCTTATCCTACTTCATCAGGCGCAAACAGCGCCACACTCTTCGTCTGCTCTGCACGCAGGATCCTGTTCGATGGTCATTATCATCATGGGGGCTGCCGGTGCGGGGAAGACAACGGTCGGACGACATTTGTCGAACAAGTTGGGATGGCTGTTTCTCGACGGTGACGCCCTCCATCCTCCCGAGAGCATCGCGAAAATGGCTCATGGTATTCCACTCACAGAGGACGACCGCCGACCATGGCTGCACGCCCTGCGCAAGGCAATCGGCATGTGGGTCGAACGCGACATCAATGCCGTCCTTGCCTGCTCGCTGTTGACGCATACCTATCGAGTCGCCGTTCTAACGGCACATCCGATTCAGGTCAACCAGATTCAGGCCAAGCTCGTATATCTGCGGGCGTCGCGAGCCCTTCTTCAGGCACGGCTGGCGGCGCGCGCCGGTCATTTCGCCGGCGTTGCGCTTCTCGAGAGTCAACTGGCCCTCCTCGAAGAACCGCGAGAGGAAGAACCGGTTGATGCGTTGGTCCTGGACGCCGCTCAATCGCCCGACGAGCTCGTTGAGCGCATCAGAAACCGGTGGAATCTGTAATGCCCGAGCGTTCAATCCTTGGGATCGGCCGCCGTCTTCGTTGCTTCCTTGACGGGTGGCTCGATTCTGATTTGCGGCCCGTCGACCTTCGGCAATACTCCCGCACCAGGCTTTTCGAGAACACGTTGGTCGTTGGCGTTGCTCAGGTGCTGTTGCGAATGTTGATCATCGAACCTGGCCGCCTGTTCGAGCGCTTTTGAGCCGGTCGCGTTCTGCTGCCCCGGATCATTGCCCAACGATTTTCCCGTGACAGGATCGGTCGCTTTGCCCATGGGATAGCCTTCATGTTTCGGCAGCATGCTCGGATTGGCTGACGCGCTGACGGCGGTGAACACGACCATCACGATACCGAGTCCTATTGTTGAGAAGGCGCTCATGTGCTGCTCCTTTCTTTGTCCGGCAGCGGCGTCGCAAGCTGCAGCGCCGAGTTGCGGAATCGGTGGTCTGGAAGGAGGCGTAGGATTCGGTTGAGGATCTGGCAGCGGAGGTTGAGGCGGAGGGAACGGATCTGGACCTGGCGGTGGCGGCGGGTCGGGATCCGGAGTATCACGAGAAATGAAGGCGACTCGCATCATGAAGGAGTCAGCATACCAAGAGTGCCGTCGCGACGAATGCTCGGTGGTGCCCTAGTGCGCCAGCCATTTGACTTACGCGGATCACGGCACCGTGCGGCAACCGCCGACCCGCAAGAGACTTCACCAGGTGCGTGAAGAGAATCGCTGGGATAAGTGTACGTCGAAGGAGGCGAACCACATGCCAAATCATAAGCAGCGAAAAAAGAAGGCAGGCCGCAACAAATCAAAAAAGGTCAGAGCGATGCGGCTTTCGCTGGAAGCTCGCCGTCAAGAGGCCACCGCAGATGTGCGGGGGCGTTTCAAGAAGGGACTTGCCGATCAACCGGACAGGCAGTCGTTCAAGCCTGGGTCGGCCAACGATCTGTATAGCCGTAAAGCCGCGTGACCGTAAGTCACGCGATTCTAGGTCACGCTATTATAAATTGACATTGACGAGGAGGAGCCATGGAACGATCGGTCATGGAGCAGTCCGGCGTCACCCAGGAGCAAATCCGTAACGCCATCGATCAAGGACCCATCACTAAGCAGTATCTGGCACAGCCGCAATACGTCGTCAGCTCATTGAACAGACTTCGTTCGACGGAAATCACCAGCTATTTGCAGTACAAACAGCACGGCTACATGGCAGTATCGCTGTTGTCGCCCGGGTTGAAAGCCGAGTTCGAAGCTCATGCGGAACAGGAGCTGGCTCATGCAGACAGGCTTGCGACTCGCATCCAGCAGCTGGGCGGCGTTCCGATCTTCGATCTCAAAGAACTCGCGGGAAAAGCCGCCGCGATCGGCGTCCATCCGGAGCAGGGCACTACGCTGACCGAGATGGTCATAGAAAATTTGCTGCTCGAGCGTCGACAGGTCGAAGCTTACACCGCGCTGATCCGAGAACTCGGCGACAAAGATCTCATCACGCGCGAGCTCTTGCTTGGAATCCTGGCCGAAACGGAAGCGCATGCGAGCGAGTTGGCCGACTTTCTCAAACGGTCCAGCGACAAGTGATGTTCCCGCCTGTACGGCTGGACCGCTTCACGATAGCTCTTCGCGCGTGCTTCGTGAGCGGATACGCGCGTCGAGCATCTATTCTTCGATGCTCGGTCCCAAGCCGATGCGCGCCCGTAAGAGATCGTGGCGTGTGACCGAGTACGCCACCTGTCCTTCCTTGATCACAGGAATGTTCAGCAGATGTTTTTCTTTCATCAGCTTTATGGCGTCCGCGATGGACGTAGATTCGTCCGCCACATAATGATCCTTGTTCATCAGCTTGTCGGCGGTAATTTTTCGAAGGTCCTGTCCCGACTCAATCGCCCCCAGCAGGTCGAATTCGCTCACGAACCCGACGAACTTGCCCGCATCGTTCACGATCGGCGCGCCGGAGGTGTGAGAGGAGAGCAATTCCAGCGCAATGTCCATCGCGGTCTGCTTGGGTTGAAAGCGCAAGCCGTTCGTGCCATCGATCTGACCAAGTGTGCGGAACCCGCCGGCAGGGACGCCTTCCATGGTGCTGGTCATACAGTCCTCCTCGATGAATGGTGAAAACCACGGGAAGGATGCCAGGAAGAGTGCTACGCCGGCACTAGCACGATCCCGAGTAACAATTTTGAGCGTCGGCATTATGTCCCGTCTATACCTTTGCCCTTTGCAAGCGCCAAGAGCAACAGCGCCGGACAGCCCAGCTTCCTTCTCCACTCTGGACGATGTTCGAGCATTGCAGGCGTGACCGCGGGTTCATCCTGCGCAATCACCGTCAATCCTGCGTGGCGAGCCGCCGCCAGCAGATCCTCCACTTCATGCAGACATCCCGGAATATGAATCGCGTTCTCAGCAGATGCGGCAATCTCAATGTCGGATCCGGTCATCCGCTGCATGAGAGGGTGCACGGCGGCGATGACGGCATGGCCCTGTGGGGTCAGTACAGATCCGATTTCGGTGAATAGACGCACGGCCGAGGCCACATGATCGACGACGAGGCCGGAGATCACGCGGTCGAAGCCGCCTCGGACGAACGGAAGGGAACTGGCGGACGCTTGCACGAGGCGGATGTCGGTTCGATGGGCCATCCGCAGTCGAGCGCGAGCCAGCATCTTGGCCGACAGATCGACGCCAACGATCCGAGCGACTGACTCGGGAAGTAGCCGCATATATCGGCCGGTGCCACAGCCCAGGTCGAGAATCCGGCAGCTGGGAAACGCCTGGAGGTACTTGAGCAAGAATGGCTCGTCGAGCCAGGTCGACGGATCGCGGTCGTCATAGGACGCCGCCCAGCGGTCGTAGCCTTGTGCGGTGGCCTTCTCGTGCTCAGACATTCCCATAATGAAAGCATCGTTGAAAGCCGGTCTGTGAACAAGCTGGGATAATGGCGAGGCGGTTCGACCTTCTCTTCGGGATGTTCAGGTCAATGCCGCCCTGCATGACCGGGGGAAGCACCTAGGTCCCACGGGGTCGAAAATACACAAAGATCCACATTCGGGAGGCCTGCTATGACGCCGGCACAGAACAAAGGACGCCGTATCGAAGCCGGAAATGGCCGGCGGCTCAATGAACGAACGGGGGACTCGGGCTCAAAACTGACCTCCGAGAAGACAATCATTCCGCCTGGACGCACGTGGGGATGGTTCCTCGTCCTCCTCTTCATCAACTATGTGCTCGTCAGACTATTCATGCCAAGCCCCGAGCAGCCGACCACGGTTCCTTATACTTTTTTCAAGAACCAGGTCGCGAAAGGAAACGTGGGCGCCATCTACAGCGAAGGCGTCACGCTCAGGGGCCGCTTCATCGCGCCGGTGGTTTATCCGCCGGCAGACGAGAAGAACGCCGCTCCACCGGTTGAACCGAAAGCACAGGGAGAGCCAAGCCCACGAGGGTCTGCGCCGGCGACGCCGCCGGTGACCACGTCACATTTCACGACCATCTTACCCGCCTTCGTCGATCAAGGCCTCGAGGCGTTTCTGATCCAGCATGGGGTGGAAATCAGCGCGAAGCCAATTCCCGAGGAGATGAGCCCTTGGCTGACCATGCTGTTTAGTTTCGGCCCGGGTCTGCTGTTCATCGCGTTCTATATATGGTTGTTCCGCCGGGCGGCGCAGCAGGGTGGTGCGCTCATGGGCGGAGGGCTGATGGGAATCGGAAAAAGCAAAGCGCGCCGCTATGATCAGGAAACAGACAGCAAGGTCAGATTCGACGACGTGGCAGGCATCGATGAAGCGGAAAACGAGCTGGTTGAAATCGTCGACTTCCTCAAAGATACCAAAAAGTACACACGCTTGGGCGGCACCGCGCCGAAAGGCGTGTTGCTGGTCGGTGCGCCGGGGACCGGCAAGACGCTCTTGGCCAAGGCGGTGGCAGGGGAGGCCGGCGTGCCGTTCTTTTCAATGAGCGCTGCCGAGTTTGTCGAGATGATCGTCGGAGTGGGCGCAGCCCGAGTGCGGGACCTATTCAAAGAAGCGCGGGAGCACGCGCCGGCGATCATATTCATCGACGAACTCGATGCCATCGGTCGCGCGCGCGGACAAGTTGCGATTGGCGGTTCGAGCGAGCAGGAGCAGACGTTGAATCAGATTTTAACCGAGATGGACGGATTCTCGAGCCGCGAAGGCATCATTGTCCTGGCCGCAACCAATCAACCCGATGTGCTCGACAAGGCGCTCCTCCGGCCCGGCCGTTTTGACCGCCGCATCGTAGTCAATCTGCCGGACAAGAGCGGCCGCGAAGCCATTCTCAAAGTGCATACGCGGCACATGCCGCTGGCGAACGAGGCCTTTCTTGCCGACATCGCGGCGGTCACACCGGGATTTTCAGGGGCGGACATCAAGAACCTCGTGAATGAGGCGGCGCTGTTGGCGGCGCGGCGCGGACAAAATGACGTGCGCCATAAAGACTTTTTGGATGCGCTCGAAAAAATCGTCCTCGGCCCGGAACGGCCGATCCTCATGAGTCATGCGGACCGGGAGCGCATTGCGTATCACGAAGGCGGGCACGCGATCCTCGGCCTCGTCGTGCCGGGCGCCGATCCGGTGAACCGCGTCACGATCGTTCCGAGAGGCCAGGCGCTTGGCGTCACGTATCAGCGGCCGGAGAGCGACCGCTACAACTATCCTGAGCCCTATCTCCGTGCGCGGATCATCGGCATGCTCGGAGGCCGTGCGGCCGAGGAAATCGTCTACGGCACCAAGACCACCGGGGCGGAAAATGACATCGAACAAGCGACGGATCTCGCTCGCCGTATGGTGACACGTTGGGGCATGAGCGACCGGCTTGGAATGGTCCAACTGGCGCCGCGTGACAATCCGTACTTGACGGGTCCGCCGGGATTCGTCGGCACAAAGCCCTTCAGCGAAGAAACGGCGCAAGCGATCGACGCGGAGGTCCGACGCATCATCTCTGAGAGCCATGAAGAAGCGAAGCGGCTCCTCACGGCCCACCGGAAACAACTAAACGCATTGGCCGACGCGTTGCTCTCGCGCGAAACGCTCAATGAGCAGGAAATCCTCGAAGTCACCGGCCTTCCACCCGCGCCGGCGCTTGATACCGGCGCAGTTGCCACAACCGGATCACTGCGTTCCATTGCGCAGCGCACGTCGTTGCAAGAGCAGCTACCCACGCCATCAGTTTAGAAAGCTTCGTGCAGCAGTGCCTCCGACGAAGAATCATGGGTTTCCGTCGCCTCCTGAAGCTCCGTACACTTGCCCGGTGGCGTAGCTCGAATCATTGGAGGCGAGCAAGACGTACACACCCGCCAGTTCGGCAGGCTGGCCGGGGCGTCCGATCGGCGCATGCTTTCCGAAGGTCTGAAGGGCGCTGGGCGGCTGTCCCCCACTGACCTGAAGCGGCGTCCAGAAGGGCCCGGGCGCTACCGCATTCACACGAATCCCGCGGTTTGCCAGCTGTTTGGCCAGTGATTTCGTGAACGCGACGATCGCGGATTTTGTTTGCGCATAGTCCAACAAATTCGGGGACGGCTCATACGCCTGCACCGAGGAAGTGTTGATGATCGCCGCTCCTGGGCTTAGAAGGGGGACGGCGGCTTTCGTGATCCAAAACATCGCATACAGGTTCGTTTTAAAGGTGGCGTCGAATTGTTCCGTCGACAGGTCGAGGATCGAATCGACAGAGTGCTGCTTCGCCGCATTGTTCACAATGACATCCAGCCCGCCCAGCTCTTGAGCCGCTTGTTGCACCAGTGACTTGCAAAAGCTTTCATCTCGAATGTCGCCCGGTATGGCGACCGCCTTACGTCCGGCTCCTTCGATGTACTTCACCACTTCGTCGGCATCCGGCTGTTCGACCGGCAGATAGTTGATCGCAACATCCGCGCCTTCACGCGCATACGCGATAGCCGCCGCGCGACCAATGCCCGAATCGCCGCCCGTAACGAGTGCTTTACGCCCCTGCAGCTTGCCGGTGCCGCGATAGCTGTCCTCGCCATGGTCCGGTCGCGGAAT
Source organism: Nitrospira sp. (assembly GCA_035495295.1). Lineage (GTDB taxonomy): Bacteria > Nitrospirota > Nitrospiria > Nitrospirales > Nitrospiraceae > Nitrospira_C. The sequence goes on along the minus strand of DATJGE010000073.1, from coordinate 5,941 downwards.
CATTTTGCCTGCAAGACCAGGAGGGTCTTGCCGTTGGTAGGGGAATGGAGCGGTGGGATAGTTCATGGCGTTGTGCTCCTTGTTGGCCTCGTTCGGTTTAGGATTTGATTGCTGATCGCCGGCATGCGGCCGGTTTTGAGCAAAGGCGTAGGGCGCGAAGGCTGCCGCGACGAAGTAGGTAATGCTGCCCAGGAAATGCCGGCGGCCTATGCGGTTTTGTTTAAACATGGTCTCGTGAGGTCGGTAGTATTGTCGACTGCGTTGGTGAGCGGCGGCTTTTTGGCTGGTCCATTCAACTCAACGCCTCAACTCAACGCCACACTCGACGTCACTATCTGCAAGGAGCGATCTGCAAGGAGCAGACCGTATAAGTGCAGGCAGTATGCGTCCACCCAGACGATGCTTCTCCAGGGCCTCTGACGAAGCTGCTGGGAGTTCGTCCTAAAAAGAGCCAGATGTCGCAAGGGATTTGCTAAGTCTCACTTGCTAGTCCGCCCTTACAGGTCAGGACAGATACGGCCTAATGGGGCAGGTTGTCCGTTAGCACCCGGCATCGAGAAACTGAACGCAGAAACGAATCGATCTCGAATGCCATCACTGGAGGTGTATCCGACGATGCAAGGCGCCGCCTTGGAAAATGTTCTCTAACTGCCTTGCATCTAAGAGCGCTTGTGCCAGCCGAATCACACCCCATGATGTCGCACCTGCCAGTGATGGCCCCCTACGGTAGACCGCACAGTACAGTCAGAAGGAAGGGTAAGCATACCTTCAGACCATCAGTCTGTTGCGTTGAAATGGTTATAGGGATCGCAGAAAATTCAGCACAACTTGTTTATCCATCTCGTTGAGTGCATTGAAATTACTGACGACTTGATTGGCCTCAGAGGGAGGAAACACACCAGCGCCAGGGCTCGCATGAGCCTGGATGGCTGCCAACAGATCCTTCGTGCGTCCGTCGTGCAGAAAGAAAATGCGCTTTCCGAGCCCCCACAGTGGCGCCGTTCGAAATTCGTCTCCCGCGGCCAAACCCTGGCTGATGCCATCGGCCAGAGCTGGTCCCATGTGATGCAACGAGAGATCCGAAAAGAGATTCGCGTCTTGATTCTGCAGGGCGCCGACCGATGACTTTCCAGTATGGAGTGTGGGCGTATGGCAGGAGGCACAGCCCGTATCTTCGAAGAGCTTGCGCCCGCGGGCGGTTGTGGGATCGTCTGTGGACGGCGTCGGAGGGGCGAGCAGTCGCAGGAATACCGCGAACTTCACCACATCGCTTGGCACATCGATAGGGTTGAGCGAAGTCCAGTTCGTGGGACTCTCAGGAGTGGCATTGAACTGGCAGCCGTTCGTCCCATCGCGCTCTTGTGGAAAGAGATCACTCGTCACGCCTTGCTCGACGTTATAGGCCTCGGCGGAAAAGATTTCGAGTGATTTATTCTGCGCCTTCCATCCAAATCGGCTGATCGTTCCATCGTTGCCGCTTCGGTTTGGTCGGCCTCCAATACCTAGGGACTGTTTTGTGGCAGCATTCGCTTGCAGGTTCGCCAGGATCGTCGTGTCGTCGATTGCTTCGATCAAGCCGATACCAAAGGCGGGGGAGGGGATTCGGAATGAAATATTTTGGGTGGCCACTGCCGTCTGGAAATCCGGCTGACTCAAAAAGCAGCCGCCAGCATCACTGCGGCCGGTAATCGTAAACAGCGCGTGCACACCACCATCGGGCGTGCCATCGGGATTGAATTTGAATCGCGCCTCCCGTACGGGACCGTCGGCTGTAATAAACGGCGGGATTGCATTTATTGCCCCGGCTTTTTTGGCCACGGCGATTTGGGGATTGAGCGCCGGGCTGGTTCCACCAACATCTGGTTGGGCATGACAACCGGCGCAACTATCGAGATTGAATCGGGGGCCAAGCCCAGATTCTGTATCTGGCAACGTACCCTGTACTGATGCCACCTCCTGGATGACCAATCGGCCCGCGTTAAACGCCTGCTGCTGGATTGACGTGAGCCCTTGGAGCATGCCGCCGGCTCCATTCCCACCGATTCTGACACCTGGATCTTGGGCGGTAAATCCGCGTGACTGGGATTGCACATCGTCCGACAAAAACGCGACGAACACTAACAGAAGCACGAACGCGAACGGTGTACGCGCGCTGAGACTCATAGTTCCCTCCCGTGAAAATTGAGGCCGAAAAAGGCACACGACTTCCTGCGCTACTCAATTGGCGTAAGTGATTGTCTTGTGTTGACGATTAGATCGAGAAAAGAGAAGGAGGAGGGTGGCGGGTCAAGAGCGAGTCGATGCTTTGCAAGTTAAAACAAGTTAAGGGTCTCTTTGTAAGCAAATAGGCATGTCTCATAGTGGGCGCGGAATTACCACACGTCTTGGCCATATTTTCACTGGGCTGATCCCTAGGAATCGATGGAACTGCTCCTAGCAAGGCCGGTGTTCAGAAGCTAGTGCGGATGTCTGGTCTACTGTTCCAACCGAACTGTGTCAGACGAGTTGACTGCTCCCGGAAGTGCAGCATATTCCTCGCTCACTGACCGGAGGGATTCCCGCGATGCGTCTTAAGAAACAAGTTTTCACTTCAGTCCTCATGTGAGCAGCTAATGGCTGAAGCAGAATCCAGTATCACTGAGTAAGGAAGAAGTTCTATTGATCGGATACTCGCGCAAGGCAGGGAAGAAGGTGGTAAAGCGTCCACCCTCGCAACACCAGGCCGGTTACTGACTTTCTTCCTTCTGGTTGAGCAGATTTACCGTTTCACGATGGAGAGTTTGCAGCTGGTCTCTCAATAACTGAAGATCTGCTCTGGACAGGGTTGATCCTTCCGGAGAACGCATCCGCCGACACAGTTCCTTGCCTTTACACAGGAACTCGCTGAGGAGGCTCATTAGGGCCATAGTCCGGCCAGAGATACACCGAGGTGTTAAGAGGTCACACCCGGCGAGCGTCTAGAGCCGAATGGGTCTCGAAGTGAATTGACGAACCTTGATTGGAACCGTGACTGACCAGAAATGGGAAAACCAGGAATCTGTGGAAGTAATTGATTCAGTGGTGCGCCCGACAGGAGTTGAACCTGTAACCCCCAGATCCGTAGTCTGGTGCTCTATCCATTGAGCTACGGGCGCATGCCTAGGAAATCAAGGCCTTATGCGGAGTCGCGTCGGCGGGAGCCTCGGCGGACCTGCTTTGTGCCATGTTCTATGCCGTCGGGTCAAGAGGGACTATTCAAAGAATACGGAGACCGGTGTGGGAGGAATACCGAGGCTAGTGGGGATGGATGCCAGCCGTGCTTCTGTCGACGGAGGCAAATGGCGTCCAGGCGCGAATCGTCGTTATTGAACCACTTTATACACCTCGTTCGAATGCGGACTCTCGCTCCCCGCACTATTCACGACGGTCACAGAGAAATAATAGGTCTTGCCACTTGTCAGATTCGAGACCATGTAATTGGTCGCGAGTCCCACAGAAACCGGTGCGCCATAGACACCCGGCTGAGTTCCCATGTACACGTTGTATTTCGTCGAGGTCGTATCAGTGCTCGGATCCCAACTCAGGGCTGCCGTTCCGGTTGTTGCTGGCGCGCTTAGGGTAAGAGTCACAGGAATGATTTGTGGACTATTCGTCGCTCCCGACGCGGATACGGTGATCGCTGTATTATAGGTTCCGGCGGCAAGCCCAGTGATTGAGACGTTTGCACTGATCGCATCAACTTCCGTCGTCGTAGTGCCGCTCGCAATGTTGAGCCCAAGCCAGGCCGCAGGTTCAGTGAGCGTCCAAGTCAATGTTCCGCCGCTCGGATTGCTGAGATTGAATGTCTGAGCAAGCGGAGCGACACCTCCGGCAGTGCCAGAAAAATTCAAGCTGACCGGACTAATTTGTAAGCTGGGTGTCGGGGTTGTGCTTGTCGGTGTGGGTGTGGGTGTGGGCGTCACTGTGCCGCCTGCCACTGTGAGGGAAATGGGGACAGTCGTCAGTTGGCCTCCAACGTTGATGTTCACCACGCCACTGTATGTGCCTGCCGCCAGCCCCGAAGCGTTGACACTCACCGAGACCTGATCTTTTTCTCGCGCGATGGTGCCGCTTGAGGGACTGACGCTAATCCATGAAGCGTTGCCCGTTACTGTCCAATTCTTCGACACGATCGAATTCTTGTTGAACGTGAGTGTCTGCGACGCTGGCATGGGGCTGCTGCTCGTGGCACTATACCTCAATGTGTTTGGAGATACCGAAACGGCGAACGTCTCCGAGACCATGATGGAGCAGCTCATGACGAGAAGTATGAAAGAGACGCGCCCAGCCAGACGACAACGCGCAGCAAACGTCTCGACGCCGTGTGTTCTTCCCATGATGCTCCTCCTGTGATTCTGTCAAGTCGAGACGTAAGCAACGCACATGCCATTGTTCTGTCACGCGACACGGGACCAGTCTGGGCGCCAATTTCCTTGAAATTTTCGACGATGTGACGGCCGATGCAAAAAACCTGCAGTAGGGTAGACCAGCCGCTATTGTGCAGCTTTGAGCATTGCCCAGGACTTGCGGCTCACAAGCAGAAGAATAATTAAATAATGTTCAGATTCTCCAAACTCCAGTAGGATAGGTCAAGCGGTATTCAGCCGCCAGGTAGGCAAAATGGCAAATCTTCATGTTGTCTCCGATGTTGCGCTGCCAGCGGTCGAGGCGGCGCCCTCAGTGTTCCCAGTCACGCTCGTCGTCCAATGGTGCGTCGGTATCCTCGTGGCGTTCGCCCTCGGTACTTGGCTCGTGTGGTGGGCTGCGACGGTGCAACGCGAATTCACACTTGAAGACGTCCGGTCGGCCTGTCAGCGGGTGATGCCCGAGACGGTGGAGCGCTGTATCGATACGGTGACCATCCAGCGGGGGGGCGCCCGGCGATGAGGTTGCGCAGTGTCGCTGCGTGGGTCTCGGCCGGATCACTTCTGCTAGCGCTCGCGAATCAGGCGATTGCTCAGACTGCTGTCGAAGAGAAGCGCTCAAGATGGGAATTCGGCCTTGGCGGCTGGGTCGCAACGCAGGGTCAAACGACGTGGTCGCATAACGCGTCGTCCATTCCAGGGCTGGGCAATCCGACCTCCAAGCTGACGTACAAAGACACCGGCACCAACATCCTCGAGGGGACGGTGCGCTTCTGGTTCACTCCGAGGCTGTTCGGCCGGCTGACCGCAGGCTACGGTGTGATTGGAGGAGGGCATTTGACGGATAACGACTACTTGGTTGCCGATGGCGGGGCCCCGTCGTCGAGCACGACGAGCGATCTCACGGGGAATAGTACGTGGTATCTCAATACGGATTTCGGCGGCCGTGTCAAAGAGTTCCGTAACTCACGGGGATATGTTGATGTGTTCGGCGGCTATCAGTATTGGTATCAGCGCTTCACGGCCAATGGTCTGACGCAGACGACTTGCACGACGGCGGGACAGACACAGGATCTGGACCCTAGCACGCCCAAAACGGATCCGTTGTGTAATCCCAATATGTCATTGAGCAGTGCGATTCCGGTCATCACCAATACGACCCGGTGGCACTCGATCCGGGTGGGAGGCACCGTTGAATACCGGTTCACGCGCCGGTTGAGCGTCCAAAGTACAATGACCTTCATTCCGGTGAGCATTCTCGATAATACAGACGTCCATCATCTCCGCCCTGATCTGAGCCAAAATCCGAGCTTGTCGATGTTGGGGTACGGGATCGGCGGTGATGCCGAAGTCGGAGCACGGGTGATGATCGTCAGGAATCTTTTTGCCAGCGTGGGGTATCGCGTATTTTGGAATCAGTTGATTAACGGCAACGTGACCTTTCATAACAGCGACGGAACCTCCAATCAGTTTTCCCTCACGGAGTTTCAGTCGTACCGCCACGGTCTCACATTCGGCTTGAACTATTCCTTCTAAGACGAATTGTCGAGAGATCTTTC